>RHKY01000046.1 GCA_008363385.1 Acidobacteriota bacterium | reverse complement strand
GCCCCGGCGGGCACGCCGCCGCCGGCCCCGGCCGAGCCCGAGCCGGCGGTCGCCCCGGCGCCCGGGACCTCGGACCCGCTGACGGGCGACACCGCCACGAGGATCCTCTACTCGGTCGAGCTGATCGACGACGGGTCTGGGACCGGGAAGGCCGCCTACGGCAAGACCCTCTCGCGGTTCCGCCTGGAGCCGTGGGAGGTGCGGGCCACGCGCCGCTTCCTCCGGGGAGAGCCGGCCGCCGACGACGCGCAGCGGACCCGCGACGCGCTCTTCTTCGAGGCGGCGACGCTCCGGGTGATGATCGAGGACGAGGCTCAGTGGCTGCGGGCCGTGCCGCCCGAGCAGGAGCCGAGCGGGGAGCTCGCCGAGCGGCTCCGCAAGTGCGGCCTCTGCCTCGTCCGCGCCCAGGAGCTGGACCGGCGGTTCCGGATGGCGCTGGAGGAGGCCGCCGCGGCGGCCCCGCCCGAGCGCGTGAACGAGATCCACCGCTCGCGGTTCCGGCTCCTCCGGTCGTTCTCGGGCCTCTGGCTCCTGCACAACGTCCGGGCCTCCCTGGCCTGAGCCGGTCGAGTCCGGCCGGGCGGACCGCGCCCCGCGAACGGGGCTCCGGGAAAGGGCGTTTGACCCCCCGGGGGGGGCTCCCGGAGAATCGCCGCCCGATGTCCGAGTCCCCGAAGTCCCCAGAGTCCCCGGAGTCCCCGGAGACCTCGCTGGCCGAGCTGGTCGCCAACCGCCGCGCCGCGCGCGAGCGGATCGCCGCCCTCGGCCGCCCGCTCTACCCGAACCGGTTCGACCTGACCCACCTCGTCTCCGACGTCGTCGCCTCGTTCGGCAGCCTGGACGGCGCGGCCCTGGAGGCCCTCCCCGAGGCCGAGCGGACCGTGCGCGTCCCGGGCCGGGTCCTCTCCTTCCGCCGGATGGGGAAGAAGGCGGCGTTCGCGGACCTCTCCGACGGGCGGAAGAAGGTCCAGGCCTACTTCCGGGCCGACACGCTGGCTCCCGGGGACTGGCCGGTGCTGGAGGCCCTCGACCTCGGGGACCACGCGGGCGTGCACGGGGTCGTCTTCCGGACGAAGACGGGGGAGCTCTCGGTGAAGGCCGCCGCCCTCGAGCTGCTCGCCAAGTCGCTCCGCCCGCTCCCGGACAAGTGGCACGGCCTGACGGACGTGGAGCGCCGCTACCGCCAGCGGTACGTCGACCTGATCGTCTCGCCCGAGACGCGCGAGGCCTTCGAGACCCGTTCGCGCCTCGTCTCGTTCGTCCGCCGCTTCCTCGACGAGCGGGGCTTCGTCGAGGTCGAGACGCCGATGATGCAGTCGATCGCCGGGGGCGCGGCCGCCCGGCCGTTCGTCACGCACCACAACGCCCTCGACCTCGACCTCTTCCTCCGCATCGCGCCGGAGCTGTTCCTCAAGCGGCTCGTCGTCGGCGGCTTCCCGCGGGTCTACGAGATCAACCGGAACTTCCGGAACGAGGGGATCTCCACGCAGCACAACCCCGAGTTCACGATGCTCGAGTTCTACACGGCGTACGCGGACGCGCGGGACCAGATGGCCTTCACCGAGGAGCTCGTCGGCCGCGCGGCCGAGGCGGTCGCGGGCTCCGTCGAGCTGCCCCGCGGGGAGGAGCGCCTCTCCTTCCGGCGCCCGTTCCGGCGCCTGTCGATGCGCGACGCCGTCCTCGAGCACGGCGGGGGCCGCTTCTCGGAGGCGGACCTGTGCGACGCCCCGTCGCTCCTCGTCGCCGCGCGGCGAGCGGGCGTCGACCGCCCCGAGCGGTTCGCCGGCAAGCCGGGGAAGCTCCTCGCCGAGCTCTTCGAGGCCGTGGCCGAGCCGCACCTCGTCCAGCCCACGTTCGTCGTCGACTTCCCGGCCGAGATCTCGCCGCTCGCCAAGACGAAGCCGGGGGACCCGGCCACCGCCGACCGCTTCGAGCTCTACGCGGGGCGGATGGAGGTGGCCAACGGCTTCTCCGAGCTGAACGACCCGGACGAGCAGGCCGAGAAGTTCCGCGCGCAGGTGGCCGAGCGGGAGGCGGGCGACGACGAGGCGATGCTCTACGACGAGGACTACGTGGAGGCGCTCTCGTACGGGATGCCCCCGGCCGGCGGCGTCGGGGTCGGGATCGACCGGCTGGCGATGCTCCTGACCGGCGCCACCTCGATCCGCGACGTGATCCTCTTCCCGCTTCTCCGGCCCCGCGGGAGCGGCCGCTGACGGCGCTCCTCCTGGCTCGCCGCTACCTCCTCGCACGCCGCCGCGAGGCGCAGGTGGGGGTCGTCGCCGGTGCGGCGCTCCTGGGCCTGACCCTCGGCGTCGCCGCCCTCGTGGTGGCGCTCTCCCTCCTGTCGGGGTTCCAGTCCCAGATCCGCTCGCGCCTCCTGGCGCTGACGCCGCACCTCCTCGTGACGCCGGCCGGCAGGACCGCGTTCCGTCCGGAGGAGGGGCTCTCCTCGCGCCTGTCGGCGCTCCCCGGGGTGACCGGCGCCGCGCCGGTGGTGCGCGGGAGGGTCTGGCTCTCGACCGGCTCCGGCTCGGCCCCCGCCGAGGCGTACGGGGCCGCGGGCGAGCGGGGCCTGGTCCTCGACTCGGGGCTCGCCCGGTCGCTCTCGGCGCTCCCCGGCGAGGAGGTGACCCTCGTCTCTTCCCGCTCCCGCCTCTCGCCGCTCGGCCCGGTCCCGATCGTCGGCTCGCTCGCGCTGTCGGACGTCTCGGCGCCGGCGTCGGGGAGGCGGCTCCCACAGGCGCGGATGCCGCTCCCGGAGGCGCGGCGCCTCCTGGGCCTCCCGGAGGGGGCCGCGACCGGGTTCGAGCTGCGCCTCTCCGAGCCCGGCGACTCCGAGGAGACGGCCGGCAGGGTGCGGGCGGCCCTGGGGGAGGGCGTCAAGGTCACGACGTGGCAGGAGGCCAACCGGCCGCTGATGCTGGCTCTCGAGCTGGAGCGGACGGTCCTCTTCGCGACGATCTTCCTCATCGTGGTGGTGGCCGGGCTCAACCTCGCGGCGACGGCGGCGGTCCTGGCGGCCACCCGCGCCTCCGACGCCGCGGTGCTGTCGGTCCTCGGCGCCTCGCCGCGCCAGGTCGGCTCCGTCTTCCTCGCCGCGGGGGGCCTCGTGGGCGCGGCCGGGACCGCCGCCGGGCTCGCCGCCGGGACCGCCCTGGCGGTCCTCCTCGACCGCACGGAGGCGATCCCCCTGCCGTCGCGCCTGTACGCGGTCTCCCACGTGCCGTTCCGGCCGGACCCGGTCGAGCTCCTCCTCGTCCTGGTCCTCTCGCTCGCCTGGTCGTTCCTCGTCTCCCTGCCGCCGGCCCGCCAGGCGGCGCGGCTGGACGTCCCGGAGGTCCTCCGTGGCGCCTGAGGCGGCTCCGCTGGTGACGGCCGAGGGGGTGTCGAAGGGGTTCGGCTCGGGGGAGGGTCGCGTCGAGGTCTTCCGGGGCGTCTCGCTCGCGGTCCCAGAGGGCGACTTCCTCGCGGTCACCGGCCCGTCCGGCTGCGGGAAGTCGACGCTCCTCCACCTCCTGGCGGGGCTGGACGTCCCCGACACGGGGACGGTCCGCGTGCTCGGGCAGGACTGGTCCTCGCTCGACCCGGCGGCCCGCGCCCGGCGCCGGGGCGAGTCGATCGGCTTCGTCTTCCAGTTCCACCACCTCCTCCCGGAGCTGACCGCGGCCGAGAACGTCGCGCTCCCGCTCCTCCTCGCCGGCCGCCCGCCCGGCGCGGCGAGGCGGGAGGCGGACGCCTGCCTGGCGCGCGTCGGGCTCTCCTCCCGCGCCGACGCCTTCCCGCGGACGCTCTCGGGCGGAGAGCGCCAGCGCGTGGCGATCGCGCGGGCGGTCGTGAGGAGGCCGCGGCTCCTCCTCTGCGACGAGCCGACGGGCAGCCTCGACGCCGCGCACGCCAGCGAGGTCTTCGAGCTCCTCCGGGAGGTGGCGTCCGAGCGCGCGGGCGCGGCCGTCATCGTCACGCACGACCCGGCCTGGGCGCGTCGCTGTGCTAGGATCAAAACGTTGACGGCCGAGGGTTTATCCGCCGCCGACGGGGGGGGGTCCCCGGCGGCCTGAAGCGGCCGCGTCGCCCCCCCCGAGGGGTCGGGACAGATGTTCGAGAAGTACAACGAGAAAGCGCGCCGCGCCCTCTTCTTCGCCCGCTACGAAGCGTCGAAGCTCGGCTCGAAGGTCATCGAGTCCGAGCACGTGCTCCTCGGCGTCCTCCGCGAGGGGGAGGAGATCCTCAAGGAGATCTTCACCCGCTTCAACGTCAAGCCCGACGACGTGAGGCGCGAGATCGAGGGGGACCGCGTCTTCGTCGAGCGGGTCTCCTCGACGCAGGAGCTGCCGCTTTCGGAGGAGTCGAAGAAGATCCTCGCCTACGCCTCGCACGAGGCGGAGTCGATGATGCACCCCTACGTCGGGACGGAGCACCTCTTGATCGGCATCCTCCGGGTGGAGTCGTCGACGGCCGGGCGCGCCCTCGTGGCGCACGGCTTCAACCTCTACGGCGTGAGGGAGGAGACGATCGCGCTCATCAAGGAGCGCGAGGCCTCCAAGCAGAAGAAAGAGCTCCCGTTCCTCGCCGAGTACGCGCGGGACCTGACGGCGCTGGCCCAGCAGGGGGTCTTCGACCCGCTGGTGGGCCGCGATCAGGAGGTGGAGCGGATCGTCCAGATCCTCTCGCGCCGGACGAAGAACAACCCGATCCTCCTCGGCGAGCCCGGGGTCGGGAAGACCGCGATCGTCGAGGGCCTCGCCCAGCGGATCGTCGAGGGGAACGTCCCGCTCTTCCTGGCCCAGCGGAAGATCCTCGCCCTCGACCTCTCCCTGATCGTCGCGGGGACCAAGTACCGCGGGCAGTTCGAGGAGCGGCTGAAGGGGATCCTCAAGGAGCTCCGCGAGAACCAGGACCTGATCATCTTCATCGACGAGATCCACTCCCTGATCGGCGCCGGGTCGGCCGAGGGGTCGCTCGACGCCGCCAACATCCTCAAGCCGGCGCTCTCGCGCGGGGAGATCTCGTGCATCGGGGCGACGACGATGAAGGAGTACCGGAAGTACATCGAGAAGGACCGCTCGCTCCTGCGCCGCTTCCAGGCGATCACCGTCGCCCCGCCGAACGAGGAGCAGACGCTCGAGATCCTCGAGGGGGTCCGCGAGCGGTACGAGAAGTTCCACCGGGTCCGCTACACGAACGAGGCGATCAAGACCGCGGTCTACCAGTCGAGCCGCTACATCCCCGACCGCTTCTTCCCCGACAAGGCGATCGACATCCTCGACGAGGCCGGCGCCAAGGTGAAGCTGAGGATGACGGCCGACACGCAGAACCTGAGGCGCCTGGAGGGGGACGTCCGGCAGGTCGTCAAGGAGATGAAGAAGGCGATCTCCGAGAAGGACTTCGAGCGGGCGGTCTTCCTGCGCGAGCGGGAGATCGAGCTGAAGGAGGAGATCGAGCGGACGAAGTCCGCCTCGGCGGACGAGGGGGCCTTCGTCGAGGTCGGCCGGAAGGACATCGAGGAGGTCATCTCCAGCTGGACGGGCATCCCGGTGACCTCGCTGCAGGTCGAGGAGGCCGAGAAGCTCCTCCGGATGGACGAGACCTTGAAGCGCCGCGTCATCGGCCAGGACCGCGCCATCGAGGCCATCAGCCGCGCGATCCGGCGGTCCCGCATCGGCGTGAAGAACCCGAACCGGCCCGTCGGCTCCTTCATCTTCCTCGGCCCCTCGGGGGTGGGGAAGACGGAGGTCGCCCGGCGGCTCGCGGAGTTCCTCTTCGACAACCCCCGCGCGATGGTCCGCTTCGACATGTCCGAGTACATGGAGAAGCACGCGGTCTCCAAGCTGATCGGCTCGCCGCCCGGGTACGTCGGCCACGACGAGGGGGGCCAGCTGACCGAGCGGGTCCGCCGCCAGCCCTACTCGCTGATCCTCCTCGACGAGATCGAGAAGGCGCACCCCGACATCGCGAACCTCCTCCTGCAGATCCTCGAGGACGGCCAGCTGACGGACGCCTACGGCAACGTGGTCGACTTCAAGAACACGCTCGTGATCATGACGTCCAACATCGGGACGAAGTTCCTCGTGACGGGGAGCCGCGTGGGGTTCGGCGACAAGAAGGCCGCCCCCGCCGCCCGCGAGGTCGAGGAGCTGGTCCTGAAGGAGCTCCGGCGCGAGTTCAGCCCGGAGTTCATCAACCGGATCGACGACGTGATCGTCTTCAACCCCCTCGGCACGGAGGAGCTCCGGGCGATCGGGCGCCTGCTGATCGAGGACGTCGCCGCGACGCTGAAGCACCGCGGGCTGACGCTGACGGCGGACGACAGGGCGATCGACTGGCTCCTGTCGGTCGCGGGGCAGGACGTCCACTCGGGCGCCCGGCCCCTGCGCCGGACGATCCAGCGGCACGTCGAGGACGCGGTATCCGAGTTGCTTATCTCGTCGCGGGAAGCGCTCGAGTGCCTCGAAGTCACGGTCGTCGACAACGAGCTGAAGGTCCTGGCCCGGGCGGCGGAGCCGGTCGGCCCCTAGCGGTGAGGCCCCGAGTGAGCGTTCCGTTCCCCCGGGCCGGCCGGGCCGGGAGAGGCGGGGGAGCGCGGGCCGCCTCCCCGCGGCTCGCGGCCCCGGCCCTCGCCGCCGCGCTCGCCCTCGCCCTCGGAGGAGGTCCCCGAGCCCTCGCCGCCGCGCAGGAGGCGCCGGCTCCCGCGCCGACGCCGACCCCCCCGCCGTCCGCGGCGCCGGAGTCGGCCTTCGGGGAGGCCGTCCCGAAGCCCTCGCTGGCGATCTCGCCGGTGCCCGAAGGGCCGCGGCGCACCCTCGCGGAGGTCGTCGTCCGGGGCGGGAAGACGGTCTCGGGGGAGACCGTCGCCTTCTACCTCGGGGTGAAGGCCGGCGAGCCGTACGACCCGGAGAAGGTCCGCCGGGCCTTCCCGCGGCTGTGGGACTCGGGCCTCTTCGAGGACGTCTCGCTCGAGGAGGAGGCGACTCCCGAGGGGGTCCGGCTCGTGGCCGTCGTCGTCGAGCGCCCCCGCGTCGGCGACCTGGAGTTCCGGGGCAACAAGAAGCTGACGACCTCCCAGCTGAAGGACAAGCTGAAGGAGGCCAAGGCGGAGATCCGGGTCGGCGGCCCCGTCTCCCTGCGGGAGATCTCGAAGGCGAAGACCGCCCTGACCGAGTCCTACCGCGCGGAGGGCTTCCGGTCGGCCGTCGTGGACACGACCGTCGAGACGATGGCCGAGAACCAGCGGCGGGTCGTCTTCCTCGTCGACGAGGGCGACAAGGTCAAGATCGAGGAGATCGACTTCACCGGGAACCGGGTCTTCTCGGACCAGCGCCTGCGCAACGCGATGAAGAAGACGCGGCAGGCGCACTGGTACTGGTTCTGGGACTCGAAGGACGTCTACAACCAGGCCAGCTACGAGGAGGACGTCGAGTCGATCAAGCGGCTCTACCAGGACGCCGGGTACAAGGACGTCGTCGTCAAGGACCCCCTCGTCACGACGTTCGTCGTCAACCCCGGGGAGAAGCGCCCCGAGAAGGTCAAGCGCCGGGCCCGGATCCGGGTGCCCGTCGTCGAGGGCGAGCAGTTCTTCTTCGGCGAGCTGAAGCTGGAGGGCGCGACGGTCTTCGCCCCCGAGCGGCTCCTCCGGTCGTTCCTGGTCCGCACGGGGAAGCCGCTGAACCGCTCGCTCCTCGTCGAGGGGATGAAGGCCGTCGAGGCCCTCTACCGGGAGAAGGGGTACATCTACCTCTTCATGAACCCCGAGTACGCCGAGCGGAAGGACCGTGTCGTCGACGTCACCATCCGGGTCACCGAGGGGGACCAGTACCGCCTCGGCCGGGTGGAGTTCAGCGGGAACAAGACGACCCGGGACAAGGTCCTCCGGCGGGAGCTGCAGCTGGCCGAGGGGGACATCCTGGACATGGAGTCCTTCCGGAAGGGGGTCTTCAAGATCACCCAGCTCGGGTACTTCAAGATCGAGGAGGACCCCGAGTTCCGGGTCGACCCGGAGGCCAAGACGGTCGACGTCACGGTCAAGGGACAGGACACGAACCGCAACGAGATCCAGTTCGGAGCCGGGTACTCCCAGCTCGACGGCCTGTTCGCCCAGTTCCAGTTCGCGACCCGGAACTTCCTCGGCCGGGGCGACACGATCGGCATCCAGTTCCAGCGGGGGAACCGTTCGAACTTCTTCGACGTCTCGATCATGGAGCCGTGGTTCCTGGACCAGCGGATGTCCATCGGGGCCTCGGTCTTCAACCGCTCCCTCGACTACCTCGACGTGAACCAGAGGACCCGGGGCGTGAACGCCTCCGTCGGGTGGGGCCTCGGGCTCTTCGACGTGGCGTCGGTCTACTACGCCTACACGGACACCAAGAGCCGGTACGAGGTCTTCCCGCCGCCGCCGCCGCCGGGCGGCGGCGTCCCCCCGGCCGCCTTCGCCGACTTCACCGGGCGGACCTCGGCCGTCACCCCGGGCTACCGTTACGACAGCCGGAACGACCCGTTCGACCCCTCGCGGGGCGTGAGGCTCGGCGCCTCGGTGACCGTCGCCGGCGGGCTCCTCGGCGGCGACTTCTCCTTCGTGAAGTCGCTCGCCAACGCCACCTGGTACCTGCCGACGGGGCGCAAGACCTTCCTTGCGCTCAACTTCCAGGGCGGGATCGTCCGGCCGTACTCCGGGGGCGAGATCCCGATCTTCGAGCGCTACCGGATCGGGGGGGACCGCTCGGTCCGCGGGTTCCAGTACGGCGCCATCTTCCCCGTCGACGACCAGGACCGCGCGTACTTCAACGAGCAGGGCGCCCTCCTGGGAGGGGACAAGTTCTACGTCGTCAACCTGGAGTACGTGTACGCCCTGGCCGGGCCGATCAAGCTGGCCGCCTTCTTCGACGCCGGGAACACCTGGATCGAGGACCAGCCCTTCCGGCCCTTCGACCTGAGGACCTCCGCCGGGCTGGAGCTGAGGGTCTTCCTCCCGATCTTCCAGGCGCCCCTGAGGTTCATCTACGGCGTCAACCTGGCCCCGAAGGTGCTGAAGGACCAGGACGGCTTCACGCTGCCCAACGGCGCGGAGAAGCGGACCGACTTCCAGTTCTCCATCGGCACCACGTTCTGAGCCGGGGACGGGGGGCCCCGGCGCCCCCTCTCCGGCCCGGGGCGAGTTCGACTAAACTCGGCGGCCGCCGCGGAGCCCCTCCGGGCCCGCGAGAAGCCAGAAGCACCCCGTGAGAAGGAGTCCCCCCATGAATCGGATGAACACCCTGCTCGCCGCCCTCGCTCCGGCCGCGCTCCTCGCCGCTCCCCCGGCGGCCGCCCAGGCCCCGATCCGCGTCGGCGTCATCGAGGTCCAGCGGATCGTCCAGGACTCGGCGATGGGCAAGGAGAGCCTGGCCCGGGTCCAGAAGGCGCAGGGCGCCAAGCAGGAGGAGCTCGCCAAGCGCCAGAAGGAGCTCCGCGACATGGAGCAGAAGATCCAGGAGCAGAACAAGACGCTCTCCGAGGACGCGATCGAGAAGCTCCAGAAGGACTACCAGTCCAAGGCGCTCGACATGAAGCGCTTCCAGGACGACGCGCAGAGGGAGCTGGAGGAGCTGCAGCGCAAGGAGCTGGGCGAGCTGGAGAAGAAGGTCATGCCGGTCATCCAGCAGGTCTCCAAGGAGGAGGGCTACCAGCTCGTCTTCAACAAGTTCCAGAGCGGGCTCCTCTACGCCGACGACGCGGTCGACCTGACCGACAAGGTCATCACGAAGTTCAACTCGGCCCTGGCGACCGCGCCGGCCAAGCCCGAGGCCAAGCCGGCCGCCCCCGCCGGCGGGGCGAAGCCCGCTCCGAAGGCCAACTGAGCCCGCCAGGCCGATGAGCGGCGAGCCGGGGGCCGGCTTCAGCGCGGCGGAGCTCGCCGCGGCCTGCGGAGGCACCGTCGTGGGCGACGGGGCCCGTCGCGTGTCGGGCGTCCGCTCTCTCGAGGCGGCCGGGCCGGGCGAGCTCGCCTTCGCCGCGGACGCCGCGGCCGAGCGGCGGGCGACCGCCTCGGCGGCGGGCGTCCTGCTCGCCCGATCGGCGGCGCGGCTCCCCGGACGGACCGTCGTCGAGGCCGCGGACCCGTCGCTCGCCCTCGTGGCCGTCCTCGGCCTCTTCTTCCCGCCGAGGCGCGCCGTGCCCGGGGTCCACGCGACCGCCGTCGTCGACCCTGCCGCGACGGTGGACCCCACCGCCGAGGTGGGGCCCTTCGTCGTGATCGGCGCCGGGAGCCGGGTGGGCCCGGGGGCCATCGTCGAGGCCCACGCGGTGGTCGGCCGCCGCTGCACCCTCGCGGAGGGAGCCTGGCTCCACCCGCACGTCGTCCTCTACGACGACGTCTCCGTCGGCGCGCGGACCGAGGTCCACTCGGGGGCCGTCCTCGGGGCGGACGGCTTCGGCTACGCGGTCTCGCCCACGGGGATCCGGAAGATCCCCCAGGTCGGGGGCGTCGCCCTCGGGAGCGACGTCGAGGTGGGCGCCAACAGCTGCGTCGACCGGGCCACCTTCGAGGCGACCCGGATCGGCGACGGCACGAAGGTCGACGACCTCGTCATGATCGGGCACAACTGCGAGGTGGGACGCCACGGCTTCGTCTGCGGGCAGGCGGGCCTGGCCGGGTCGTCGGTCATCGGGGACCGCGTCGTCCTGGGCGGCCAGGTCGGCGTCGCCGGGCACCTCCGGGTGGGCGACGGCGTCAAGGCCGGGGCCCAGACGGGCATCCAGTCCGACGTCCCCGACGGCGCCAACGTCAACGGCTCCCCGCACATGCCCTATCGCGACTCGATGCGCGCGATCGTGGAGATCCGGCGGCTCCCCGAGACCGCCCGCCTCGTCCGGATCTTGGCCCGGCGCGCCGGGCTCTCGGAGGAGACGACCGAATGAGCGACCCCGCCCTCCCCCCGGGTCCCCGGCCGTTCGTCCTCGGGATCCAGGACATCCTGAGGGTGCTGCCCCACCGCTACCCGTTCCTCCTCGTCGACCGGGTCCTCGAGCTGGTGCCCGGCAAGAGGGTCGTCGGCCTGAAGAACGTGACGATCAACGAGGAGTTCTTCTGCGGGCACTTCCCGGGGAACCCCGTCATGCCCGGCGTCCTGATCGTCGAGGCGATGGCCCAGGTGGGGGGCTGCATGATGCTCGCCCACGTCCCGGACCCGAGCAGCAAGGCCGTCTACCTGACCGGGCTCGACAAGGTCCGCTTCCGCCGGCCCGTCGTCCCCGGGGACCAGATCCTCTTCACCGTCGAGATGCTCCAGCAGCGCGCCAGCCTCACCCGGGTCCGCGGCGAGGCTCGCGTGGACGGCCAGCTCTGCGCCGAGGCGGAGCTCATGAGCAGCATCCTCGACCGGACCCCGGCACGGGAGGGCACCTGATGGCCGTTCACCCCACCGCCGTCGTCCACGAGTCCGCCGTCCTCGGGCCGGACGTCTCGGTCGGCCCCTACGCGGTCGTCGGCGCCGGCGTGACGCTCGGGGCGCGGACGAGCGTCGGCGCGCACGCGGTCCTCGAGGGTCCCACGACGCTCGGGGAGGACAACGTCGTCCACCCCCACGCCGTCCTCGGCGGCCCGCCGCAGGACCTGAAGTACCGGGGCGAGCCCACGCGGCTCGTCGTCGGGAGCCGGAACGTCTTCCGGGAGTTCGCCACCGCGCACCGGGGGACGGCCCAGGGGCACTACGAGACCGTCATCGGCGACGACAACCTCTTCATGGCCTACGCGCACGTCGCCCACGACTGCGTCGTCGGGAGCCGCACCGTCTTCGCCAACGCGGCGTCTCTCTCCGGGCACTGCGTCGTCGACGACGACGCGATCCTGGGCGGCTTCGTCGTCGTCCGGCAGTTCCTGAGGATCGGCCGGTTCGCCTACATCGGCGGGATGACGCCGGTGAACCGGGACGTCCTGCCGTTCGTCTGGACCTCCTCGGAGCGCGAGACGAAGGCCTGGAAGCTGAACGCCGTCGGCCTGTCCCGGAAGGGCTTCTCCGAGGAGCGGGTCGCCGCCCTGCAGAAGGCCTACCGGATCCTGCACCGACACCGGCACGACCGCGCGGCCCTCACGGAGGGCCTCGAGAGGCTCGCTGCCGAGTCCGGCGTCGCGGACGTCTCCTACCTCCGGGAGTTCATCCTCGCCGCCAAGGCCGGTGTCCACGGGGCCTGACGGCGGGGCCTCCGGCCCGGGGCCCTCGATCCCCGACCTCGACGCGTACCTGGCCCGGGTCGGACTGGACCGCGCCCCCTCGGCCTCCGGAGAGGGGCTGGCCGCCCTGCACCTGGCGCACACGTCGGCGGTGCCGTTCGAGAACCTCGCCATCCAGGCGGGGGAGCTCCCGATCGACCTGTCGCTCCCGGCGCTCGAGGAGAAGCTGGTCCGCCGCCGCCGGGGCGGCTACTGCTTCGAGCAGAACGGGCTCTTCCGCGCCGTCCTTCTCGCTCTGGGGTTCGACGTGCGCGCGTGCGAGGCGCGCGTTCGCCCCCCGTCGGGCGAGCTCCTCCCGCGGACCCACATGGTGCTCGTCGTCCGGGACGGCCCGCGCGAGCTCCTGGCCGACGTCGGGTTCGGCGCGTCCGGACCGGTCCTGCCCGTCCCGGTGGACGGGGCCGAGCACGACCAGTGGGGGTTCCGGTACGCGGTCGTGAGGGAGGGGCCCCTCCGCGTGCTGCGCGCCCGGGTCCCGGGCTCCGAGAGCGCGGCGGACCTGTACGCCTTTTTCCCCGAGGAGCGCCCGCAGGTGGACTTCGAGGTCGCCAACTGGTTCACGAGCACCTGGCCGAAGAGCCGGTTCGTCGAGACGCTCACGGCGCAGCTGGCCCGCCCGGACGTCCGGCGGACGCTGCGGAACCTCTCGTACGTCGAGCGCCGGGGCGCCCTGGAGACCGCCAGGGAGATCGGCCGCGAGGAGCTCGTCCCGCTCCTCCTCTCGGACTTCGGCCTGACCCTTCCGGAAGCGACGCGCTTCCGGGCTCTCGACGGGCCGCCGGCGGAGCCCCGCCGGACGTGAAGAGGGCCGCCCTGCGGGCGGCCCTCTTCGGAGACGGCGGCGGGGGAGGACCCGGGTCAGCCTTCCTCGGCCTCCTCCTTCTTCTGCCGGGCCCGCTCGGCGACGAGCTTGTCCTGCAGCATGCGGGGGAGCTCCTCGTAGTGGCTCATCTCCATGTGGAAGCTGCCGCGCCCCTGAGTGATGGAACGGAGCACCGGCGCGTAGGAGATCATCTCGGCCATCGGCACGTCGGCCTTGATGATGGCCTCGTCCCCCTCGGTGTCCATGCCGGAGGGCCGGCCGCGGCGGCTCGTCAGGTCGCCCATCAGGTCGCCCATGTACTCCTGCGGGGCGCGGATCTCGACCTTGACGATCGGCTCCAGGATCGTCGGGCCCGCCTTGGCCATCGCGTCCTTGTAGGCGAGGGACCCGGCGATCTTGAAGGCCATCTCGGACGAGTCGACGTCGTGGTACTGCCCGTCGTAGAGCTCGACCTTGAAGTCCACCATCGGGAACCCGGCCAAGAAGCCCCGCTTCCTCGCCTCCTGGATCCCCTTCTCGACGGCCGGGATGTAGTTCTTCGGGATCGAGCCGCCGAAGATGTCGTCGACGAACTGGAACTCCTCGCCGCGCGAGAGCGGCGCGACGCGGATCTTGCAGTCGGCGAACTGCCCGTGCCCGCCCGTCTGCTTCTTGTGGCGGCCGTGCGCCTCCGCCTTCCGGGTGATCGTCTCCCGGTAGGGGACCTTCGGCGGGTGGAGGATCACCTCGACGCCGGACTTCCTCTTCATCCGCGAGACGGCGATCTCGACGTGCAGCTGCCCGGCGCCCGCCAGGAGGAACTCGTGCGTCTCGGGGTCTCGCGAGAACCGGAGCGACGGGTCCTCCTCGATGAGGCGGCCGAGGGCGGCGGAGATCTTGTCCTCGTCTCCCTTCGACTTCGGCTCGATGGCGAAGGAGATCGCCGGCTCGGGGAAGTCGAATCCCTGGAGGAGGAGGGGGTTCTCCTTCGTCGTCAGCGTGTCGCCCGTCAACGTCTCCTTCAGCTTCGCCACCGCGCCGATGTCGCCCGCCGGGACCTCCGGGACGGTCATCTTCTGCTTGCCGAGCGGCGAGAAGACCGCGCCGAAGCGCTCGGCGGACTCCGTGCGCGCGTTCCACACGGAGGCGTCGGGCCGGACGGTGCCCGAGGCGACGCGGAACAGGGTCAGCCGCCCCTCGAAGGGGTCGGAGATCGTCTTGAAGACGAAGGCCGAGAGCGGGCCGGCGGGGTCGACGGCGAGCGCGGCGCTGTGGCCGTCCTTCCCCCGGGCCACGGTCTGGAAGCCGTCCGCGGTGGGGAGGAGGTCGACGATCTCGTCGAGGATCTTCTCGACGCCCCGCTCGTGGTCGCCGCCGGCGGCGAAGAGGACGGGCGCGATCCGCCGGTCGTGGATCGCCTTGCGGAGCGCCGGGACCATCTCGTCGGCCGACAGGGCCCCCTCGGCGAAGAACTTCTCCATCAGAGCGTCGTCGCCCTCGGCGACCATCTCCACGAGCGCCTCGTGGAGCGTCGCCGCTTCGGCTTCGAACTCCTTCGGGATCGGCCCCTCGGCGGTCTTGCCGGCGTCGTCCGTCAGGTGGCCGGTCATCCGGACGAGGTCGATGACGCCCCGGAAGCCCTTCTCCTTGCCGATCGCCGCCTCGATGGCGACGCAGCTGCGGCCGAACTTCTTGACGAGCTGGTCCACGACCCGGCCGGCGTCGGCCCGCTCGCGGTCCATCCGGTTGACCACGACCACGCGGGGGAGCCCCAGCTCGTCGGCGAGCTTCCAGGCCTTCTCCGTCTGGACCTCGACCCCGGCCACCGCGTCGACGACGATCAGGGCCGCGTCGGCGGCCCTCAGGCCGCAGATCATCTCCGAGACGAAGATCCCGTACCCGGGCGTGTCGATCAGGTTGACCTTCCGCTTCTTCCACTCGAGAGCGGCGACGGCCAGGCCGACGGAGATCTTCCGGTCGACCTCTTCCGCGTCGAAGTCGGTGGGGGCCTGCCCGTCCTCCACGCGGCCGAAGCGGGTGGTGGCTCCCGCCTCGTGGAGGAGAGCCGAGACCAGGGTCGTCTTGCCGACCCCGTTGTGGCCGACCACCGCGACGTTGTGGATGGCCGACGCCGGATAGACTTTCATACGGGATCCTCCTGCGCCGAATCGCGCGAGCGGCGATTATAGGTGCGCGGGCGCCGGCGTCCGAGCGGTCCGGGCTCGCCGCGGGGAGCGGGACCGGGCCGTTCGTTGACACCCGGTTTGGCGCGCCCCTAGAATCCTTCACCGGCTCCGACGGGCTGACAGACCAGCGACGGACTCCGGCGTCGAGGGAGGTTCTCTGCCACCAGATTCCGCATCCCTGCCGCCGAGCGCCCCGCGAAAGCTGGGGCGCTACGAAGTGGTGCGCGAGCTCGGGAAGGGGGCGATGGGGATCGTCTACCTGGGCCGCGACCCGGTCATCGGACGGATGGTCGCGCTGAAGACGATCCGGGCGGCCGCCGAGGACGACCAGGAGGCCAAGGAGTTCCGGGAGCGCTTCATGCGCGAGGCGCAGGCGGCCGGGATCCTGTCGCACCCGAACATCGTCACGGTCCACGACGTCGGCGAGGACCCCTCGACGATGACGTCCTTCATCGCGATGGAGTACGTCGAGGGGAAGAACCTCAAGCAGCTCCTCCAGGAGAGGCACCCCTTCGCCTACGAGCGGATCGCCGAGATCGTCGGCCAGGTGGCCGAGGCGCTCGACTACGCCCACCGGCGCGGGATCGTCCACCGGGACGTCAAGCCGGCCAACATCATCATCACCCCCGAGGGGGCGGTGAAGATCACCGACTTCGGGATCGCCAAGATCGAGAGCTCGACCCTCACCTCCTCGGGTCAGTTCCTCGGCACCCCCAACTACATGTCGCCGGAGCAGGTCACGGGCGACACCGTCGACGGCCGGTCGGACCTCTTCTCCCTCGGGGTGGCGCTCTACGAGCTCCTGACGAAGAAGAAGCCGTTCACGGCGGACAACCTGACCTCCATCTCGTACAAGATCGTCCACGAGGCCTTCACCCCGCCCGACACCTACGACGCCTCGATCCCGCCCGAGTTCGTCGCCGTCCTCGACAAGGTCCTCTCCAAGGACCCGGCGCAGCGGTACCAGCGGGGCAACGACCTGGCGCTGGCCCTCTACGAGTTCAAGGCCCGAGAGGAGGAGCGGCAGATGCTCCGCGACCTCGGCGACATGGTCGCCGAGGCCGAGAAGCTCGGGCCGATCCAGGCCGTCGACGGCCGCCCCGCCAGCTTCGCCTCCGCCGTGGTGCCCCCTATCCAGCGCCCGGCCGCGGCGCCACCCCCGGAGGCCGGACCGCCCCTGACGGTCCCGATCGAGTGGCCGCTCCCCCCGCCCGAGCCGGTGCTCCAAGAGGCGGTGGAGGCGAGCGCGCCGAACTGGGACCTCGACGAGCAGGGCGCCGAGGCGCCGCCGCGGGCTGGCGGCGCGTCGACGGAGGTCGTCGAGGGTGGACCGGAGGCCGCCCGGTCCGCCGAGGCGGAGCCCACCGCGGCCCGGGGAGGTCGCGGCCCGTCGGAGGTTCGCCGGGACGCGCCGACCGAGCTGATGCCGGCCTTCGTCCCTCCGGCGCCGGCTCCGGCGGTTCCCCCGTCGCGGCCCGGGGCGGACGCCCCGACCGAGCTCCTGATGCGCCCGGTTCCTCCCCCGGAGCCGGCGGCCATGGAGCCGCCGCCGCGCAGCCGTTCGGACGCGCCGACCCAGCTCCTGATCCCGGTCGTCTCCCCGCCGGTGCCCGAGGCTCCCGCGCGCCCTTCGGCCGACGCGCCGACGGAGCTCCTGATGAGGCCGATCGCTCCTCCGGAGCCCCTGGACGAGGAGCCCCCGTCGCGCAGACGGGCCGACGCGCCGACCGAGCTCTTGCAGGCCCCTCCCGGAGGCTTCGGGGCGCCTCCCAGCCCTCCTCCGGCGCCGCTCGTCCCCCCGCCCGGCGAGGCGGGGCTCTCCGGCAAGACCGAGATCCTCCCGGCCTGGGCGATGAAGGCGCTCGTCTCCGAGCCGCCGCCTCCGGCGGTGCCGCCGGCGGGCCCCCCGCCGGTGGAGCCGGAGCCGGCCCCCCGCGGGGTGGCGCCGGCGCCGTTCGCACCGGCGGCGGCCCCTCCGCCGGCCGCTCCCGTTCCCCCGCCGGACCTGGACAGCCGTCCCACGGAGATCATCACGGACGCGGCCGCCCTGGCCCGCCTGGCCTCCCCGGCCCCGAAGCCGGCCCCTCCGCCGGGTCCGCCGCCGCCTCCCCCGGGTCGGGCACCGGTTCCGCCCACGAGGGTCCCGGCCGCGCCACCGCAGGACATCGGCATCCCCGAGGTCCACCTCGAGCCGCTGCCGCCTCCTCCGCCGAGGCCGGCCGAGCCCGAGGCGCCGCCCCGCAAGAGGATCCCGCCGCTCGCGATCGCCGGGGCGGCCCTGGTGGTCGTCGTCATCGCCGTCGTCGTCGGGATCGGGCAGCACCGGAAGTCCGTCCGTGCCCGGGAGGAGGCCGCCCGGCAGGAGGCCCTCGCGCGGCAGGTGGAGCAACGAAAGGCCCTCGTCGCCGAGGCGAGCCGCCTCCTCTCGGAGGGGAAAGCCGAGCCGGCGCTCCAGGCCCTCCGCCAGATCATCCAGCAGGACCCGGCGTCGGAGGCGGCCCAGCAGGCCCGCGCCCTGGTCGGCCAGGCCGAGGCGCTGGTGGCCGAGCAGCAGCAGGCCGCCGCCCGCGCGGCCGAGGTCGAGAAGGCGCTTTCGGCGGCCCGGGAGGCCGCCGCGGCGGGCGACGACGCCCGTGCGGTCGTCGAGGCCGAGGCCGCGCTGGCGCTCGACCCGGCGAGCCCGGAGGCGCTCCAGCTGAAGACGGAGGCCTCGGAGAGGCTCGCCAGGGCCGCCAAGACGGCCGAGGAGCAGCGACGCCTGACCGAGGCCGCTCGCAGGAAGAAGCCGACGCCGCTCCCGACCCCCGTGCGCATCGCGGTCCGGCCGGCCGAACCGACGCCGACGCCGGTCCCGGCCGCCACGCCGTCGACCGCCACCCTCCGGATCGCCCTGCAGTCGCCGATCAACGACGGATACGTGATGGTGCGGCTGAACGACCGGGAGATCTTCCGAAAGGCGTTCGACTTCGGGAAGAGAGGGCGCGGCGGGCTCGTGGAGGGGACCGTCTCGGTCGCGTCGGGTCCGGGCGAGTTCAAGGTCTGGGTCATCGCCACGGACAGCTCCGTCCGGTCGTACGAGACGTACAAGACGTCCGTGCCCGGAGGGGAGAGCCGGAGCCTGAAGCTCGAGTTCGACGCCGCGGGGAAGCTCCACGTCGAGCTGAGGTGAGACGGGCCGCGTGAGCGCGCGACGGACGGCCTGCGCGCTCGCCGCCGCCGCGGCGCTGGCGGCGGGGCCTGCGGGGATGGGCGCCTCGGGCGCCTCGGATGCGGCCGTCGTCTCGTCGCCGAGCGTTCCCGGGGCGCCGCACGGGCCGGCGCGCGTCCGGTCGTCGAGCCGGGGCGTCGTCGTGGCGGGCTCTGAGGAGGCTGCAAGGGCCGGGGCCGAGGTCCTCGCCGCGGGAGGGAACGCCGTCGACGCCGCCGTCGCGACGGCGTTCGCGCTCGCGGCGACGCTCCCGCAGGCGGGGAACCTGGCTGGCGGCGGCTTCCTCGTCGCGCGGCTCCCCGCCGGGGACCTCTTCGCCCTCGACTTCCGCGAGACCGCGCCTGCCGGAGCGTGGGAACGGACCTTCCTGGCCGGGGAGGGGCGGCTGCCCGCCGGCGCCTCGCTGACGAGCGGCCTGGCGGTCGCCACCCCCGGGACCGTCCGGGGCCTGGCGGAAGCCCACCGCAGGCTCGGGCGGCTGCCGTGGCGCTCCCTGCTCGCCCCGGCGGAGAGGCTCGCGCGCGAGGGCTTCCGCGTCCCGCGGGAGCTCACCTCGGACCTCGTGGAGGAGCGCGCGGTCTTCGCCTCGCACCCAGAGAGCCGGCGCGTCTTTTTCCCGGGCGGTCGCCCGCTTCCGGCCGGGAGCCTGTTCCGGCAGCCGGAGCTGGCCGCGACGCTCGCGGCCATCGCCGAACGCGGCGCGGACGCCTTCCACGAGGGGCCGATCGCCGACGCGGTCGTCGCCTGGGTCCGGTCGGAGGGCGGCGTCCTCGCCGCCTCCGACCTCGCCGGCTACCGTCCGGTCTGGCGTCCGCCCCACGTCGTCCCGTTCGAGCGGTGGGAGCTCGTGACGATGCCGCTCCCGTCCTCCGGCGGCTTCCTCCTCTCGTCGATCCTCGGACAGCTCGGGGACGGGCCGGTGGGCTGGCGCGGGACCTGGGGCTCGCTCGGGCTCCACCTCCTCCTCGAGGCCGAGCGGCGCGCCTTCGCGGACCGCAACCGCTGGCTCGCGGATCCGGCCTGCGCCGAGGTCCCGGTCCGCCGGCTGCTGTCCCCGTCGCGCCTGGCGGAGCTCGCGGGGAGCATCGACCCGACGAGGGCGACGCCGTCGGCCGGCGTGAGAGCGGGGCTGCGCGAGAGCGAGCAGACGACGCACCTGTCGGTGGCGACCTCCGACGGGGCGGCGGTGGCCCTGACGACGACTCTCAACGGCACGTTCGGGAACGGCTCCTGGGTCCCGGGCGTCGGGGTCCTCCTGAACAACGAGATGGACGACTTCGCGACCGCACCCGGCCGGCCGAACCTGTTCGGCCTCGTCCAGGGAGCCGCGAACGCCGTTCGCGGCGGCGCTCGCCCGCTCTCCTCCATGACGCCGACGATCGTCCTCGAGGACGGCCGCCTGCGGATGGTCCTCGGCTCGCCGGGCGGGTCGACGATCCCCACGACGGTCCTGCAGGTCTTCCTCCGGGCGGGGCCGCTCGGACAGCCCCTCGCCGAGGCGGTGGCCGCTCCCCGGGCCCACCACCAGCACCTGCCGGACGCCGTCTTCGTGGAGAGGGGAGCCTTTCGCGCGGAGACGCTCGCGGGGCTCGCCGCACGGGGGCACGACCTGAGGCCGAGGGATCCCATCGGGATCGTCCACGGCGTCGAGGTCCGGCCCGACGGGACCCTGGTCGGGGTCGCCGACCCGCGGAGCGGCGGCGAGGCCGCCGTCCCTTCGCCTCCTCCGCCGCGCTGAGGCCGGGCCGGGGCGGGCGGCTGACGTGAGGGCTCCCGGAGGGTTGTGCGGACGCGCGAGGGATGCTATGTTTCGCGGCCCACGCCTGAGGTCGGGGCGTAGCGCAGCCTGGTAGCGCACACGGTTCGGGACCGTGGGGTCGGTGGTTCAAATCCACTCGCCCCGACCATCTCCTCACCCTTCCGCCGTCGCGTTCGACGGGCGTCGCCGGCGCCCTCGCGCGGCGCGCCCCCGCCTGCTAGTCTGTCGGCACGTCGTGGGCGGCACCCGCGGGGGCTTGGCCCGCCGCGGACTCCCGCCCGCGAAGGAGGGGACGGATGGAGAGCGGAGGGGTCTCCCTCACGCTGGACGGCTCGGTCGCGACCATCACGCTCTACCGTCCGCCGGTCAACGCCCTCGACCGGACGGGGATCCTGGGGCTGGAAGAGCGGATCCGCGAGACCGCCCGGCGGCGCGAGGTCAAGCTGATCGCGATCGCGGGGCGCGGGGGCGACTTCTGCGTCGGCCTGGACGTCCGCGAGCTCGCGTCGGCCGCGGCGGAGGACACCGTCCGGGCCTACCACTCGCTGGTGCGGCTCCTCCTGACGCTGGAGGTGCCGACCGTGGCGCTCGTCCAGGGGCGGGCGCTGGCTGCGGGCGCGGAGCTCGCGCTGGCGTGCGACTTCGTCTTCGCCGAGACGACGGCCACGTTCGGCTTCCCGGAGATCCGCTTCGGCCTCTTCCCGGCGGTGGCGTCGGTCGTCCTGGAGCGCCGGCTCGGTCGCTCCAAGGCCGCGGACCTGATCCTCTGCGGGGCCGCCATCGGGGCGGAGGCCGCCGAGCGCCGCTGGCTGATCAACGCCCTCGTCAACCCGGGCGACCTGATCAACGCGCTCGAGACGATCCGGGAGCGGCTGGAGCCCTTCTCGGCCTCGAGCCTGCGCCTGGCCAAGCGGGCGATGGCGCTCGGGGTCTCGGGCGACCTCCTCTCGGCGCTCTCGGCCGTGGAGCGGTTCTACCTCCGGGACCTGCTCGCGACGGACGACGCACGGGAGGGGCTCGAAGCGTTCCTCGAGAAACGCGGCCCCGCCTGGAAGAACCGCTGAGGCTCAGCGTCGGGCCCCCGGCCCGGGGCGGGACGAAAAGGCCCCGCCGCCGGGGAGGAGGGGGCCGGCGGCGGGGCGGGGATCGGTGAGCCCCGCGGGCTCACCCCTCACGAGGGGTAGTGCCGCCGCCGGCGCGGAGCTAACGCGGACCGGACCCCGTCCCCAGGACGAGGACGGCGCTGGCCGGGGCGCCGTGCGGCCGTGCCGGCCCGACCAGGAGCGCTGCCGCGCCTGCGGCGAGCGGCCCCGCCGGGACCCGGACCGTCAGGTCGCCCTCCTCGCCTCCGCTCTTGCCGCGAGGCCCGCTGCTCCAGGACGGGCGGCCGCTCCCGTCCAGCAGCGTCACCAGGAGCGGCTCGTCGCCGGGCCCTTGGCGCCCGAGGACGAGGAGGAGGCCCGTCGCCGGCGGACGCGAGAGGCGCCTCACCTGCGGCCCCGGCTCGGCAGGAGAGGCGTCGAGGACGATCGCGACCGGAGGCGCCGCAGGCTGCAGGGCGGCAGGGCGGGGCGCGGACCCTCCCTGCGAGGCGGCCTTCCGCAGGGCCTCCACCTCCCGCCGGAGCCGGAGCGCCGAGACGACGGCGGCGACCAGGAGGACGGCGAGGAGCGCCACGGCGACGAGCGAGCCGGTCCGCCCCGGGAAGAGCGGGACGCCCTCCCCGCGGCGGGGACGCCGGTCCTTCCCCGCCGGGAAACCTCCCTTCGGGTCCGGGACGCGACCCCGGGGCCGCTCGAAGAGCCCTGGCCTCCGGACCTTCTGGTTCAGCCGCGTGGTCGTCTCGACCCGTTGCCGGTAGTAAGGGGCGCCGAGGAGGCGCCGCTCGAACTGGACCCGGTCGGGCTCGGAGAGGCGCCCCAGGACGTAGTCGGAGACGAGGTGGTCCTCCTCCTCCTCGATCCTGTCCAGCAGGGCGTCGCTCTCGAAGTAGGCGGCCTCGAACCTCGCGCGGCCGGTCTCCGACATTCGGTGGAGGAGGTACGAGCGGATCTCCTCGACGCTCGGCCCCGTCGGCGAGGCGCTCACGGCTCCCCGCCCTCGGGCGGCTCGGGCTCGGGCGGCCTGTAGTCGCGCTTCTGCCGGGTCTCCTCCATCCTCTTCTTCAGCTCCCTCTTGGCGCGGTAGACCCTCATGTCGACCGCGTCGGTCGAGATCCCTTCCTCGCGGGCGATCGTCCGGGAGGGGACCTCCTCCACGAAACGCCGGACGAGCAGTTCGCGCATCTTGTCCGGGAGGAGGGTCAGGGCCTTCCGGACGATCAGCCGGCGGCTGTTCACCAGCGCGTCGGTCAGCGGGTTCTCGTTCCCGGGCAGCTCCACGACGCTCGAGATCCCGTCCTGGGCGTTCGACCGGACCTGGCGCCGGCAGTACTCGAAGAAGACGTTCTTCGCCACCCCGAGGGCGAAGGCCTCGGGCGACTCGAGGAGCTCACCCCGGTCGACGCGCTGCAGGACGCGCAGGAGCGTCTCCTGGGCCATGTCCCGGGCCTCGTCCTCGGTGCGGACGCCGCGGGAGAGGAAGAAACGCCGCAGCTTCTCGGGCAACCGCCCGAGCTCGACCTCGGATGCGTCGCTGTTCCGCCCGGGAGGCGTCATCGTCGTCTGAGGGTCCCCGGCGAGAGGGTAGCCCGCCGGGATCGGATGGCTCAAGCCGGTCGGTGTCCCGATTGGAAACGACGTCGCCCAGAGGTGGGCCTCGGCGAGAGGATCGAACTCATCGAGTCCGAAATATTTTAGGCTGATATTGCTCTTCACCGAACTTAATTCGGTGATCTCCTCGTCCGGATCGATCATCGTACGGATCGGAAGTCCCGAACGCCGGAGGCGGAAGCGATCGGAGAGGGAAGGCCGACCGATCGATCTTGACTTGCGGCAAATTTGCGCCTAACTTCGGAACGGGAGTTCGTCCGCGGGTTCCGAAGAAAATAAGGAAACACAGCCAGTTCTCCGAATGGAGTAAGGATGACGACGACTCTCACCAAACGCCAGAAGGAGATCCTAGACTTCATCCGGGACTACAGGCGCGATCGGGGGATCTCGCCGACGCAGCGGGAGATCTGCGAGCGCTTCGAGTTCCGCTCCTTCGGGACGCTCCAGAAGCACATCCGCCTCCTGATGGAGAAGGGGATCCTGGTCCGGGACTGGAACAAGAGGCGCTCCCTCGTCGTCGCCGAGGAGGAGTCCGCGGGCCTGGCTCAGCTCCCGCTCCTGGGCCGCATCGCCGCGGGGCAGCCGATCGAGGTCCTCCCCGGCTCCGAGCGGGTCCCCGTGCCCGAGGTCCTGACCCGCAAGGGGGAGAACTTCGTCCTGCGGGTCAAGGGCGACTCGATGGTCGACGACGGCATCCACGACGGCGACTACGTCATCCTGATCCGGCGCGAGACCGCCGCCAACGGCGAGATGGTCGCGGCGCTCGTCAACGGCGAGGCGACGCTGAAGAGGCTCTACCGCGAGCCGGACGGCCGGGTCCGCCTCCAGCCGGCGAACGAGCGGATGGCGCCGCTCTTCGCGCGGGAGGAGGACGTCCGGGTCCAGGGCGTGGTCGTGGGGCTGATGCGGCGGTACTGACATGTTCTCGGGGAACCCGGTGGCCGGGTTCCCCGAACCCCTCCGCGCCCGGGGGAACCCGACGAGAGCGCGGCGGGAGGGACGGTTCCCCGAACTCCTCCGCGCCCGGGGGAGGGACCCGACGAGAGCGCGGCGGGAGGGACGGTTCCCCGAACTCCTCCGCGCCCGGGGGAGGGACCCGACGAGAGCGCGGCGGGAGGGACGGTTCCCCGAACCCCTCCGCGCCCGGGGGAGCGTCGTATTCTGGAGGCCGCCGGTCACGGCGCGTCGAGGAGGGGAAACGGGTGCCCGCGAACCTGACGCCCCAGTACAAGGAAGCCGAGGACCGGTTCCGGAAGGCGGTCGCGCACGACGAGAAGCTGGCGGCGCTGCGCGAGATGATCGCGCTCCTCCCGAAGCACAAGGGGACGGAGAAGATGCTCGCCGACCTGCGGAAGCGTCTGGCGAAGCTGGAGGACGAGGCCGAGCACGCGGCGAAAGGGGGACGCCGGGCCGACCCGGGGTACGTGAAGCACGAGGGGGCGGGGCAGTGGGTCCTCCTCGGTCCCCCGAACGCCGGGAAGTCGGCGCTGGTGGCGGCCCTGACGCACGCCCGTCCCGAGGTGGCCGAGTACCCGTTCACGACGCGCCTGCCGTTGCCCGGGATGATGCCGTTCGAGGACGTCCAGGTGCAGCTGGTCGACACCCCGGCGGTGGCCGAGGGGCACACCGAGCCGTGGCTGCCGAACCTGGCGCACAACGCCGACGGCCTCCTCCTGGTCCTGGACGTGGCGGCCGACGACGTCCCGGCCTCCCTCCGACTCGTCCAGGACCTCCTGGCGCGGGCGCGCGTCTGGCCCGCTTCCCGCCCGGCCCCCGCGGACGCCCCGCCCTTCCTGGCGAGCCGTCCCGTCTTCGTCCTCGGGAACAAGCGCGACCTCGACGACGGCACCTTCTCGGAGATGGCCCGCGAGGAGGCGGGGCGGGACCTCCCCTTCTTCGAGGTCTCGGCGTTGACGGGCGAGGGCCTGGACGCGCTCCGCCCCCGCCTCTTCTTCGAACTGGGCCGGATCCGGGTCTACGCCAAGGAGCCGGGGCACCGGCCCGACCGCGCCGCGCCGTTCGTCCTCCCGGCCGGGGCGACGGTCGCGGACCTCGCCGCGCGCGTCCACAGGGAGGTCGCCGAGCGGATGAAGTACGCGAGGATCTGGGGCCACGCCCGGTTCGACGGGCAGCAGGTGGACCGGCACCACGCGCTCTCCGACGGCGACGTCGTCGAGATCCACGCCTGAGCGACGGGTCCGTCTCGACCGCGCGGGAGGGCGGATATCCTCCCGGGGAATGCGCCCGTTCCCCGCGCCCCTCCCGGCAGCCGCCGCACTCCTGGCCGCGATCGGAGCCTCCAGCATGACCGCAGACGCCGCCCCCCGGACGACGTTCACCGTGTCGATGCCCCGACCCTCGACGCACCTCTTCGAGCTCGTGATGGAGGTGGCGCCCTTTCCGGCGGCGGTCGAGTCGTTCGACCTCGTCCTCCCGGTCTGGGCGCCCGGCTCCTACTTCGTCCGGGACTACGCGCGCAACGTCCAGGACATCGAGGTGGAGGGCCCGGGCGGACCGGCGGCCGTCGAGAAGGTCGAGAAGAGCCGCTGGCGCGTCCGGCCCGCGCGAAGGGCCCGGGGCCCGTTCACCGCGCGATACAGGGTCTACGCCAACGAGCTGACCGTCCGGACCTCCCACCTCGACGAGACCCACGGGTACGGCAACGGCCCGAGCCTCTTCCTCTACGTGGACGGCCGCAAGGACGAGCCGTACGCCTTGCGCTTCGTCCTCCCCGAGGGGTGGCGCGTCTCGATCGCCTTGCCGGACGAGGGCGGCGCTTTCCTCGCGCGGGACTACGACGAGCTGGTCGACTCGCCGTTCGAGTGCGGGACGCACCGGACGTACGGCTTCGAGGTCCGCGGCGTGCCCCACACCCTCGCCCTCTGGGGCCGGGGGAACGAGGACCCGGAGCGCCTCGTCGCCGACCTGTCGCGGATCGTGGAGGCGGCGGCGGCGCTGTTCGGCGGCCTCCCGTACGAGCGGTACCTCTTCCTGGTGCACGTCGCCTCGGGCGCCCGCGGCGGGCTGGAGCACCGCGCCTCGCAGTCGGTCGCGTTCGAGCCGACCGGGTTCCGGCCGGCGAAGAGGTACCGCGACGTCCTCGCCCTCTTCGCCCACGAGCTGTTCCACGTCTGGAACGTGAAGAGGATCCGCCCGGCCTCTCTCGGGCCGTTCGACTACACGCGGGAGGTCTACACGCGCGACCTCTGGGCGATGGAGGGGATCACCTCCTACTACGAGGGGCTCCTCCTCGTGCGCGCGGGCCTCGTCGAGCCGAAGCACGCCCTCGAGGCGTGGGGCAAGGAAATCCGCGACCACCGGCAGACGCCGGGGGCCGCGGTCCAGAGCGCCGAGGCGGCCTCCTTCGACGCCTGGATCCGGTACTACCGGCCCGACGAGAACTCGCCGAACGTCTCGGAGGGCTACTACCGGCGCGGCGCCCTGATCGGCCTCGCCCTGGACCTGACGCTCCGGCAGGCCACGTCCGGCAGGTCCTCGCTCGACGCCGTCCTGACGCACCTGCACGACGAGTACGGGGGCCGCCCGACGGGCTATCCCGAGGGGGCGTACGAGGCGCACGTGTCGAGCGTCTCCGGCGTCGACGTCTCGGACTTCTTCCGGCGGTACGTCCGGGGCGTCGAGACGCCGCCCTTCGAGGAGCTCTTCGCCCGGGTGGGCCTCGCGATGCGCGAGAAGCCCGAGAAGGACGAGGACGAGGAGGAGGCCGGGCCGAAAGGCGCCCCGCCGCGCCGGACGCTCGCGGACCTCGGGTGGAAGACGAGGACCGAGAACGGCCGGATCGTCGTGGCCGAGGTCTACCGGGGCCGGGCGGCCTACGAGGCGGGCGTCGGCGCCGGGGAGGAGCTCGTGGCCGTGGACGGCCGGAAGGCCGACGGGGACCTCCTGCGGCGGCTGGAGCGCGACCTCGCGCCTGGGACGGCGGTGAAGCTCCACCTCTTCCGAAGGGGCCTCCTGCGCGAGGTCGTCGTCCCGCTCGGCGAGCGGCGCGACTTCACTTACGAGATCGTCCCGGACCCCGAGGCGTCCCCGGCGAGGAGGGCGCTCTACGAAGGCTGGCTCGGGAGGCCGTTCCCGGCGGAGGCGCGGCCGCTGGACCCGCCCGCCGGCGAGCGGCTCGAGTAGGGAGCGTCGGGCCCCGCCCGCGCGGGTCTATGATCGATCCGGATCGCGAGCCCCCGGCCCCGCCCGGGCCGGCCAGCTCGCCGGCCAAGGAGGAGCGCATGAGAAGCACTGCCCGCCTCGCCTTCCTCGCCCTCGCCGTCGCGTGCCTCGTCGCGGCGCTTCCCGTCTCCGCCCTTCCGCCGGAAGAGCCCGCGGCCGAGATCGCCGACGCCCCGCGCGCCGCGATGGGGACGCACAACGTCGTCGGGGCCGACCCGGACGCCTGCATCAAGCCGGGGCCGGTCAACCTCAGTCGCAGCCCGTCGAGCGTGGCGGTCGGGGGCACCGTCACGCTGACCTGGAACGCCCAGTCGATCCAGTTCGAGTACATCCCGGTCTATTCGCTCAGCGCGTCCGGGCCCTGGGAGTACCTCCTGGACCCGCCGTACACGACCACCGCGACGCACATGACGGTCACGATCAGCGGCGCCTCGCTGGCTGGGAAGACGATCTACTTCTTCGTCCGGGCCCTGGGGTCCTGCGAAGGGGTCTACACCGACAGCAACGTCGTCTCCGTCAGCGTGACCGGCGGCAGCAGCGGCTGCGTCGGGCCTCCGACGCCGAGCCTCTCGATCGACAGGAACTCGGTCGCTGCAGGCGGGAGCTTCAAGCTGACCTGGACGGCGGACCCGTACGGGACGACCGACTACTGGTGGCTCGGGGTCGGCTCGGCCGAGACGGGGAGCTTCACGAAGGTGGCCACCTACTCGCGGACGACGCTCTCGGCCACGCTCAGCACGGTGACCACGGACGCCGGGAAGACGCTCTACTTCCGGGTCTGGGCCTACCCGTACGGCGGAAGCAACTGCGCGCCCCTCAAGACGTACAGCAACGCGGTCTCCCTGACGGTGACGAGCGGCGGGAGCACGAGCTGCACCGCGGACGCCAACACGCTCTGCCTCTACAACAACCGGTTCCGGGTCCGGGCGACGTACAAGGACTACCAGAACAACACCGGGACGGCCAAGGCGGTCTCGCTGACGAGCGACGCGGGGTACTTCTGGTTCTTCAGCCAGACGAACGTCGAGCTGGTCGCCAAGATCGTCAGCTTCTGCAGCGGCAGCAGCGGGAACTACGGGCTCTACGTCAGCGGGCTGACGGACGTGAACGTGACGTTCACGGTGACCGACACGAAGAACGGCTACACCCGGAACTACACGAACCCGCTCGGGAACCGCTACTGCACGGTCGGAGACCCGTGGGCCGTCTGCCCCTGAGGCCCTGAGGAGGGTCCGGGGCCCGCGAGGGGCCCCGGGCCCTCGCCGTCCGCCAGGCAGAGCCCGACGCGGTGGCCGCGGCCGCGGCCGCGGACGGTCCAGCCGTCGGGTCTCCGCTCGAAGGAGTCCGGCGGGGCGGGGAGGGCGTCCCACCCGAGCGCCTGCGCGAGGTTCCTCCGCAGCGTGTCGAAGACGAGCTCGCGCGCGCGTCCCCCCGTCTGTACGCGGGTGAGGCGGACGCCGTCCTTCGTGACCGACGTCAGGCCGGTCACCTCGGAGCCGAAGGCCTTCTCTAGGGCCGCCTCCGGCCAGGTCCGGCTCCAGGCGCTCTCCGCCCGAGGCGCGGGGTGCCTCGGGCAGGGAGTGACGGTCGTCTCGCCCCGCCCCCAGACGGCCCGCTCCGAGAGAGGCTCCCCCCCGCAGTCGGAGGACCAGAGCCAGGGCCCGTCCTCCGCGGCGAGGGCGCGTGCCCGCTCCCACGCCGCGTCGAGGAGAGCGGCCGGCCCCCCGGCCGCTCCTTCCGTCCGGGCGCGCTCGGCGGCGGGCCACGAGACGTCGGGCCCCAGGCCGGCGAAGCGGGCGCAGTGGACGAGGTCGCAGACGTCCTCGCGGCCGTGGCGGGGCCCGCGCGCCAGGTACCGGAGGACCGCGGCGGCCAGCTCCTCGGCGCGCCGGGAAGAGGCCGGGCGCAGCTCTCCGCGGAGGACCCCCTCGACGTAGTCCCGCAGAGGGGACGCCAGGACGGCGGTGAGCGTGTCCCCGGGCCCCGAGCCCACCTCGACGGCTCCGGAGACGACACGGACGAGGCCGTACGGCTCGACCGAGAGCTCCCAGGTCGAGGCGCCGAGGCGAGTCCCGGCCGCGAGCCGGACCGAGCCGCCGCTCCCGACCCAGCGCTCGCCGCCTCCCGCCTCCGCACGCACCGGCGCGGCTCCCCGGTTCGTCGCGGTGATCGCCGAGGGCCGGAGGGAGGCGAGGAGCCGGACCCGGACGGTCTCCGGGGGCGGACGTCGGCGGTGCGTCCCCGTCCGCGCGCCGCCGGTCGCGCCTGCCGGCCGGGGGTCTCCGACGGCGAGGCCGAGAGAGGCCCCGAGCGCCGCGGCGGCCCCGGCGCCGGTCCCGTCCGGCAGGAGGGCGAGGAAGAGCCTCTCGCCCGACGGGTCGGCCACGAGCGCCCAGCCCGAGGTCCGGCTGACGGCTCCGTCGACGGCGTCCACGGTCCCCGTCTTGACGAGGAGGTCGGCCGTCCCCAGCCCCGAGCCCGTCCCCTCGCGGGCCCCGAGAGCCATCCCGGAGAGGAGCTCCCGGCGGAGCTCGTCGCGGACGGGCCACGGGACCTTCACGAGGTCGCGGTAGGCGCGCAGGAGCGTCCCGGGCGAGACGGACACGGCCCGCCCGCGCGAGCCCGAGCCGATCGCCTCCCACGGGTCGAGGGGCTCGCGGACCAGGAAGCCGGCCCGGCGAAGCGCCGCGGCGAGGAGGCCCGGCGGGACGTCCCGTGCGAGCGAAAGGAACCAGCTGTTGCAGGAGTGCGCCGTCGCCCGCAGCAGGCCCAGCTCCCCGTGGCCGGTCGCCAGCCAGCACCCCCCTCCGGCCCGGCAGACCGCGCGCGGCGGCGGCGTTCCGGGGTCCGGGTGGGCCTCGGCCCAGGCCTTCACGACCCACGGTTTCTGGAGCGATCCCACGGGATGGCGGTCGGAGACTCCGGGGCCGGGCGCGACGCGATCCCCGGAGAGCGTCCAGACCGTCAGGTCGGACGCGAGGCCCGCGGAGGCCGAGGCCAGCTCGAGGGCGAGGAGGAGGGCGAGGCGGCGGCGGGTCACGCTCCCTTCTTCTTCGGCACCGGGGCCTTGGACGGGGGCGCCGGCGCCGCCGGTGCGGGACGGGACTCGAAGCGGACCCGCTCGGTGAACCGATCGCCCTCGACCCGGCGCTCGGAGGAGAACGCCACGACGCCCGGGGCCCAGCCGAGGAGGCCGAGGAGCCGGTCCGAGAAGGGGCGCGAGACGTCCGGCGAGAAGGTCCCCTCGGCCTCCGCCCAGACGCGGCGCTCCGCGTCGAGGCCCGTCAGGGAGAGGCGGCCCCACCGGGCCAGAGCCGCCGACGGGGCGGGCTCGGGAAGCCCGGAGAGCTCCGCGGCCGTCGTCCCGACCCAGAGCCAGTCCCCGGTCCGCCGGAGGGCCAGCGCCGGAAGGGAAGGCCCGACCGTGACGGCGCCGTCGGCTCCACGGGTCGAGCCGCCGGAACGGCGGGTCAGGGTCTCCTGGACCAGGGCCGAGAACCTCTCGTCGAGGGCGCGCGGCAGGCGCAGAACGAGGCGGGGCGCCCCGCTCGCCGAGAGCTCCCAGCCGAACCCGGAGAGGGAGGCCTCCGACAGGAGCTGCCGCCACCGCGGGAGCTCGGCCTCCGACGGGAGCTCTCCTGGGGCCGCGCCGGGCCGGGTGAAGTCGACGGCGTACCGGTCCTCGCCCGGTCCGCCGACCGACGGGAGGTCCCGCCGGGCCGCGCCGGGCCTCTCGGACGGCTGCGGGACCGGCTCGAGGAGGGCACCCCGCAGCGCCGGGAGGAGGCGCGAGACGTCGGGCTCCCACCCCGCCGCGCGGAGCTGGCGTCCCTCGGTGGGCCACGCGGCGGCGCCGCCCGGCTCCCCGCTCGTCCCCTCGCGGACCTCGACGAGGTCCCCGCCCTCCAGGCGGAGCGCGGCCGTCACCACGCCCCGGGCGGGTCCCTTCGTCCCCTCGTCGAAGAGGAACTCGCGCCGGAAGTAGAGGTCCTTGCGCAGGGCGTCGAGGTCCAGCCGGACGCTGGCGAACCCTGCCGGGCCGGGCTCGGCCCGCGCACCCGCGAGCGAGCGGTCGAGCGCCAGGAGGAGGGCCCGCTCGCTCGTGGCCAGCAGGAGGACGCCGCCTGTCCGTGCCCACGCCAGCCCCATCCGCCGCTCGAGGGTGGCGTCGTCGCCGGCCCCCGGCGAGACGACCCGGTACGGCACGCCCCGGTGGTCCTTCTGGGTCCCGGCCGGCAGCTTCCACGGGACCTCCGCGAGCGGTGTCGCGATCGCCAGGACCGCCTCCAGGTTTCCCGCCGACAGGAGCGAGAGGCCGAGGGCCGTCGGCTTCAGAGCGGCGATGGAGCTCCAGTCGACCCGCAGGTCCCCCGCGAAGAGCTCCCACTGCTCCTCGAGCTTCCCGCCGACCCTGGTCCGCCTCCACGCGGCCGCGGCGCGGTCGTCCTCGGGGAGCTTTCCGGTGACGGCCTTGCGGAAGCCGCCGGTGAGGGCCCGCTCGAGGGCCGGGACGTCGTCGACGAGGAGGAGGACCGGAGCCTCCGGGAGCGGGAGGGAGGCGGCGTCGGCCGCGCTCGCCGGGCGCGGCGCGACGAGGAGCGCGAGGACGAGCGGCAGGAGGGGTGCGAGGGACGCGGTGGGCGCGAGGCGGGCGGGCGGAACCGGGATCTTGGGGCGTGGGCTCATGGCCTCACCTCCGCGTCGAGAAGGCGCGAGTACGTCTCCCAGGTCAGGTCGCGCGGGCGGAGCGGTGCGAGCGAAGCCGTCACGCCGAGCGAGAGATCCGGCGGGGAAACGCGCCGGGCCCGTCTCTCGACGAGCTCGGCGCGCAGCGCGGGGGTCGTGGGGGAACCGAGGTCCTCCAGCGCGGAGAGGGCCTGGTCGACCATGGCGTCGGGCCCGGCCTCGGCGCCGATCCGGGCCAGGTCCGAGAGGAGCCCCTCGATCTCCGTCTTCGGGAAGCGCCGGTTCCGGAGGCTCCGGAGCGAGACGTGCGTCGACGTGACGAGGCTGCGGGCCGATCGCGCCGAGCGGGAGAGGTCGAAGCGCCCGGCCCGCCAGCCGGTCACGTCGCTCCACCCGCCGAGGGTGGCCGCGGCCGGCGCGACGATCGACTCCGGCGCGGGAGCCAGGCTACGGAGGGCGGCGCGAGCCGCGTTCCTGTCGTACGGGCTGGTCTCGAGGTGGGCGGTCAAGCCGCCTCCCCAGCGGTCCAGCTCGGCGCCCTTGCGCTGCCAGAAGGCGAGCGCGTTCGCCCAGTCGCCCGGAGTCCCCGGGGCCGCCGTCGCGGGCGGGGTGGGCACGCGGCGCCACTCGTCGAACGCGGTCGCCTCCTCGTCGCGGTCGAGGGGGAGCCGCGCGCGGGCGTCCGTCCAGGCCGCGCGGGCCTCGTCGAACCGTTTCAGGCGGACCAGGATCGTGGCGCGGGTCCGGACGTCCTCGAGGGTCGCGGGCGGCGAGAGCCGGCCCGCCCAGCGCAGCGCGGCCGCGTCGTCGCGGCCCACGAGGAGCCGGGCCACCGCCGCCCGCTCGACGTCGAAGACGAGCTCGCCGCGGACCCACGACCGCTCCAGCGCGGCCACGAGCCCGGCGACGGCGTCGGGCCCCCTGGCCAGGTCGAAGGCGAGGCGCCAGTCGTCCAGGTCGGGGACCGAGGAGGCGAGGCTCCTCTCGAGCCTCTCGCCGAGGAGAGCCTCGGCCCGCTCCGTCGCCCCGGCTCGCCCGGACGCGCGGAAGACGGCCAGGGCCCGGCGCAGCCCGGCGGCCGGGCCGGCCCCCTCCGACTCGTGGGCCGGGGCAGGCTCGCCGGCCTCCTCGCCCGCTTCCTCGTCGGGCGCGCGAGGGGCGAGCGCGCCGCCCCAGCGCAGGGCCGAGGGCCCCGACTCCCGCGCGGCGAGGGCTCCGAGGCGCGCGAGCGCGGCCTCGTCGTCACCGGAGAGGAGCTCGGCCCTGAGGAGGAGGAGCTGGGTCCCGCCGCGCGGGTCGCCGGTCCTGGCGGCCAGGGCCGCGACGCCCTTCGGGTCCGGGAGGGCGCGGACCGCGGCGAGCCCCTCGGTGCGGCTGGCGGTCTCGAGCCCGTCGAGGTACGCGGACGCCTCCGGCCAGAAGAGGCCGAGCTTGCGGACGGCGCGATCCGGGAACCGGGCGGCCCCGCGGGACCAGAGCTCGTCGAGGAGATACGTCGCCCTCTCGCGGTCGAGCGTCTCGACGTCCGACCACCGGGCCGAGAGAGCGGAGCGGAAGTCCGGTTCGTCCGTCGTCCGGAAGGCGCTTCCCTTCGCGGGGCCGAACCGGTCGTAGACGAAGGCCAGCAACGCGGGGGAGAGCGGCGTCGCGGGGTCGAGGACGTCGAGCGGGGGCGGCAGCTTCAGGTCGGCCGAGGCCCGCTCCCAGGCGCGGAAGAGCGCCTCGTCGGCGCGCCCCTGCTGTCGCGCGACCTCCTTCTTCCAGAGGGCCTCGGCCCGCGGCCGGCCCCCTTCGGGCTCGGGGACCTTCAGGAGGAGACCGAGCCGCCGGGCCAGTCGGTCGGCCCGGGAGAGGTCCGCGTAGAACCGCTCGTCGAGCGCCAGAGCCCGGCCCGGGTCGCCCAGGGCCTCGGCGGTCCGCACCGAGAGGAGCGTCCGCCGGGCCTCTTCGCCGCGGGCGGTCGCCTCGAGCGGAACCTCGGCGGCGAGAGGGTCCTTCTCGCGCAGGCGCGCGATCGTCTCCAGGACGTACCAGGCCTCTCCCGGGCGCGCCCCCCAGAGGCGGCCGGGAAGGCGACCGGAGTCGGAACCGCTCCCGGCGACGCCGTCGTCGCCGGACTGGCCGGGTCCCGCCGCCAGCGCGGGCCAGAGGAACGACGGGTCCTTCCCGAAGACCTCCCCGACGGTCTTCGGGCCTCTCAGCCGCGCGATCTCGGGCGCGGCGGCAGAGCCAGGCGCGCCCCGGAGCAGAGCGCCGACCGCCTCGCCGACGCGGCGTACCTCCGCCTGCCGGCGTTCGGCGACCGGGTCGCCCACGCGGTCCTGCGCCTCGCGGAGAGCTCCGGTGTGGGTGAGCCACGCCAGACGCGTCTGTGGGGAGACGAGCGTCATCAGGAGGCGGGTGTCCCACCGCCCTCCGGTGACGGCGTGAAAGCGCGTCCAGGCCTCCTTCGTGGCGAGCCACCGCTCGACGCTCGACCGGAGGGAAGACTTCTCCTCCGCCGAGGCGATCCGGACGAACGCCTCGACCGGGAACCACGACGCGAAGGGCCTCTCGGTGGCCGGCTTCGTCCCGGCCACGGCCCCGTCCACCTCGGCCAGCATCGGGGCGAGGAGGGGCTCCAAGAGGACCAGCCGGTCGCGGGATGCGAGGTACTCCACCCAGCGCGGCTCGAAGTCGGACGTCACGAACCGGAGGCGCACGGGCGAGGAGCCGGGGCGCGGCTCGACGGCGACGAGCCTCCGGACGAACTCGACCGGCGGGCGCTCTCCCCAGGGCCCGCCGCGCGCGGCGAGGAGGCGGAGGGCGACGGCCTCGCGGAAGCGGCCCAGCCCGCAGTCGCCAGCGAACTCCCACCAGGTGTGGAGGGCCGCCTCGTCGGGCCCGCGGCCTTCCGGGAAGAGGAGGCCCAGGAGCTGCCGCTCCAGCGCGGCGCGGTCCTCGGACCTCATCAGCCGCGAGAGCGTTACGGCGGCCTGGCTCCGGAACTCCTCGTCCCGCCCGAAGGCGGCCACGAGGGCGGGGAGGTGGCCGGAGAGGAGGGCGACCTCGGCCCGCTCGGACCAGGAGAGGGGGACCCTCCGGGCGGAGGAGGCCGCGCCGTCCGGGGCCAGGATCGCCCAGGCGGCCCGGGGCTGCCGAAGGGAGGCGAAACGCCGCGCGGCCCGCGCGAGCCGCTCGGCCGCCTCGGCCTCCTTCTCCTCGGGCGTGCGGGCGTCGGCGGTGTCCTTCCGGAACGCCGCCACGGCCTCCCGCTCCAGCTCGACGGCCTTCATCGGCTCGCCCGCGCGGACGAGGAGAGAGGCCCGCCAGGAGGCGACCCCCTCGTCGGCCGGGCGCGAGCGCGCCCAGGTCGAGAGGAAGTCCGACGCCTCGCGGAAGCGCCCGGCCCGCTCCATCAGCTCGACGGCCTCGCGCTGGAGCGACTCGCGTTCGGGCGCGACGTCGCACGCCTCCCGGGCCGAGGCGATCGCCCCGTCCAGGTCGCCGGAGTGGCGGCGGATCTCGCGGACGGCCACGGCCCACCGGACGTCGCGGGGGCTCCGCTTCCGCTGCGCCTCGAAGAACCCGAGGAGCTCGGAGGCGAGCCCGGCCTCGGCCGCGTTGCGGCAGGCGGCGTGGAGCCAGGCCCGGTCCATCCGCCGGTTCAGCGCCTCGATCGAGAGCGCCAGGCTCTCCTTCGGGCGCGACTCCAGCCGCGCGCCGGCGGCCAGGGAGGCCCAGAGGTCGGGACGCACGTCCTCGGGAAGCCTCTCGGCCTCGACCTTGGCGAAGGACACGGCGTCGAAGGCCTCCGCCTGCCTCCACGACAGCCGGGCCAGGAGCGTGGCCGCCGTGATCCGGCTCGGGGGGTCGAGCGGGAGGGACAGGAGCGCCCCGACGCCGCGACGGGCGCGCGCCAGGTCGCCGGCCTCGAGCGAGCCCTCCACGAGCCGTCGCGTCAGCGCCTGCCGGTGGGGCTCGGCAGCCACGCCGGAGGCCTGCTCGAGCCGGTCGAGGGCCTCGGCGGCGCGCCCCGTCCGGAGGAGGAACGCGACGTGGTCCTCCAGGACGCCGAGCGAGGTCGGGTAGCGGGTCGAGACCTCCCTCCAGGAGGCGGAGGCGTCGGCCCCGATCGCCTCGGTGGCCAGAGCGAGGGAGGCCAGCGCCCGGACCTTCGCCGGCCCCTCGGCGAGCGACTCGGCGCGGGGGCGGGCGGCTTCCAGAGCGGCCCGCGCCTCGGCGGCGCGCCCCTTGCCGAGGAGGAACCGCGCGCGGGCGACCTCCTTGACGAGGCGCCCCTCCGGCGTCGGGGAGAGCTCGGCCTCGCGCAGGAGGAGCGAGCTCTCGAACTGGACCGCCCTCTCCGGGCTGCCGGACCAACGGGGGTCGAGCAGGGAGTCCTGCCGCCTGCGGAGCGCCGTCAGGACCTCCTCTCGCGTGGCCTTCCTGGCCATCGCCTCGGCGGTCGACAGGACCAGAGCGCCGACCTCCTCGATCCCGAGCCGCTCGGCGGGGCGCGCCTCGGCCTTGCGGGCCGAGCGCTGCTCCCGTCCGACGACGTCGGCCGGGGCCGTCTCCATCCAGTCGTCCCAGGGGTCGGACTCCTCCGGCACGAGGCCGAGGAGCGAGAGGTACGGGACGAACGCGACCTCGGAGGCCGGCTCGCCGGGAACGAGGGCCCGGATACGCCCGGCCAGGATCCCGCGGACGGTGGGGCGGGCCAGGAGCCGGGCGAGGCGGTTCTGCGCCCGCCACTCGTGCGTCTCGAAGGCCTCCTCGCCCTCCGTGGCCTCGCCCTGGATCGCCGCGAGGTACTCGTCGAGCGCCCCGGGGAGGTCCTTCAGCTCCTCCCGCAGGACGCCCGCCTCGAAGGCGTGCATCCGCGGGCGGCCGACGCGCTTGCGTCCCTCGGCGAGGACCGCCGAGGCCTCGGCCATGTGGCCGTAGTCCCAGAAGAGGGTCGCCACCTCGAGGATCCGGCCGGGGTCGCGCGGGTCGCGGGAGAGGAGCTTCTGGAACACCTCGCGCGCGGCGCCGGGGCGGTCCAGGTCCTCCCACATCTCGCCCACCTGAGTCAGGAGGGCCGCCGGGTCCGGCAGGGCGGGAGCGGCCGCCGCGGCGATCCTGGCCGCGGCCTCGGCCTCCCGCGGGGAGAGGAGCGAGAGGGAACGGTGGAGCGTGACGGCCTCGGCGGCGATCCCCTCGTCGCCCGGGTACGAGGCGGCCAGGGCGTCGGCGTGGGCCACGGCGCGCTCGAAGCGCGAGAGGCGCGCCCAGCCGTCGAGGAGGAGGCGGCTCGTCACCGGCGAAGGGGACGGGGACGACTCCAGCCGGAGGAGGAGGGCCTCCAGGGCGCCCTTCTCCATCTGCCGGTCGAGGAAGCGCGACCGCTGGACGGGGTCGGTGAACAGGAGCGCGTCGCGCCGACGCGCCAGGAGGTCGTCCTCGACGACGGCGCGGCCCTTCGCCGCCTCCCGCTGGCGTGGCGTCAGCCCGTCCCACGAGGAGCGGGTGTAGAGCCTCGCCTCGGCGGCCCGGACGACGGTCCGCGACGCGGGGAACCGCTCCAGCGCCTTCAGCCTCAGGTAGTCGCCCGCGAAGACGTAGACCTCGGGCTGCCCCTCGACCGGGACCAGGCCCGAGAGCCCCGGGTCCCGGGCGAAGAGCTCGCTCCCGCGGAAGGTGGCGACGACGTCGTCGACGAGGGCCTTCAGCTCCGCGCGGCGGTCGCGCCGGACGTACCAGCGAGCCAGGCGGTTCCACCAGCCCGGCCCCCCGAACGTCCGGAGCGCGGTGCGGTACCGCCCCTCCATCTCGCCCGCCACGTCCCAGCTCTCGACCTGGTCGGCCGCCCAGACCCAGAGCCCCTCGGCGTCGGGCATCCGGTCCAGCTCGCCGAGCAGGAGCGAGAGGGCGGTCCTCCGCGTCCGGTCGCGCGCCGAGAGGCGGGAGAGCGCCTCCGAGAGGGCCGGCCGGTAGGCGTCGAGCGGCCCTTCCGAGCCGCGGAGGTCGAGGCCGCCGTCCCTCGTCTGGCCCTCGTACCCGAACTCGCCCTCCCCCTCGTCCCCGCCGTACTCCTCGCCGCTGCCGGCCCCCATCGGCGGGCGGGAGCCGTCGGGGGCCAGGAGCGAGAGGCGCTCCTTCCAGAGCGAGAGCTCCCGGTCGACCGGGGCCTTCGTCTGCCGGACGGCCAGGAGCGCGACGCGCCTGGCCTCGGAACGGACGTCGGCTCCGCCCCGGTCCGCCTTCGGAAGGAGGTCGAGGGCCGCCTGCCCTTCGCCGCGCGCCACGTGCCTCTCCATGAGGGCGAGGTGGAGCGACGGGAGCTCCCGGTGGTCGGGGGAGCGCCGGGCGAGCTCCTGGACGAGCCGCCGGGCGGTGGCGAAGGTCCGCTCCGGAAGGCGGCGGCCCGAGAGGTCGCGGAGCGCGGACTCGCCGTCCAGCCCCGTCAGCAGGAAGGAGAGGGCCCCCGTGAAGAAGCCGGGCGTGACGTCGACCCGCGCCGCCAACCGGTACGGCTCGTCGGAGTAGGTCCCCCAGGCCAGGGGCCGCGCCCCCGCGGCCAGGGCCAGCCGGGCGAGCTCGGCGAGGTCCTCCGCCTGATCTGCGGGGGAAGCCCCGATCGCCGCGGCGAGCCGGCTCCGGAAGGCCTCGGGCGCCGAGTCGAGCTCGGCCCAGAAGCGCGAGAGGAGGAGGTGGCCGCCCCGGTCGAGGGAGGCGCCGTGGCGGGCCTCGACCTGCGAAAGGAGGTCGAGGGCGTCGCCGCCGCGGCCGCGCCCCCGGAGGTAGAGCTCGAGCAGGAGGAGCGCCTTGGCGTCGAACCGGGCGTCGAGGTCTTGCCGGAGCGTCTCCAGGCGCGCGCGAGCGGTCTTCTCCGCCCGCTCGGACCACGCCCTCACGACGCGCGGCGACGGCCGGCGCGCCGGGTCGGACACGTACGCCTCGAGCGCGGCGAGCGCGCCGGCCTCGTCGCCGGCGCGACCCTTCAGCTCGGCCACCGCCAGAAGGCCGGTCTCCTCGGGGAGCGCGCTGGCGCTCCGGATCGCCTCCTCGGCCTCCTGCCGCTTCCCCTCGGCGACGAGAGCGCGGACCCACTCGTCGGCGAACGAGGCGTCGGCCGGGAAGAGGCGGGACCGCGCCGCCATCAGGGAGAGCGCGGAAGCCTCCTCCGGCCGGCTGCGGGCCCACCCGATCCGGTCGGTGGCCAGCGCCCGGCGGGCCGCCTCCGCGGCCTCGGACCGCGCCGGGGGGAGGGAGAGGGCCTTCTCGGCAGCCTCGAAGGCGAGCTTCCAGGAGCCGTGAGAGCGTGCCCAGCGGGAGACCTCGTCCCACGCGTCGAAGGCCTGCTCCGGGCTCGCCGAGCCGGCCCAGTCGCGCAGCGCCGCCTCGGCGCCCGCGAGGTCGCCCAGCTCCCTGCGGGCCTCGGCCAGGTGGCGGAGGGCGACCCGGCGCCCCTCGGCCTCCGCCGCGCTCGCGGCCCAGCCGGAGAGCGCCTTCTCCAGCTCGCGCGTCGGCGACGGGTAGAAGACGGCGCGCCCGTCCACGACGTCGGTCCGGACCGAGCGCGCGAAGAGGGCGTCGGCCTCGGTCAGGTCGTCGATCCCGAGGACCGAGTCGGCCAGGGCCGGGTGCCGTCGCACGGGGAGGAGGAGGGCCGTGGCCGCGACCAGGGCCGACAGGCTGAGGACGGTCCGGGCTCGCCCGTGCGAGACCTCCCTCGTGCCCTTCATCAGCGCACCTCCATCGTCGCGCGCGCGAAGCCGTGGTTGCCCGCGGCGTCGCTCGCCTCGAAGAAGAGCTCGCGAGCGCCGGGCGGGCCGGGAGGGACGTCCACGACGGCCGTGGATCCCTTCGCCTCGGGGTCCCACCGGAGCGGGACCGGCGGGCCGTCGTCCAGGCGCACCGACAGGAAGACGACGTCGGCGTCGGCGCGGGCCGAGAGGCGGACCGGCTGGCCCGCGCGCGCCTGGACACCCGCCTCGGGCCGGATCGTCGGGGGCGTCCCGTCGACGACGAGCCGCTTCGTCTCCGTCGTCGTGCCGCCGGAGGCGTCGCGAAGGACCAGCCGCAGCGCCATCGGGCCGTCGGGGAGTCCCTCGGGGACGAGGAACCGCCCCTCCCACAGGTTCGACCCGGGGCGCCTCGCGAGGTCGATCCGCTCGCCGAACGGGAGCAGCGCCGTCACCCCGGTCGTCGCTGGGTCGGCCTCGACGCGGATGACGGGGTCTCCCGGCTGGATCCTCCGGGGCCGCAGGAGCGAGCGCGGGGCCGCCAGGAAGGCCGTGTACGGAGTGACGAACTTGTACCGGCGCGACAGCTCCAGGATCTCCTCCACCCACTCGCGCCGCTCGCCCTCCAGCTCGATGAGGGCCAGGAGGTGGTCGACGCGGGCTCTCGCCCAGCGGCGCGGCAGGTCCCGCGCGTCCAGGGCGTTCTCGGGGAAGGAGACCGACAGGTTCCTGCCCGGTGCGTCCGTGAGGGACAGCGTGACGCGCGAGGCCGGCGCCTCGTACCGCCCGATCCAGCCCGAGAGCGAGCCGGGCGTGGGCGGCTGCGTCAGGACCGGGTAGACCATCTTCAGCCGCGGGTCGCCGCCCGTGGCGCGCACCGGCAGCTCCGCGGCCGCGGACGAGGGCTTCGTCCGGGACGCGGTCTCGGGCGCGGGGCCGAGGAGCTGGCGGACGAGGAGGGTCTCGTCGGCCTCTCCGGCCGACGAGAGCGACAGGAGCGCCTCGCACGCGACCCGGAACGACTCCGGCCGCTCCTCGCCGGTGAGGACCGCGAAGAGGCGCGCTCCCGGCGCGGCGGCCTTCAGGTCGCGCGCCCCCCCGATCCCGTCCGTCACCAGGACGATCCGCGCCCCCTTCGTCCCGCGCAGGAGCTCGGCGGTCCTCCGGACGGCCCCGGGGACGTCCGTCCCGGGCTGGAGGGGACGCGACAGGAGGTGGGCGAGCGCCGTCTGCCTGGCCGAGGGCGACGCCGGCACGAGGCCCTGCGGGTCGGGCGCGGCCTCTCGGTCGAACGGGACGAGGAGGAGCCGGTCGTCCGGGCCGAGCTGCGAGAGGAGCCGCCCGAGGAACGCGTACCCCGCCTCCAGCCCGCCCCAGCGGTGAGAGAGCGACGTGTCGAAGAGGACGGCGACGGCGGCGGGGGCGCGGCGCTCGGGGCGCGCCTCACCCGGAGCGCCCGGTGAGACCTCCCCACCGGGCCGGTACTCCAGGAGGAAGAAGCCGTCCCGATCGCGCGGCAGGTCGGCCGGGCGCTCCCAGGGAGCCAGCGCGAGGCCGTCTGGTGGCGTCCCGGCCAGGTTCCGGAAGGCCGTGAACGCGAGCGGCGCCGAGGACGACGGACGGAACCGGAGGACGACGTCCCTGTCGAGGGCCACCCGAGTCCCGGTGAAGCTCGCGGTGCGCGCCTTGCGCGCCAGGTCGAGCGCGCCCGCCACCTGGGGAGCGAACTCCCCGTCGAGGAGCGTCACCCTGACCGCGAGCGACCCGGCCACGGCCGGGGTCCCCCCGCCCCCCGGCGAGAGCGGGACCCGCAGCTCGCCGACGCCGTCCACCCAGGGGACCTCGTGCTGGTACTGCATCTCCAGCCGCTTCGTCCCCCAGGCCGGGATCGGCGCCACCTTCACCGAGAAGGCGGCCCCGCCGGAGGGGCGCGGGGCCTTACCCTCGGCCGCGCCCGGCTCGCGGTCCTCCTCCTCGCCCTGCTGGAGGAGCCCCGGGTCGATCCGCTGCGTCGTCAGCTCCCGGTAGATGGCCCGCGCGCGCCGCTTCTCCAGGATGACGCCCGGGATCCGCACGTTTCCGTCCCAGACGGCGAAGTCGCCGACCGCCCCCGAGGGCGGAAGCGCGAAGCGCCACGTCCCCTCCTGGACGGCTCCGGTGTGGTTCTCGAACACCTGCCGGACGTTCACCCGCGCGTAGCCGCGCGCCACGCCGACGTCGACCGTCATCTCGCTAAGCGAGAGGACCTTCGGGTCGGGCCGCCCGGTCGACGTGGGGACGAGGACCCCCGTCTGCGCGGGAAGGACCCCGGCCGTCGTGAGCGACGCGAGGAGGACGAGGAGCAGGTCGGGACGTCGCGTTCTCATGGGCTCTCCGCGGTGGCGCTGTCGGGAAGGGGGAGGCTGGCGAGCCCCTCGTCCGTGCCGACGAGGAGCGAGCGGGGATCGCCCCCGGGGTGGAGGGCGAGGGCGAAGACGTTCGGAGAGGGGAGCGCCACGTCGACCCGCGCGAACCTGGTCCGGGCGGGGTCCGACCGCCAGAGGCCCTTCCCCTGCGTCCCGACCCAGGCGCGTCCGGACGGGTCGACGAGGAGGCAGGCGGCATTCACCTTCAGCCCGGCCGTCTCGGGGAACGCGTTCCACGTCTCCGTCCGTCCCTCGCCCCGCCGGACGGCGACGCCCCCTCCGTACGTGGCCACGAGGAGGCCGTCGCCGGCCAAGGCGAGTCCGGTCACCCAGGGGTGGGGGAGCTTCCCCTCGCCGGCGGTCACCCGCGCCGTCACGCGGCGCCTCTCGACGCGGCCCAGCCCCGTCGGGGTCCCCACCCAGAGGGCCTCGCCGCGCCGGTCCGGGGCCAGGGCGATGGACTGGTTCCCGGGGAGCCCGTGGAAGGCCGAGAGGAGCCGCGGGCCGGGCAAGGCCACGCCGTTCCCGTAGCCGACGGCCACGCCGCCTCCCGTGGCGGCCAGCGAGAAGGCCGCACCGGCCCCCTCGAGAGGGGAGAGGTCCGCTCCCCGCAGCCGGAACGCGCCGCGCAGCGAGGCGACCCAGAGCTCGCCTCCCGCGGGCAGGAGGGCGTTCACGCCCCACGCCGAGCTGCCGCCCACGGAGCGCACGGGGCCCAGGCCCGCTCCCCCCTCCCGGAGTCGCGCCTCAGCGAGCCCCCCGTCGAAGAAGCCGATCCAGATCCGGCGATCCTCCGAGGCGAGCGCGTTGACGCGCGGGAGCGGCAGGGAGCCCTCGGCCCGCCGCGCGACGAGGGTCCAGCCGTCCTCGGTCCGGCGGAACGTCCCCTCGGGTCCGTCCGCCAGGAGGAGCCTGTCCGCCTGAAGGAGCAGGTCGAACGGGTGGGGGAGAGGGTCCTCGGACCGGGAACCGTCCGCGCCGAGGGAGACCAGGTTCCCGCCCGAGAGAGCGAGCCAGCGGCCGCCCCACAGGACGCCCCGCGTCACGTCCGACCCGCGTGGGTGGGGGACGAGCGACGGGCCGTCCCCGTCGAGGGGACCGGAGACGACCCCCTGTGCGGTCGCCGCCCAGAGCCTCCGGCCGTCGAAGCCGACCGACTCGACCCAGGGGTCCGGGGTGGGGACGCGCCTCCCCGCCCCGGCGCCCGGCGGGACGAGGAGGAGCCCCGACTCGCCCCCGGCGGCCACCTCGCCCGCCGGAAGGAGGGCGAGCGAGCGGACGGGCTCGGAGGAGAGCCTCTCGATCTCGGTCCCGGACGGATCGGCCCGGAACAGCCCCTCGCGGGCGCCGACGAGGAGCTCGCCGGCCTCCGTGGCGAGGAACGCCCGGACGTGGAGCGCGCCGAATCCGGTCGAGGCGATCTCCACGCCCGACGCTCCGACGCGGCCCCAGCCGCCCGCCTCCAGGGCGAACACGGGGGCGTCTCCGAGGGCGCCGACCGCCGCGAGGCGAAGCGTCGGGAGCCCGTGCTCGAGCGAGAGGGCGGTCTCCTCGTCCCGGAGCCCGTCGCCGCCGAGCCAGAGCCTGCCTCCCGCGATCCCGGCGGCGCGGACGGAGCCGTCGCCCGCGACCCAGGCGGGGGCCGGGAGCCGCCCGGGGGCGGAGAACGACAGCGCCGAACGGGCGGCGGAGGGCCCCTCGGGGCTCGTCTGCCGGCGGACCGCCTGCCTCAGCCGGAAGAGGCCCAGGCCGGCCAGGGCGACGGCGACGAGGACGGCGCCGCCGGCCAGGACCCGGAGCCGGCGCGTTCCGGGGGACATCGCCGGCATTCTAGGTCTCGTCTGCGAAGATGAACGTGATGTCCGTCCCGCTTTCGCCCGGGGAGGTGAGGCGCTACGCGAGGCACCTCGCGCTCCCCGAGGTCGGCCGCGCCGGGCAGGAGCGCCTCCTCCGCTCGCGAGTCCTCTGCGTCGGGGCCGGCGGGCTCGGCTCGCCCCTCCTCCTCTACCTCGCGGCGGCGGGCGTCGGGACGATCGGCGTCATGGACGACGACGTCGTGGACGTCTCGAACCTCCAGCGCCAGGTCCTCTTCGGCGAGGGGGACCTCGGGCGGCCGAAGGCCGTGGCGGCCCGCGAGAGGCTCCGGCTCCTGAACCCGCTCGTCACCGTCGAGGCCCGCGTCGAGCGGTTCGGGCCAGAGAACGCTCTCGGCGCCGTCTCGGCGTACGACGTCGTGGCGGACGGCAGCGACAACTTCGCCACCCGGTATCTCGTGAACGACGCCTGCGTCCTCGCGGGGAGGCCGAACGCCCACGCCTCGGTCTACCGGTTCGAGGGGCAGGCCGCGGTCTTCGCCGCGCGCGGCGGCGCCTGCTACCGGTGCCTCTTCCCCGACCCGCCCGAGGCGGGGGCGGTCCCCTCCTGCGTGGAGGGGGGCGTCCTCGGCGTCCTCCCCGGCCTCCTCGGAGCGATCCAGGCCACGGAGGTGCTGAAGCTCCTCCTCGGCGCGGGCGAGCCGCTCGTGGACCGGCTGCTGACGGTGGACGCCCTGACGATGAGCTTCCGGACGATCCGGACGCGGAGGGACCCCGCCTGCGCCGTCTGCGGCGACACGCCGACGCTCCGGACCGTGGAGGAGGCCGCGACCGCCTGCGGCCTGCCGCCGGCCGGCGCGACGGTCACCGCCGAGGAGCTGGACGCGCGCCTCCGCTCCGGGGACCCTCCGCTCGTCCTCGACGTCCGCGACCCGTGGGAGACCTCTCACGGGATCCTCCCGGGCTCCCTCGTCATCCCCCTCCGCGAGCTCGCGGCCCGGGTCGCGGAGGTGCCGCCGGAACGGGACGTCGTCGTCGTCTGCGAGGCGGGGAGGAGGAGCCTCCGCGCTCTGGCGACGCTCAGGGCCTCGGGCCGGACGCGCGCGGCGAGCCTCGAGGGCGGCCTCGCCCGCCACCGCGAGAGGGTCGACCCCGGCTTCCCCCTCCCGTACTGACGCCTCGTCGGGACGCCCCCTCGTAGAACGTAGAACGGAGCTCTGACCCCCCGGTCTTGACCCCCCGGTCTCGGACCCCCCGGTCTCTTCTCCGTTCGCTGGGGGAGGGACGGGGGGAAGGCCCGCCGTCCGGTCGCGCCGGGAGCCTCCCCGTTCAACGTTTGAAGAAGCCGGAGGGAGGCGGGGTGCCGCCCGAGGGCGGCGGGGCGCCGCCGCCCATGAGGCGCTGGTTCAGCTCCTTGATCCGGTCGTTGAGCTGGGCGATTCGGGCGGCCGCCTCCTGCCGCAGGCGCTCGTTCTCCTGGCGCATCCGCGTCAGCTCGCCCTCCACCTCGCCCGTCTGCTGCGACCTCGCGTCGATCATCCGGTCCCGCTCCCGGAGGTCGTTCTCGAGGGCCGCGATCAGGTCGTCCTTCTCCTGGATCCGGAGCTTGAACTTCTCCTCCTGCTCCTCGTAGAGCTTCTTGATGTCGAGGAGCTCGGTGATGGCCGAAAAGTCGTTGGCGGACGGCGCCATGATCCCTCCTCGGAACTTCTCCTCGATCGACGGGAAGAGCTTCCGGAGCTTGAGCGAGAGGTCCTCCGGGTCGTGCGTGAGCGTCATGGCCCGGTCGATGTCGATGATGTTGTTGCACAAGAGCGCGACGAGCGACTGGTTCATCGACTGCATCTTGTAGTACGTGACGGAGGACTCCATCTCCTCGAGGATCTCCTTCGTCTCGCCGGTCTCGATCTGCTTGGCGATCTTCGGGGAGTTGATCAGGATCTCGACGACCGGGATCTGCCCGCGCCCGTCGTTGCGCTCGATCAGCTGCATCGAGCAGATCGCGCGCAGGACGAGCGCGACCTGCCGGCGGACCTGGTTGGCCATCGACGGGGGGCAGGAGTCCATGATCCGGTCGATCGTCTGGGCCGCGTTGTTCGTGTGGAGCGTCGAGAAGACGAGGTGGCCGGTCTCGGCCGCGGTGATCGCCGTGGCCATCGTGTCCCAGTCGCGCATCTCCCCGACCATCATGACGTCGGGGTCCTGCCGCATCGCGTTGCGGAGCGCCTCCTTGAAGGAGGTCGTGTCGGTCCCCATCTCGCGCTGGCAGACCGAGGCCAGGTTGTCCTGGAAGAGGTACTCGATCGGGTCCTCGACCGTGACGATGTGGACCGGGTGGCGCTCGGTGATCCCCTTGATGATCGAGGCGAGCGTCGTCGACTTGCCCGAGCCCGTCGGCCCCGTGACGAGGACCAGCCCGGCCGGGAGGTCCATGAAGGTCGAGAGGACCTCCGGGAGGTTCAGGTCGGCGATCGAGGGGATCGCGAACGGGATCCGCCGGAAGACGGCCGTCCAGGTGCCGCGCTGCAGGAAGATGTTGCCGCGGAACCTCGCCACGCCGGTGACGCCGTAGCCGATGTCGACCGCGTAGTTCTCCATCAGCTTCTCCCGCTGCATCGGCGAGAGGATGGTGAGGACCATCTCCTCGACCTCCTTCGGCTGCAGCGGGTCGGTCTTCAGCGGGACGAGCCGGCCGTTGATCCGGAGGAGGGGCGGGCGGCCGGGCTTCAGGTGGAGGTCCGAAGCCTCCTTCTTCGTGACGAACTTCAGGAGTTCCGTCAGGTCCATCGAGACGCTCCTCGCCCCCGCTCCGGTGAGATGCAAACTAGCATCGTGGTGCCGAGGGGGTCAACGAAGCCCCCTGGCCGCCCACCTTAGGACGAACGCCCTCGCCGCCCTCGCGCCCGTCACCTCTCCCGAAGCGAGGGCCTCGTCGAGCCCGAGGAGGGCCCGGCCCAGCAACGGCCCCGGCGGGACGCCGAGGATCCGCGCGACGTCCGCCGAGGCGAGCGGCCGGGGGGGCGAGAGGACCCTTCGCAGGCGCGCCGGGGAAGCCGCCAGCGCGCCCGCGCTCGCGGAGAGCTCCCGTGTGCCGGCGTCCCCGGCGGCCCCGAGGAAGAGGACCGCCTCTTCGCAGAACGGGGCGCTGGCCCGGAGGAGCCGGGCCACCTCCGCGCGGCTCGGGGGCCCTCGCCGCCGCCGAAGCGGGAGGGCCAGGAGACGGGAGGTCATCCGGAGCTCCCTCGACGGGGCGCGGAGCGCCCGCAGGGACTCCTCGGCCGCCGTCCCGCCCGAAGGGGCGAGGAGGAGCGCCCGGGCAACGGCCGGGTGGGTCCCGGACATTCGCGCCACGAGCCGGATCCCCGCGCGGCGAGTCGCGGTGGTGGTCCCGGGGAGGAGTCCCGCGAGCGCGCCCCAGCTCTCGAGCCTCAGGAGCGCCGCCGCCGCGGCCCGGGGCGCCGCGCCGAGCAGCCGCTCGAGCTCCTGGAACGAACGCTCCGGGGGGACGGAGCCGAGCCGCCGGGCGGCGAGGCGGCACTCCGCCGCGGCGGAGCGGACCAGCCGGAAGCCCGGGAGCGTCGCCTCGAAGCGGGCCGCCCTCAGGACGCGGACCGGGTCCTCCAGGAGGACGCCGGGACGGGGCGGCCGCAAGCGGCCCTTCTCGAGGTCCTCGAGCGCCCGAGGGGGACCCTGGAGCGCCGCTTCCGGCAGGGAGAGCCGGAGCGCGTTGACGCCGAAGTCGCGCCGGAGGAGGTCCTCCTCGACGCTCCCGGGACGCTCCCAGACGTCCACCTCGTGGCGCCCCGCCGGCAGCTTCAGGATCCTGCGGGGAGCCGTCCCGACCGCCACCACCCGCGTCCCGAGCCGGACGGCGAGCCGCTCGGCGAAGCCCTTCGCGGAGCGAGCCGGCGCCGAGAGGTCGAGATCGCCCCCGGAGCGGCCGAGGAAGGCGTCCCTCACGGCCCCCCCCACCACGTCGACCCCGACACCGGACTCGAGCGCGGCGAGCCGGGCGGCCCGGACGTCGGGACGCCTCAGGAGGGCCGCGACGGCCTGGCGTGGCGAGCGGACCGGCATGGGGGCCTCGCACGCTAAGGCGGCACGGCGGAGGGGTCAAGCACGGGCGCCCCCGCCGCTATACTCGCGGCCCGTGAGGATCGACCCGGGCCTCGTGGAGAAGGTGGCCCGTCTCTGTGCTCTCGGCCTGGGACCCGAGGAGGCCGGGCGGCTGGCTGCCGAGCTGACCAGGATCGTCGAGCACTTCGAGGCGCTGTCGTCGATCCCGGATTCCGAGCTCGGGAGCCTCGCCGACGCTCCCGCGACGCCGCTGCGCGCGGACGAGCCGGCGGAGCGCGCGGCGACCGGGTGGGTCCGGGACAACGCCCCGCAGACCGCGCGCGACCACTTCGTCGTCCCCCGGGTCGTCTCGAGGGGCGAGTGAGGGCCGAAGCCGAGCGCCTCCTGGACGGGCCGGCTCTCGAGCTCGCCCGCGCGGTGGGCTCGGGCTCGGTCTCCGCCCGCGAGGTGGCCGGGGCCGCGCTCGCACGCGCCCGCGCGGCGACCGAGCGGCACGGCTCCTTCCTCCACGTCGCCGAGGGGCCGGCCCTGGCGCGTGCGGCCGAGGTGGACCGGCGCGTGGCCTCGGGCGAGCTGCTCCCGCTCGCCGGGGTCCCGCTGGCGGTCAAGGACAACATCCACGTGGCGGGCCTCCCGTCGACGGCCGGCTCGAGGGTCCTCTCCGGCTTCCTGGCCCCCTTCGACGCGACGTGCGTCGAGAGGCTCGTGGCGGCCGGGGCGGTCGTGGTGGGGAAGACGAACTGCGACGAGTTCGGGATGGGCTCCTCGAACGAGAACTCGGCGTTCGGGCCCGTCCGGAACCCCTGGGACGAGGAGCGGGTCCCCGGCGGCTCCTCGGGAGGGTCCGCCGCCGCGGTGGCCGCCCGGGCCGTCCCGCTCGCCCTGGGCACCGACACCGGCGGCTCGGTCCGCCAGCCCGCCTCGCACTGCGGGCTCGTGGGCGTGAAGCCGACCTACGGCCGTTTCTCCCGGTGGGGGCTCGTCGCCTTCGCCTCCTCCCTCGACCAGGCGGGGGTCCTCGCGCGGACCGTCGAGGACGCCGCGACCGTTTTCGCCCTCGTCGGCGGGGCGGACGGCCGGGACTCGACGGCGCTCGGCTCGGCCGTTCCCGACGTCCGGGCGGGCCTGGCGGGGGGAGTCCGCGGGAGGAGGATCGGGCTCCTGCGCGAGGCCGAGGCCCCGGAGGGGGGCCTCCACCCGGACGTGAAGTCCGCCTTCGACCGGGCGGCCGCCTGGCTCGCCGAGGCCGGCGCCGCGCCGGTGCCGGTCTCGGTCCCGCGCGTCCCGTTCGCCGTCCCCGTCTACTACCTGGTCGCCACGGCCGAGGCCTCCTCGAACCTGGCCCGGTTCGACGGCGTCCGGTACGGGGCCCGCCGGGGCGACTCGGACCTCTCGGCCCTCTACCGGGAGACGCGGACCGAGGGGTTCGGCGCGGAGGTGAAGCGCCGGATCCTCCTCGGGACCTTCGCCCTCTCCGCGGGCTACCACGACGCCTGGTACGGACGCGCCCAGCTCGTCCGGGACCTCCTGCGGCGCGACTTCGCGCGGGCCTTCACGGAGGTCGACGCGATCCTCTGCCCGACCGCCCCCGAGCCCGCGTTCCGTCTGGGGGAGCGGTCGGCCGACCCGCTGGCGATGTACCTCTCCGACGTCTTCACGGTCCCCGCCAGCCTGGCCGGGCTGCCGGCGGTCTCCGTCCCGGCGGCGCTCTCGTCGGACGGGCTCCCGATCGGGATTCAGCTCGTCGGCCCGGCCGACTCCGAGCCCCTCCTCTTCGCGCTGGCCAGGGCCGTCCAGGAGGCCGCGGGGCTCTCCGGCGCCCGACCGCGCGGCGCCGTGGGCGGGTGAGCGGTCTCCCCGCCCGTCGGCGGAAGCCGGTCGCGCTCCTCCTGGCGGCCGCCTTCCCGGCCGCTCTCCTCGGGGCGGAGCCGCCCCCCGGGGACCGCCGGGTCGAGGTCTCCTCGGACCTCACGGTGGTCCTGACGGGGGGCGAGATCTCGGTGGAGGCGCGTCCCCTGGAGGGGGAGGAGCCGGCCGACTTCGCGCGCCGCCTCGCGAGGGACCCGGCCGGCGCCCAGGGGATCGTGGCCGGACGGCCCTCGGCAGCGCGGCCGGTCGTCCTCCCGTTCGGGCTGCTCGCCGACGCGGCCCGCCTGGCGGCGGTGCGGGCGCTCTTCCCGAGCGACCTCCGCTCCCGGGACGGGTGGCTCCACGTGGCCGTCGCCGACGAGCCGCTCTCCTCCGTGGCCTCCTGGTTCACCTCCGGCGCGGCCAACGGGCCCGACCTGGCGCGCGCCAACGGCCTGGGCGCGACGATCGCGCGGCGCGGGACGACCGTCCGGATCCCGGTGGAGCTGCTGGCCCCGCCGTTCAAGGACGAGCCGGCCGTCGACGGCGAGGAGGCCCCGCCGCTGACGTTCGCCGAGGACGGGGCGGGGCGGCACGCGGTCTACCGGATCCGGCAGGGCGAGGCGCTCTACTCGGCGGTCGTCGTCCGCTTCACCGGACGCCTCCACGCCGAGGACGTCATCGAGCTGGCGCTGAAGATCGCCCTCCGATCGGGGATCGACGACGTCCACGCGATCCCGGTCGGGTTCCCCGTGAAGATCCCCCTCGCCTTCCTCTCCGAGGAGTACCTCCCGCCGGAGGACCCGCGGGCGCAGGAGCTGGTGCGGGAACGGGCCGAGGCGGCGCAGTTCTCGCGGCCGCCCGCGGCGCGCGGCCTGTCCGGCGTGCGGGTCGTCCTGGACGCCGGGCACGGGGGACGCGACACCGGGACGATCCACGGCGGGACCTGGGAGTCGACCTACGTCTACGACGTGACCTGCCGGCTCAGGAAGCTCCTCCTCGAGAGGACCCGGGCCGACGTCGTCATGACCTCGAAGGAGCCCGGGATCGGCTTCGGCGTCCCGGACCGCGACAAGCTCCCGAACCGGCAGGGCCGGGTCCTCCTGACGAACCCGCCGCACGCGCTGACCGACCCGACCGTCGGCGTGAACCTCCGCTGGTACCTCGCCAACAGCCTCCTCGGCCGCCCCGGGAAGGACAGGAAGCCGATCCCGCCCGACAGGACGGTCTTCCTCTCGATCCACGCCGACTCGCTCCACTCGTCGGTGAGGGGGGCGATGTTCTACGTCCCGGGCGAGCGGTTCTTGAGGGAGCGGTTCGGGCGTCGCGGGGCCGTCTACGCCTCCTACCGCGAGTGGCGCGAGCAGCCGGTCGTCTCCTTCCGGAAGAAGGACCGGGTCGAGGCCGAGGGCGTCTCGACGAGGCTGGCCGAGAGCCTCCTCGGCGCGGTCCGGCAGGCGGGCCTCCCCGTCCACCGCTTCGGCCCCGTGAGGACGCACGTCGTGCGCGGCGGGCGCGAGTGGGTCCCGGCGGTCCTCCGGTACAACCGGATCCCGGCGCGCGTCCTGGTGGAGATCTCGAACCTCGGGAACGCCGAGGACCGCGAGCTGACCCGGACGCGCGCGTACCGTCAGGCGATGGCCGAAGCGCTCCTCGGCGGGATCCTGGAGTACTTCGGGGCCGAGGAGGAGCCGCCCGCGGCGGCGGTCGCCGCGAAGGCGCCGAGGCCCGTCGCCGAGCCGTTCGGCCCCTGGCCCGAGGCCCACGGCCCCTGGCCCGAGACGAAGACGAAACGCCCCGCGAAGGGAGGCGGGCGGGGCCGGGGCTGACCGTCCGGCCTCCGGCCAGATCGACGGGGGCGTCGCGCCAGCGTGGCGCCCGGGGCGCGCTCGGCGCCCCGCGGCGGCCGCGCCGGAACGGCCTCCGGGGCCTCCTCCGGCGCCCGGGACCGGGCACGCCGCGTGCTATATTGCGTGCCCCTCGCGGCCGGAAGGGCTCGGCTATCTGCGCCGTCGGCACGCTCCCGGGAGGATCGACGACACGATGCTGGACGTCCAGGGACTCACGAAGTCTTTCTACGGGACCCTCGCCGTCGACGACATCTCGTTCCGGGTCGACAGCGGCGAGATCCTCGGCTTCCTCGGCCCGAACGGGGCCGGGAAGACGACGACGATGCGGATGATCACGGGCTTCCTGCCGGCGACGGCGGGCCGGGTGGTCCTCGACGACGTGGACGTGACCCAGAAGCCGCTCGAGGCCCGCCGGAGCCTCGGCTACCTCCCCGAGACGCTCGCGCTCTACCCGGAGATGCGGGTCCGGGAGTACATCCGCTTCCGGGCCGAGCTCTGTGGCGTGCCGGGGCGGGAGGTGAGCTCGCGCGTCGACGAGGCGATCCAGAAGTGCTTCGTCGACGACGTGGCCGACACCCCGATCGCGAACCTCTCCAAGGGGTACCGCCAGCGGACGGGGCTCGCCGGCGCCCTCGTCCACAAGCCGAAGGCGCTCGTCCTGGACGAGCCGACCGTCGGCCTCGACCCGCGGCAGATCGTCAAGGTCCGCGAGCTGATCCGGGACCTGAAGAAGGACCACACGATCCTCCTGTCGACGCACATCCTCCCCGAGGTCGAGCTGGTCTGCGACCGCGTCGTCATCATCGACAAGGGGAAGATCCTGGCCACCGGGACGCCGGACCTCCTCCGGCAGCAGATGGCCCAGAGCCCGGGCCTGACCGTCGCGCTGAAGGGGGAGCTGACGGGCGCCGACGCGGCCTTCAAGGGGATCCCCGGAGTCGTCAGGGCCGCGCGGATCGGCGCGGGAGGCGAGACCCGGGTCGTCCTCGACACGGAGCGCGAGGCCGACGTGCGGGAGGCCGTCTTCCGCGAGGTCGTGGCCCGGGGCTGGACGCTCCTGGAGATGACCCCGCGCCAGGCGACGCTCGAGGACGTCTTCGTCCGCCTCGTCTCGCAGTCGGCGGCCGCCGAGCCGCAGACCGACGAGCTGCCGGCCGCGGTCGAGGCGCACGACGAGCCGCCCGCCAAGGAGGAGGCGAAGTGAGGGCCTTCCGCGCGATCGTCAGGCGCGAGTTCCTGGCGTACTTCTTCTCGCCGCTCGCCTACGTCGTCCTGACCTCGTTCCTCCTGATCAACGGCGTCCTCTTCAACGGGATCCTCCAGGCCCTCAACCAGCCCGAGACGCCCCGGACCGCGTTCATGTCGCTCTTCTTCACGAACGTCTTCTACTGGATCTTCATGATGCTCGTCTCCTCGGTCATCGCCATGCGCCTCCTCTCCGAGGAGCGCAAGTCGGGCTCGATCGAGGCGCTCCTCACCGCGCCGGTCACCGAGACGACGGTCGTGGCGGGGAAGTTCGTCGGGGGGTGGGCGTTCTTCCTCTTCCTCTGGTCGCCGACGGTCGTCTACCCGCTCCTCCTCTCGCGGCACGGAAAGCTCGACTGGGGGCCGATCGCGGGCGCCTACGTCGGCGTGGCGCTGATCGGCGCCCTCTTCATCGCGGCCGGGACGTTCGCCTCGGCCCTGACCAAGAACCAGATCGTCGCCGCGATCCTCGGCTTCGTCTTCATCATCGGCGTCTTCTTCGTCGGCGTCTTCAAGGAGTTCGCCAACGACCCGGGGACCCGCGAGGCGCTCTCGTACCTGAACCTCCTGGAGCACATGGACGACTTCTCCCGCGGGATCGTCGACACGCGCCGCCTGGTCTACGTCGCCTCCACGGTCGTCTTCTTCCTCTTCCTGTCGGCGCGCGCCCTCGAGGCGAACAAGGGGAAGTGAGGCGCCGATGAACCCCCGCTCCGCCTTCCGCCTCACCCTGGCCGCCTCGGTGGTCGTGGGCCTCGGGATCCTCGTCCTCGTCAACTGGCTCGGCGCCCGGCACTACCGGCGCCTCGACTGGACCGGCTCGGGCCTCTACAGCCTCTCGGAGAGGACCGAGAAGGTCCTCGCCGAGCTGAAGGCGCCGGTCACCGTCACCGTCTTCATGACCGAGGGGACGCCGATGTTCGCCGAGACGCAGGAGCTCCTGCGCCGCTACAAGGCGAAGTCCCCGCTGCTCACCGTCGAGACGCTCGACCCGACCCGGAACCGGGCGCGCGCCGAGGCCCTCGTCAAGGAGTTCGGCGTCACCGGGGCCTCGGTCGTCTTCCAGTCCGGCGAGAAGAAGAAGTACGTCGGCACCGAGGCCCTGGCGGAGCTCGACTACTCCCGGGCCCGGTTCGGGGGCGAGCCGTCGATCAAGAGCTTCAAGGGGGAGCAGGAGTTCACCTCCGCGATCCTCTCGGTGACCCAGACGCGCGCGCCCAAGGTCGTCTTCACGACGGGCCACGGCGAGCGGAAGACCGACGAGCGCTCGCGCGAGGGCTTCTGGGCCCTGGCCGAGACGCTCCGGCGGGACAACTGCACGGTCGAGACGTGGGGGAGCCTCGGCGCCCCCGAGGTGCCGGCCGGGACCGACCTCGTCGTCGTGGCGGGCCCCCGCTCGGCCTTCACCGAGCCCGAGGCGGCGGCCCTCGTGCGCTACCTCGACGGCGGCGGGAGGCTCCTCCTCTTCCTCGACGTCGAGCTCTCGCCGGGCGGGACGCGGAGCTTCCTCGACCTCGGCCTCTCCCCCGTGCTCTCGGCGTGGGGGGTGAAGCTGGGGAACGACATCGTCATCGACCCGAAGAGCGCGGTCCCGCTGATGGGGGCCGACACGTTCTTCGCCTCCACGTTCCGGCCGCACCCCGTCACGAAGCTCCTCGAGGGGACCGCCGTCGTCTTCTCGCTCGCGCGGTCGGTCGGCCTGGCCGAGAAGCTCCCCGAGGGGCGGACCGGGACCGTCCTCGCCGAGACGACGAGCGACGGGTGGGGCGAGACCGACCTGGCCCGGCTCGAGGTGAAGGTCGAGAAGGACGAGAAGGACGTGCAGGGCCCGGTCCCGGTCGCGGTGGCGCTGGAGACGAGCGGCGCCGGCGAGGGGAAGAGGGCGCGGCTCGTGGTCTTCGGCGACGCCGACTTCGCCTCGAACGGCGGCCTCCCCAACGCCGCCAACTCGTACCTGGCGAGCGGGGCGGCCAACTGGACGATGGAGCGCGAGGCGCTCGTCTCGATCCCGCCCAAGTCGACGGACCAGGTGGCCGTGACGATGACGCGGGGCGACATCGGCCGGATCACCCTCGTGGCGGTCGTCGTCCTCCCGCTCCTGGCCGTCGCGCTCGGGGTCGGGATCTACTTCAAGAGGCGCCGCTAGGAGGTCGGCCTGCCGTGTCGACGCGGAAGCTCCTCGTCCTGACGGGCGTCTTCCTCGCCCTCCTGGCCTTCGTCGTCTTCTTCGAGCGCCACCAGCCGACCTCCGAGCAGGCCGCGCGCGCCCGGAAGAAGCTCCTCGACTTCGAGACGGCCGAGGCCGTGGCGGTCACCGTCGAGCGGCCGGACCTGCCGAAGGTCGCCCTGGCGCGCGGCCCGGAGGACCGCTGGCTCGTCGGCGGGGAGCCGGCCGACGCCGCCACCGTGGACGGCCTGGTCGCCGACCTGGCGCGGCTCGACCTGGTCGGCGAGACGCGGACGGAGTTCGACCCGAAGGAGTTCGGCCTGGACGCCCCGAAGGCCACCGTCGTCCTCGGCCTGAAGGGGGGCGCCTCCCACACGGTCCTCTTCGGGTCCGAGGTCCCGGGGACGGACGCGACGGCCGCGGCGGTCGGCGGGCGGTTCGGGGCGGTGAAGTACGCGCCGATGGCCGCGCTGAGGAAGCCGCTGGACGACTTCCGTTCGAAGAACCTCGTCGAGGTGCCCTCCGCCGACGTGACCCGGATGACGATCGCCAAGGGGACGTCCCGGATCGTGGTCGCGCGCTCCGCCGGCACCGCGGGCTCCCCGCCCGGGGACTGGCGGCTCGAGGAGCCGGTGAAGGACCTCGCCTCCAGGACGTTCGTCGACGAGCTGCTCGCCGACCTGTCGTCCAGCCGCGTCTCCGAGTTCCCGACCCTCGGCCCGTCCGACCTCCCGCGCGTGGGCCTGGCCCCGCCGTCGGCCACCGTCACGCTGCAGAAGGGCGACCAGGTCGTGGCGTCGCTCGCGTTCGGCGCGACGAAGGCGGACGTGGCGGGGAAGCTCTACGCCCTCCGGGGGAAGACTCCCGTCGTCGTCGACGACCGCGTCCAGGAGGGGATCGCCAAGGAGCTCTCGGCCTTCCGGGAGACGAAGATCTGCCCGCTCGACACCTGGAACGCCACCCGGCTCTCCGTCGACCTCGGCGGGACGGTGGGCGGGGCCGAGAAGGTCGAGGGGGAGTGGCGCTCGGGGGGCCGGACCGTCCCGGCCACGGCGGTCGAGGACCTCCTCGAGCGGCTCTCGCGGATCGAGGCGCGGCTCTTCTTCCCGCAGAAGGAGCTCCCCGCGCACGGCGTCGAGGTGAAGAAGAAGAAGCTGCCGCCCCCCGCCGCCACGATCGAGGTCCAGGTGGAGCGGGAGCCCTCGCCGCGCCTCCTGCGGTTCTACACGGCGAGCCCCCTGGACGGCGCTCCCGCGCTGGCGGTGGAGGCGAGCGGGCGGAGCGACGCGATGCTCGTCCCCCGCGCCGCGGTCGACGAGCTGCGCCCCCTGCTGGACGCCCTGAGGGCCGCCGCGGCCGGGAGCCCGAAGAAGACCGTCCCCGCCGCCTCGGCGGCTCCGGCCCCGGCACCCGCCTCCGGGACGGCGGCCCCGGCTCCGGCCGGGACGGCCTCGCCCCGCTGACCGGCACCCGCCGAGCGCGCGGCCTGGCCTAGCCCTGGTCGCCGCCGCGGCGCCGGCCGCGGGTCTCGTCGACCCCCTCCTCGCGCGCGGTGGGCCCCCGCCCGGCGACGGAGCGGTCGCGGTCGGCGGCGCCCTTCTCGAGGCTCGCGATCCGCGCCTGCCGCTCCAGCTCGCGCCGGTCCTCGACCTTCTCGACCTTCCCCTTCCCCTTGTCGAAGAAGGCGGAGGCCGCCAGCACGAGGCGGAGGTGGAGCTGGCCGGTGAACTTGGCCCCCGTCCCCTTGGCGCCGACGAAGGAGGTGCCCCCCATCTTGGCCTCCGAGAAGTCGGCGTGGGAGATCGCCGTGTTCCGGAGCGAGGCGCCGAGGAGGGTGGCGCCGATGGCGCGCGAGAAGCGGAGGTCGCACGCGGAGAAGTCGGCGTCCTCGCAGTCGGCGCCGATCAGGTTCGTCCCCGAGAGGTCGGCCCCGGGGGCGGACACGCCCGTGAGGCGGGCCCGCTTCAGGTTGGCCCGGCGAAGGACCGCGCCCGCGAGCTTGGCGCGGGGCAGGATCACGCCCTCGAGGTTCGCCTCGGAGAGGTCCGCGGCCGAGAGGTCGGCCTCCGTGAAGTTGCACCCGCGGAGGTTGGCCGAGATCCCGGTCGCGCCCTGCAGGCGGGCCCCGGTGAAGTTCGTCATCTTCAGCTTCGGCGTCCTCAGGTCGAGCTTGTCGAGGATCGCCGTCGTGAAGTCGGCCTCGTCCAGGCTGGCGCCGAGGAAGACCGACTTCCTCAGGTCCGCCTTGATGGCCGCCGTCTTGCGCATGACGGCGTCCGAGAAGACGCAGCCGTTCCCGGCCGCCCGCTCCAGGTCGGCCTCGGTCAGGTCGGCCCCCGTGAAGTCGCAGCCGGTGACGTTGGCCCCCTTGAAGACCGTCTTCAGGAGCTTGGCCCCCTTGAAGCTCGTCCCCGCCAGGTTCGACTCGCGGAAGAAGGCCATCCGGAGGACCGCCTTGTCGAAGCAGCCGGCCTTGTAGACGACGCCGTCGAAGATCGCCTGGGTCAGGTCGCACTCCTCGAAGCGGCAGCCCGCGATCCCGACGCCCCGGAAGTTGGTGTACAGGAGGCGGCCGAAGGAGAAGACCGTGCCGGCGAACTCCCCCGACTCGAGCTTGGCCCCCGTCAGGTCGCACGCCGTCAGGTCGGACCCCTTGATCGAGGCGTTCTTCAGCGACGCGTTCTTCATCGAGGCGCCCACCATCGGCACCCCGTCGAGGACCAGGAACTCGAGGTCGCAGTCGCGCAGGTCGGCGCGGTTCAGCGAGGCGCCCTTGAAGCTCGCGCCCCGGAGGATCGCGCGGCCCAGGTTGGCGCCGTCCAGGTTCGTCCCGTCCAGCTTCGTCCGGGAGAGGTCGGCGGTCGAGAGGTCTCGGCCGGAGAGGTCCAGCCCCGACAGGTCGGTGTCCGTCAGGTCCGGGACCATCCCGGCGATCTGGGACCGCCAGCTGTTCCACGAGGGGTCCTTCACGCGCTCGACGTGCTCTGGGTTTGCCACGGTGCCCTATCTTACCCGTCTACAATCCGAATTCCATGAGCGCGAACCCGACCCCCCGCGGCCCGGAGCGGATCCGGCGCGTCCTCTTCGGCGGATACCCCCTCGTCTACGTCCAGAGCTGGGAGGAGGGGCGCGTGGAGCGGGCTCTCCAGGCGCTGGCCCAGAAGCACTTCGAGTCCCCCGTCCCGTTCGGGACCTGGACCTGCGTGGACGGCGTCGTCGCGGGCCCGGAGCGCTGGCCCGGGACCGAGGACCCGCTCAAGGCGCTCGACGCGATCCTGGCGTTCCAGGGACCGGGGTTCTTCCTGATGAAGGACCTGCCGGGCGTCCTCGCCTCCCGGCCGGACGTCGTCCGGCGGCTGAGGGACCTCTACCGCCAGCTGAAGGGGCGGGGGCGGTTCGTCTTCCTCGTCTCGCCCCGGCTCGTCATCCCCGAGGACGTCAAGAAGGAGCTCTTCGTCCTCGACTACGACCTCCCCGACGACGCCGAGATCCTCTTCCTCCTCTCCCACCTGGGAAAGCGGGTGCTCCCGAACGTCCCGCTGACCGAGGCGATGGCCAAGAAGCTCGCCATCGCCCTCAAGGGGCTGACCCAGGACGAGATCGAGCACGTCTACACGAAGGTCTTCTCCCGGCGCGGGTCCTACGACGAGGGGGCCTACGACGAGCTCCTGGCCGAGAAGGAGCAGTCCTCGCGGAAGGAAGGGGTCCTGGAGTTCGTCCCTCCCCGGTTCACCGTCGACGACATCGGCGGGCTGGAGAACCTCAAGGAGTGGCTCGTCAAGCGCCGGAACCTCTTCACCCGCGAGGCCGTCGACGCGGGCCTTCCCGTGCCGAAGGGGCTCCTGATGATGGGGATGTCCGGCTGCGGCAAGTCGCTCTCGGTCAAGGCGATCTCGGCGCTCTGGAGCCTCCCGCTCTTCCGCCTCGACATGAACCTCGTCTTCGGGACGGAGAACCCCGAGTACACGTTCCACCGGGCGCTGAAGACGGCCGAGGGGCTCTCGCCGGCCCTCCTCTGGATCGACGAGATCGAGATGGCCATCAGCGGCGGGCGGGAGGCGGGCGGGGGCGACCCGGCGCTCGGCCGGATCTTCTCGACCTTCCTGACCTGGATGCAGGAGAAGGACGCCCTGGTCTTCGTGGCGGCCACGGCGAACCGGATCCAGCTCCTCCCCGCGGAGTTCATCCGGAAGGGGCGATTCGACCAGGTCTTCTTCATCGACCTGCCGAACGAGGTGGAGCGCAAGGCCATCTTCGCCGTCCACCTGAGGAAGCGGAAGGCGGACCTGAACAAGTTCGACGTCGTCTTCCTCTCCAAGGCGACGAAGGGGTTCAACGGGGCCGAGATCGAGGCGATCGTCCAGTCGGCCGCCATCGACGCGTACAACGAGTCGCGCGCCATGAACGAGGACGACGTCAGCCGTCACATCACGAACACGGTGCCGCTCGCCAAGACGATGGAGGAGCAGATCAAGGCGATCAAGAGCTGGGCGCACGACCGCGCCCTCTCGGCCTCCAAGCCGATGTGAGCCGGCGAGGAGGACGCCGGACGACCGGGGCGCACGTGGGCCCTCCCCGGACCGGAACGGCGACCGCCGGGGGGAGGGGTGAGGGGAGGGACCGGCTTCCGGCGCGCGCCGGGGGCGCGCGCGGGGGCCCTCCCCGGACTCTTCAGTTCCTCGAAGGGTCGACCCCCTCGCGGCGGTACGGCGCGAGGAAGTCGAGCCTTCGCTGGAGGCCCCGGACGTGCTCTCGGACGCGGCCGTACCGCTCGTCCAGCCGGTCCATCGCGAGCAGCTCGTACTTCTCGTCGGGCGAGAGGCCCAGCCGGCAGGCCGCCTCGTTGACGAGCCCTTCGTCCCCGAGCGACGTCGGGAGCCGGGCCGCCGCCGGCCGCCCGACCGAGAGGGCGAGGCGCTCGATCTCGCGGGCGAGGAGGCGCCGGAGCTCCCGGCGCCCCGGCCGCGGCGGGGGGCCCTCCGGCAGGGGAGAGACCGGGAGCGGCCTGACGCGCGCGACCCGGTAGGCACGTCCCGCCGGCAGCTCCTCCTCGATCCGGTACCGGTACTCGCCCCGGAGCACGATGTTCGAGCGGCCGTCCTCGAGCGGCTCGTGCTCCACGATCCTCCCGGCGCAGCCGAGGGGGAGGAGGCGCGGTTGGTCCGCGGAGCCCGCGGGGGCTTCGGGGTCGATGGTCTGCATCCCGATCCGGCGGCTGCCTAGGAGGGCGTCCGCGAGCATCTCCCGGTAGCGCGGCTCGAAGACGTGCAGCGGCAGGAGCGTCTCCGGGAGGAGGACGACGCCCGGGAGGGGGAAGAGCGGCAGCGAGACGGTCCCGTCGGTCACCGGGCCTCCAGCGGCGCCGCCGGGGACGCCGCCCCGTCCGGGCCCGCCAGCTTCAGGACGTGGTCCACCACGGCGTCGATCTCCGCCTCCGAGAGCCTCCCCTCGTACGGGGGCATCGGGCTCCGTGGGTCTCCGTCCCGGATCAGGCGACGGATTGCCGCGCGGCCGGGACCGTGATTCCATCGCCCGTCGGTCAGGTCCGCGAAGGGACGCCCGGCCGCGGACTTCGTCCTCGCCCGCCCGTCGGGCCCGTGGCAGCCGGCGCACTTCCGCTTCCAGACCCGTTCGCCCGGGTCGGAGGGGCCGCACGCGGCGCAGAGGAGGAGCAGGAGCGCCACGACGGCGCCGCGTCGCGCCGCGCGGGCCCGCGACGTCGTGCTATCTTTGGCGGCGATGGCGAACAAGGACGACAAGCACCCCGACAACGCTGGCGGCAAATTCTACGTGGACACCCAGTGCATCGACTGCGACGTCTGCCGCGTGACGGCGCCGTCGAACTTCACCCGGCAGGAGGAGAAGGGCTACTCCTTCGTCTCGAAGCAGCCGGAGTCTCCCGAGGAGGAGGCCCAGTGCAAGGAGGCGATGGACTCCTGCCCCGTCGAGGCGATCGGCGACGACGGCGAGTAGCGGCCCCGAAGGACGCGAACGAGGCCCGCGGCCGCCCAGGCGGCCGCGGGCCTTTCTTCTTCCCCGGACGGCCCGCGGGGAGCCTCGTGCCGCGGGGGCTCAGACCGAGGCGCGGGCGTGGTAGCTGGAGCGGACGAGGGGGCCCGACTCCACGCGGCGGATCCCCATCGCCTCGCCCTCGCGCCGGAAGGCGTCGAACTCCTCCGGGGTGACCCACCGTTCGACCGGGAGGCGCCGTTCGTGCGGCTGGAGGTACTGGCCGATCGTGACGACGTCGACGCCGGACGAGCGGAGGTCGCGGAGGACGGCGACGACCTCCCCGTTCGTCTCGCCGAGGCCGACCATGAGGCCGCTCTTCACGCGCGTCGACGGGAGCGACGCGTCGCGGTGCGCCGCCGCGCGGCGGAGGAGCTCGAGCGAGCGGGCGTAGACGGCGTCCGGGCGGACGCGCCGGTAGAGGCGCTCGACCGTCTCGACGTTGTGGTTGAGGACCTCCGGCGAGGCGGCGAGCACGGTCCCGAGGGCCTCCGCGCTGCCGAGGAAGTCGGGGACGAGCACCTCGACGGAGACGCCCGGGCTCCGGTCGCGGATGGCGCGGATCGTGGCGGCGAAGTGGGCCGCCCCGCCGTCCGGGAGCTCGTCGCGGTTCACCGAGGTGACGACGGCGTGCCGCACTCCCATCGTCGCGACCGCCTCGGCGACCTTCCGCGGCTCCTGTGGGTCGAGCGGGCGGCCCGTCCCCTGCGTCACCGCGCAGAAGCCGCACCGCCGCGTGCAGACGTCTCCCATCAGCAGGAACGTGGCGGTCCGCTCGACGCCCCAGCACTCGGAGAGGTTCGGGCAGCGCGCCTCCTCGCAGACGGTGTGGAGGCCCTCCCGCCGGACGAGGTCGAGGATCCGCCGCGTCGACTCGTTCTCGACGTACCGGACCTTGAGCCACTCCGGCCGGGGGGTCTCCCCGTAGACCGGGCGGTCCGGGCTCGGGACGAAGCGGGGGAGGGGCGGGCCGCTCACGGGAGCGGGGAGTCTACCCGCACGAGGCCGCTCAGCCCCGGTGCCCGATCCCGCATTTCGCCGCCCACTGCCAGACGGGGTCCCACGCGTGGAAGAGGCAGGCGACCCCCTCGACCTCTTCCTCGACGAGCGTCTCGGGGAAGCGCGTCTCCGCGACGCGCTCGATGGCGCCGCGCGCGGCCTCGCGGACGACGAGCCACTCGCGTGCGTCCTCGGGGCTCTCCTCGTGGTACGGGTCGACCCCCATCGAGAGGAGCGACGGGAGGTTCCGGGGGCTCCCCTCGGCCTCGAGGATCCGGACGGCCTGGAGGCGGTTCCGGCCCCAGGGGTCCGTCAGGAACTCCCGGACGGCCGCCGGGAGGTCCGCCGGGTCGAAGTAGGCGTAGGCCATCAGCGCGTCGCACCTCACGGGCGCCTCGTCGTCGATCAGGAGCTCCCGCACCCGCTTCTCGAGCGGCCGGAACGGCTCGAGGCGCTCGCGGCTCTCGTCCTGCAGCCCCGCGAAGATGAAGAGTGCCGCGCGCCTCGTCTCCGGGTCGGGGTGGACGAGGCCCTCCGCCACGAGACCGACGGTCTCGTCGTCCACCGGCGCGCGGACGATCCGGTCGAAGTGGATCGCCCCGTCGACCGAGGCGAAGGGGGCGATCCGGGCGGTGAGCAGGTCGTACAGGTCGTCGCGTCCCATCGTCGCCTCCGCTGTCGTCAGGCCTCCCTCCCCGCGAGCGCCTCCTCGGCCGGGGCCACCGGCCCGCCGTCCGGCTCGGTCCTGCGCTCGAAGACCTCCCCGAACCGCCGGACGAACGCCTCGGCCACCGCCGGGACCCCGGGCGGCGCCGCGGGGGCGAGGCACCGCGCGAGGGAGGTGACCCCTCCGTCCCGGATCCCGCAGGGGACGAAGAGCGAGAACCTCGAGAGGTCCGTCGAGACGTTCAGCGCGGCGCCGTGCGTCGTCACCCAGCGCGACAGGTGGACCCCGATCGCGGCGAGCTTCTCGTTGCCGACCCAGATCGACGACCAGCGCGCCGGGACGGGGCTCCGCTCCGCGAGGACGCCGAAGTCGGCCGCCGTGAGGATCAGCGCCTCCTCCAGCCGCCGGACGTACCGCCTCACGTCCGCCTCCCCGCGAGAGAGGTCGAGGATCGGGTAGGCGACGAGCTGCCCCGGGCCGTGAAAGGTGAGCTTCCCGCCCCGGTCGGTCGTGACGAGCTCGATGCCGCGCGCCGCGAGGGACTCGGGCGTCACGTGGAGGTCCCCGCGGTCGGCGTTTCGGCCCATCGTGATGACGTCCCGGTGCTCGAGGAGGAGGAGGCGCTCGGGACCGCCGGCCCTCACGTCCCCCTCGAGCCGCTTCTGGAGGGCGTAGACCTCCTCGAACCCGACGGGCCCGCGCGGCAGGAGCGAGACGACCCGTGTGACGCGATCCATTCTCGATCGTACCGGACGCCGGGCACCCCCCGTCAAGCGAAGGGGGGCGGTCCTCCGCCCCCCTTCCGAGCCCCGCACCCGCGAGCGCCGGCCCGCTACTCGACCTCGCTCCGGAAGTCGGACGCCTCCAGCGTCGACTTGACGACGTTCATGAAGGCGTCCGCCTCGGCGCCGTCGATGAGGCGGTGGTCGAACGTGAGGGAGAGGTAGCCCATCGTCTTGATGGCGATCGCGTCGGATCCGTCGGGGAGCTCGACGACCTTCGGCCGCTTCTCGATGGTGCCCACGCTCAGGATCGCCACCTGCGGCTGGTTGATGATCGGCGTGCCGATCAGCGAGCCGTAGACGCCCGGGTTCGTGATCGTGAAGGTCCCGCCCTGGACCTCGTCCGGCAGGAGCTTCTTGGCGCGGGCCCGGGCCGCGAGGTCGTTCGCCGCGCGGGCCAGCCCGACGAGCGAGAGGTTGTCGGCCCCCTTGATGACGGGGACGATGAGGCCCCAGTCGAGCGCCACGGCCATCCCGAGGTTGACCTCGCGGTGGTAGACGACGTCCTCGCCGGAGACGGACGCGTTGACGAGCGGCCGCGCCTTCAGCCCCGCGATCACGGAGCGGAAGAGGAACGGCAGGAACGAGAGCTTGGTGCCGTGCTGGGCGTAGAAGCGGTCCTTCACCCGGTCCCTCAGCCGGGCGACGTTCGTGTAGTCGACCTCGAAGATCGTGGTGACGTGTGCGGAGGTCGCCTTCGACTCGACCATCCGCTGGGCGATCTTCCTCCGCATCGGCGACATCGGCTCGACGACGACCGCCGCGCCGGCCGGGAAGGCGATCACGGGCGCCGCGGGTACCGGGGCGCCCGGGCG
>RHKY01000008.1 GCA_008363385.1 Acidobacteriota bacterium | reverse complement strand
CGTCGGGCTGCCAGGGCTCCTGGTCCGCTTCCGAGTCCTCCTCCTGGGTTTCCCTTGCCGGATCCACGAACGGTTCCGGCTCCGGCTCCTGGACCCTCGTCTACTACTACGATTCCAACCCTGGATCCTCGAGCCGGACTGCCCAGGTCTACTTCGACGGCGACTTCCCGCCTGGCTCCGCATTCCAGCTCGTTCAGAGCGCGTCGGCGGCCTGCACGCCGGACTCGAACACCCTCTGCCTGCTCGGCTCGCGCTTCCGCGTCCAGGCGGACTTCCGGGACTACGCTGGGAACACCGGCAAGGCCCGCGCAGTTCCTGTCACCGGCGACACCGGCTACTTCTGGTTCTTCAGTTCCGCAAACGTCGAGGTCGTCGCGAAGATGGTCCCCTTCTGCAGCGGAACCTCGGGGCAGATCGGCGTCTACGCCGGAGGGCTGACCGACGTCCAGGTGACGCTCAAGGTCTTCGACACGAGCGCCAGCATCTACCGAGAGTACTCGAACCCGCTCGGGAACCCATGGCTCCTGATCCGCGACGGACCCTTCGGCTGCTCGGTGGCGGACGATGGCGGGCCAGGTGGTTTCGACCGTCCGCGCGAGGAGAGCGGGGACGCGGCAATCTCGGCGGTTCTCGACTCACTCCTCGAACGGCACTTGGGGGCGGCCGCCGCGGATCGAGAGGGCTCCGGTACCACCGGTACCTGCACGCCCGACGCCTACTCCCTCTGCCTGCTGAATTCTCGGTTCAAGGTCGAGGCGGAGTACCGGGACTACGGAGGCAACCGCGGGTTCGCGAGGGCGGTGGCGTTGACCCCGGATACCGGCTACTTCTGGTTCTTCAGCGCGGCGAACGTCGAGGTCATCACCAAGATGGTGAGGTTCTGCGACGGGAGCTCCGGCAGCATCGGCATCTACGCAGGCGGTCTGACCGATGTCGAAGTCAAGCTGCGGGTCACAGACACGGTCCACGGCACCTACCGCGAGTACACCAATCCCCTCGGCGCCCCGTGGCGGCTGATGCGGGACGGTCCATTCCTCTGCCCTTGAAGAGCGAGGAGTCCTGAGCCACCTGCGCTGCGTCTCGGCGGGCGGAGGATTGCCTCCGCCCGCCGATGGCTCCCGGAGGCGACGCCACATCTCCGCGATACCGTTCGCGTCAGCGACCTCCCCCCGCCGCGACGGCCCCCTCCCCCGCCTCGCGGAAGGCGCGGGAGACGCCGCCGACGCCGAGCTTGACGCCTCCGAAGACTCGAGAAACCAGGAGGGCGCCCTCGAGGTCGGACTTCTTCAGGAGCTCGAGGAGGACCCTGCCGGGGTGGCCCACCTCGCCGTCGTCCTTCGACTTCTCGACGAGCTGGCCGTCCGGCCCCCTCGCGCGGAGCGCCCAGCAGTGGTGGTTGGCCTTCCGGTGCTCGCCCTTCTTCGCCTTCACCATCAGGAGGACGTCCTGCTCGGACGCCGCCGGGAAGAGGACCGCGAAGAAGCGCGAGCGCTCGGCGACGTGCTTGAACTCGGCGGTCGCCTGGACCTTCATCCGGGCCCGAGGATAGGGAGGGCGGGACGCCGTGAGAAGACCTGCCGGGGGCCCCGGGGACGAACCCCGGGCTCCGTTCCGGGCGTATCATGTGCGTCCCCCGGGCGGCAGCCGCCGCGAATCCCTTCGACAGAGGTGAACATGACCCCGACGCTCGACTCCCTGGAGCCCTCGCTCCTCTGGAAGCACTTCCTCGCCCTGTCGGCGATCCCGCGCCCCTCCAAGAGCGAGGCGGCCGTGGCCGCCCACGTCGAGGAGACGGCCCGCCGCCTCGGCCTCCCCTGCCGGCGCGACGCCGCCGGGAACCTCGTCGTGACGAAGCCCGGGACGCCCGGGCGCGAGGCCGAGCCCGCGACGATCCTGCAGGGGCACCTCGACATGGTCTGCGAGAAGAACTCGGCGACCGCGCACGACTTCACGAAGGACCCGATCCGCCTCGTGCCGGACGGGGAGTGGGTGAAGGCCGACGGGACGACGCTGGGCGCCGACAACGGGATCGGCGTGGCGGCGGCGCTGGCGGTCCTGGAGTCGAAGGACGTCTCCCACGGGCCGCTGGAGTGCCTCTTCACGATCGACGAGGAGACCGGGATGACCGGCGCCTACGGCCTGGAGCCCGGGTTCCTCGCGGGCGACCGGATGCTGAACCTGGACACCGAGGAGGAAGGGGCCGTCTACGTGGGCTGCGCGGGCGGGATGGACACCGTGGCGCGGACGAAGGTCTCGCTCGTACCCCCCTCGCCGGGGACGCGGGCCTACCGGGTCTCCTTCACGGGCTTCCGCGGCGGGCACTCGGGCGTCGACATCCACGAGGGGCGCGCCAACGCGATCAAGCTCCTCGCCCGGTTCCTCTTCGCCGGGATCGAGCGGCTGGGGCTCGAGGTGGCCGCGCTCGAGGGGGGCTCCAAGCGCAACGCGATCCCGCGCGAGGCGTTCGCCGTCGTCTACGCCGACCCGGGCCGCGAGGACGAGCTGAAGGCCGCCGTCGCGAAGCTCCAGGCCGACCTGAAGGCGGAGCTCGGCCCGATCGAGCCGAACCTGGCGCTGGCCCTCGAGGCCGCCTCCGGCGCCCCGGGGAAGGTCTTCTCCGCCTCCGACGCCGCGCGCGTCGTCGGGTACCTCCACGCCTCTCCCCACGGGCGGCTGGCGATGTCGCCGGACATCCCGGACCTCGTCCAGACCTCCACGAACCTGGCGATCGTGGCGACGGCGGGGGACGAGGTGACGGTTTCGATGAGCCACCGCAGCTCGGTCGAGTCGGCCAAGCTGGACGTCGGCGCGCAGGTGCGTGCCCTCTCGGCGCTCGCGGGCTTCGCCGCCGAGCAGGGCGAGGGCTACCCGGGCTGGAAGCCGGACGTCACCTCGCCGCTCCTGTCCCAGGCCAAGCAGGTCCACGCGCGGCTCTTCGGCGCGGAGCCGGCCGTCAAGGCGATCCACGCCGGGCTCGAGTGCGGGATCATCGGCGAGAAGTACCCCGGGCTGATGACGATCTCGTTCGGGCCGACGATCCAGAACGCCCACTCGCCCGACGAGAAGGTCCACGTCCCGTCGGTCGGGCGCTTCTGGACGTACCTCGTGGCGATGCTCGCCGAGCCCCCGGCCCGGGTCACCGCGAAGGCGGCGTGAGGCGCCAGACCGAGCTCTCGGCGTCGATCGTGTTGTAGGCCAGGTACCTCCCGTCGGCCGAGAGGTCGGCCTGGAGGTAGTTCCGGTAGGCGGGGATCCGCAGCACCTCGCGCGGCTCCCCGCCCTCCACCCCGACGGCGCGGACGACGCAGGCCCCGGGCTCGCTCGTCAGGTAGAGGACCGACCGCCCGTCGGGCGTGAAGAGGGGGCGGTAGCCCGTCTCGACGACGCGGCGCGGCGGGGCGCTGCCGTCCGCGGGGACGACCCAGACGCCGTGGTTCGGCCCCCCCTCCCGGTCCCCGGCGCAGACGACCCAGCGCCCGTCGGGGCTGGGCCGCGGCTCGCGGAAGCCCGCGGGGGTGATCGTCCGGCTCTTCTTCGTCGCCAGGTCGAGGACGGCCACGAACGCCTCGTCCCCCTTCTTGACGAGGTTGTAGGCGATCCGCTTCCCGTCCCCGAAGAAGTACGGCCTCAGCTCGGCGTCGGTGCCGTCCGTGAGGCGCTCGGCGGCTCCCCCGTCGGCCGGCGCGCTCCAGAGGTCGTACGTCCCCGCGGCGTCGCCGAACCAGACGAGGCGCTTCCCGTCGGGGCTGAAGGAGGGGTTGGCGTTGCGCTTCCCGGCCCCCGAGACGCGGATGCGCGTCCGCGTGGCCAGGTCGAGCACCCAGACGTGGCGGACGTCGTCGTGCGGGTAGGTGCAGTAGGCCAGGCGCTTGCCGTCCGGCGAGAGGGCCGCGGCCCAGGCGCTTCCGTCGAGCGTCAGGAGGCGCGGCGGCTCGGACGGGAGGAGGTCGGGCCCGACCCGCACGCCCCAGATCGACCACCGCTCGCGGTGCACCTCGAAGACGACGGAGCCGTCCGAGGCCGCCCGCGGGTAGACGTCCGGCCCGATGCCGGTCGTCAGCCGGCGCGGGGGCCTCCCGCCGAGGGGGAACTCCCAGAGGTTGAAGGTGCCGGCCCGGCGCGATGCGTAGAGGACGCTCTTCCCGTCGAGGCTCCAGTCGAAGCCGTTCGTCCCGAGGCCGTGGGCGAACGGGTTCTTCTCGTCGACGAGGAGGCGGGGCTGCCCTCCCTCGATCGGGACCGAGAAGACGTTCACCTCGGACTGGATGAGCGGGATGTTGACGAAGCCCACCTGCCCCCCGTCGGGCGAGACGCGCGGAGAGGAGATCCGCGCGCCGGGCGACTCCCAGAGGACGCGGACCGCGGAGCCGTCGGCCCCGGCCACGGCCACCGCGTCGCTCCGCCCGCCGCGCGAGCGGACGAAGACGATCCGCTTGCCGTCGGGGGTGAAGGACGCCGACGAGGCCTCGGTCAGGACGCGGCGCGGCCCGCCCCCGACGGCCGGGATCGACCAGACCTCGGGACCCGCGGCGGTCTCGCGCGTGTAGAGGATCGAGGCGCCGTCGGGAGACCAGGAGGGCTCGATCTCGTCGTCGGGCGAGTCGGTCCGCTGGACCGGGTCGGCGCCCGGGTCGACGAGGTAGACGTCGTAGCTGCCGTGCAGGTTGCTCGTCACCGCCACGGTCCGGCTGACCGGCGACGGCGCCCCCTCGGCCCAGTCGGCGCCGGCGTAGGCGGCCACGGCCTCGACGCGCGTCGCCGAGAGGTCCTTCGGCGAGGGGCGGAGGAAGGCCCCGAGGAGGACGCCCGCCCCGAGGGCCCCGGCGGCGATCGCCGCCGCCTTCCAGGTCAGGACGCGCCGCGGCAGCGCCGGGCGCGAGACCTCGGTCGCCGGGGCGGAGAAGCCGCGGGTCAGCTCGTCGAGGACGCGCTTGAGGTCGAGGACGAGGTCGTGCGTCGACTGGTACCGCTCGGCCGGGTCCTTCCTCAGGCACTTCTCCAGGATCCAGGCCAGGCCCTCCGGCAGGTCGGGGACGACGGAGCGGGGCGCGGGCGGCTCGTCGTGGACGACGGCGTGCATGACGTCGACGTTCGAACGGCCGCCGAAGGCCTTGCGGCCCGTGACGACCTCGTAGAGGACCGAGCCGAACGAGAAGACGTCGCTCCGGAAGTCGACCGGCTCGCCGCAGGCCTGCTCCGGGCTCATGTACTCCACGGTCCCCACGACGAGCCCCTCGGCCGTCTGCGGCGGGAGGGTCTCCTGCGCCGCCCCGGCCGTCCGCGGCTCGCGCCGGCGCCGCGCCAGGCCGAAGTCGAGGACCTTGGGGCGCCCCTCGGGCGTGACGACGACGTTCGCGGGCTTCACGTCCCGGTGGACGATCCCGGCCTCGTGGGCGCGGGCGAGCGCGTCGGCGACCGGCACCATCACGTTGAGGGCGCGCTTGACGGGGAGGCGGCCCCCCGCGACGAGCTGCTCGAGGGTCTTCCCCTCGACCTTCTCCATCGCGATCCAGCCGAGGCGGCGCTCCTCCTCCCCCTCGCCCGCGACCTCCTCGCCGACGTCGAAGACCGAGACGATGGCCGGGTGCTGCAGCGCCGAGGCGGCCCGCGCCTCCTCGAAGAGGCGCGCCCGCTCCCGCCCCCCCGCGCCGTCGAGGGCGACGACCTTCAGCGCCACCTCGCGCTGGAGGCGGTCGTCGTACCCGCGGTAGACGATCCCCATCCCGCCCGAGCCGAGCTCCCCCAGGATCCGGTAGGGACCGATCTTCGCTTCCTGCGGCATCGCGCGGCGTTTCCGCCGCGATTATCCGGCTCCCGCGGCGTCCGTCCACCGCGGGCGCGCCCAGGGCCGCGCCAAGGCGCCGCTAGGGCAGCGCCAGCGCCGCCTCGCGCGCCGGGACCGGGGCCTGCACCATCTCGCGGACGCAGGCGCCCAGGCGGCGGATCCCCTCCTCGATCCTCTCGATCGGCATGTTGGAGTAGTTCAGCCGGAAGGTGTTCTCGCGCCCGCCGTTCGGGAAGAAGGCCCCGCCCGGGACGAAGGCCACCTCCTGCTGCAGGCAGCGCGAGAGGAGCTCGCGCGCGTCCATCCCCTCCGGCAGCTCCACCCAGAGGAAGAGGCCGCCCTGCGGCCGCGAGAAGGTGACGCCCGCGGGCATCTCGCGCTCGAGCGCGCGGGTCATCGCGGCCCGGCGCTGGCGGTAGACGTCGCGGATCCGGGCGACGTTGGCCTCGATGTCGTAGTCGTCGAGGTACCGGTTCAGCTGGAGCTGGGTGAACGTCGGGGTGTGGAGGTCGGTCCCCTGCTTGAGGATGACGAGCCTGTCGAGGAAGCGCCGGGGCGCGGCCACCCAGCCGATCCGCATGCCGGGGCAGAAGATCTTCGAGAAGGTCCCCACCGACAGGACGAGGCTGTCGGGCTCCAGCGCCTGGATGGCGGGGAGGTCCTCCCCCTCGAACCGCAGCTCGCCGTACGGGTTGTCCTCGAGGACCGGCACGTCGAACCGCGTCGCCAGCTCGGCCAGGCGCTTGCGGCGCTCGAGCGACCAGGTGCGGCCCGTCGGGTTCTGGAAGTTCGGGACGACGTAGACGAGCTTGACGCGGTCCGTCGTCCGGAGGACCCGCTCCAGGGCCTCCATGTCCATCCCGTCGCCGTCCGTCGGGACCTCCACCCAGCGGGGGCGGAAGACGTTGAACGCCGAGATGGCCCCGAGGTACGTCGGGCTCTCGCAGACGACGACGTCCCCCTCGTCGAGGAAGAGCTTGGCGACGAGGTCGAGCCCCTGCTGCGAGCCGACCGTCACGAGGATCTCGGACGCCGTCAGGCGGGTCCCCCACTTGCGGTTCATCCGCTCGGCGATCTTCGTGCGCAGCGGCGGGTGCCCCTCGGTCGTGGAGTACTGGAGGGCCGTCGTCCCCTGCTCCTCCAGGACGAGGCGCGAGGCCTCCTGGAGCTCCTTGACCGGGAAGAGCTCGGGGGCCGGGAGGCCGCCCGCGAACGAGATGACCCCGGGGCGCTGCGTGATCTTCAGGATCTCGCGGATCTCCGAGGCCTTGACGACTTCCATGCGCTTGGCGAACGAGACGGCCATGCGGTCCTCCTTCCTCGACGTCAGACGATCGGGGGGGTCCCCGCGCCGGGGCGCGGGGGCTCTTGCGCCGGCTCGGACGCGGCGGCGGCGAGGGCGCGGGCGAGCCGCTCGACCCCCTCGCGGAGCCGGTCCGGGGTGTGGAACGTGAAGTTGAGGCGGAGGCGGCCCTCCGGCGGTTCCGAGACGTAGCAGGCCGCGCCGGGGAGGTAGGCGACCCGCTCGCGGGCCGCCTCCGAGAGCAGCCGCGCGGGCGAGATCGCCTCCGGGACCCGGAGCCAGACGTAGAAGCCCCCGGCCGGGCGCTCCCACGAGAAGCCCTCCGGGGCGACCGCGCCGAGCGACGAGAGGAGGGCGTCCCTCCGCCGCGCGTACTCGGACCGCAGCGTGGCGACGTGCCGCGCGAAGTGGCCCTCGCGGAGGAACCTCTCGATGAGGCGCTGCGCCAGCGTCCCGGAGTGGAGGTCGATGGCCTGCTTGACGAGCGCGAGCTGGCGGACCACCGCGCGCGGGGCGCGCAGCCACCCGAGCCTCAGCCCCGGGAAGAGGACCTTCGAGAGGGAGCTCAGGTAGAGGACGTGCTCGCCCGGGTCGAGCGCGGCCAGCGCGGGCGCCGGCTCGCCGTCGTACCGGAGGTCCGAGTAGGAGTCGTCCTCCACGATCGGCACCTGGTGCCGGATCGAGAGGTCGAGGAGCTGCTGACGCCGGGCGAGGCTCATCACGGCGCCCGAGGGGTTCTGGAACGTCGGGAGCGTGTAGATCAGCTTGGGCCGGTGGCGGGTCAGGAGCGAGGCGAGGAGGTCGGTCCGCATCCCCTCGGCGTCGCACGGCACGCCGAGGAGCCGGGCCTGCGCGCTGCGGAAGGCCTCGAGCGCGCCGAAGTAGGACGGCTCCTCGACGACGACGGCGTCCCCGGGGTCGAGGAAGGTCCGGGCGACGAGGTCGAGGCCCTGCTGCGAGCCGGAGAGGACGAGCACCTCGGGCGCCGAGGTGCGGATCCCGCGTGAGGTCGTCAGCTCGGCGAGCGCCTCGCGGAACGAGGTGAGCCCCTCGGTGGGGCTGTGGAGGAGGGCCTCGGAGCCGTTGCGGGACAGGACGTCTCCGGCGATGGCGGCGAGCGTCTCCAGCGGGAAGAGCTCGGGCGCCGGCAGCCCGGCCGAGAGCGAGATCACGTCCCTGCGCTCGGTCAGCTCCAGGACGTTCCTCAGGAGCGGGTCGTGCTCGCGCGCGGCCCCGGCGCGGAACAGCTGCCGCCAGGGAAGGGGGGTCGCCGGGGCCGGCGTCTCCGGCGTCTCCGGGCGGATCGTGACCGTCGTTCCCCGGCCGACGTGCGCGTCCAGCATCCCCTCGGCCTTCAGCTCGCGGTAGGCGGCGAGGACCGTGGAGCGGTTCACGCCGAGGGCGTCGGCGAGCCTGCGCTCCGGCGGAAGGCGGAAGCCGCCGGGCAGCCGGCCGGAGAGGATCTGGTCGCGGATCCCGGCCCGGATCTGCTGGTAGACCGGAACCCCGCTCCCCCTGTCGATCCTGATCTCCACCGGCCTGAAACCTCCTGACCAGCCAATAGCGACCATTGGACCGGTCCACCACAAGCTATACGCCGCAATAGAGGGCTGTCAAGGTCCAATGGGCTGCCATTCGCACCAGCCAATCTGTAGCCCAGCACCCCAAGCCTGCCGATGCGGACACCACGGCGTGTCACCCGAAACGAGTGGCAACCAGCTTGCGTATACCGGGTGTGGAGCGTCACGAAGTCGCTCCACCGACTCCTACCCCCGAGGGGGTTACTCCTCCAACCCCCTCGGTTCTTTTTCTTTTCAGGAGGCCCCGGCCCCGCTACCCTCCCGTGCCGATGCCGAGCCGACTCGCCCGCCTCGCTGCCGCCGCCCTCCTGGCCGTCGGCCTCGCCTTCCCCGCCGCTGGAGCCGAGGACCTGAAGGACGTGAAGGCCGCCGTCGAGTCGGGGAAGGCCGTCCTCGTCGACGTCCGCGAGCCGAAGGAGTGGCAGGGGGGCCACCTGCGCGACGCCCGCTCGATGCCGATGAGCGAGTTCGCCGCCGGGCGGGCCGCCCTGGACACGCTTCCCAGGGACAAGCCGGTCTACCTCTACTGCGCCATCGGGAGCCGGTCCAGGCGCGTCGCCGCGTTCCTGAAGGGGAAGGGGTTCGACGCCCGCGCCATCCCGGAGAGCTACAAGCAGCTCCTCGCCGCCGGCTTCCCCGAGGCCCGCTGACGGCCCCTCCCGGGCGAGGCGGAGCGCGACACCGTGTTCGTAGGACACCACGCCGTCGGTTTCGCCAGCAAGCGCCTGGTCCCGGGCGTGTCGCTCGGCTGGCTCGTGGCCGCTCCCCTCTTCCTGGACCTCGTCTGGCCCGTCCTGGTCCTCTCAGGCGTCGAGAGGGTCCGGATCGACCCGGGGAACACGGCCGTGACCCCGCTGGCCTTCGACCACTACCCCTGGTCCCACAGCCTGGCGATGACGGTCGCCTGGGGGCTCCTCTTCGCGGGGGCGGTCTTCCTGGCGACGCGGAACCGTGCCGCGTCGGTCGTCGCCGGCCTGGGCGTCGTCAGCCACTGGGTCCTCGACGCCCTCTCCCACGGGCCGGACGTGCCGGTCGGGCTCTCGGGGCCGATGGTGGGCCTCGGCCTCTGGCGCTCGGTCCCGGCCACCGCGGCCGTTGAGGGGGTGCTCTTCCTGGCCGCCCTCGTCCTCTACGCCCGCTCGACCCGCCCGGTCGACCGGGTGGGGCGCTGGGCGTTCGTCGGCTACGTCGTCCTGGTGACGGGGATCTGGGCCGCCGCGCTCACGGGCACGCCGCCGCCCAGCGTCGCCGCGGTCGCCGGGGCGGGGATGGCCGCCTGGCTCTTCCCGTTCTGGGCGGCCTGGCTCGACCGGCACCGCGCGCCCCGGGCCGGGAAGGCGTAACCTCGCCGCCGGCGCCCCATCCCGCCGGGCCGTGGGATCGCCGGGGGAGGCGTCACTAACGTCCAGGTGGCGCTCCGTCACGGCGCGCCGAGGGGGTCGAATGAACCCAGCCGTCCGGGCCGCGCGCGTCGCGCTCTCCCTCCTCCTTCCGCTCGCCGCCGCGCCCGCGGCCGCCCAGCTCTCCGTCAACGACGACCGGCCGGCCATGGTCCGGGCCGCCGTCGAGGGGGTGATCTCGAGCGTGACGCCCCCGAGCGGGCCCTCGGCCGGACCGGTGTTCACGGTCCTCGAGGGCCTCGTCGCGGTGGACGCCACGGGCGCTGACGTCGTCAAGCCCGGCGGCCAGCCCGGCACCGCGGCCGACCTCGTCGTCGGCGCCCGCGTCGCCGTCGTCCTGGCCGAGGGGGCGACGGCCCCGCCGCTCGCCGCCCGGACCGTCTTCGTCTTCGCCCAGCCGCCGCAGGCCCTCCTCGCCGGGACGGTCGACTCCGTCGAGGTCGAGGCCCGGACCTTCCACCTCCTCGGCCTGACCGTCCACGTCACGGACCGGACGGCCTGGGGAGGCCCGCGCACCGCCCCGGCGCTGGACGGCATCGAGGACCTGAAGCCGGGCGACCCGGTCACGGCCTCCGTCACGAACGTGGACGGGAAGATCACGGCGTTCCGCGTCCTGGTCCTCTCGCCCGCGCCCCAGCCGATGGAGCGGTTCCGGGGAGTCGTCGAGGAGATCGGCACCTCCTCCTGGAAGATCGCGCTGGCGGACGGCTCGGTCCGGCAGGTCACGGTCAACGCGGAGACCCGGATCGTCGGCGACCCGGTCGTGGGCGACACGGTCGAGGTCGTCGGCCACGCCGACTCCGCCGGCGGGTTCCTGGCCCAGCTGATCGCCAAGGTCCCGGAGGCTCCGCCGGAGCTCACGCGGATCCGGGGCGTCGTCCGGTCCATCGACCGCACGGAGTGGACGATCGCCACCGAGAGCACGGGCGCGTCGACCGTTGTCGTGAAGGTCGACGCCGGGACGCGGATCGTGGGGGACCCGCGCGTTGGAGACACGGTCGAGGTCCTCGCCGTCCGCGACGCCTCGGGCGCCCTCCTCGCGAAGGTCATCGCCAAGGTGGACCTCGGCCCGCCTTCGGACGTCGTCTTCACCGGCGTCGTGAAGTCGATCCTCCCCGGGCTCTGGACGATCGGCGACGTCCGGGTGATGGTCACCCCGATGACGCGGATCCTCGGGGAGCCCCGCGTCGGCGACACGGTGAGGTGCACCGGCAAGCGGATGCCCGGGACGGGGATGGTGGCCGCGGCTCTGATCGAGAAGCTGACGGGGAGCGCGGCGACGCTGTAGCGGCCTCCGCCTCCTCCCCCCCGGGAACGCTACCGCCCGGCCCGGTCCGGCCGGCGGTCGGCGTCGACGAGCGGGACGACGGCGTCGACGATCCACGGGGCGTGCCGCTGCAGGAAGACGGCCACCTTGCCGTGGAACGTCACGACGCGCTCCTTCTCCCGCCGCTCGAGCGCGGTGACGATCTCCTCGGCGGCGTCCTCGGCCGAGGCCACGAGCCAGGAGGGGACCGGGTCCTTGGCCCCGGAGTGGAGCTTCCCGCGGTTGTCCTTGAAGCGGATCTCGCTCTCCACGAACCCGGGGGCCAGGTGGGTCACGGAGACGCCGTGGGGCGCCATCTCCACCCGCAGGCAGTCGCACAGGCCGCGAAGGGCGAACTTGGACATGCAGTACGAGGACGTGGCGGGCGTGCCGACGTAGCCGTTCACGCTCCCCACCACGCCGATCCGGCCTCGCCGCTTCTTGACCTCGGGCAGCGCGGCCAGGAGCGTCCGGAGGACGCCGAAGAGGTTCGTCTCCATCTGCCGGCGGTGGTCCTCGATCGTGAGGGCCTCGAAGCGCCCGGCCACGCCGAAGCCCGCGTTGGCGAGGACCGCGTCCAGCGCCCCGAACCGCTCGACCGCCGCGGCGACGGCCGCCTCGGGGTCGCCGTCCTTCGTCACGTCGCACTCGACGGCGATCGCGGCCACCCCCCGCGAGGCCAGCTCGGCGGCGAGCTCTTCGAGGGCCGCCTTCCTCCGCGCCGCCAGGACGAGCCGCGCGCCGCGCTTGCCCAGCTCCCGCGCCACGGCCGCCCCGATGCCCGAGGAGGCACCCGTCACCAGAACGACGTCGTCCTTCATCCGTCCCCCCCGCGGCCGCCTACTTCGGCCGCACGTCCGGCAGGTAGACCTCCGAGTCGGGCCGCGGCTCCCAGGAGACGCCTCCCTGCACCGCGTAGCGGTCCTCGGGGACGAAGAGCGGGATCCACGGGAGGTCCTCCATGAGCAGGGACATGGCGTCCTGCAGCATCCGCTGGCGGGCGCGCGGGTCGAGCGTCCGCGCGATCCGGTCCCGGAGCTCGTCGAGGACGGGGCTCGCGTAGCCGCAGGCCGGCGTCGCCCCGTTGCCGTCCGAAGGGGTCCCGAACGCGCCGTCGAGGATCTCCGAGCCGTCCCCGGTGGAGCAGATCCAGCCGATCGAGGCGAGGTCGTCCGTGCACTGCTTGGCCCGGTCGTAGTACTGCTCGAACGGCAGGACGACGGGCTTCACGCGGATGCCGGCCTCGCCCAGCTGCCGGACGACCTCGTCGGCGAGCGGGTGCGGGCCTTCGGAGACTGTCATCGTCAGGTCCAGGCCGTCCGGGTGGCCGGCCTCGGCCAGGAGGCGGCGGGCCAGCCCGGGCTCGAACGCGGGGAGCGTCATCCGCGGGTTGTAGCCGACGATGCCGGGGCTGACGAACTGGTTCGCGATGAAGGCCCGGCCGCGCGTCAAGCGCTCCACGAGGAGCCGGGGGTCCAGGGCCGCGCGGAGCGCGCGGCGGACCTTCGGGTCGGCCAGAGGCCTCCCCGGCTGCATGGCCAGGGTGAGGAACTGCACCGACAGGCCCGGGCGGGCGATGAGGCGGACGCCCTTCTTCCCATCGCGGGCCTGCCAGGACTTCAGCCCCGGGCCGACGATGATCGCGGGGGCGCCCTCCTCGGCGGCCGTCCACATCTCCTCCGGGTCCAGCGCGTACCGGAACTCGGCGCGGGCATAGGCGGGGCGCTCGCCCCAGTAGCCGTCGAAGGCGGCGAGCGAGAGGCTCTTGCCGGGGGTCCTGGCGACGAAGCGGTAGGGTCCGGTCCCGGCCGGGCTCCGGAAGAAGTCCTCCTCGCCCCGGGCCCCGAGCGAGGCCGAGGGGAGGACGTAGACGAACGACAGCGCCGGGAGGATCGCGGCGGGGCGGGGCGAGACGACCTCGACGGTGAGCGGGTCGACGACGCGGACGGCCTCGATCGACTGGAGGTAGGGCCTGAGCTCGGAGCCGGGCCGGTCGAGCACCCGCTGGATGGAGAAGGCGACGTCCTGGGCGGTGAGCGTCCTTCCGTCGTGGAAGCGGACGCCCGGGCGGAGGGCGAAGCGCCACGTCTTGCCGTCGGCGATGTCCCACCGCAGGGCCAGGACCGGGACGTACGAGCCGCGCCAGTCGTAACGGAGGAGCGGCTCGAAGACGTTGATGGCGTACGTGTCGGTGACGGTCTCGAACTTCTCGTTCGGGTCGAGGGAGAGGATGTCGGCGCCGAAGACGACGCGGATCTCCCGGCCCTTCGACCGCCCGCAGGAGGCCGTGGCGAGGAGGCCGAGGAGGAGCGCCAGCGCCGCGGCGGCGAGGCGGACCGGGCGGGCGGGCGTCACGAGGCCTCCGCGGGCTTCACGTCGACGGCCCGGATCCGCCGGTCGCGCCGGGGTGTCCAGTCGAGACCGGGCCGGATCGCGTACATGTGCGGGCGGAGGAGGAGCGGGACGACGGGGACGTCGCGGCGGAAGATGACGAGCGCCGCCTCCACCTGCGAAAGGCGCTGGTACGGGTCCAGGGTCCGGTTCGAGGCCTCGATCAGGCGGTCCAGCTCGGGGTCCGAGTAGCCGAGGTGGTTCGAGCCGCCGTAGCCCTCGCCCGGGGAGTGGAGGATCGCGTCGAAGACGTCGGAGATGTCCGTCGTCGCCGCGGACCAGGCGAAGAGGCAGGCCTGGAACTCCGAGCGGTTCCAGGCCTCGTAGAAGCCGGGCCACGGCCTGGAGTCGACCTTCAGCCGGATCCCGACCCGGGCCAGCTGCGCGGCCAGCCGGGGCGCCAGGCTCCGGGCCGAGTCGGGGACGAGGACCGTGGCGTCCAGGCCGCCCGGGTGGCCCGCCTCGGCGAGCAGGGCGCGCGCGGCCGCCTCGCCGGGCTCCTCGGGCCGGAAGTCGCGAGAGTGGCCGAAGACCCCCGGGGGGACGAGCTGGGCCATCGGGACGGCGGGCGGCGCGTCCTTCCAGGAGGCGGCGAGGTCCCGCCGGTCGACGGCGCGCGCCACGGCGCGGCGGACGCGCACGTCGGCGAAGGGGCTCCCCGGCTTCACGGAGAACCCGAGCATCGTCACGCCGATCCCCTCGCGGCTGAGCATCCGCTGGCCGGGGAGCGAGCGGGCCTCCGCCCAGGCGTCCTCGGAGAGCCTGCCGGCGATGTCGGCCTTGCCGTGAGAGACGGCCGTTCCCCGTTCCCGCTCGTCCGGGAACGGCAGGACCGTCACCCGTTCCCACGCCGGGAGGGGTCCGAAGAAGCGAGAGAAGCGCGCCCCGACGACCGGCTGCCCGGCGGCCCCGGCGACGAACCGGTAGGGGCCGGTCCCCACCGGGGCCGTGATCGGGGCCAGCGGCGCGTCGCGCGGGACGACGTCGATCAGCGCCAGCTTGTTGAGGAGGACCGCGTAGGGATACCGCGTCCGGACCTCCAGGACGTCCGGTTCGGCGGCCCGCGCCTCCTCGACCGACTGGAGGTAGAAGGCCACCTTCGATCCGGGAAGCGCGATGGCGCGGCGGATCGTCGCCGCGGCGTCCTCCGCCGTGAACGGGCGGCCGTCGTGGAAGAGCACCCCCGTCCGGAGGCGGAAGCGCCAGAGCGTGTCCGTGGGGTTCTCCCACGACAGGGCGAGCTCCGGGACCACCTCCAGCTCGGCCCCGAAGGTGACCAGCCGGCTGTAGAAGTGGGAGAGGGTCGAGTAGGTGGCCTCCTCGTCGTGCAGGTGCGGGTCGAGCGAGACGGCCGAGGCGGGCTGGGCCAGCGTCAGCGTGAGGGGGGCGGCCCCGCGGCGCGAGCACGCCGCGAGCGCCAGCCCGCAGGAGAGGACGAGGAGGAGGAGCCGGGATCGCATCGGACGGCGGTCTCTCGACCGACGGGGGCATTCTAGCGACCCGGGCCCCGCGTCGGGCCTCCGGTCGACATCTCGCCCCGCCCGGTGCATATTTGCCAGTCCCTCCGGGCCCTACCGCCCGGGCGGGGGAAGAGAAGGCGATGGCTCTGATCCCGGTCGATCTCCCCTGGGGCCGGACCGAGGTCGTCGAGGGGACCACGGTCGGAGAGGTGATCCAGGCCGGCCCCGTCGAGGGCCGCGACATCGTCGCCGCGCTCGTGAACCACCGGCTCGTCGGGCTGGACTTCGTCCTGGAGGTCCCGTCGCGCGTGGACCCGGCCGACGCCGGCTCGCACGAGGGCGAGGAGGTCGTCCGGCGGACGGCCCAGCTCCTCTTCCACGCGGTGGCGCGCGGCCTCTACCCCGGCGTGCGGCTCGCGGTCGGGCAGAGCCTGAGGGGCGGCTACCACTACTCGGTCTCGGGCGACGTCGCGGACCTGGGCGCGATGGCCGCCGCGCTGACCGAGGCGTTCCAGCGCGAGGCGGCCGCGGGGCGGCAGGTCGTCCGGCAGGAGGTCAGCGTCGACGCGGCGCGCGTCCTGTTCGGGGGGAGCGAGCCGGTCAAGGAGCGGCTCCTGCGCGTCTGGCCGCACCCGCGCGTCCCGCTCGTCTCCTGCCTCGGCTTCACGGACATCCGGCACGGGCCCTACGCCCTGAGCACGCGCTGCGCCCGGCGCTTCCACGTCGAGCCGTACGCCTCGGGGCTGATCCTCGTCTTCGGCGAGAAGCCGGCCGACCGGCCGAACGGGACGCCCTCGGGGTCGGTCCTGTTCCGGGCCTACAGCGAGACGCGCCGCTGGAACGAGCTGATCGGGGTCTCGACGGTCGCCGACCTGAACGAGCACTGCCTCGGCGACGAGATCAAGAGGGTCCTCCAGATCGCCGAGGGGCAGCACGAGAAGAAGATCGCCGAGATCGCCGACCGGATCTCGGAGCGGAGGGACCAGCTGCGCGTCGTCTGCGTGGCGGGCCCGTCGGCGTCGGGGAAGACGACGTTCGTCAAGCGGCTCTCGGTCCAGCTCCAGGTCAACGGCCTCGTCCCCAAGACCCTCTCGCTCGACGACTACTACGTCGACCGCGAGCAGACGCCGATGGGACCGGACGGCGACTACGACTTCGAGGCCGTCGAGGCGATCGACCTCCGGCTCTTCGGCGAGCAGCTCGGGCGGCTCGTGGCGGGCGAGGAGGTCCTCACCCCCGCGTACGACTTCAAGGCGGGCCGGCGGCGGCCGCCGGCCGACTGGCGCTCCCGGAAGCTGGAGCCGAACGAGGTCCTCCTCATCGAGGGGATCCACGCGCTGAACCCGCGCCTGACGGCGAGCATCCCCGACGCCTCGCGCTTCCGGATCTTCGTCAGCGCCCTGACGCAGCTGTGCATCGACGACCACAACCGGATCCGGACGAGCGACACGCGGCTGCTCCGGCGGATCGTCCGCGACCGGCGCTACCGGGGGCACTCCGCCGCCGCCACGATCCTCCGGTGGCCGAGCGTGCGGGCCGGGGAGGAGAAGCACATCTTCCCGTTCCAGGAGAACGCCGACGCGATGTTCAACTCGGCGCTGGCCTACGAGACGTCGGTCCTGAGGAACTTCGCCCAGCGCTTCCTGCTCGAGATCCCGCCCGGCTCCCCCGCCCAGGCCAAGGGCTACCAGCTCCTCCGCTTCCTGGACCTCTTCGTCCCCGTCTGGCCCGACCACGTCCCCGGGACGAGCATCGTCCGCGAGTTCATCGGCGGCAGCGAGTTCTCCTACAAGTAGCCGCGAAGCGGCGAGGGAGAACCCGGCGACTCCGTCGGCCCGCGCAGCGGGCCCGCCTTGCCGTGGCGGAGGGGGCTACCGGGGGAACCCGGCAACTCAGAAGGCCCGCGCAGCGGGCCCGCCTCACCGCCGCGGAGGGGGAGCCGCGCAAGCGGCGCGGGGGAACCCGGGCGGACCCGGGTTCCCCCGATCCCTTACTGCGCCACGGGCTCGTCGACGAAGTCCTCCGCGTCCATCGACTCCGGCGGCGGGAGCTTCTCCATCTCCCCCTTCACGAGGGCGATGTGCTCCTCCTCCTCCCGCTCCAGCTCGGCGAAGAGCGCCTTGACCGACGGGTCGCTCACGTGCGGGATCGCGCCCTCGAAGAAGGCCTTCGCCTTCAGCTCGGACTCGAGCGCCACCTCCAGCGACTGGCGCGGCGTCATGAAGGCCCGCACCTTGTCGTACTCGGGCGCCTCCACCTCCCAGAGCATCGAGCGGCTCATCCGCGTCGGCGCGTCCCCGAACAGCTCCTTGCGCCTCTCCGCCAGCTCCTGGCCGTGCTTCGTCTCGTTCACCGCCATGAAGCGGAAGAACCGCGCCGCTTCGGCCGTGTGGTGGGTCTCCATCTGGTCGCCGAACTCCTCGTAGCGCTCCCGCGCCTCGTCCTCGATCAGGACGGCGAGGTCGAGGGCGTCCACGAGCGTGAGGCTCGCGAAGTCGACGGTCTTGGTCATGAACCCTCCTGGCGGGCCGGCCCCGGCCGGACCGCTCGCCCGGGCTCCCGGGCGCGGCGATTATCGGCCCTCCGGGGCAACGGCGCCGCACCGGCGAGATCCCGTCTCAGTCGAGCGTGGCGACCCCGCGCTCCCGCCGCAGGAGGAGCGCCGCCGCCCCCGTGACCGCCAGGAGGAGGCCGCTCCCGAGGAGGACCCGCGGCGCCCCGACCACCGTGGAGAGCGACCCGGCCGCCAGGCTCCCGAGCGGCATCCCTCCCCGGAAGGCCAGGGCGTAGACGCTCGTGACCCGTCCCCGCAAGTCGTCCGTGACGTTCGACTGGACAAGGGTCATGAAGAGCGAGAAGACCGTCATCAGCGAGGCGCCCGCGACCACGAGGAGCAAGTACGACAGGAGCGGCACGCGGGAGAGGGCGAAGGCCGAGGTCGCGCACCCGAAGGCGCAGTACGCCCCGAGGGCGATCCGCCCTCTCCGGCGGGTCGCCCCGAGGCCGGCCACGCCGATCCCCCCCGCCACCGCCCCCGCCCCGAACGCCGCCAGGAGCCGGCTGTAGCCGCCGGCGTCCTGTCCGAAGACGTCCCGCGCGAAGACCGGGAGGAACGTCACCAGCGGGATCGAGGCGAAGCTCCCGACGAAAGCGAGCGCGACGAGCCCCGCGAGCCCCCTCCCGCGCCGGACGGCCAGGAGGCCCGCCCTCAGGCTCGAAAGGACGGGCTCGCCCCCGCCCGAGGCCGCCCCACCGCCGCCCGTGAGGAGGAGGAGCGCGGCGATCACCGCCAGGAACGACAGGCCGTTGAGAGAGAAGCAGGCCGCCGCCCCCAGCCGGTAGAAGGCGAGCCCCGCCAGGACCGGCCCGACGACGCGCGCCAGGTTGAACTGGATCGAGTTCAGCGCGATGGCGTTCGGCAGCTCCTCCTTCCGGACGAGCGTCGGGACCAGGGCCTGGTAGGCGGGCATCCCGAGGGACTGCGCCAGGCCGACGACGAAGGAGAGGGAGAGGATCATCCAGAGCCGGACCGTCTCCGTCGCCACGAGGCCGGCCAGCAGGAAGGCGGCCGACATCTGGACCGTCTGGGAGGCGAGGAGGATCCGCCGCCGGTCGAGCCGGTCTGCCAGGACCCCTCCGACGAGCGTGAGGAGGAGGAACGGGACGTCGGCCAGGAAGCCGTCGACCCCGAGCCAGAAGGCCGACCCGGAGACCGTCAGGACGAGCCAGCTCTGGGCGACCTTCTGCATCCAGGTCCCGACGCTCGACGTGAACGCCCCGGCCCAGAGGAGCCGGTAGTCGCGCGAGCCGAAGGCCCGGAAGGTCCGCCTCAGGGCCGGGAGCAAGCTCTCCGTACGCTACGCCGCGTCGGCGTGGAAGGCCGGCCCGAGCCCCTTGGGAGCCCTCGCGGGCCGCTCGGGACGGAGCCGGGCGCGCGGGACGGCCGGGGGACGGACGTCGACGCGCCCGTCGACGAAGAAGTCGGCGAAGCGGGGCGTGACGACCGAGTCGAGCCGGCGGGCGATCTCCTCGGCGCGCGCCGTTTCCAGCGTCAGCCCGTGGTAGGAGATGTCGCCCCTCATCCGGTGCTGGACCTTCAGGATCCGCTGGAGCGTCGAGAGGTAGGCCCCGCGCCAGATCTGGAGGTACGGCCGGTGGTCCATCGGGTTGACCGACATGACCTTCCGGATCCGGTTCGCCGGGAGGAAGGAGTAGAGGCTGACCTCGGGGTGGCGCCTCAAGACCCAGTAGCGCGTCGTCTCGAACCGCGTGAAGGAGACCGTCCGGATGTCCTGGTCCGCCGCGAAGAGGATCCCCTTGCGGTGAGACCAGCCGGGCCGCTTCGGCACGAACGGCACGAACGGGTCGATCGCGAAGATCAGGTTGGAGCCCTTCTTCATCGCCTCGATGAAGTTGGAGGTCCGCGTCACGATGCCGTCCACGTAGTACCGGTCCCCGATGCGGGTGGCGCAGAAGGCCGGGTTGATGCTGATCGAGGCCTGGATCGCCTGGCTCACCGGCACCCGGTCGAACGGCGGCTCGCCGAAGAGGACGTGCTCGCGGGTGTCCTGGTCCGTGGCGCCGATGTAGAGCGGCCGGCGGAGCTTCTTGAAGTCGTTCCGGGCGCCGTTCGTGGTGAAGACCTGCTCCATCATCTCCCCGAAGGCCTCCGTCGTGAAGGGCGCCACGAGGAGGTCCGAGTACTGGAGGAAGATCGACTCCAGCGCCACTCGCCGCTCGCCGAGGAGGAACTGGAACGCCCCGGTCGCGGCGCCCCCCAGGAAGCGGCGCACCGGGTCGACGAAGGCCGCGAGGTTCAGGTGCGGGGCGCGCAGGAGGCTGAGGCTGAACGGCGGGATCCTGCCGCCCGGCTCGGAGGCCAGCCCCCCCATCACCTCGGAGACGGAGTACCCGTTGGCCAGGAACCCGGTCACGACGGCCCCGGCGCTGATCCCGTAGTACTGGTCGAAGCTGTTGATGGCCCCGGGCGAGAGGCAGTCCTCCAGGCACTTCAGGGCCCCCAGCTCGAAGTAGATCCCGGTGATCCCGCCCCCCGCGCAGCAGAGCGCCCGGGTCCCGCCGCGGTTGCGCTGCATCAGGGCGAGCGCCTGGTCGAGGACCGACTGGCTGAAGGTCGAGTGGTGGGGGAGCCGCGGGCAGGAGGGGTCGAGGTGGCACGTGGCCGTGTCGCGCATCACCCGGCCGACGCCCCGGGCGCCGAGGGACGCGATCAGGTCGTCCACCTCGGTCGAGTCGGGCCCGGAGACGAGGACGACGATCCGGTGGAAGCCGTAACGGAGCTCGACGTCCGGCTCGGCGTCGAGCTTGTCGAGGATGCACGACACGCGCTCGGCCTCCGGCTTCAGCGCGCCGCGAGCCTGACGGCCTTCCGGCAGGCGGAGGTCGAGGAGGACGAGGTTGAAGTAGTCCTCGTGGAGGACCCCGAACGCCTCGCACGGGACGGTCCGGACGGCGAAGACGAGGGTGTGGGTCGCGTACCGGAACCGCCTCTCCGGGCCTGGGAGGGCCTCGACACCAGGGACCTCCCGGAGCGAGGCGAAGAAGTGCTCGGCCCGCCCGGCCTCCGAGGCGTAATAGAGGATTCGTTTCGTCGGTCCCGCCGGGCCGAACGCCGCCGGGGCCTTCCGTCCGTCTTTCTTCACGCCCTCACCTCGGCGGGCCCGCCTCGGCCCGCCACCCCACCCCCATGCTACGCCCGCCGGCCGCGGGCGACGAACGCCCGCCGCCGGCGGTCGGAACGGCGGTTTCGGCGAGTTTGCCCGCCGCCCCGCCCCGCCGCCCCGCCCTAGAATGACCCGTTCGCATCCCCGAGGCGTTCGCGCCTCCCGACGGAGGAGCCGATGGACCAGCGCAAGAACTTGATCGCGCAGTGGGCATTCGACGCGAGGCCGATCCTGGGCCGCTTCCACCTCTGGCTGGAGGACGTGGAGGAGAGCTGGAGCGGGACCTCCGTCCCGCCCGACGGCCTCTCGTTCGTCGGTGGGGCCATGGAGCGGAGCCTCGTGACCGCCACCGCCGTCACCGCCCTCGGCACGCGCCTCTTCGGCCGCTTCGGCGAGGGGAAGGGGGCCAGCAAGTCCGTCACGAACCAGATCAAGAAGGACGCCGACGCCGCCTCGGCCTACGCCCTCTCCGAGGGGCTCTGGTACCTGACGCGGAGCCTCCCGGAGAACCACGCGATCCTCGTCAGCCTGGGCGAGGGGCTGATGCCGAAGGGGGGCGAGTCCCCTGACATGGGCTCCAACCCGCTCCTGGGCTTCGGGCGGATCTACGCCCGGCCGCAGGTGGCCAAGTTCCTCGAGCGGCGCGTCCACAGGCTGATCAACGAGGACGGCTACAAGTTCGAGGACTTCCTCGCCGAGATCGCGGCGGCGCGGATGACCGTCTGGGGAGCCGCCGTCGACACGCTGGAGAACACCTCCCGCTTCGCCAAGGGGGCCGACACGGGACCCCTCTCCGTCCTCCACCTCTTCGACCAGCCGCTCCGGATCGCCCGGCCGTACGAGGGGTACATGGGGGTCCTGACGCTGCCCCGGGCCGTCGTGGAGAAGGCGGCGGAGCGCTCGATCCTCCTCGACGTCCTGACGCCGCGGGCCCTGGTGATGGAGGCGATCCGGGACTTCTACCCCGGGATCCGGCCCGAGAACGTCCACGTCTGGACGCTGGCCGGGCCGACGCGCGAGCCGCGGATCGGCAAGCTCTGGGAGGAGTGGCGCTCGGCCGGCGCGCACCTGGTCGGCGACGGCTGGGCCCTCCCGTCGGGGCACACGGCCTTCACCGACTCGGGCACCTACGCCCCGACGTTCCTCGTCGGGCCCTATCGCGACGCTCGGGGCGAGACGCACCTCTTCCTCACCGACGGCTACGCCGCCTCGGCCGAGGCGATCCAGGCGGCGAGCCTCGACCCGATCCTCGGCCTGAAGTCGTCGATGTGCCTCCTCTCGTCGGTCTTCGAGGCGCCGATCGCCAGGGAGAGGCTCGTCGTCGGCCTGGACCCGGACGCCCCCGACCTGCCGGAGCAGCTCCGGCGCGTCCTCGACAAGGACCTGTCGGCCGAGGAGGCGGACGAGTACCGCCACGCGCTGAGGACGGCCCGCAACGCCGGGATGCCCGTCGGCACGCGGACGGTGACGGTGGACGACTTCCTGCCGCGCAAGGAGTGGCAGGTCCTGTCGCTCTCGGGCTTCATGCTGGACGACCCGTACAGCGGGCGGCCCGGGGTCGAGACGCTGGAGCGGGGCGTCTACCGCGTCACGACGCGCGCGGCGACCAAGTGCGGGAGCCTGGAGGCCCGGATGACGCTCCGCCTGATGGAGAGCTTCGAGGAGAGCCGCCTCGTCTTCTCGCCGCTCCTCGACCGCTTCTACCGCGGCCAGGACTTCCGGACCCGCCCGGTCAAGATCTCCGACTCCGGGAGGATCCGGAACGAGCTGCAGACGCTGGCTTCCGAGTTCCTGGAGTACTTCGGCGACGACGGGATCCGGGTGAAGTTCGACCAGATCCCGGAAGGGGTCCTCGCCCGCGACAAGGTGGAGCTGATCCGCGAGGTCCTGGCCTGGTACAAGGCGAACCACCCGATCTGGTTCCGCTGGCTCGAGGTCTCGTGACGGCCGCGGGCGGCTGCCCGCGCCCGCGCGTCCTGGCGCTCCACAAGCCGCGGGGCGTCCTCTGCTCGACGGTCGCCGAACGGGGCGCGGTCCCCGTGACGGACCTCCTGCCGGAGGGAGCGCGGGGTCTCTTCCCGGTCGGGCGGCTGGACAAGGAGTCGGAGGGGCTGCTCCTCTTCTGCGACGACGCCCGCTGGGCGCAGCGGCTGATGGACCCGGGGGGCCTCGCCAAGTCGTACCTCGTGACGGTGGAGGGGAACCCGGACGAGGCGGACCTCCTGCCGATGCGGCGCGGCGGGAGCGTCGTCGAGGGCCGCCGCCTCGAGCCCGTCGAGGTGACCCGGGCCGGCAAGGCGCCGCGCGGCGGGACGCGCTTCCGGGTCGTCCTCCACGAGGGCGTGAACCGGGAGATCCGGCGCCTCTTCCACGCCGCCGGCCACCGGGTCCGCCGCCTCGTGCGCGTCGCGGTCGGGCCCGTCGCGCTCGAGGGGCTCGGGCCCGGAGAGGCCCGCGAGCTGACGGGCGCCGAGGTCGCGGCGCTCGTCTCGGCCCTTCCCGTCAGCCCTTCGGGCCCCCCTCGGGCCGGAGCGGCGGGCGCTTCCGGTGGAAGTCCGTCGCCTCCTGGTAGGCGGAGGCCAGGAGCAGGAGGTCCGCCTCGCCGAAGAGCCGGCCGGTGAACGTGATCGAGGTCGGCGTCCCGTCCGCGGCGCGAAAGCCGTTGGGGACGACGACCGCGGGGTGCCCGGTCAGGTTCGTCAGGAGGAGGACGTCGCCGCCGAAGGTCGGCGCCACGAAGGCGTCGACGCCCCGGAGCTTCTCCTCCATCTCTCGCATCAGCAGCGTCCGCGCGCGGCTGGCGCGCAGGTAGTCGACCGCGCTCACCAGCTCGCCCTGCCGGAAGACGTTCGGCCAGGCGTCCCGGACCTGCCGGACCATCTCCCGGACGCGCCCGTCGCGGACGAGGTCGTCGAACGCGGCCGAAGCCTCGGCGGTCAGGACGAGCGACAGGGGGCCGACCGGCGTCCGCCGCGGCATCTCGACCGGGACGAGCTCGACGCCGAGGCTCCGGAGCGTCTCGAGCGTCCGCCGGTCGAAGGCGAGCTGCTCGGCGCGCCGGGCCCTCTCCTCGGCCGTGGGCGCCTTCTCTCCCGGCTTCTCTCCTGGCTTCTCTCTCGGGTCCTCGAACAGCTCCGCAACGTAGCCGACCGTCAGGTCGGAGAGCCGCCTCTGGGCGGGCCACTCGAAGGCGCGCGAGACCGAGGAGGGGTCGAGGAGGTCGGCCCCGTGGATCGCCGAGAGGACGACGGCGCAGTCGGCGGCCGTCCGGGCCAGGACGCCGACCTTGTCCAGGCTCCAGGAGAGGGCCATCACCCCGTGCCGGCTGACCCGGCCGAAGGTGGGGCGAAGCCCCGTCACGCCGCAGCGGGTGGCGGGCGAGATCACGCTCCCCCACGTCTCGGTCCCGATCGCGAACGGGAAGAAGCCGGCCGCCACTCCGGCGGCGGAGCCTGCCGAGGAGCCGCTCGATCCCTGCGAGGGCTTCCACGGGTTCTTGGTCGTCCCGCCGAACCAGACGTCCCCCCACGCCAGCTCCCCGACCGAGGTCTTCGCGACGAGGACCGCGCCCGCCTCGTCGAGGCGCCGGACGACCGTCGCCGTCTCCGGCCTGGCGCGCGTCCGGAAGAGCGGCGAGCCCCAGGTGGTGGGCGCCCCCGGGACCGCGAGGAGGTCCTTGGCGCCCCACGGGATCCCGTGGAGCGCCCCGCGACGGCCCCCGCGAGAGAGCTCGGCGTCGGCCCGCCGGGCGGCCGCGCGGGCCCGCTCCGGCAGGAGCGTGACGACCGACAGGAGGCGCGGGTCGAGCGACTCGATCCGCGCCAGAGAGGCCTCCAGAAGCTCGACGGCCGAGAGCTTCCGGCCCGAGAGGAGCGCGGCCAGGGTCGCGAGGGGGGCGTAGGCGAGGTCCTCGGCCGACGCGGGACGGGCCGCCGGAGGCTCCGCCGGGACGTCCGCGGGCCGGGGCGGCGCGGGCGAGGGGACCGGAGGCCCGAGCTCGAGGGGGCGGAACCAGAGGGCCGGCGGGACGGAGTTGTCGATCGCGACGGCACGCAGGAGCGCCAGGTCCGCCTCCCGCTCGGCCAGGTCCTCGAGCATCAGCGCGCGCTCCTCGTCCGTGAAGGAGACCCCCGCCACCCACTCGGCCTCCCGGACCATCTCGGCCGTCACCTTTCGTCCCGCGGCCGCGGCCACGAGCGCGCGGGCGAAGACGGCCGAGCCCGCTCCCGCCAGGGCGAGGGTCGAGAGGAACCGCCTCCGGCCCGTCACGGCCCCCTCTGCCCCCTCGCCGGTCCTCCGGGTCACCGGGCGCTCCTCGTCCATCCGGAACCTCCCTCCACCACGGCGCTGGCGGAGTGTGAGCCGCCGGCGGGATTCCGGGAAGGGCGGCACCTATACTGCCGGGGTGGAGCCCCCGAAGGACCCGGAAGAGCCCAACGGCCGCGCGCCCGAGCGGCCCGCCGAAGCGGCCGCGGCGGCGCCGCCGCCCGGGCCGCCGGACACGGCCGCTCCCCTCGGGCGGAAGGCGGAGGCGGTCGCCCGGATCCTCGCCCAGCCGGTCCCGCCGGTCTTCGTCGTGGCCGGCTCCAGCATGCGGCCGACGATCCCGCCCGGCTCGCGCGTCCGGGTCGTCCCGCTGGCCGAGCCGCCGGTCCCGGGCGACGTCGTCGTCCTGGAGGCGGCGGGGAGGAGGACGCTCCACCGGGTCGTCCACGTCGTGGGCGACGGCGAGACGGGCCTCGTCTTCCACGCGGGGGACGCTCCGGGAGGGACGGGCCTGGCCCCGCTCCGCGCCGTCATCGGCAAGGCCGTGGCGATCCTGGAGCCGAGCGACCTCCCGTTCCCCGACCTGGCGCACCTTCCGGCCGACGTGAAGAGGCGGTACGCGATGCGCCTGGCGCGATGCCGCGCCTGGGCCACGGCACGGCGGATGGCGACGGCCCTCAGGCTGACGCCGCCTCCCGCGCCGGGGGCCGAGGAGGCCGTGCGCGGTGTCCCGCCTGCGCCTCCGGGAAGCGACGCCACGCCTCCCACCGGGTGAGGGCGTGCCCGGGAACGGACCGGATCCGGACCTCGTGGCGACCCGCAGGGCGCTCCGGCGCTGGGTCCTCTACGGACTCGTCCTCCCGGCCGTGGTGGCGCCGTTCCTGGCCGTGACGCCCGTCCTCGTCCTCTCCCGCGAGACGGTCTCGGCGCCCGGGCCGGAGCGCGCCGGCGTCACGCTCCGGACGGTCCTCTTCGGCGGCCTCCCCGCCGCGCCCTTCTCGGTCCTCCTCAACTCGTTCGCCGTCCCGCGGCGGACCTCGACGCGGACCGACCTCTTCCTGCGCGGCCTGGTCCTGGCGGTCCTCCTGGCGTTGCCGCCGACGGCCTGCCTCTTCCGGCTCCTCTCCTTCACGCTCCCGGCGCCGTGACCTCCCGCGCCCGGAGGTCGCGCGTCATGAACGCGCACGCCAGGGCGAGGCCGCTCGGGTGCGTGTGGGTCCCGCGCCCGGCGACGACCCACCCCATCCGCTCGTAGAACGGGACCGCGTTCAGCGTCGCGGTCAGCCGGAGCGCCCCCGCTCCGGACTCCTTCGCCAGCCCCTCCAGGTGGCACAGGAGCGCCCGGCCGACACCCGAGCCCGCGTGGTCGGGGTGGACGTAGAGGGCCTCCAGCTCTCGCGAGACCGGGTTCAGCTGACCGAACCCCGCGAGGCCCTCCGGGCCCTGGGCGACCCAGACCTGCCGCCCCGTGTCCTCGAGGACGAGGCGATACCGCTCGGGCACGAGGACCCCCGTCCAGGTCTCGATCTGCGCGTCCGTGTAGAAGCCGCGACAGAGGGAGCGGATCGACGCGGTGTGGACCGCGTGGATCCCCTCGGCGTCCGCCACCCCGGCGCGCCGGAGCGAGAACGCCCCCGCCGCCCGAGGGTCCCCCGGGTCCGTCACGGCGCGCCCCGGGGGACGGGCGCCGCACCCTGCGTCCAGAGGTACCGGCCCGGGGCGAGGTCGCGGGCGCTCTCCGTCGTCCCGTCGGGCCAGCGGACCGTGGCCTCGTCGAGCTTCGCGGCGGTCCCGAGGCCCACCCTCACCGTCCGCTCCGAGACCGAGAGGTAGCCGTCCCCTCCGGAGACCTCGTCCGTCCGCGTCCGGGAGCCGACGCGGCTCGTCACCCGCGCGCCCACGGCGAGGCGGTTGCCCCCGGCGGCGCGCAGGTCGAGCGCCACCGAGCGGTTCGGCGTCTGGGTGACGTTCCGGAGGACGCGCGCCTCCCCGCCGTTCGCCGTCACGACGAGGTCGGGGCGCGCGTCGCCGTCCAGGTCCGCCACGGCGAGCCCGCGCCCGACGACGGGGAGGAGGAACGCCTCGCCCGCCTGGGCCGAGACGTCGGCGAAGCGCCCCTGCCCGAGCCCCCGGAAGAGGAGCTGCGGCTGGCGGTAGGTCACCGTCGGCTGGACCTCCTGGACCGTCGTCTCGACGTGCCCGTTGACGCCGACGAGGTCCAGGAGGCCGTCCAGGTCGAGGTCCGCGAACTGGACGCCGAAGGTGAGCGGCAGGAGCGTCGTCCGCCCCAGGCCGCTCGTGATCGACTCGTCGGCGAAGAACTCCCCGTCCGGTGCCGCGCTCCAGAACGACCACATCTCGTTCGAGAAGTTCCCGACCGCCAGCGAGACCCCGCCCTCCCCCCGGGCGTCGCCGAACGTCAGCCCCATCGCCCCCCGGGCCCTCCCGTCCTCCCCGACCGCCACGCCGCTCTCGATGGCCACGTCGGTGAAGAGGGGGACGCCGTCCACGGTCTTCACGTTCCGGAAGAGGTTGTTCGGGGAGGTGTCGTTGGCCACGGCCACGTCGGGCCGGCCGTCCCCGTTCACGTCGCGCACCGCCACGCCGAGGGCCTTTCCGTTCGGGTTCTCGACGCCGGACTCCTTCGTCACGTCCCGGAACCGTCCCCCCCCGAGCCCCTTGAAGAGGCGCGAGCTGACGCCGGGGTAGCGCTCCGGGGTGCAGTACGACTTCGTCCTCCCGTCGAGCGTGCAGAAGAGGTCCGTCTTCGGCGTCCAGTCGACGTACCGCCCGACGAAGAGGTCGAGGACGGCGTCGCCGTCCAGGTCCGCGAAGGCCGCCGAGCTCCCCCAGCCCGTCGCCTCGAGGCCCGACCCCTTCGTGGCGTCGCGGAAGCGCCCCTTGCCGTCGTTGACGAGGAGCCGGTTCCCGTTCACGCCGGTGACGAAGAGGTCCGGCGCCCCGTCGCCGTCCGCGTCCCCGACGGCGGCCCCCATCCCGAAGAGGGAGACGGAGAGGCCGGCCTCGCGCGTCGCCTCGACGAAGCGGGGCCCCTCCCCCGGCTCGGTCACGTTCCGGTAGAAGGCGAGCGCCGGCTGGCCTTTGGCCCCGCGCGGGTCGCCGGGCCAGTAGGTGCCGTTGACGAAGAGGAGGTCGGGCCTGCCGTCGCCGTCGGCGTCGTACGCGGCCACGCCAGAGCCCATCGTCTCGGGCATCCACTTCTTCCCGGCCGCCCCGTTGACGTGGACGAACGCCACGCCGGAGGCCTTCGTGACGTCCTCGAACCGGATCGTGGAGGGGACCGGCGTCGGCTCGGGGGCCGGCGTCGGCGAGACCGGGGCCTTCGCCCCCTTGCCGCAGGAGACGGCGAAGAGGGCAGCGGCCAGGAGGGGAACGGCGGGGCGGACGCGCGCGGGCATCGGCGGATTCTTCCACGCCCCCGCCTCACGCCGGGCGGCGGCGCGTGGAACAATCCTCCCGATGCGCGAGATCGAGCCCCTCTTCGTCGGGAGGACCTTCGACGACTTCCTCTTCCGCCCGCGGCACAGCCCCGTCGCCACCCGGCGCGCCGTCGACCTCTCGATGCCCCTCGTCCCGGGGTCGGACCTGGGCCTGCCGGTCGTCGGGGCGAACATGGACACGGTCGTCGGCGAGGAGATGGCCAAGACGCTGGCGCTCGAGGGGGCGTTCGGCTTCCTCCACCGGAGCTGCCCGGTCGAGGTGCAGGCCTCGCGTGTCCGTTACGTGAAGACCCGGCACTCCTACGTCATCGAGCGCCCCCTCGTCCTTCCGCGGAAGGCCACCATCGCGGAGGTCCGCCGGCTGATCGAGCGGCACCGGTCGAGCGGCATCCTGATCGAGGAGTCCCCCGGCTCGGGGCTCCTCGCGGGCCTCCTGTCCCAGCGCGACCTCCCGTTCGGCCCGGAGGACGGCGAGCGGCTCGTCGAGGAGCTGATGACCCCCGTCGCCCGGCTCGTCACCCGCCCGCCGGCCGTCGGCCTGGAGGAGGCGGAGCGGACGATGTGGGAGCACCGGGTGGAGAAGCTGCCGCTCGTCGACGAGGGGGGCCGGATCCGAGGCCTCGTGACGATGCGCGACCTCCGGCTGTTCAAGAAGAAGCCGTTCTCCGTCAAGGACCGGCGCGGGCGCCTGAGGGTCGGGGCGGCCATCGGCGCCACGGGGGACTTCCTCCTCCGGGCCGAGGCGCTCGTCGAGGCCGAGGCGGACGTCCTCTTGATGGACGTGGCCCACGCCGACTCGGACGTGGTGGGCCGCGCTCTCGCGGCCTTCCGCGCGAAGTTCCCGGACGTTCCGCTCGTCGTGGGGAACGTCGCCACCGGCGACGGGGCACGCTTCCTGGCCGAGCGGGGGGCCGCCGCCGTGAAGGTGGGCGTGGGCCCCGGCCGCGGCTGCCGGACCCGCCTGGAGACCGGCGCGGGCGTCCCGCAGCTGCAGGCGATCCGCGAGGCCTTCCTCGCCACGGAGGGGCGCGTCCCGATCGTGGCCGACGGCGGGATCCGCAACGACAAGGACGTCTTCCTGGCGATCGCCTGCGGGGCCTCGACCGTCATGCTCGGCTCCTTCCTCTCGGGGACGGACGAGTCCCCCGGCATCGTCGTGGAGGACCCGGCCACCCGGCAGAAGGTGAAGCTCTACCGCGGAATGACCTCGCCCGAGGCCGTCGCCGAGGGGGCCGCCGGGGACGCCCCGGACGAGGCGCTGGCCGACGCGCTCGCCACCCCCGCCGAGGGGCAGACGGTCCGCCTGCCGTACGTCGGGAGCGTCGTCGACATCCTCGCTCGCCTCTCGGGGCACCTCCGGTCGGCCGTCAGCTACGCGGGGGAGGCGTCCCTCGCCGCGGCCCACCGCCGGATCGCCTCCGAGCCGGAGAGGTACCTCGTCCCCCTCTCGGAGTCCGCGCGCCGGGAGTCGTTCGAGCGGTAGGCCCCCCGGCGCCCCGCCCCGCCGCGGGGTAGCATCGATCCGTGGAGATCTCGCCCGGGGCGACCTTCGCGGGGTACGAGATCGTCGAGCTCCTCGGGCGGGGCGGTCAGAGCCGCGTCTTCTCGGCCGTGGACCTCGCCCTCCGGCGGACGGTCGCCCTGAAGGTCCTCCCCGAGGGGTCCGCCGGGGACGAGCTGGCGCGCAAGCGCCTCCTCCTGGAGGCTCGCGCCGCTTCGGCGCTCTCGCACCCCGGAATCGCCACGATCTACCAGGTCGGCGAGGAGGACGGGACGCCGTTCATCTCGATGGAGTACGTGGAGGGCGAGAGCCTCTTCACGCGCCTGGAGCGGGGCGCCCCGCCCCTCGCCGAGGCCGTCGGCCTGATGGTGCAGATCGCCGACGCGGTCTCGTACGCGCACAAGAAGGGGGTCCTCCACCGGGACCTGAAGCCGGCCAACGTCGTCGTCACGCCCGAGGGGCGCGTCAAGCTCCTCGACTTCGGCCTGGCCAAGCTCGTCTCCGAGTCGCTGCGCCAGCAGGTGCGCGTCTCGGGCGAGCTGACCGGCGACGGCCTGGTCGTCGGGACGGCCTCGTACCTCTCGCCCGAGCAGGCCCGCGACCGGGAGCTGGACGCGCGCAGCGACCTCTTCTCGCTCGGGATCGTCTTCTACGAGCTCCTCTCGGGCCGGCAGCCCTTCGAGCGGTCGACCCCGGCGGCCACGATGCTGGCCATCCTGACCGAGGAGCCGCCGCCGTTCCCGCCCGAGCGCGCGGTCCCGCAGGAGCTCTCGCGGATCGTCCTCCGCCTCCTCGACAAGGACCCCGGCCGCCGCCCCGGTTCGGCCGCGGAGCTCCTCGCGGAGCTGCAGGGGGCCGCCCGGAGCCTCGGCCTCCCGATCTCCTCCGGCACCCTCCTCTCGACGACGGTCCCCGCGCGGCCCCCCTCGACCGGCGTCGCGGTCCCCGAGGGCCAGTCGACGCGCCGGCTGGAGGCCGCTCTGCCGCCCGGCCTGGACGCCCGGCGCCGGGGCCTTAGGTGGCTGGCGGCTCTCGCGGCGGCGGCAACCCTCCTGGCCGTCACGGCCGGGGCCTGGCTCCTCGCCCGCCGCTCCCGGCCGCCCGCGCGGGCGGACGGGGTGGCCGTCGTCCCGCTCTCCCCGGCGGGCGGCGGCGACGACCGCAACCTGGCGCGCCTCGTCTCCGGGCAGCTGGCCGAGACCCTCTCGCGAGCCCCCGGGATGAGGGTCGTCCTCGTCCCGGAGGGGGTGACGCTCGCGGCGCCGACGATCGAGAGGCTGGTCGAGGGGGGCGTGAGGTGGGTCCTCGACGGGACGGTCTTCCCGTCGGGCGACGACGTGACGGTGACGTTGACGATGCGCGAGGAGCCGGGGGGCCGCGTCGTCTGGGCGAAGTCGGCGCGCGGCCGCGGAGCGGAGAGCCTCTCCCTCGGGGCGCGGCTGGCGAGCGAGGCCGGGGGCGCCGTCGGGATCGCCATCGCGGCCGCCCGCCTCGACTTCCCGGACGAGGCCGTCCTGGACGACTTCGTGAACGGCACGCGCGCGCTGGCCGCCTACGACCCGCAGCTCCTGGGCGAGGCGGTCGCGAGCTTCTCCCGCTGCGTCGAGCGGGCCCCGGACTTCCTCCCTCCCTACCCCCTCCTCGTCCGGGCGCTCCTGCAATACCGGAACCTCGGGGTCGACTACGACCCGTCGTACCTGGACCGCGCGCACGAGGTGGCCCGGAAGGGGCTCGCGCTCGACGCGTCGAACCCCGAGCTGACGCTCTCCCTGGGCTGGTACCGCCTCTACACGTACGACTTCGCCGGCGCGCACCGCGCGGTCGAGTCGCTCTCCCGCCTCCCGGGCGGGGAGGCGGCCGGGTGCAAGCTGGCGCTCTGGGACCAGTTCTTCCGCGGCGAGTCCCGCTCCGTGACCGAGACTCTCCCGCGCTGCCGGGCGAGCCACCCGTTCGACCAGAGCCTGGACCTGAACGTCGTCGTCCTCGACGCGATGCTCGGGCGGAAGGCCGAGGCGCTCGATCCCGCGCTCCCGGAGGGAGACCCCCGCGGCGGCGGGATGCTGGCCGTCCTGACGCGCAGCTGGCGCCTGCTCGCCCAGGAGCGCGCGGGCGAGGCGGCGGCCGAGCTGGCCGAGCGGTTCGCCGCGCGCGGCGAGCCGCTCGTCGGGATGCACGCGGGGCAGGTGGCGCTCGTGGCGGGGGACCCGCGGCGGGCCGCCCTCGGGCTCGGCCCTTGGCTGAGGAAGAACCCCTACTCGCTCGAGGGGCACTGGCTCGCCTGCCTCGCCCACGAGAGGGCCGGCGAGACGGCGAGGGCCCGTGAGGCAGCCGCCGAGGCGGTCCGGTGGGCGGCCGAGCTGGAGCGGCGCTACCAGAACCCGACGACACGCCTCTTCCACCTCTACTTCCTGGCCCGCGGCGGCGGCGAGGGGGCCGGCGCGGCCGCCGTCGCGGCGGTCGACCCCTCGGGCGAGGCCGCCCTGACGGCCTACCTCCGCGAGGTGACGCTCGCCCGGCTCGGGGCGCGAGCCTCCCTCGACGGGATCCCGACGCCCTACAGCCCGACGTTCTGGCTGAACCGCCTCTCCCCCCTCGAGGTGGAGCTCCTCCGGGGCGCGGCCGCCCCGCTCCGCCCGTAGACTCCGCGGCGTGAGCGACGCCCCGTTCGTCCCTCCCCCGGGGGACCACCCCGGCGACCGGCTCGGCCGCCTCTTCCTGCGGGCCTTCTCGGTCATGGACGTGGCCGAGCCGCTCCCCTCCTTCGACGCGGGCGCCCCCGCCGCCGAGGTCGAAGCGTTCCTGCGCTCGCGCGGGCTCGCCCTCGTGGGCGTGAGGGAGGACGGCCTCGTGGCGGGCTTCGCCGAGCGGGACGACCTCCGGGACGGGCGGCTCTCCGACCACGTCCGCCGGTTCGGCCCCGACGACCTCGTCCCGTCGACCGCCTCGCTCTCGGAGACGATCCGCTCTCTGGACGTCAACGGCCGCTGCTTCGTGTCGGTCCTCGGGAGGGTCGGGGCGAACGTGACGTTCCGCGACCTGGAGAAGCCGCCGGTCAGGATGTGGCTCTTCGGGATGATCACGATCTTCGAGATGTTCGTCACCGGGCGGATCCGCGACCGGCTCCCCGGCGACGCGTGGGTCCGCCACGTCAGCCCGGCGCGGCTGGCCAGGGCGCGGGCCCTGCAGGAGGAGCGCCGGCGCCGGGGCCGCGACGCCGACCTCCTCGAGTGCGTGCAGCTCGCCGACAAGGCGGCGGTCCTCGTCCGGGCGCCGGGGGTCGCGCCGGAGCTCGACCTCGGGTCGCGGCGGCAGGCGGAGGAGGCCTACCAGCGGATCCAGGCGCTCCGGAACGCCCTGGCGCACACGCAGCGCGAGATCGTCTCCACCGACTGGCAGCTCGTCGTCCGGATGGCGGACCGGGTGGAGCAGATCGCCGCGCTGGCGTGACGGCGGCGCCGCCGCCGTAAACTGCCGCCAGATGCCGCTCGAGCACGTCCGCATCGAGGGGTTCCGCGGGGTTCGGAGCCTCGCCCTGCCCCTCGACGCGACGACGGCCCTGATCGGCGAGAACAACGCGGGGAAGACGAGCGTCCTGGACGCCCTCTCGCTCGGCTTCGGGGCGGCGCCGCTGGGAGCCCCCCACCTCCGGCGGGAGGATTTCCACGTGCCGCCGGAGCCGGGGGCTTCGCCCGTCGCCGCCGCGGCGATCACGTTCTCGTTCCGCGAGCCGGACAGGGGAGCCTTCGACGAGGAGGGGTGGGCGGCGCTCGGGAAGACGGCCTCCACGGCGGACGCGGCGGGCCTGAGGAAGCTCTCCGTGCGGCTCTCGGCGAGCCTTCCCGCCCCGGGCGAGATGTCCGAGGCGCGCTGGGAGCTCCTCGACGCCTGGGGGAACCCGAGGACGCCCACCCCGACCGGCGAGGCCGTGGAGCTCCTGAGGCGCCGTTTCCCGGTCCTCAGGCTCCGGCCCGGCCAGCCCTCGGCCGGGCTGACGCCCTTCACCCGCGCCACGGACGTCCGCCCGGCGCCGCCGGAGGACACCGTCCGGAACCTGGAGCGGCTCGTCGGCACCGCGTACCGGAAGATCGCCACGACCTGGCGCCCCCTGCCGGCCGAGCTGGAGTCGGCGATGACGGCCGTCAGGGAGCTGGCGCGCCGGTACGAGGAGGGCTTTTCGGCCCTCCACGCCGCGCCGCCCGGGCGGACGTTCGAGAGCATCGCCGAGACGCCGGTCCGGCTGGGGGCCCGCTCGCCGCTCCTCCCCGGCCTCCCCGGCGCCGGGATGGGCGTGCAGAACGTCGCCCTCCTGGCCGCCCTCGGCTCCTTCCTCGAGGCGCGCGGCGACAGCCCCCTGCCGGCCGGGGCGGAGCCGGTCGTCGTGATCGAGGACCCCGAGTCGCGCCTCCACCCGATCCTCCTCGCCTCGGTCTGGCGCGTCATCGACCGGATCCCGGCGCAGAAGGTCGTCACGACGAACTCGGGGGACCTCCTCGCCACGGTCCCCCTCCACTCGCTCCGGCGGCTCGTCCGCAAGGCCTCGGGCGTGGAGGCGTGGCGCGTCGGCGAGAAGGCGCTGACGCCCGACGAGGCGCGCCGGATCGCGTTCCACGTGAGGATGAACCGGGCCTCGGCGTTCTTCGCGAGGTGCTGGGTCCTCGTCGAGGGGGAGACGGAGAGCTGGATCCTCCCCGAGCTGGCGCGCCTCCTGGGCTACGACTTCCCGGCCGAGGGGATCCGGTGCGTGGAGTTCGCGCAGTGCGGGGTGGCCCCGCTCGTCAAGCTGGCGCGCGAGCTGGGGATCGAGTGGCACCTGCTCGCCGACGGGGACCCGGCGGGGCATTCTTACGCCGAGGCCGCCCGCCGGCTGCTCGACGCGCGCCCCGAGGCGGACCGGCTGACGGCCTTGCGCGCTCCCGACCTGGAGCACTGCCTCTTCGCCTGCGGCTACGCGCCCGTCTTCCGCAAGGCCGCCGCCGAGGCGGGGCCGCTCCCGGACGCGCGGAAGGGGCGCGAGCGCCCGCGCCGCGTCATCGAGCAGGCGCTCCACCGGTACCCGAAGCCCCGGATGGCGCTGGAGGTGGTCGAGGCGGCGGCCGGCCCCGGCTCGCCCGGCGTCCCGAGGATCCTGGCGTCGCTCGTCGAGACGGCCGTGAGGCTGGCGCGGGGCTCGTCGAGCTGACCTGTCCCGGGGAGGCCCCCGCAGGCACGGGCGCGCCTGCCCGCCGCCGGGCCTCCCCGGCCCCCTCCCCCGGCGTGCCGACCGTCCCTGTCCCGGGGAGGCCCCCGCAGGCGCGGGCGCTCTACCGGGGCGGGGAGGCGAGGCCGACGGGGACGGCCGGGGCGGCGCGCCCGGCCTTCCTCTCCTCGGGCTCCGGCCGTGCGAACGGGCGCGGGGCGCCGGGCGGCCGGTCGTCCACGAGGACCGTCTCGCCGGCCGGCGAGAGGCCCCGGTACTCGTACCCCTTCGGGCCCAGCTCGGCGAGCCACGCCGGCGGCTCGGCCTTCGGCGGGAACGGCTCGTCGTGGACGTGGACGGGAAGGGACTCGCGGTTGGCCAGCGGGTTCTGCTGCCGGAAGTCGACCATGACCGACCGCGCCTGCTCGTCCTCCTTGAAGTAGCGGTACCAGCGCTCCTCGGCCGCCGCCTCCTCGCGCCGGCCGAGCGCCTTGAGGCAGAGCATCGCGTTGTAGTGCGCCGCGAGGTCCTCGGGGTCGATCGCGAGCACCCGGTCGATGTACGGGAGCGCGTCGGCGTACCGGCCCGTGAGGTAGGCGACGCGGGCGATCTGGTTCAAGACGGTCCGGTCCTTCGGGTACTTCGCCTCGACGCGAAGGAGGTCCGCCACCGCGTCGTCCAGGCGCCCCTCTTCCTTGGCGACGAACGCGCGGAAGAAGGCCGTCTTCGCCCAGCCGGGCTTGCGGCGCTCGGCCTCGGCGAGCGCGGCCTTGGCGGCGGGGAGGTTCCCCTCCTGCACCTTGACGCGGGCGAGGTTGAGGGGGCCGTCGGGCTTGTCGGGAGCGAGCGACGAGACCTCTTCGAACGCGGCGGCCGCCCCCTTCAGGTCGCCCTGCAGGAGGAGGCCGATCCCGTAGTCGTTGAAGCGGAGCCACGGCTTCTCCGGCCAGTCGGGGTTGCCGCGCCGGACGTCCTTCGCGAGGACGCCGTCGGGGGCGGGAGCGACGGGGAGCGTGACCGTGTCGGAGCCGATGGTCGTGACGGGGAGGACGGGGGCGCCGGGCCCCCCGACGAAGACCGAGTAGTCGCGCGAGGCCTTGCGGTATTCCGCGGAGGCGGTCAGCGTCACGGACCCCGAGGCGTCCGCCGGGACGGTGAACCGGTAGTGGACCGTCCGCGCGGCGCCGGGCGGGATCTGGTTGTTGTAGAGCGGGACGCGGATGTCCTGCGGCTGGCGGCGGTCCATGTGCGTCCCGTCGTGGGCGACGACGAGCTGCGCCAGCCGGTCCGCGGCCGGGTCGAGACGCCCGTCGGCGTCGAGGGTCCCCGACTCCATCAGCTTCCGCTCGCCGTTCGCCGCCGAGAAGGCGACCCACGCCTCGTTGCTGTCGGCGGTCCCCTGCGTGAAGGGGTGGCCGAGCGTGCGCGTGCGGACGACGACCTCCACGTCCACCGTCTCGCCGGGCGAGAGCGCGGGGAGCCGCGGCCCGAGCGGGACGACCGCCCCGCCGCGGCGGATCCCGAAGAGGTCGACCGAGAGCGCGCCCTCCAGCACCTTCTTCCGGATCTCCTCCGTGGCTCTGCGGTCCCCGTGGACGACCTCCAGGTGCGTGGCGGCCGCGGGGAAGAGGTGGTCGTGGAGCATCCCGTCGCGGCTGCCGAACTCGTTCGAGGGATACGGCGGGAGGTGGCAGTCGCGGCAGGCCTTCGGCTTCGGCGGGTCGTAGAAGGAGCGGACGCCGAGGCCCGAGACGCCCGACTCGTACCAGCTGTCGTAGTGGTTCTGGCCGCGCAGCCAGCGGTACTCGTTCATCGGAGGGAGGAGGCCGACCTTGTGGCAGGCCGAGCAGAACTCCGGCTCGCGCATGAACGGCTTCAGGAACGTCTGCCGGTGGAGCGACGGCTCCATCCGGATCAGGAGCTTGTTGACCTCCTTCAGCCAGGGGCTCTTCGAGAAGGCGAACGGGTACTGCTTCGACTCCTCGATGACGTAGCCGCCGTTGCCGCGGACGTCCTTGACCTCGCCGATCGAGTGGCAGGCCATGCAGGTGAGCCCCTGCTGCGCCTCCGCCTGGTCGTACGTGAAGGAGTGGAGCGTCGCCTTCCCCATCTGGCCCGTGAAGAGGACGACGGGGTCGTGACACCCGGCGCACCACTTCGTCTTCTCGCGCCCCACCCGGTCGGCCATCAGCTCGACGGCGCGGCGGTAGAAGGGGTTGTTGAAAGACGAGAAGCGGTGGGCGGACTTCTCCCAGCGCTTCAGCGTGTCGGGGTGGCACCCCGCGTCGCCGCAGTACGCGTTGGCCGAGAGCCTCTTGCCGTCCATCAGGCCGCCGTCGAGGGTCTCTGCCGAGGAGAGGAAGAACTGCGTGTCGCCGCTCACGTTCGCCACGCGCCGGGGCGGGCGCTCCAGACGGTGCAGCACCCCCATGGCGAGGAGGAACGCGGCGACGGCGCCCCCCCAGGCGGCGAGCCGCGTCAGGTGGAGCTTGTGCACGGCCGCCCGGCGGTGGAGGACGAACGCCACGAGGGCGCTCGGGATCGACAGGACGTGGAGCCAGTAGACGGGCCGGTTCCCGAGCGTGGCGCCCTCGAGCGCCATGAAGACACCGGTGACGGCGCACGAGGTCGCCAGGAGGACCACCGCGACCCCGGCCGCCTTGGCGCGCGGGTTCCGGACCGTGGCGAGCATCCGCGGCGCGTGGGAGAGGGCGAAGACGACGAACGGGACGACGAGGCAGAGCCCCAGCACGAGGTGCAGGAGCAGCATCGTCATGAAGAACTCGGAGATCTTCGTGAACGCGACCAGGTAGATCGAGTTCGCGGCCATCAGGCCCACCGCGGTCAGGATCGCCAGGTAGAGGCGCCTCTGCCACGGGCGGAGGACCCCGCGGGGACGGGCGGCGATCTCGTTCGGCGGCGTGCTCGGCATGGCGGCGTCTCCTCGGGCGCGGGCAGCCCGGGCCCGCGCGCGACGGCCGTATCTTCGCCGACCCGGGTCCGGCCCGTCACCGCGGAGGAGCCCCGCGATTCCTCCCGGCGCTTAGATGACAGATTCGGAGAAAACGCGGTTTGACGCCGCGCGGCGCTCCGGAGGGTTGGTATGCTCGGGGGCATGGTCAGGATCGCACGTTCGACCGCCGCTCCCGACGCGGGGCGCCCGCTCCTCTACTCGAAGACCTGCCAGCAGGCGCTCCGGACGATGGAGCGCGTCGCGACCATCGAGGCCGCCAACCCGGGCGCCTGGGTCCCGCAGGCCCGCGTCGCCGAGGAGCTGGAGATCTCCGGCCCCTCGCTCGGCCAGATCGTCCACCGCCTGAGGAAGGCCGGCCTCCTGCGCGCGCGCCGCGGCCCCTCCGGCGGCGTCGGCCTCTCCCGCGAGCCGGAGGAGATCACCGTCCGCGACGTCGTGGAGGCCATCGACGGGACCGGCGTCTCCGAGAGGTGCCTCCTCGGCCTGCCGGCCTGCTCGGACAAGACCCCTTGCCCCGTCCACCCGGTCTGGAAGGTCGTCCGGCCGATGCTGGAGAGCCGCCTGGAGGAGAGCACCATCGCCGACCTGGTCGACGCGATGGAGAAGAAGGGCGCGAAGGGGAAGAAGGCCCCCGCGCGGAAGGCGGCCGCGCGGAGGAAGTGAGCCGCCCGGGCGCGCCCGCGGCTCAGCGCCCCGGCGCGCCCTCGGCGAGGACCGCGGCCAGCCACTCGGCCACGTCCCGGGCCGCCTCGGGCGGAAACCCTCCGTCCGGCGCCTCGAGGTAGCGCCGCTCCACCGGCGAGCGTCCGAGGAGCGCGGTCAGGCGGCGCGAGAGCTCCGAGGCCTCGCCCGGTCCGGCGTGGAGCGTCGCGACGAGCACCGGCAGGCGGCCCGCCCCGCGCACCGCCCGGGCGGCCGGAGGGTCGAACCCCAGGAACGCCGCGGCCGACAGCGCCGTCTCGTCGAGGACGGCCTCGACGACCCCCGGGCCGGGACGAAACGCCAAGACCGCGACGGGGGCTCCCCGGCTCTCGCGGAAGGCGCCGAAGGCCGCCACCGCGTCCCTCAGGGCCGCGGCGGGCGGCCCGGACGGCCCGCCGGGGGGCAGCTCGAGGACGACGATCCCGCGTTCGGCGAGGAACGTGACCGCGAGCGAGCGCTCCGTCCGGCCGCTCGAGGCATCGGGCCAGAGGAGGACTCCGGGGCGGCCCTCCGCCGGGACCGGCATCCGGCGGTTCGGGTAGACCGAGCCCGGGGCCAGCGGCTCGAACGTCTCGGGGACGTGCAGGCGCGCCTCGGCGTCGCCGACCCGGGCCGTCCGCCGCAGCGCCACCGGCGAGGACGCGCACGACAGGGCCGAGGCCGCGAGCGCGAGCGCGAGGAGGCGGGAGGCCGTCACGTCAGGAGCGGGACCGCGTCTGCGAGGCGGCGGACGTGGAGGACGGGGGCGGGCACCTCGCCTCCGTCCGGGTTGTAGAGGACCGGGAACCAGCCGGCGGCCTTCGCGCCGACGACGTCGGTCTCGAACGAGTCGCCGAGGTAGACCTTCCGGGCCTTCTGCCCGCCGTTGCCGGCCGACCAGGCGGCGTCGAAGATCGCGCGGGCCGGCTTCATCGCCCCGACCTCCTCGGAGAGGACGACGACCGTCACCCAGCGGTCCAGGCCGAAGCGGCGGATCTTCCCGCGCTGCAGCTCGCGGAAGCCGTTCGACAGGATCCCCACGACCCCGCGGCGGGAGGCGGCCTCGAGCAGCTCCTCGGCCCCCTCGTTCAGCCTCCACCTCTCGGCGTACCGCGCCAGGTAGAGGTCGCCGAGCGCGTCCGCCTCGCCGGTCGGCAGGCCCAGCCGCGCGAGGGGGTCGAAGAACCTCCCGTGCTGGACCTCGTCCCTCGTCCGCTCTCCCCGGCCGAAGGAGGCCCAGAGCGCCGCGTTGGCCTCGCGGTAGGCGGAGAGCCACTCGTCGAAGCCGACGCCGCCGAACGACGCCGGCTTCGTCTCGAAGAGGTCCTCGTGCGCGGCTCTCTCGGCCCCCCGGTGGTCCAGGAGCGTGTCGTCGAGGTCGAAGAAGAGGAGCGGCTCGGCCACGGAGGGCGGATTCTAGGCGACGGGGATCTCGCGGGCCGGCCCGCCTACTCGTACCGGAGCGCCTCGGAGACGTCGAGGCGGCCGGCGCGGCGGGCGGGGCGGAGCGTCGAGAGGAGGACGAGGAGGAGCCCCGCGCCGACGATGGCCGCCACGTGGAGCGGCTCCGGCCGGAAGGGCATCCAGTCGAGGTAGTAGACGCGGGCGATCTCGGGGGGGAAGCGGACGAGGCGGAAGCGCGTCAGGACGAGGCAGACGAGGAGGCCGAAGGCGGTCCCCAGCAGGATCCCGGCCCCGCCGACGAGGAGCCCGGCGAGGCGGAACGTCCGCCCGAGGAGGGACGGGACGGCGCCGAGCGCCGAGAGGACGCCCACCTGCCTCGTCTTGGCGGCCAGGAGGACCGTCAGCGTCGAGACGATCGTCCCGGCGGCCACGGCCACGACGAGGGCCAGGACGACGAAGAGGAGGACCTGCTGGATCGCCAGCGCCTCGAAGAGGTCGCGGTTCAGGGCCTTCCAGTCGAGGACGGTGGCCGAGGGGCCGAGGGCGGCCCGGGCCGCGTCCACGGTCGCGTCCGACTCGGACGGGCGCGTGACCTTCATCTCCCAGAGCCCCTGCCTCGCGTCGGGCGGCGCCAGAGAGGGGAACGAGCCGAGCGGGACGACGGCCCAGGTGTCGTCCACCTCGGAGAAGCCGGTCTCGACCACGCCGGTGACGAGGAGAGCGGTCCGCCGCGGAGGGGCGATCCCCTTCGAGAGGTCCGCGGTGGCCGTCTCCAGGACGACCGTCGCCCCCTCCTCGACGCCCAGCCGCGCGGCCAGCCCGGAGCCCAGGAGGACCGGGACGCTCTCGCCCGCGGCCGGGGGGACGAGCCTGCGCCCGGCCTCGCCGGCGCGGGCGAGGAGGCGCGTCGTCTTCAGCCCCGAGGGGACCTCGAGGCCCTTGACGAGGACGTCGGCCCCCTCCGGGACGGAGCGCGAGAGGAGGAGCCCCGGCGCGAAGGCGGTGCGCGCCACCGCGACGACGCCGGGGAGGCGCGAGAGGAGGGGACGGACCTCGTCCTCGGCCTCGAGCGCGCCGGGGATCGCGAGGACCTCGGCGTTGGTCCCCGCGAGCTTCTCGGCCAGGTCGTTCCGGTACCCGGACATCAGCCCCATCGCCACGACGAGCGCCGCGGTGCCGAGCGCCACGCCGAAGATCGCGAGGCCCGCGACGGTCCCCAGGAGGCCGCGGTCCCGCCCCCCGAGGAGGCGGCGCGCCAGGAAGGCGGCGAGGTTCACTCAGGCCTCGTCGACTTCGTGGACGGCGTCGACGATCCCGACGACGACCGAGCGGACCGGGGCGCCCTCGGCGGCCAGGACCTGCCGGGCGCCGTTCCCCTCGTCCAGGACGAGGACGAGCTCTCCGACCCCCGCCCCGACGCTGTCGACGGCGATCACGTAGTCGGCGGTCGGCGTCCCGTCGGGCCGGGTCTTCTCGACCACGAGGAGCTTCCGCGCGCCGTAGAACGGGTGGCGGATGGTGGCGGTGATCTCGCCCGCGACGCGCCCGAGGATCACGGCTTCCCCCCTTCGGGGACGTGGTGCGTGTCGACGATGGCGACGACCGCGTGGTCCACCGGGACGAACCACGGCTCGAGGGCGAGCGCCGCCTCGCGCCCCCCCTCGTAGGCGACGAGCTCGCCCGGCCCCGCCATCCGCGTGGCGTCGGCGGCGACGAGGACCTTTCCGCGGGGCTTGCCGTGCTCGTCGAGCGGCTGGACGAGGAGCATCGGGACCCCTTCCAGCCCCGGCGTGACGACGCACGGCACGACGGTGCCGACGATCCGCCCGAGGAGCATCAGCCCCTCTCCCCGGGGAGCGGCAGGAGCGGCGCGAAGGCGAAGGCCGTCGACTCGCCGACCGCCGCCAGGAGCGCCTCGTGCGGGCGCGGGAGGATCCGGTGCTTCACCGCCGCGTGGAGCCGGCCGGTGACGATGTCGACCGCGGCCTCCACCTCGTGGAGGTCGCCCGAGACGATCGCGATCCCCTTCCCAGAGAGCCCCGACTCCGAGAGGCGCAGCTCCAGGAGCTCGACGCCCGTTCCCTTCAGCGCGAGCTCGGCCGCCAGGATCGCCGAGCAGGCCGTCGGCGTCTCGAGGAGGGCGATCGCGTTCGGGCCCGGGGCCCGCCGTTCGCCGGTGATCGCGGCGAAGAGGCGCGGGTGGACGTCGGGGAGGAAGACGTCGTCCACGACGGCCGTCCCGCCCGTGAAGAGCCCTTCCCGCCACGACTCCTCGACGGCCGCCGTGGAGCCGCCGAAGAGCGTCAGCCAGCGCCCCCTCGTCACCGTCCCGCTCCTCACGAAGGCGATCGGGGCCTTCTTCAGGAGCGCGTCGGTGGCCAGGAGGCCGGAGGCGATCTCCTCGAGCTCCAGGGCGGCGATCGCGGCGACGGGCTTCACGTGATCCGGAAGTGGTCGACGAGGACGCACCGGCGCCAGCGCGAGAAGCTGCGCGGGCCGGTGAGCCCCTCGCCGGTGGGGCTGGCGATCGTGAACGAGCAGTGCCCCTCGCCGTCGAGGCCGAGCCCCGCCTGCGAGCGGCCGTTCTTGACGAAGATCGAGCAGTCGCACGCCTTGGCCATCCGGTGCAGGGCGTCGATGTCGCGGCTGTGCATGACGGCCGTGTGCCGGTTGCGCCCCTCCATCTCCACCGCGAGGTCGATCGCCTCGTCGACGCTCTTGACGCGGCAGACGGGCATCACCGGCATCATCTGCTCGGTCCACATCAGCGGGTGGTCGGCGTCCACCTCGACGAAGGCCAGGCGGACCGAGTCGGGGACGCGGATCCCCATCCGGCCGAGGATCACCGAGGCGTTCTTCCCGATCAGGTCCTTCGTGACCTCGGCCTTCTTCCGCGGGCCGTTCGTCTTGGCGAAGACCACCCGCTCCAGCTCCGGCAGCCGGCGCGGGTCGACGCGGTAGCCGCCCGAGGCCTCCATGGCGGCCATCAGCTTCTCGGCCACGGAGGAGACGACGAGGACCTCCTTCTCGTCGGTGCAGATGATGTTGTTGTCGGTCGAGGCGCCGAGGACGACGCACCGGCCCGCCTTCTCGACGTCGGCGGTCTCGTCGACGACGACGGGCGGGTTGCCGGGGCCGGCGCAGATGGCCCGCTTCCCCGAGCGCATCGCCTCCTTGACGACCGCGGGGCCGCCGGTGACGACCACGAGGCGGACGTCGCGGTGGCGCATCAGCTCCTGGGCCGACTCGATCGTCGGGGTCGCGACGCCGGTGACGGCGTCGGGGGGGCCTCCTGCCGCGGTGATCGCCTTGTTCAGGAGGGCGATCGTCCGCATCGAGCACCCCTTCGCCGAGGGGTGGACGTTGAAGGCGACCGTGTTGCCCGCCGCGAGCATCCCGATCGAGTTGCAGATGATCGTCGAGGTGGGGTTCGTCACCGGGGTGATGGCGCCGATGACGCCGAAGGGCGCCGGCTCCATCAGCGTCAGGCCGTGGTCGCCGGTGACGGCGATCGGGGCGAGGTCCTCGAGGCCCGGCGTCTTCTCGGTGACGAGGCGGTTCTTGACGACCTTGTCCTCGAAGCGCCCGAGCCCCGTCTCCTCGTGCGCCTCGCGCGAGAGGGCGTCCAGGCTCTCGAGCATCGTCCGGCGGACCGCGGCCAGCACCTCGGCGCGCTTCGCGAGCGGCAGGGCGACGAAGACGGGCTGGGCCCTCTTCGCCGCGGCGACGGCCTCGTCGACCGTGGCGTGGATGCCGAGGCCCGAAACGGCCGGGGCGCTCGCCCGCGCGGGGGCCTCGGCTCCGCCCGGGCGGCCGGAGAGGTCCGCGGCGATCCGCCGCGCGATGGCCTCGACCTCGGCGTCGGTCAGGCGGGAAGCCATCCCGACCCCCTCACTTCCTGTACTTCACCGCGCCGCCGACCTCCCAGGTGTCGACGATCGCCAGGATCACGGCGTCGACGGGGCGCCTGTCGGTGGCGACGGTCTGGCGGGCGGAGCTGCCGGAGGCGATCAGGACGACCTCGTCCGGCCCCGCCCCGACGGCGTCGGCCGCCACGAGGGCGTTCCCCGTCTCCTTCCCCTCCTCGTCGAGGGGCTTGACGAGGAGGAGCTTGAGCCCCTCCATCGACGGCTCCTTCTTGCTGGAGACGACGGTCCCCGAGACGCGGGCGAGCTGCATGGCGGCACGCGGCGGGGCGGGCGCGGGCCCGCCCCTCCCCGCTACTTCTTCTGCTCGGCCTCGGCCTGCGCCTTGCGGCCGAGCGGCAGGACGGTGTCGACGTTCGTGTGCGGGCGGGCGATGACGTGGACGGCGACGATCTCGCCGACCCGCCCGCCGGCCACCTGGGCCGCGTCGCAGGCGGCCTTGACGGCCGCCACGTCGCCGCGGACGACGACGGTGACGTACCCGCCGCCGGTCTTCTCGTAGGAGACGAGCTCCACCTTGGCGGCCTTCACGGCCGCGTCGGCGGCCTCGACGACCGCCGGGAAGGACCGGGTCTCGATCATCCCGAGGGCTTCGGTCATGGCGTTCCCCTTTCCTCTTCTCTCGCGTCAGCGATGGGTGTCGGCGACTAGCCGCGCTCCCGGCCTCCCGCCGGGCGCCCGGTGATCGACTGGATGGCCGCCTCGGCCGCGCGCCAGCCGACGTCCACGTCCTTCTCGTCCCCGCCGAGGTAGACGCGCCCGAAGCTGCCGAAGGCGCGCACCTCGAGGATGTTGATCCGGGCCGCCTTCTCCGCCTCGTTGGCGGCGATGGCCGCGTACCCGGCCGGCGCCACCTCCAGGACGTAGAGCGTCTCGCCCGGGACGATCAGGTCCCCGTGGCGCATCCGGTTGATGAGCTGCGTGTGGTAGGGAGCGATGTTCCGGATCACCTGGCTGGAGGTGATCTCGGGCTTGATCCGGTCCTCCTCCTTCAGGCCGAGGGCCGTCAGGATCGCCCGGCCGGCGGCCCGCACGTCGGCCTGCGAGTCGGAGTGGACCTCGAGCATCCCGTAGAGCCGCTCGATGATCTGCATCCCCGGCTGGACGTTCGTCGCCTTCAGCGCGACGTCGGTGACCCGGTTGATGTCCATCCCGGGGGCCACCTCGACGAAGAGCGAGGCCTGGCCCGGGACCGGGAGGAAGCCCTGCGCCACCGTCCCGAGGAAGGAGGCGAACTGGGGCTGCAGGCTGTCGAGGAAGACGTAGCAGCGGAGCTCCGACACCGTTCTCCTCCTATCCCGTCACGCCCGGGAGGCCGCGCGGGCCTCCTCGAGGATCTTCACGCTCGCCGAGGCGCCGATCCGCGTCGCCCCGGCCGCCACCATCTTCTGCAGGTCGGCCAGCGTCCGGATGCCCCCCGAGGCCTTCACGCCGAGGCGCCTCGGCGCCACCGTCCGCGCCATCAGCGCCACGTCCGCCTCCGTCGCCCCGCCCGAGGAGAACCCGGTCGAGGTCTTCACGAAGTCGGCCCCGGCCTTCATCGCCACCTGGCAGGCGCGGACCTTCTCCTCGTCCGTCAGGAGCGCCGTCTCGAGGATCACCTTGCAGAGCGCCCGGCCGTCCCGGCAGGCCTCGACGACGCTCCTCACGTCCTTCAGGACGAGCGCGTCGTCCTTCCCCTTCAGCGCCCCGATGTTGACGACCATGTCGATCTCGCCCGCCCCCTCGCGGATGGCGCGGCGGGCCTCCAGGGTCTTGATCTCGGGCGGCTGCGCGCCGAGCGGGAAGCCGACCACCGCGCAGACCTTCACGGACGTCCCGCGCAGGAGCCCCTTCGCCTTCGAGACCCAGGCCGGGTTGACGCAGACGGAGGTGAAGCCCCCCTTCCTCGCCTCGTCGCAGAGCCGCTCGATGTCGGCGGCCGTCGCCTCGGGCTTGAGGAGCGTGTGGTCGATCAGCTTCGCCACCTGCTCGGGGGTGAGCCGGGGGGCCGGGGCCTCGGGGGCCGGGGACTTCAGGAGCTCCCGGACGCGCTCGGCGATGCGGGCCACGTCCTCGGGGGAGAGGTCGGTCGGGGTGACGGTCACGGGCGCGGGTCCTTTCGGCGCGGCGGGCGAGAGCGCCCCCCGCTCGATGTCGCGGATCATCCCGACGCGGCGCCGGTGGCGCTCGACGGTGCAGGAGGCCCCGAGGAAGGCGTCGGCGATCCTCTTGGCCGCCTCGACGTCGACGTGCGCGGCCCCCAGCGTCAGGACGTTGGCGTCGTTGTGCTCGCGGGCGTTCTTGGCCAGAGCCTCGGTGTTGCAGGCGGCGGCGAGGATCCCGGGCACCTTGTTCGCCGCCATCGCCGAGCCGATCCCGGCCCCGTCGACGACGATCCCGACGTCGTACGTGCCGGCGGCCACGAGCGAGGCGACGGCGTGGGCGTACCGGGGGTAGTCGACCGCCTCCTTGCCGTGCGTCCCGCAGTCCTCGACGACGAAGCCCTTGCCGCGCAGGTGGTCGCGCAGCGCCTCCTTCAGCTCGAAGCCGCCGTGGTCGGCACCGATGGCGATCCTGAGGCGGGCGCTCATCGCGAGGAGGCCCCCGTCGCGCTACAAGCCGTTTCTCCTGAGGGACTTGCCGCGCGAGAGGGACGGAGGCGGAGGATACCACGCCCCCCCGGGGCGGCTCAGCGCCCGAGCGAGGAGGCGAACTCGGCGAAGAGGGCGTCGGAGTCGTGCGGGCCCGGGGCGGACTCGGGGTGGTACTGGACGGCGAAGACCGGGCGCCCCTCGAGGCGGAACCCCTCGCACGTGCCGTCGTTGAGGTTGACGTGCGTCAGGGCGAGCCCGTCCGGCAGGGTCGCGAGGTCGACGGCGAAGCCGTGGTTCTGCGACGTGATCGAGACCGCCCCGGTCGCGACGTCGCGGACGGGGTGGTTCACCCCGCGGTGCCCGAACTTCAGCTTGAACGTCCGCGCCCCGAGGGCCAGACCCAGGAGCTGGTGGCCGAGGCAGATGCCGAAGAGCGGCCTTCCGGTCGCGAGGAGGTCCCGGATCGTCCCGACGCACGCCGGGAGCGCCGCCGGGTCGCCGGGGCCGTTCGAGAGGAAGAAGCCGTCCCAGGGGCCCGCCGCGGCGACCTCCCCGGCCGTGGCGGCCGCGGGGAAGACCGTGCCCGAGAGGCCCCGCGCCGCGAGCTTCCGGAGGATGTTCCGCTTGACGCCGTAGTCGAGGACGGCCACCCGCGGCCCTCCCGGCTCGCCGAACCGGTACGCCTCCGCCGTCCCGGCCGAGAGCCCCAGCGCGGCCCCCTCCATCCGGGGCTGCTCGCGGATCGCCGCCACGAGGGCCGCCGCCTCCGCCTCGGAGGCGTGCTCCGTCGAGACCGCCCCGCGCATCGCGCCGAGCGAGCGCAGGTGCCTCACGAGGGCCCGCGTGTCGACCCCGTCGATCGCCACGACCCCGGCCCTCCCGAGGGCGGGGAGGAGCGCCTCCTCGCCGCGCGGGTTGGAGAAGCGGTCGGAGAAGGCGCGCGCGCAGAAGCCCGAGACCTGGATCCGGTCCGACTCGGCGTCGTCCTTCGCGAGCCCGTAGTTGCCGACGTGCGAGGCCGTCATCACGACGATCTGCCCCCGGTACGAGGGGTCCGTCAGCGTCTCCTGGTACCCCGCCATGGCGGTGTTGAAGACCACCTCCCCGAAGGCGGTTCCCCGGGCGCCGGCCGCCGTCCCCCGGAAGACCCGCCCGTCCTCGAGAGCGAGGAGCGCGGGGTCGCGCCTCAGACCGACCTCCCGACCGCGGCCGCGATCGGCGGCAGCTGCGCCATCAGGTCGGCGAACAGGTCCGGGGTGAGCGCCTGCGGCCCGTCGGAGAGGGCCTCCTCGGGCCGGTCGTGCACCTCCACCGCGACCCCGTCCGCCCCGGCCGCGACGGCCGCCCGCGACATCGGGATCACCTTGCTCCGCTTCCCGGTGCCGTGGGACGGGTCGACCAGGATCGGCAGGTGCGACAGCCGCTCGACGGCCGGGATGACCGACAGGTCGAGGGTGTTCCGCGTGAAGTCGGAGAAGGTCCTCACGCCCCGCTCGCAGAGGACGACGTGCGGGTTCCCCTCGTTCAGGACGTACTCGGCGGCCAGGAGGAACTCCTCGAGCGTGGCCGACATGCCGCGCTTGAGGAGGACCGGCTTCCCCGTCCGCCCGACGGCCTTCAGGAGCTCGAAGTTCTGCATGTTCCGCGCGCCCAGCTGCAGGCAGTCGGCGTACGAGGCGACGAGGTCGACGTGGGCGGTGTCGAGGACCTCGGTGACGACCGGGAGCCCCGTCTCGCTCCGGGCCGCGGCCAGGATCTTCAGCCCCTCCTCGCCGAGCCCCTGGAACGAGTAGGGCGACGTCCGCGGCTTGAAGGCGCCGCCGCGCAGGAGGTGGGCCCCCCGTTCCTTGACCGCGCGCGCGATCCGGAGCGTCTGCTCGGCCGACTCGACCGCGCAGGGGCCCGCGACGACGACGACGCGCTTGCCGCCCACCGGGACGCCCCCCACCGGGACGACCGTGTCCTCGGGGTGGAACTCGCGCGAGACGAGCCGGTACGGGTGCGAGATCCGGAAGACCTCGAGGACGCCGGGCAGGTTCTCGAGGGCGGCCGGGTCGATCGCCCCGCGGTTCCCCGTCACGCCGATGGCCGTCCGCTGCTCCCCCGGGATCGGGTGAGCCCTCAGCCCCATCCTCTCCACCGTCTCGACGACCCGGCGGACGTCGGTCTCCGACGCCCCGCGGTCCATCACGATCAGCACAGGCACCTCCCCCGGCACGCCGGGCCGCGGCGTTTATACTTCAGAAGCGCCCACAGGCGCGGAGGCGCCCATGAACCGCTCCCCCCTCTCCCGCGTCGCCCTCTGGGCGGCCGCGGCGGCCCTGGTCTTCCTGCCGGCGGCCCGCGCGCTCGCCTACGTCATCGTCCTGAAGGACGGCACCCGGATCGTCGCCCGGGAGAAGCCGAACGTGCAGGGGAAGAGCTGGGTCTTCGTCGTCCCCTCGGGGAACCGCCAGTCGATCCCGATCTCCGAGGTCGACATGGAGAAGACCGAGAAGGTGAACGCCGCCGGCACGGGCGACGCCTACGAGCTGGACCAGAACGCCACCACGATCCAGCAGACGTCGGACACGACGCGCAAGCCCTCGATCTCGGAGTACATCAAGACGACGAAGAAGACCGACATCGGCCCGGAGTCGGTCCCCACGCCCGCCACGGCCTCCCAGGGGGCCTCGCGGCCCTCCGGGGCGATCCAGGAGCCCTCCACCGCGGCGGTCGTCGAGGGCGTCGACCCCGCCGTCAGCGACGCCTTCGTCCGCGCCTTCGCCGGGGCGAGCCTGCGGGGCGCGCGCCTGACGCCGATGCCGAAAGGCGTCCGGGTCCAGGCGATCACGGACACGGAGCAGCAGGTCTTCGCGTCGCTGGGCGCCGTCGCCCGCGGGCTGAAGGAGGCCCGGGCGCTCGGCAAGCCGCTCGACCGGGCCGAGATCGTCCTCGGGACCTCCTCCGGCGAGAACGCCGGGAAGTTCCTGATGAACGCCGAGGACGCCGACGCCCTCCTGAACGGCAGGACGAGCGCGGCGCGTTACTTCGTCGCCAACGTCGTCTTCTGACCGGTCCGCTCCGCCGAGGAAGCGCCGATGGATCCCGGGACGATCGTCCTCGTCCACCTGGTCTCGCCGAAGGAGAAGTACTGGGGCGTCCTGAAGCAGCTGGGCCCGGCCGGCATCACGCTCCGCGGGATCGACGTCGAGCTGTTCGACGACTGGGCACGGCAGGCGCGCGGCAAGGGAGAGCCCGAGCTGGGGCTCGTGACCCTCTTCTTCCCCCTCCACCGCGTCGAGAAGATGTTCGAGGACGCCCGGGTGGGGGCGGTGGCCAGCTACCAGGAACGCTTCCTCGGGATGGTCGGGCGCGACGTGCGCAGCTTCCTGGTCGACCCGGTCCCGGACCGGGGCGGGCCGCTGAACTAGCGGGCCCGCGGACGGCGGCGTGCCCCGCGGCCTCTCCCGCCCGCTCCCGGCCCCGGCGGCCCTCGCGCTCGCGGCGCTCCTCCTCGCGGCGGCGCCGCTCCGGGGGGACGCGGCCCCGGGGAAGGTCGACCCGTGGGTCCTGCGGCGGACCGAAGGGAGTGCCCAGGCCGAGCTCCTCGTCGTCCTCGGCGAGAGGGCCGACCTCTCGGGGGCGGCCGCGCTGCCGACGAAGCTCGAGAAGGGGCTCTTCGTGAGGGAGCGCCTCCTCGCGGTGGCCACCCGCTCCCAGCGGGGGCTCCTCGCCGAGCTCCGCCGGCGCGGGGTCCCCCACCGGTCCTTCTACGTCGTGAACGCGGTCTGGGTCCGCGGGGACCGGTCGCTCGTCGAGGCGCTCGCGGCGAGGCCCGAGGTGGCGCGGGTGGAGGGGAACCCCTCCGTCCGCGTCGTCGTCGAGCCGCCGCGTCCCGCCCCGGCCCGCCCGGCCGCGCCCGCCGTGGTCGAGGCGGGCGTGGCCGCCACCCGCGCCCCCGAGGTCTGGGCGCTGGGCTTCACGGGGCAGGGTGTCGTCGTCGGCGGGATGGACACGGGCGTCCAGTGGGACCACCCCGCGCTGAAGTCCCGGTACCGGGGCTGGAACGGGACCTCGGCGGACCACGACCGCAGCTGGCACGACGCCGTCCACTCCGGCGGCGGCGCCTGCGGCGCCGACTCGCCGTTCCCGTGCGACGACGGCTTCCACGGCACGCACACGATCGGGACCGTCGTCGGGGACGACGGCGGGTCGAACCAGATCGGCGTGGCGCCCGGGGCGAGGTGGATCGCCTGCCGGAACATGGACCAGGGGGCCGGGACGCCCGCGACGTACCTGGAGTGCTTCGAGTTCTTCCTCGCCCCCTACCCCGTGGGCGGCAGCCCCGCGGAGGGGGACCCGGCCCTGGCGCCGGACGTGACGAACAACTCCTGGGGCTGCCCCCCGTCCGAGGGGTGCTCGACCGTGACGCTCGACGCCGCGCTGGAGGCGCACCGGGCGGCCGGCATCCTGACGGTGGCCTCGGCCGGCAACAGCGGCCCGTCCTGCGCGTCGATCACCGACCCGCCGGCGATCTCCCCGGCGGCGCTGACGGTCGGCGCGCTCGTCACGGGAACCGACTCCGTCGCCAGCTTCTCCAGCCTGGGCCCCGTGACGGCCGACGGCAGCGGCCGCCCCAAGCCGGACCTCGTCGCACCCGGGACGTCGACGAGGTCCGCGGCCCCGGTGGATGCCTACGCGCTCGTGAGCGGCACGTCGATGGCGGGGCCGCACGCCGCGGGCGCCGCGGCCCTCCTCCTGTCGGCCCGTCCCGAGCTGTCCGGCAGGCCCGACGACGTGGCCGACGTCCTCCGCCGGAGCGCCGCTGGGATCCCGGCCTCGGCCTGCGCGAGCTCCGCCCTCGTCCCCAACCACCTCGCCGGGCACGGGCGGCTCGACGCCAGGGCGGCCGTCGGCCTCCCGCCCTCGACGAGGTTCCGCACGCTGGCCCCGTGCCGGCTCCTGGACACGCGCTCGGCGGCCGGGCCGCTGGGCGGCCCCGCGCTGTCGTCGGGAGTCGGGCGCTCCTTCGCCGTCTCCGGGAAGTGCGGCGTCCCGGCCACGGCCGCCTGCCTGGCGGTGAACCTGACGGCGGTCGGAGCCGCGGGCGCCGGGTTCCTGAAGGCTTTCCCCTCCGGCCGCGCCGAGCCGCCGACGAGCGCCCTGAACTTCGCCGCCGGGGCGACGCGCGCCAACAACGCCGTCCTCTGCCTCGGCGCCGGGACGGCCTTCACCCTCCTCCCCTCCGTCCAGGGCGGCGGGGCCGTCGACGCCCTCGTCGACGTCTCCGGCTGGTTCGAGTAGGCCGGGAGATCCGGCTCAGCCGTGCGCCGCGGCGCCCGGCTGCGAGAGCTCGAGGAGGATGCCGCCGGTGGCGGCGGGGTGGACGAAGGCGACGCGGCAGCCGTGGGCGCCGTCGAACGGCGTCTCGTTGACCAGGCGGACGCCGGCCGCCTTCAGGCGCGAGAGGACCGCCTCCACGTCGTCCACCTCGACGCAGAGGTGGTGGATCCCCGGGCGGCTCTTCGCGAGGAACTTCGCGATCGGGCTCTCCTCCCCCGTCGGCTCGAGGAGCTCCACGCTCGACTCGCCCACCGGCCGGAACGACGTGAGCACCTTCTGCGAGGCGACCTCCTCGCGGTGCGCCTCCGGCAGTCCCAGGAGGTCCCAGAAGGAGCCCCCCTCGGCGAGCGACGGCACGGCGACGCCGATGTGCGAGATCTTCACGACGCGTCCCTCTCCCATGGTCAGCCCTTTCCCCCGCGGCCCTTGATCGCCGCGAGAAGCGACTCGGCGGCCGCGATCGGGTCCTCGCGGCGCGCCTCGACGAGGGCGGCGTGGGCGTCGAGCCCCCCGTCGCCCGACGAGAGCGCCGAGAGCTCCGAGAGGAGGCGCTCCCTCACGATCGACTCGATCCGCCGGCGGGTCCGTTCGCGGCGGCGCCCGGCCCCGGCGGGGCCGGCGAGGAAGCCGCGGTGCTCGTGGAGGGCGTCGGCCAGGTCCTCCACGCCGGTCCCGTCGCGGGCCACCGTCTTCAGGACGGGCGGGACCCAGGCTCCCCGCTCCCCAAGCTCCAGCATCTGCAGGATCTCCTGGACGACCTTGTCGGCCCCGTCGCGGTCGGCCTTGTTGACGACGAAGAGGTCCGCCACCTCCATCAGCCCGGCCTTGATCGCCTGGATGTCGTCCCCCATCCCGGGCGTCAGGACGACCACGCAGCTCTCGGCCAGCCGGAAGACGTCCACCTCGTCCTGGCCGACGCCGACCGTCTCGACGATCACCTCGTCGAAGCCGCCGGCGTCCAGGACGTCGACGGCGTCGGCCGTGGCGCGAGAGAGGCCGCCGAGGTGGCCGCGCGTGGCCATCGAACGGATCCAGACGCCGGGGTCGGTGTAGAGGTCCTGCATCCGGATCCGGTCCCCCAGGATCGCCCCGCCGGAGAAAGGGGACGAGGGGTCCACCGCGACGACGCCGACCTTCCTCCCCTCGGACCGGAACCGGCGGGCGAGCGCTGCGGCCAGGGAGGACTTCCCGGCTCCGGGGGAGCCCGTCAACCCGATGACGCGCGCCCGTCCGGTCCGCGGGTGGAGGCGCGCGAGGAGCTCCGGGAACCGCGGGTCGCCCGCCTCGGCCCAGGAGACCGCCCGGGCCAGAGCCCGCGTCCGCCCCTCGGCGACGAGTCCCGCGAGGGCCTCGGGGGTGTAGTCGGCGGCCATCCCGGGGAGTGTAGGGGAAGGAGGCCCCCTTCCCGTACGATCGGAAGGAGAGGGCTTGGCGCGTGCGCGGCATAGAGCAGATCCCCTGGCTCTACGACGCCGGGATGGCGCTCCTGGAGCTGACGGGGCTCCTGGAGTGGCGGCGCGAGCTGGTGGCCGGGGCGCGCGGGCGGGTCCTGGACGTCGGGTGCGGGACCGGGAGGGACCTCGCGTCGCTCCCGGAAGAGACGCGCGCCACCGGGCTCGACCCGAACCTGCCGTCGCTCCTGGCGGCGAGGACGAGGGCCCCCGGCGCCGCTCTCGTCGCGGGCGTCGCCGAGGCGCTGCCGTTCCGCAAGGAGAGCTTCGACACGGTCCTCTCGGGCCTCTGCTTCTGCAGCGTCCCCGACCCGGACCGCGGCCTCCGCGAGGTGCGGCGCGTCCTTTCGCGGACCGGGCGCCTCCGGATGCTGGAGCACGTCCGGTCGACGAACCCCCTCGCCGCCTTCCTCCAGGACGTCTCGACGCCGGCCTGGAAGTGGGCGACCGGCGGCTGCCACCCGAACCGGCGGACCGAGGAGGCGGTCGTCTCCGCCGGTTTCCGCGTCGAGACGGAGCGGCGGCGCGCGCACCGCTCGATGCGGCTCTTCTCGGCCCGCCCGGTGAGCGGCCGGAGGGCCTCTCCTTGACAGCGCCGTCTCCTGCTCACTAAGGTGGATCCGGGATGCCCCTGGACCGTTCGAGGCGAGTCGCCCTTCCGCTCCTGATCGCGGCGCTGATCGCCGTGACGGGTCTGGCCTTCCTCGAGTGGCTTCCCCACTCGCACGCCGGGGCTTCAGCGGAGCGCCCGTGCGCGATCTGCCAGGTCGCCCGCGAGAGCGGCGCGGACACCCCCCCGGACCCGGCGGCTCCGTGCCCAGCCCTTCTCGCCGAACGGGCTGCGGACGACCCGGCACCGGACGCGCCAGCCACCTCCGACCTCGTCGACGGGACCGCACCGCGCGCTCCCCCGGCCGCTCACCTCTCCTAGGGACCTCCATCCCTCCGGGACAGGCCGGCCGTGGCCCGTTCCCGCGAACCCCGGCCGGCGCGGCCGGCCAGAGGAGAGACGAGACCATGACGACGAGACCGACCCGGGCCGGCGCCCTCGCGGCGCTGGCCCTGCTGGCGACGAGCGGCGCCCTCGCCCAGGACGCCTCCCCGACCCCGTCCACGCTGGAGGAGAAGGTCCGGGCCCTCGAGGAGGAGCAGAAGGAGCTCGCGCGACGCCTCGAGGGGCTCCGCAAGGAGCTCGAGGCCGGCCGGCAGCCGACGCCCGCGCCGAGCCCGACGCCGACGCCCACTCCGGCGCCGGCCCCGGCTCCCTCCCCGGGACCCGTCGTGGCGCCCGGCCTGACGCCGCTCTCGTTCCCGCTCCTCGGCACGAGCGGGAGCGTCACCTCGGGGACGAGCTTCAACCCCTCCATCTCGGTGATACCGGACTTCGTCTACGCGCTCGACGACCGGCAGGGGGACGGCGGCGAGATCCTCGCGTCGGCCGACGGCTTCCACGCCCCCGAGGGCGAGGCGGACGGGCACGACCACGGAGGGCTCGAGGAGGGCTTCAACTTCCGGGAGACCGAGCTCGCGTTCAAGGCCTCCGTCGACCCGTACTTCGACGTGACCGCCCTGTTCGCGGCCTCCGAGGACGGGCTCTCGGCCGAGGAGGTCTACTTCCAGACGCGGCGGCTCCCGGCCGGTCTCGGGGTGAAGGCCGGGAAGTTCTTCAGCGGGATCGGCTACCTGAACTCCCAGCACCCGCACCAGTGGGACTTCGTCGACACGGCGCTGCCTTACCAGCTCCTCCTCGGCGGGAACCTCGACGAGAAGGGGATCCAGGTGACGTGGCTCCCGAAGCTCCCCGTCTACCTCCAGGTGGGCGCCGAGCTGCTCCAGGGGGAGAACGAGGCGGTCGCGGGCTACCACGGCGGCGAGGACGCCGGCCCCGTCCCCGTCGACGAGGGGGACGAGCCGGGGCCCGACCGGGTCTTCTCGCACAAGCCCGGGCCGCGCCTCTTCACCGGCTTCGTGAAGCTGGCCCCCGACGTCGGCTACAGCGACGCCCTCCAGCTCGGGCTCTCCTACGCCCGGTCCACCCTCCACGAGGAGCTCCACGACGAGGACGGGGACGGCGTCGTCGAGGAGGCGCTGGAGGGGACGGTCGACCTCTTCGGCGTCGACGTCGTCTTCAAGCACGACGCGCCCCACGAGTACGGCCGGGGGGACTGGACGCTCCAGGCCGAGTACCTCTACCGCCGGAAGCTCCTCGACCTCCTCGGGACGACGGGCCGGCTCGAAGCGCGCCAGGACGGCGCCTACCTCCAGGCGGTCTGGGGGGTCCTGCCGCGCGTCCAGCTCGCGGCCCGCCTCGACGTGGCGGGGATCACGAACCGCGTCACCGAGGAGGGGGCGACGGCGAGCTACGACCCGACCCGGCGGCTCACCGCCGCCGTGACGTTCAACCCGACCGAGTTCTCGCGCTTCCGCGTCCAGTGGGACCGCTCCGACGTCCCGGTCGGCGGCGCGAGCGAGACCGTCGACCGGCTCCTCCTGATGGTCCAGATGAGCCTCGGCGCGCACGGCGCGCACAAGTTCTGAGGAGGCGGCCCGTGAAGAAGGCCCTCGTCCTTTCGCTCCTTCTCCTCCCGGCCCTCCCCGTCGCGGCGGCCCGGAACGTCGTCGCGACGACGTCGAGCATGGGGATGCTCGCCTCGGCCGTCGGGGGAAGCGAGGTGACGGTGACGGTCCTCGCCCCGCCGGACCGGGACCCGCACTCGCTCCAGGCCCGGCCCAACATGATGGTCGCCCTCCGCGGGGCCGACCTCCTCGTGGCGGTCGGAGCCGAGCTGGAGGCCGGCTGGCTCCCGGCGGCGCTCCAGGGCGCCGCGAACGGCCGCCTCCTCCCCGGCGGCCCCGGCTACTTCGAGGCGGCCGCCCAGGTGACGCTGATCGAGGCCGGCGCGGCCGCGGACCGCTCGCAGGGGGACGTCCACCCCGGGGGGAACCCCCACCTGGCCCTCGACCCGGAGAGGATGACCACCGTCGCCCGGGCCCTGGCGACCCGCCTCTCGGCGCTCGACCCGGCCCACGGGGCCGACTACCGCGCCCGCGCGGAGGCGTTCGCCCGCGCGGTCGCGGTCCACGTCCCCGCCTGGAAGGAGAAGGTCCGGGGCGTCCCCGGGATCGTCGCGTACCACAAGGACGTCAACTACCTCGCCGCCTTCCTCGGCGTCCCCGTCCTCGGGTACGTCGAGCCGCTCCCCGGCATCCCCCCGAGCGCCCCCTACCTCAAGGAGCTGACCGACCGGCTGAGGGGGAAGAAGGGGGTCGTCGTCCACACCGACTACCAGCCCGCCAAGGGCCCCGGGTTCGTCGCCAGGGCCCTGGGCTGGCCCGTGGTCCGCCTCCCGATCGAGCCCCCGCTGGGCGCGACCGTGGAGGGCTGGCTCTCTCTCCTCGACCGGTGGGTCGACGGGATCGCGACGGGAAGATGAGCGCCGCGCCCCTCCTCTCGTACCACGACGTCGTGGCCGGCTGGACGGCCCCGATCGTCGGCCCCGTCAGCTTCGACCTCTTCGAGGGCGACCTCGTCGTCCTCGTGGGGCCGAACGGCTGCGGGAAGTCGACGCTGATCGGCGCCTTCACCGGCGCCGCGAAGACCTTCTCCGGCCTCGTGGCCAAGCGCGAGGGGGCCACCGTGGCCGTCCAGCGGCAGCACCCGGTCCGGGAGGCCGAGATCCCGCTCAACGGGCACGAGCTCCTCGGGCTGACGGGCGCGCACCACCGCCCGCCGCCCCCGATCCTCTCGCCTCTCCTGGGCAACCGGATCGACCGGCTCTCGGGCGGGCAGTTCCAGATCCTCTCGGTCTGGGCCTGCCTGGCGAGCGACGCCACGATCGTGATCCTGGACGAGCCGACGAACAACATGGCGACCAGGACCGTGGAGATGCTGGTCCCGCTCCTCGAGGCCTCGCGCGCGGGGCGGGGGATCCTCGTGGTGACGCACGACGAGCGGTTCCTCGCGCGCGCCGACGGGCGGCGTGTGGTGGTGGCGTCGTGAGCCTCTCCCTCGTCTTCGACCCGCTGTTCCGCGTGCCGTTCGTCAACGGCCTCCTCCTCGCCTTCGTCGTCCCGCTCCTGGGCGCCTACGTCCGGCTGAGGAACGAGTGGCTCGCCGCCCTCGGCGTGGCGCAGGTGACGGCCGCGGGCGCGGTCGTCGCGGTCCTCGCCGGCGTCAACCCGCTCGCCGGCGCCCTCGGGGCGGCCGTCGCCGCGGTCTCGCTGAAGGGGCGGGCCGAGCGGGGGGGGAACGACGCCTACGCCTACCTCCTCCTCCTCGGCTGGGCCGCGGCGTTCGTGGCCGCCGCCAACAGCGTCCAGGGGGAGGAGCTCTCGCACGCCCTCCTGGACGGGCAGCTCTACTTCACGGGGTGGGCCAACCTCGGCGGGGCGATCGCGCTCGCCGCCGTCGTCGCGGCGGTGGTGCCCTGGATGTCCCGGCTCCTCCTCCTCGAGCGGTTCTTCCCGGAGCACCTGGCCGCCAACGGGATCGCGACGTGGCGGGTCCACCTCGGCTTCGACGTCCTCGTCGCGCTCGCCGTGGCCCTGACGACCGAGTCGATCGGCGTCATGGCGACGTTCGCGCTCGTCTTCCTCCCGCCCTGGATCGCCTTCCGCCGCGCCGCGGGATGGAAGAGCGCCCTCGTCTGGGCGAGCGCGATCTCGGTCGCCTGCTACGTCGCCGCCTTCACCGCGGCGATCGTCCTCGACCAGCCCTTCGGGCCGGTCTTCGTCGGCGCCCTCGTCCTGGCCGCGATCCTCCGGCTGCCGCGCGGCCGGAACCCCGTTCCCGCGAAGGGCCCGGAGGCGACGGCGTCCTAGAATGTTCGAACGCCACGGGAACGCCCGCACGGGCTGCCGTGGACCGGAAGGAGGGTCTCCCATGGGAATGCTCCAGGAGTTCAAGGAGTTCGCCTCGAAGGGAAACGTCGTCGACCTGGCGGTCGGCGTCGTCATCGGCGGCGCGTTCGGGAAGATCGTGACGTCGTTCGTCAGCGACGTCCTGATGCCGCCGATCGGCCTCCTGCTCGGGAAGGTCGACTTCTCGAACCTGTTCCTCCAGCTGGGGGGCGGGGAGAAGCTCGCCACCCTCGACGCCGCCAAGAAGGCGGGCGTCCCGACGCTGAACTACGGCCTCTTCGTCAACGCCTGCATCGACTTCCTCATCATCGCCTTCGCCATCTTCGTCGTCGTCAAGCAGGTCAACCGCTTCAAGAAGGCCGAGGCCGTGGCCCCGGCCGCCCCGCCCGAGCCGACCCCGTCCGAGAAGCTCCTCGGCGAGATCCGCGACCTGCTCGCGGCCAAGGGGAAGTGAGCCGTATGCGGCGCCTCGCCGGTCCGCTCGCCGCCCTCGCCGTCCTGGCCGTCCTGGCGCTGGCGCTCCCCGCCGCCGCCCAGGAGCTCTGCCCCTGCCCCCCGCCCCCCCCGCCCCCGCCGGACTTCACGGGGAGCCTCGGCCTCGGAGGCGCGCTGACGAAGGGGAACACCGACACCTTCAACCTGAGCTTCACGCTCGGCCTGAAGTACGACCCGAAGACGAAGAACGTCGTCAAGCTCGACGCGACGTACCTGCGGGGCGAGAAGGACGGGGACCTCCAGCTGGACCGCCTCGCCGCCCTCCTGCGCGACGAGTACTCCTTCTCGCCGCGGCTCTTCGGCTACGCCGAGGTCGGCTACCTGCGCGACCGGTTCAAGGGGATCGAGTACCTCTTCTCCCCGGCCGCCGGCGCCGGCTACAAGGTGCTCGACTCGGACACCCTGAAGCTGTCGGTCGACGCCGGCTTCGGCGGCGCGTTCGAGAGCGACTACGTCGACTACCCGGCGTCGAGCGTGACGGTCTCCTCCGACAGCGCGGCGATCCGGGCGGGGGAGGCGTTCGCCTGGAAGATCTCCCCGTCGGCGACGCTGACGCAGGCGTTCACGGCCCTCTGGAAGACCGAGGACACCTCGGACGCTATCTACCACTTCGAGGTCACGCTGGCCGCGGCGATCACGAAGTGGAGCGACGTGAAGGTCACCTTCACCGACGACTACAAGAACAAGCCCCCCGACCCGAAGCTGAAGAAGAACGACACGGCCCTCCTCGCCGCGATCGTCTTCAAGATGTAGCCCGGGGGGCACCCCCCCATCCGCGAGGCCCGGCCCCGGCGTAGACGCCGGGGCCGGGTCTGCCTCCCGGCCGAGCAGGAGCATGACACCGAGCGCCGTCCTCTTCCCCTTCGCCGAGTACTGGTGGGTCTACGGCCTGTTCCTCCTCCTGGTGCTGGCCGTCCTCGCCCTGGACCTGGGCGTCTTCCACCGGAAGGCCCACGTCGTCTCGTTCAAGGAGGCGGCGGCCTGGAGCGTCGTCTGGGTTGTCCTGGCCCTCTTCGTGGGGGCGGCGCTCTGGCTCTACGCCGGCTGGCGCTTCCCGCAGGTCGAGCGATTGACGTCACTCCCCGGGTTCGACGCCGCGGGGCAGGCGAGGAACGTCTTCCTCGAGTACCTGACCGGCTACCTCGTCGAGAAGGCTCTCTCGGTCGACAACATCTTCATCTTCGTCGTCGTCTTCTCGTTCTTCGCGATCCCGTCCGAGTACAAGCACCGGGTCCTCTTCTGGGGGATCGTCGGGGCGCTCGTCTTCCGGGCGGTCTTCATCGCGCTCGGCGCCGTCCTGATGAAGTTCCACTGGGTGATCTGGGTCTTCGGGGCGTTCCTCGTCCTGACGGGGGTCAAGATCCTGATCGCGCCCGACAAGCCGATGGACCCGGCGAAGAACCCGGCGATCAAGCTCGTCAAGAAGCTCTTCCCGGTCACGCACGAGCTCCGCGGCCAGAGCTTCTTCGTCAGGGAGGGCGGCAAGCTCGTCGCCACGCCCCTCTTCCTGGCGCTGGCCTTCATCGAGTTCACCGACGTCGTCTTCGCCATCGACTCGGTCCCGGCGATCTTCGCGATCACGGACGAGCCGCTGATCGTCTTCACGTCGAACATCTGCGCGATCCTGGGGCTCCGAGCCATGTTCTTCATGCTCGAGGGGGCCGTCGGGAAGTTCCACCTCCTGAAGTACGCCCTGGGCGTCGTCCTGATCTTCGTCGGGCTGAAGATGGCCTGGCTCAACGACGCCTTCGGCGGGAAGTTCCCGATCAGCTGGTCGCTCGGGATCATCACGGGCTGCATCGCGCTGGCCGTCGTCCTCTCTCTCCTCTTCCCCAGGCGCGAGGCCCCGCCCGCGGCCCCCTGAGGGCTCCGGTGCCCGCCCGCGCGCCGGGCGGGCACGCCGGGGGCCCGATCGGGGAGAATGACGGCGCCGATGGCGCTCGAGCTCCTGGTGGTCCTCGTCCTGGTCCTCCTGAACGGCGTCCTGTCGATGGCCGAGACCGCGGTCGTCTCGGCCCGGAAGGTCCGGCTCCACCAGAGGGCCGACGAGGGGGACGAGCGGGCCGCTACGGCCCTGGCGCTGGCCGAGAGCCCGGCCGCGTTCCTCTCGACGGTCCAGGTCGGGATCACGCTGATCGGCATCGGGGCGGGCGTCTTCGGCGGGGCGACGATGGCCGACGAGCTCGGCGCCCTCCTCGCGCCCCTCCCCCGCTCCGAGGTCTGGGCGCGCCCGGCGGCCTACGGCCTCATCGTCTCGATCATCACCGTCCTCTCGCTCGTCCTGGGCGAGCTCGTCCCCAAGCGGATCGCCCTCTCGCGCCCGGAGCGGATCGCCTCGGCGATGGCCAGGCCCATGCAGCGGCTGGCGCGCCTCGTCGGGCCGTTCGAGAAGGTGCTCACCGCCGCGAGCGAGCTCGTCCTGAAGCTCCTCCGGATCCGCCCCGGAGAGGAGCCGCCGGTCACCGAGGAGGAGGTCCGGGTCCTGATCGAGAAGGGGACCGAGGCCGGGATCTTCGAGCGGCACGAGCACGAGATGGTGGAGGCCGTCTTCGACCTCGGCGAGCGGCGCGTCGCCTCGCTGATGACGCCCCGACCCGAGGTGGTCTGGCTCGACGTCCGCGACGGCGCGGAAGAGACCGCGCGGCGGATCTCCGAGCGCCCCCGGGCGCGCTACCCGGTCGGGGACGGGAGCCTGGACGAGCTGGTCGGGGTCGTCCTCGGCTCCGAGGCGCTCGCGCGCGTCCTCTCCGGCGCGCCGCTCGACTTGAGGGCGCTCGCGCGCCCGCCGCTCGTCCTGCCCGAGACGGTCACCGCCGTCCGGGCGCTCGAGCGGCTGCGGAAGGGGGACGGCGCGGGCCTCGCGGTCGTCGTCGACGAGCACGGGACCGTGGCGGGCGTCCTGACGCTGACGGACGTGGTGGCCGCCGTCGTCGGCGAGCTCCCGGCGCTGCGCGGCTCCGAGCCGGCGGCCCGGATGCGGGAGGACGGCTCCTGGCTCCTGGACGGACGCCTCCCGGTCGAGAGGCTCGAGGACCTCGACGAGGCGCTCGTTCCCCCTGCCGACGAGCGGGGGGACTACGAGACGGTCGCCGGCTTCGTCCTGGCGCGCCTGGGCCGGCTCCCGCGAGAGGGGGACCGCGTCACGTCGGCGGGCTGGACGATCGAGGTCGTGGACATGGACGGGCGGCGCGTGGACAAGGTCCTCGCGTCCCGGGACCGCTGAGTCAGCCGGGAGTCCCCGACCCCGACAGCGCCGCGGCGGCCTCTGCGAGCCCGAGGGAGCGCCCCTCCTCGAGCGCGGCGGCGAGCCCCTCCTCCCCGAGCGAGCGGCGGAGGGCGGAGACGGCCTCCAGGACCGCGGGGCGCTCGACGGCGGGGACCGGCGTCCCCGCGTCCTGTCGCACGGCCGAAGCGGTCCCCAGGGAGCGCGCGGCGGACCGGGCGTCTCCCTCGAGGAGCGCCAGGCGGGCGAGCGCCTCGAGGACGCTCGCGGCGCGCCACCGGTCCCCGAGGCGGGCGTGCAGCTCCAGGCTCCGGACCAGGAGGACCCGCGCGCGGCCGGTCTCCCCCGCGAGCAGCGCGGTGTTCCCGAGGAGGTCGAGCGACCAGGCCGTCCCCTCCCGGAACCCCACCTCGGCCGAGAGGGCGAGGCTCTCTCGCAGGAGCCGCCGGGCCTCGGCCGGCCGCCCGCCGTGCCGGGCGGCGGCGCCCAGGTTCAGGAGCGCCCAGACGGTCCCCTCGGCGTCCCCGAGCGCGCGGAAGCCGCGGAGCGTCTCCTCGGCCACCTCGCGGGCCGTGGCGAGGTCCCCCGAGAGCCACGCCGCCAGCGCCACGTAGTTGCGCGAGCGGGCGACGCCGAGCCGGTCGCCCCGCGCGGCGAAGAGCCCCTCGGCCTCGCGGTGCCGCGCGAGCGCCGTCGCGAGGTCCCCCCGCTCGCGCGAAACGCTCCCCGAGAGCTGGAGCGCTCGGGCGAGCGCGCTGGCGTCGCCGAGCCGGCGCGCCTCCTCGAGCGCGGCGTCGAGGAGGCGGGTCGCCTCGCCGTAGTCGCACTGCAGGAAGGCCAGCGCCCCGGCCCCGAGGGTGGCCGGGACGAGGAGCGCCTCCGGGGCCCCCTCGCCGAGGGCGAGGGCCGACTTCAGCCACCGTCTCCCCTCTGCGTAGAGGCCGCGCAGGTACCAGTACCACCAGAGGGACCCGGCGACGCCGAGGGCGGTCGCCCCGTCCCCTGCCGACACGGCCGAGCCGAGCGCGGCCCTCAGGTTGGCCGCCTCGGCGTCGAGGCGCTCCAGGGCCTCGCGCTGCCCTTCCCGCTCGAGCGCGGGAGCGAGCCCGGCGGCCAGGCGCGCGAACGCCTTGCGGTGCCTCTCCTCGGCCGCCGTCTCCTCCCCGGCCTCGACGAGGCGCTCTCGCGCGAACTCGCGGATCGTCCGGAGCATCGAGAGCCGGGCCCCTCCCGCGGCCGAGGGCTCCTCGACGAGGAGGCTCTTGTCGAGGAGCGCCGCGACGCCGTCGAGGACCCCCTCCTCGGCGATCACCTCCTCGGCTGTCTCCACCGTGAAGCCGCCGGCGAAGACCGACAGGCGCCGGAAGAGGCGGCGCTCCCCCTCGGGCAGGAGGCCGTAGCCCCAGGCGATGGCCCCGCGCATCGTCCGCTGCCGGTCCGGCAGGTCCCGCGCCGCCGAGGCCAGGAGGTCGAGCGGGCGGGCCAGTCGAGAGAGGAGCGCCTCCGGGGAGAGGAGCCTCACCCGCGCCGCCGCCAGCTCGATGGCCAGCGGCAGGCCGTCCAGCCGGCGGCAGATCTCCCCGACCACCCCGGCGTTCTCCTCGGTCAGCTCGAAGCCGGGCCGCGCCGCCCGCGCCCGGGCGGCGAAGAGGGCCACCGCCGGGGAGCGAAGGGCCACTTCCGCCCCGGAGCCCTCGGGCGGGAGCGGCAGCGGCGGGACGCGCACCTCCCGTTCGGACGCGATCCGGAGCGGCTCCCGGCTCGTCACCAGGAGGCGCAGCCCCGGGACGTCCCCGAGGAGCGAGACGAGGACCGGCGCCGCGTCGGCCACCTGCTCGGCGTTGTCGACGAGGAGGAGCGTCTCCCGGCCGCGGAGGGCCGCCGAAAGCCGCGGGAGCGGGTCCCGCCCGGGGTCGGCGAGGCCCGCGGCCTGCGCCACGGCCGAAGGGACGAGGGAGGGCTCGCCGACCGACTCCAGCGGGACGAAGACGGTGCCCCCGTCCAGCCGCGGCGCCAGCCGCGCGGCGACCGCCAGCGCCAGGCGCGTCTTCCCCGTCCCGCCCGGACCGGTCAGCGTGACGTGCCGCGCCTCTGCGGAGCCGAGGAGGAGGGCGACGGCCTCGGCCTCGGCCTCGCGCCCGACGAGCTCCCCCGCCGGGGCCGGGAGCGGGCTCGGGCGCAGCGGCGCCTCCTCGACCCGCGCCAGGAGGGCGGTCGGGAGCGCCTCGGCCGAGGAGCGGGAGCCCGAAGGGCGGCGGGTCGGCGACGAGGAGGCGGCCCCCAGAGCGCGGAGGTCGGCGTGGAAGGCCACGGCGCCCGGGTACCGGCGCTCGAGCGGCTTGGCGAGCGCCCGAGCCACGATCCCGGCGAGGCCGTCCGGGAGCGGGCCCGGGGCGGCCTCCGCGACCGGGCGCGGGTCGGCGGTCAGGATCGCGGCCATCACGTCGACGGCCGTCTCCCCCTCGAACGGCGTCCGCCCCGTCAGCATCTCGTACAGGACGGCCCCCGCGCTGAAGACGTCCGACCGCGCGTCCACCTCGCGGCCGCGCACCTGCTCGGGCGACATGTACGGGACCGTCCCCAGGACCATGTGCGGCGCCGTCTCCACGAGCGTGCCGGGGCCGGAGTCGTCCCCCTCCCGCGTCGCCTGCTTGGCGAGGCCGAAGTCGAGGACCTTCACGACCCCGTCGGGCCGGATCATGACGTTCTCCGGCTTGACGTCGCGGTGGACGATCCCGGCCGCCTCGGAGGCGGCCAGCGCCGCGGCGACCTGCGTCGCGATCCTCACCGCCTCCCCCGGCAGGAGCGGCCCCCCGCCGAGGCGCTGCCGGAGCGTCTCGCCCTCCACCAGCTCGGCGGCGATGTAGTCGACGCCTCCCTCGGTCCCCGCCTCGTAGACGGTGACGACGTTCGGGTGGTTCAGCGCCGAGGCGGCGATCGCCTCGCGCCGGAAGCGCCCGGCGGCCGCCGGGTCCCCGCCGCGCGGAAGGAGGATCTTCAGCGCCACGAGGCGCGAGAGGCCCGGGTCGCGCGCGAGGTAGACCTCCCCCATCCCTCCCGCGCCGAGGAAGGCTCGCACCTCGTACCGCCCGAAGGGGTCGCCGGGCGAGAGCCTCACGCCGCCCCCCGCCCGGGGCGGTCGTCGACGATCCGCCCGTCCACGAGCGAGACGACCCGGTCGCACCGCTCGGCGATCCGCGGGTCGTGCGTGACGACGAGGAAGGCCGTCCCCTCCTCGCGGTTGAAGCGGCGCAGGAGGGCGAAGACCTGGTCCCCCGTCTGCGTGTCGAGGTTGCCGGTCGGCTCGTCGGCCAGGACGAGCGGCGGGCGCCGCGCGAGCGAGCGGGCGATGGCGACGCGCTGCTGCTGGCCGCCCGAGAGGTTCGTGGCCCGGTAGTCGAGCCGGTCCGAGAGCCCGATGGCCACGAGGAGCTCCCTGGCCCGCGCGCGCATCTCCTCGTCCTCGCGCCCCCGCGCCGACAAGAGCGGGAGGTAGACGTTCTCGAGCGCCGAGAACTCCGGCAGGAGGTGGTGGAACTGGAAGACGAAGCCGAGCTTCTCCCCCCGGAAGCGGGTCCTCCCGTCGTCGTCGAGCGAGCCCGTGTCCGTCCCGTCCAGCTCGATCGAGCCCGCGGTGGGGCGGTCGAGGAGGCCGAGGAGGTGGAGGAGCGTCGACTTCCCCGAGCCCGAGGGGCCCACGAGGGCCGTGAACTCCCCGGGCCCAAGGGTCAGGTCGACGCCGTGGAGCACCTCGGTGACGACCTCGGTCCCGTAGCTCTTCCTCACTCCGGCCAGGCGGAGGAGCGGCGCCTCAGCCATACCGGATCACCTCGGCCGGGTCCAGCTGCGCGGCCCTCCGGGCCGGGACGACCGCCGCCACCAGCCCCGTGGCCGTCGCCACGAACGCCGAGCGGGCGTAGAGGAGGAGGTTCAGCGCGACCGGGAACGTCGGCGAGCCGTCGGGGTTCTTCGCCAGCGAGGCGAAGAAGAGCGAGAGCCCGACCCCGAGGGCGACGCCGACGAGGGAGCCGACGAGGCCGAGGAGCGCCCCCTGGAGGAGGAAGACCCTCACGACCTGCGAGGTCCGCGTCCCCATCGCCTTCAGGATGCCGATCTCGCGCGACTTCTGGACGACCGACACGACGAGGACGCTCGCGATGCCGAGCGCCACGGCCACGACGACGAAGACCTGGATCATCACGCTGGAGCTCGACTGGGAGCGGAGGCCCGTCAGGAGCTGGCGGTTCAGCTTCATCCAGCTCTCGGCCGAGAGGCCCGTCCGCGCCGAGGCGACCGAGGCGATCGCCTCCGCGTCGAAGATCCGCGCCACCTTCACCTCGAGCGAGGAGACCCCGCCCGCCAGGTCGAGGAGCGTCTGAGCCTCGCGGAGCGAGACGAAGACCCACCGCTCGTTGAGGTCCTTGTTGCCGACGTCGAACAGGCCCGTGACGCGGAAGACGGCCGCGCGCCCGGCGGGGGTGAGGAGGCGCAGCTTGTCCCCGGGCGAGAGCCCCAGGTCCCGGGCGAGCTCGACCCCGACCACCGCCTCGCCGGCGCCGACGCGGAACGACCCCTGCGTCGTCCGCGCGGCCACGTCGACGATCCCCAGGTAGGTCTCCGGCTCGACCCCCCGGACGGCGACCGACCGGTTGGCCAGCCCCCGGAGCGCGAACGCCGCCCCCGAGACGACCGGCGCCACGGCCGTCACGCCGGGCAGCGCGGCCACGGCCTCCCGGGCCTCCTGCCAGCGCAGGATCGAGCGGAGCCGCTGGGGCGGCTGCTCGAGCCGGGCCGTCACGACCGCCCCGCCGGGGGCGAGGATCGGCCGGACGGCGTCGTCGGGCGGGCGGACGACGACGTGGGGCTGGGTCCCGAGCGTCTTCTCGACGAGCGACGCCTGCAGGCCGTTGATGAGGGCCGAGAGGAAGACGATCACGCCGACGCCGACGCCGATCCCGGCGAGGATCAGGATCGTCTGGACCCTCCCCTCGCGCAGGAAGCGCACGGCGACCTTCCACTCGAACGGCACGGCTACCGGGAGAGTACCGTGCGGACCCGCTCTCCCGCCCGGACGGGAGGGACCGCCGGGAGGAGGACCTGCTCGCCTTCGACGAGGCCCGCGACGACCTCGGCGACCTCCCCACCCGAGAGCCCCAGCGTCACGTCACGCCGGGCGGCGCGCCCCTTCTCGACGACGAGGACCCACGGCTTCGCCCGCGGGTCGAGGACCGAGGCCACGGGGACGACGAGCGCCCCCGCCTTCCGGCCGGTCTCGATCTCCACCGAGAGCGTCATGTCCGGCCGGAGGTACGGGGGCGGCTCGGGAACGCGCAACCTCACGTCGACCGTCCCCCTGGCCAGGTCGACGCCCGGCGAGACGAGGACCACCTCGGCCGGGAAGCTCCGGTCCGGGAACGCGTCGGCCGAGGCCCGCGCCCGCTGCCCCACCGAGAGGGACGAGAGGTTCCGCTCGTCGGGCTGGGCGAGGAGGAGCGTCTCGGCGTCGAGCGCCACGGTGAAGAGCGCCGTCCCGGGCGAGACGACGTCCCCTCGCTCGACCGTCCGGGTCAGGACCGTCCCGTCCGCCGGGGCTCTCACCGAGTGGAGCAGGAGGCGCGCCGAGGCGGCCGCCTCCGCCGCCCGGGCGGCGGCCAGCTCGGCCGAGACCCGCCTCTCCTCGGCCCCTCCGGGGGCGGCGCTTCTCGCCGTCAGGGCGGCGCTCGTCTCGCGGCTCACCGCCAGGTCGACCGCGCGCCGGGCGTCCTCGAGGTCGCGGTCCGAGACGAAGCCGTCCCTCCCGAGCGCCTCGGCGCGCTGGAGGTCCCGCCGCGCCTGCTCGAGCTCGAGGCGCGCCTGCGCGTGCGCCTCGGCGGCCACGCGCGAGGAGGTCGTCGTCAGCCCGGCGAGAGCCGCCTCCGCCTGGGCGCTCCGCGAGCGGGCCTCGGCGAGCGCCGCCTCCGCCTCGGAGACGTCCAGGCGGGCGAGGACGTCCCCCTTCGCGACGCGCGCCCCCTCGTCGACGAGGACCTCCGTGACGCGGGCGGTCACCGCGCTCCCGACGGCCGTCTTCCGGAGGGCCAGGACCCGCCCGTTGACGACGAGCGTCGCCACGAGGTCCTTCCTCTCCACGCGCGCGGAGGGGACCGGCCGGCCCCGGAGGGACCGGAAGGCCACGAAGAGGACGAGGAGGACCCCGGCCGCGACCGCCGCGCGGACCCACCGAGACCGCGGCGGGCCGAAGGCGCTCACGCTCCGGCGAACGCCTCCGCGAGGGCCGCCCTGTGGGCCTTCACCGTCGCCTCGATCTGCGCCTCCCCGTGCTCGGTCGAGACGAACATCGCCTCGAACTGCGCCGGCGCGACGAAGACGCCCCGCCTCCTCAGGCCGTGGAACCAGCGGTTGAAGCGCGCCAGGTCGGAGCGCTTGGCGTCCTCGAAGCTCTCGACCGGCCCCTTCGCGAAGAACATCGTCAGGATCGAGCCGACCCGGTTGAACGTCAGCTCGTCCGTCACGCCGAGGTCGGCGGCGGCCTCGCGCATCCCCTTCTCGAGGGCGGCGGCCTTCCTCTCGAGCGCCCCGTAGACCTTCGGGACGAGGAGGTCCAGCATCGCCTTGCCGGCGGCCATGGCGAGCGGGTTCCCCGAGAGCGTCCCCGCCTGGTAGACGGGTCCGTCGGGAGCCACCTGCGCCATCAGGTCCGCCCGCCCGCCGTACGCCCCGACCGGGAGGCCCCCGCCCAGGACCTTCCCGAGGCACGTCAGGTCGGGGACGACGCCGTAGAACTCCTGCGCTCCCCCCTTGGCGAGGCGGAACCCGGTGATCACCTCGTCGAAGAGGAGGAGGGCCCCCTCCTTCTCCGCGATCCTCTTCAGCCCCTCGAGGAAGCCCGGCTTCGGCGGGACGACCCCCATGTTGGCGGCGACGGGCTCGACGGCGATCACGGCGATCCGCTTCGGGTGGGCGGCGAAGAGCGCCTCCACCGAGGCGAGGTCGTTGTAGGCCGCCGTCACGGTCTTCTGCGCCAGGTCCGCCGGGACCCCCGGCGAGCCGGGGATCCCCAGCGTGGCCACGCCCGAGCCGGCCGCCACGAGGAACGAGTCGGCGTGGCCGTGGTAGTTGCCGGCGAACTTCAGGACGAGGTCCCGCCCCGTCGCCGCGCGGGCCAGCCGCACGGCGCTCATCGCCGCCTCGGTCCCCGAGGAGACGAAGCGGACCTTCTCAATCGACGGGAAGGCCTTCGCCACCCGCTCGGCCAGCTCCACCTCCCCCTTGCACGGGGCGCCGTACGAGGTGCCGCGCGAGAGGGCCTTGCGGACGGCCGTGAGCACCTTCGTCGGCGCGTGCCCGAAGACGAGCGGCCCGTAGGACATCACGTAGTCGACGTACCGGTTCCCGTCGGCGTCGACGAGGAAGGCCCCCTTGGCCTTCTTGACGAAGAAGGGGCTCCCCTCGACCGAGCGGAACGACCGGACCGGCGAGCTGACGCCCCCGGGCATCCTCTTCTTGGCCCGCTCGAAGAGGGCGGCCGAGGCGGCGGTCCGCTTGACGGCGCGCTTGTCCCTCTTCGGCCGCGGGGCGGCGGGCTCCGTCACCCCAGCCACTGGGCGGCCTCCTTGGCGTGGTACGTGAGGATCAGGTCGGCCCCGGCGCGTCTTATCGAGGTGAGGACCTCGAGCGTGATCCGCTTCCCGTCGATCCACCCCCGCTCGGCCGCCGCCTTCACCATGGCGTACTCGCCCGAGACGTTGTAGGCGGCGAGCGGGACGTTCACGGCCTGCCGCGCGGCCCTCACGACGTCCAGGTAGGCCATCGCCGGCTTGACCATCACGATGTCCGCCCCCTCCTCGACGTCGGAGAGGACCTCCTTGACCGCCTCGCGGACGTTGGCCGGGTCCATCTGGTACGAGCGCCGGTCCCCGAACGCGGGGGCCGACTCGGCCGCGTCGCGGAAAGGGCCGTAGAAGCCCGAGGCGTACTTCGCCGCGTAGGCCAGGATCGGGACCTTCGTGTACCCCTCGCGGTCCAGCGCCGCGCGGATGGCCGCGACGCGCCCGTCCATCATGTCAGACGGGGCGACCACGTCCGCCCCGGCGCGGACGTGCGCGAGGGCCTCGTCGGCCAGGATCGCGAGCGTCGGGTCGTTGTCGACCGTCCCCTCCGCGAGGACGCCGCAGTGCCCGTGGCTCGTGTACTCGCAGAGGCAGACGTCGGTGATCACGACCGTCCCCGGGCTCTCGGCCTTGATCGCCCGGATCGCCTCGCAGACGGGCCCCTTCGGGTCTGCCGAGGGGGTGCCCCGCTCGTCCTTGTCGTCCGGGATGCCGAAGAGGATGACCGACTTCACGCCGAGCCCCCAGAGCTCGCGGACGTCCTTTCCGGTCAGGTCCGGCGAGGTCCGGTCGACGCCGGGCATCGACGGGACGGGCTGCCTCACGCCCGCCCCCGGGACGACGAAGAGCGGCGCGATGAAGTCCGCGGGGTCGAGCGTCGTCTCGCGGACCATGTCGCGGAGCGGCTCGAGGTAGCGGAGCCTGCGGTAGCGGTGGACGGGGAAGGTCATCGGTTCACCTCGTTTCGGAGGAGGTCGAGGAGCGCGTCGAGACGGGCCCGGCCGGGCACGGCGGGCTCGGGCAGTCCGCGGGAGGCGAAGGCGCGCGCCGTCGCCGGGCCGAGGGCGCCCCATCTTACCGGCGGCACCGGGAGGCCCCGCGAGGCGAGCGCGGCGAGGAGGACGTCCAGGGCGGCGAGGGAGGCGACGGCCACGGCCGCGTGCCCGCCCGAGGAGAGGCGGGAGAGGAGCGCCTCGTCGAGCGCCTTCGACGGCGTCTTGTCGTAGACGACGGGGGCGCACACGACGGCCCCCCCCTCGCCCAGGTCCCCGAACGGCCGGGGGTCGGCGTCGGCGCCCCGCGGCCAGAGGAGCCTGAGGAAGACCCCGTAGGGCCGGAGCGCCTCGACGACCCCCTCGGCCCCGGGGAGCTCCGGGACGACGACCTCGCCGGCCCCCGCCTCGCGGAGCGAGCGCGCCGTCCCCTCGCCCGCGGCCAGGACCGAGGCGAACGGGCGGGAGAAGAGCTGCGACGCCCCGGCCGCCACGAGGACGCGGACGGTCGTCCGGGAGGTGACCGCCAGGCGCGCCCTCGCCGGGTCGAAGGCCAGGGCCTCCTCGATCCCGGCCGGGACGCTCGCCACCTCGTGCGTGACGAGGAGGTCGACGCCCTCGGGGAGGGACGCCGCCTCCTCCTCGGGCGGGACGGCCCGGAGGAGGAGGATCCGGCTCATCTCACCTGGCCCCGTCCCGCGCGGAGGCGACCAGGCGCGCCGCCCCGCGGGAGAGGAGCTCCTCGGCCAGCCGCCGGCCGGCCTCCCAGGCCTGGCCGGCCGTTCCCTCGACGCGGCCGTCCAGCCGCTCCCGGCCGTCCAGCGAGAGGACGACGCCGGAGAGGAGGAGGCGCTCTGCGTCGAGGACGGCGTGGGCCCCGACGGGGGCGCGGCAGCCGCCGCGCAGGTGGTGGAGGAAGCTCCGCTCGGCCAGCGCCGTCGCGCGGGCTCCGGGGTCGTCCTGCGTGGCGAGGATCTCCCGGACGCGGTCGTCGCCTGCCCGGCAGGAGATCGCCAGCGCCCCCTGCCCCGGCGCGGGGAGGAGCTCGTCCGGGGAGAGCCGCGCGGCGATCCGTCCCGCCAGGCCCAGCCGGTCCAGCCCCGCGCAGGCCAGGAGGAGGGCGTCGGCGACCCCCTCTTCCAGCTTCCTCAGGCGCGTGTCGACGTTGCCCGCCAGCGGCGCCGTGACGAGGTCGGGCCGGACGCTGGCGAGCTGGGCGACGCGGCGGGGGCTCGACGTGGCCACCCGGGCGCCCACGGGGAGAGCCGCCACGGAGGCGACGCCCGCGTGGCGCGAGGCGACCACGAGGGCGTCCCTCGGGTCGGCCCGGGACGGGACGGCCGCCAGCACGACCCCCTCGGGGTCCTCGGTCGGGACGTCCTTCAGCGAGTGGACGGCGAAGTCGATCCTCCCGTCCCGGAGCGCGTCGTCCAGCGCCCGCGTGAAGACGCCGACGGTGTCTCCTCCGCCGGGGGCGCGCCCCTCGGTGGAGAGCTGGTCCCCCTCCGTGCGGACGAGGACGACCTCCACCGCGACGCCGGTCGTGGCGGTGAGGGCGGCGGCGGCGGCCCCCGACTGCGTCCGCGCCAGCGCGCTCGCCCGCGTCCCCATCCGGAGCGGCGCGCTCAACGGTCCCCCCCGATCCGGAAGAGGGCCTTGATCGCCTCGGCCCGGGAGAGCCGCTCGGCCGAGGAGCCCTCCTTCAGGCCGATCGTCGGGTCGTGGAGGATCTTCGAGACGATCGAGTCGGTCAGCCGGTCCACCACCTCACGCTCCTCCTCCGGAAGGCGGGCGAGCTTGCCCGCGTACCGTTCCAGCTCCTGCCTCCGGATCCCTTCCAGCTTCGACCGGAGCCCCTTGACGACCTCCACCTGGGAGAGGCCGGCCAGCCACTCCTCGAACCTCCGGACGTGCTCCTCGACGATCGCCTCGGCCCTCGGGACCTCGGCCTGCCGCTCCTGTGCGTTCCGGTGAGCCAGCGCCTGGAGGGAGTCGAGGTCGTACCGGTAGACGTCCGGCAGGTCGCCGACGGCCGGCTCCACGTCGCGCGGGACCGCGAGGTCCAGGACGAGGAGGGGGCCGCGCCGGTGCGCGCGGGAGAGCGCCTTCTTCAGCGGCTCGGCCGCGACGACCGGCTCGGGGGAACCGGTGGCCGAGAGGACGATGTCGACGGAGGCGAAGGCCGCCACCCGCTCCTCCCAGGGGACGGTCGCCCCGCCCGTGGCGGCGGCCAGCGCCTGCGCCTTCTCGGGCGAGCGGTTGCAGAACCGGATGTCGCGGGCCCCGTCCTCGAGCAGGAGGCGGGCCGTCAGCTCGACGGTCTCCCCGGCGCCGATCAGCAGGACGCGCCGCCCCTCCAGGCTCTCGAAGAGGCGCCCCGTCAGCGAGAGCGCGATGCCGGCCACGGAGGTCGGCTTGACGCCGAGGGCGGTCTCGGTCCGGACCCGCTTGCCGCACTCCAGGGCCGACTGGAAGAGGCGGTTCGTGACGGCGCGCGCCGTCCCGGCGTCCGCCGCGCGCCGGAGCGCCTCGCGGATCTGGCCCAGGATCTGCGCCTCGCCGAGGACCATCGAGTCCAGGCCCGAGGCGACCCGGAAGAGGTGGCGGACCGAGGCGTCGGCCCGTCCCGAGTGCGCGGCGGCCGACAGGGCCTCGGCGTCCACGCCGTGGAAGCGCGAGAGGAAGGCCGTCAGCTCGTCCCGCCCGTCGGGGAGCTCGGTGACGCCGTAGACCTCCGAGCGGTTGCACGTGGAGACGATCGCCCCCTCCGAGAGGATCCGCTCGCGGAAGAGGGCCTCGAGCGCCGCCCGCGCCGACTCGGGCGTGAAGGCCAGCCGCTCCCTCAGGTCGAGGCCGGCACCGCGGTGGTTCCAGCCCACGAAGACCAGCTCGCCCGACATCAGGTGAAGACGTGGAGCCGGCTGAAGAGGAGGTTGATCGCGGTGTACGAGACGAGGACGAGGCCGAAGCCGACGACCGACAGCCGCGCGGTCGTCACCGGCGCCGCCCCGCGGTGGGCGCGGACGAGGACGACCCAGTAGTAGGCGAGGATCACGACGACGGCGAAGATCTTCGGGTCGAGCGCCCAGCCGGGGTGCGACGGCCCCCAGACCCGCGTCGCCCAGAAGGCGCCGAACCCGAAGCCGGCCGTCGCGGCCACGACGCCGACGCCCAGCGAGGTGCGCGTGGCCCGCTCCAGGTACGACAACGACGGCAGGCGCGACGCCGGGCCGTCCAGGCCGAGCCCCTTGCGGCTCTTCAGCGACCGCCCGACGAAGAGGTAGAGCGCCGAGAGGGCGCAGGCCACCGCCCAGGCGGCGTAGCCGAAGATGTTCAGGGTCACGTGGAAGGCGAAGACCGAGCCCTTCAGCTCGGGGGCGGGGGGACGCGCCCCCTGAGGGATCTCCAGCGCCACGAGGAGGAAGACGAAGACGACCGGCATCAGGAACGGCCCGAGCGACCGGTCGTGGTGGCGGAGCTCCAGGACGAGGTTCAGGACCGCCAGGAAGAAGCCGAGGAGGGCCATCGACCCGATCAGGTCCCGGTAGGGCACGCTGTGGAGCGCGGCCGAGCGGGCGTAGAGCGACTCGAGGTTCAGGACCGCCCCGAGCGCCGCCAGTCCCGTGGCCCCCCATCCGGTCGCCGGGCGCGGCCGCTTCAGGAACGCCACGTAGAGCCCCGCCGAGACCGCGTAGCAGACGAGGGCGAGGAGGCCGGAGACGAGGGCGACAGGCGGCATCGGCGGCGCGGATTATAGGGAGCCGGCGACGGGGAGGGCCGTGCCCGGGGATTAGAATCGATTGAGCGAAGGGGCCTGGAGGACCGATGGCGAAGATCCTTCTCGTCGAGGACAACGAGATGAACCGGGACATGCTCTCCCGCCGGCTCATGCGGGCGGGCTTCGAGGTCGTCATGGCGGTGGACGGGCAGGAGGGTGTCACGCTGGCCCGGACCGCCGCGCCGGAGCTGATCCTGATGGACATGAGCCTCCCGATCCTCGACGGGTACGAGGCGACGCGGCTCCTGAAGTCCGACGGCGCCACGAAGGGGATCCCGGTCATCGCCCTGACCGCGCACGCGATGACCGGCGACCGCGAGAAGAGCCTCGAGGCGGGGTGCGACGACTACGACACCAAGCCGGTCGAGTTCCCGCGGCTCCTCGGGAAGATCCAGGCGCTCCTGCCGAAATGACGACCGGCGACGGGCCGGCCCGGGTCCTCGTCGTGGACGACAACGAGTCGAACCGGGAGGTCCTGGCGCGAAGGCTCTCGGTCAAGGGCTACGTCGTCGAGACGGCGGAGGACGGGGAGAGGGCGCTCGCCCTCGTCGAGGCCGCGCCCCCCGACCTGATCCTCCTCGACGTGATGATGCCGGGCCTGTCCGGCTTCGACGTCCTCGACCGGCTGAGGAAGAGCCACGAGGCCGGCGACCTCCCGGTCATCATGGCCACCGCCCGCGACGCCAGCGAGGACGTCGTGCGGGCCCTGACGCTGGGCGCCAACGACTACGTCACGAAGCCGCTCGACTTCCCGATCGTCCTGGCCCGCGTCCGGACGCACCTGGAGCTGAAGCGGGCGCGGCAGGAGCTGAGGGACACGGCCGAGCGCCTGCGGGAGGCGCAGGGCCGGATCGCGGGCCTGGAGGCCTCCTCGTCGCAGGCGCTCCGCGACCTGCCGTCGTGGGCGGCGTCGGTCGCCTCCGAGCTGGCGGGCGCCGCGGGCGTCCGCGAGATCGGGATCTTCCTCGTGGAGGAGGCGGGGCCGAGGGCCCTGGTCCCCACCGGCGTCTCCCCGCCGTCGGCCTCCGCCCTCTGGGCGGCCGCCTCCTCGCGGCGGCCGGCGGCCTACGAGGGAGGGGCCGTGGTCGCGGCCGTCGGGATGACCGGCGAGCTCCTGGGCGGCCTGGCCGTCCCGCGGCTCGTCGAGGAGCTGCAGGAGACGCAGCAGCGGATCCTGGCCAGCTTCGCGCACCAGCTGGCCGGCTCGCTCGAGCTGGCGCGGGTGCGCGAGCAGCTGGCCGCCGAGCGGGCCAAGAAGGAGGCCTCCCGCAGGCAGCTGATCGAGCGCGGGGTCGACCTCGTCCTCGCCTGCCCGGTCTGCGGCCGCTGCTACGACCACCGGACCGAGCGCTGCGAGAAGGACGGCGAGCTGCTGGAGGCGCCCCGCACGCTGCCGTACCGGATCCTGGACCGGTACCGCCTCGTGCGGATCCTGGGCGAGGGGGGGATGGGCACCGTCTTCTCGGCCCGCGACGAGCGGCTCAACCGCGACGTCGCCATGAAGATCCTGAAGCCCGAGCACTTCGGGGCCCCCGCCGTGAGGGGCCGGTTCGAGCAGGAGGCCCGCGCCCTGGGGCAGATCGACCACCCCGGCGTCGTGACGATCTACGACACCGGGGAGCTGGACGAGGGGTCGGTCTTCCTCGTCACGGAGCTCCTCCGGGGGCGGGACCTCGAGCTCCTCGTCCGCGTCCACGGCGCCGGGCGCCCCGACCAGGTCGCCTCCCTCCTCCGCCAGGCCGGCGCGGCTCTGGCCGCGGCCCACCGCGCGGGGGTCCTCCACCGGGACATCAAGCCCGGGAACCTCTTCCTCGTCCCGCACGGCTCCGGCTTCCGCGTGAAGATGCTCGACTTCGGCCTGGCCAAGTCGATGCGCGTCTCGAGCGGGCTGACGCAGTCGGGCCTGATCGTCGGGACCCCGGCGTACATGTCGCCGGAGCAGATCCAGGAGAAGGCGCTCGACGGGCGCAGCGACCTCTACTCGCTGGCGGTCGTCGCCTTCGAGGCGCTCACGGCGCGCCGGCTCGTGCGCGCGACCGACCTGTTCGAGATCTTCTCCGAGGTCGTCCGCGGGGAGCCCCCGCGCCTGTCGGACTACCTCGCGGGCGTCCCCGCGCGGACCGACGGCGCGTTCGCGTCGGCCCTGGCCCGTTCGCCCCTGGACCGCCCGGCGGCCGTCGACGCCTGGACGGAGGAGGTGTCCGCTCTCCTCGAGCGCCTCCCGGCGGCGAGCGCCGGGTGGCCGCCGGAGAGCGGGTCCGGCGAGCTGCCTCGCGTCGCCGGCCCCGACGAGAACCGGACGCTGCCGTACCACCGTCCGTGACCTCCGGCCCCCGGGGGCGCGTGGTAGTCTCCCTGCGATCCGAGCCCCGTAGACGTCCGTTCGGGAGGTTCGCCGATGGAACGGCAAGTGAAGCTCAAGAAGGGGGCGTATCTCTGGGAGGCCGGGGACGCCGCCCGGACCGTCGCCGTCCTGGAGTCCGGCCGCCTCGGCGTCCGCAACGGAGACGCGCTCGTGGCCGTCCTGTCTCCCCGCGCGGTCCTCGGCGAGACCGCGATCTTCGCCCTGGACGGGATCCCCCAGAGGAGGACCGCCGCCATCGTCGCCCTGGAGGACGACACGGAGGTCGCCGAGTACGCCGTCGGGGCCGTCCGGGACTCGTTCCAGTCGGGCAAGAGCCTCGTCGCGCCGCTCGTCCTGACCACGCTCGTCGGGCAGATCTGCCGGAGCGCGCTCCTCATCCTGGCCGCCAACCGCGGCCGCGCGGTGGTGGAGCTGCCGGTCAAGGGGCTGCTGCTGAACCTCTCCCAGACCGCCAAGCTGATGCGGGAGGCGGCCTCCTGGGACGACTTCTACTTCGCGTTCGGGTTCCTCGCCACGCTCCGGGACTTCGCCGACCGGCTCCGGGACTCCTTCGGCGGCGACGCCCCGGGCCAGGCCGAGGCCGTCCTGCGCGCCTCGGTCGCCGTCGGCGGGTGGTTCGCCGAGCACGGCCTGGAGGTCTACGTCGAGGAGCTCGTGCGGGCGGAGCGCGAGCGCGAGAGCTGGCTGACCGGCGCGGCAGGCTGAGGGGGAGACGATGGGCCTGTTCGGTGGGGACGTCCGGGACGAGATCGCCGACCGGATCGCCAAGCGCGACTTCGACAAGGCGGTCAAGCTCCTCCGGCGCGAGGTGGACCGGGAGCCTTCGAACCTCTCGCTGAAGATCCAGCTCGGCGACACGTACGCGCTGGCCGGCTCCAGCCGCGAGGCCGTGGCCATCTTCGACCAGCTCGCGAGCGAGCTGGCCGAGGGGGGGTTCGTCGCCAAGGCGATCGCCCTCCTGAAGAAGATCCAGCGGATCCAGCCGGGCCGCCACGAGATCGAGGACCGCCTCGCCGACCTCGTCCGTCAGCGGGACGCCGAGAGCCAGTTCCGCTCGGCCCTGAGGGCCCCGCGCCCCCTCTCGTCCTACGACGCCGGCACCGCCCCGTTCCCCAAGGCCAAGCCCGCGGTCTCCTCGGCGCTCTACGAGCCGACGCCGATCGGGCCCGCCGAGGAGGCCAAGGCCGAGGCCGCGCCGCCGGTCGAGACGGAGCGGACGATCCCGCTCGGCGAGGAGCGGAAGTTCGTCCTGACGCCGCTCTTCGGCGAGTTCTCCAAGGAGGAGTTCCTGGCCGTCATGCGCGGGATGAAGCTCCTGGCGCACGAGCCGGGCGACATCATCGTGGCCGAGGGGGAGACGGGCGGGAGCCTCTTCATCCTGACGACGGGGCGTGTCAAGGCCTTCGTCAAGGACCCCGCCGGCAAGCCGGTGAAGGTGCGCGAGCTGGGCGAGGGGGACTTCTTCGGCGAGATCGCGGTCCTGACCGGGAAGCCCCGGACGGCGACCGTCACCGCGGCGGCCCACTGCGAGCTCCTCGAGCTGGACAAGCCGACGCTCGACGCCATCACCGAGATCCGCCCCCACGTCCGCGACGTCCTCCAGGACTTCTTCAAGCTGCGGGCCGGGAGCGCCGCGGAGACGGCGGCCCGGGAGGGCAAGGCGTAAGTGGACAGGGGGAACCCGGGCCCGTGCGGGTTCCCCCTGTAACCCCCTCCGCCACGGCGAGGAGGGCCCGCTGCCGCGGGCCGGCTGGGTTCCGCGCCTGATAACCTCCGCGGGCAATGACGCCCGCGAATCCCTCGCGACAGCGCTTCGTCGACGCCGCCTTCGGACGGCCGACGGACCTCCCTCCCGTCTGGCTGATGCGCCAGGCGGGCCGCTACCTCCCCGAGTACAGGGAGGTCCGAAAGCGCCTGAAGTTCCTCGAGCTCTGCGCGGACGTCCCGTCCGCCGTCGAGGTCTCGATGCAGCCGTTCCGGCGGTTCGGGATGGACGGCGTCATCCTCTTCTCCGACATCCTGATCCCTCTCCCGCCGATGGGAATCGAGGTGCAGCTGGACGAGGGGGGGCCGCGCCTCCCGGCGCCCGTGAGGACCCGCGCGGACGTGGTGGGACTCCACGGCTTCGACCCGGCCGAGGGGACCCCCTTCGTCCCGGCGATCCTCCGCGAGCTGAAGCGGGAGGTGGCGGGGCGGGCGGCCGTCATCGGCTTCTGCGGCGCCCCCTGGACCCTGGCCACGTACGTGATCGAGGGGGGCGGGACGAAGTCCTTCACCCACGTCAAGACGCTCATGCACCGCGAGCCCGCCGTCCTGGAGGCGCTCCTCGGCAAGCTCGCCGACGCCTGCGGCGCCTACCTCGCCGCGCAGGTCGAGGCCGGGGCCGACGTCGTCCAGGTCTTCGACACCTGGGCCGGCGAGCTCTCGCGCGCCGACTACGAGCGCTTCGCGCGCCCCGCCACCGAGCGGCTCCTCTCTCGCCTCCCCCGGCGCGGCGAGGTACCCGTCGTCCTCTTCGCGTCGGGCTCGGCGCACCTCGTGGAGAGCCTCGCCGCGACTTCGGCCGACGTCCTGTCGATCGACTGGAAGCTCCCGCTCGACGAGGCGCGGCGGCGCGCCCCGGCCAAGGCGCTCCAGGGCAACGTCGACCCGGGCGCCCTCCTCGGGACGCCGGAAGGGGTCCGCGAGGCGGTGCTCGCGGCACGCCGCGCGGCCGGCCCGGTCGGCCACGTCGTGAACCTGGGCCACGGCATCCTGCCGCCGACGCCGCCGGAGAACGTGGCGGCGTTCGTGGGCGCCGCGCGCGAGCCGCTCCCGGCCTGAGTCCCCGGGGCCCTACCTCCTCTTCGCCCGCTCGACGTACCTCCCGGACGCCACGTCGACGCGGACGCGCTCGCCGGGGGCGATGAACGGGGGGACCTGGATCGAGACGCCGTTGGCGAGCCGCGCGGGCTTCCAGACGTTCTCGTTCCCCTGGACGTGGGCGGCGGGCGTGGTCTCGGCCACCGTCGCCTCGACGACCTCGGGGAAGGTCACCCCGACGGCCCGCCCCTCGAAGATCTCGACCGGGAGCGTCATCCCCTCCTCGAGCCAGGCGGCCGACTTGCCGAGGACCGCTTCGTCGACCTCCACCTGGTCGAACGTCACCGGGTTCATGAACGTCACGGTCCCCCCGGCCGCGTAGAGGAACTGCAGGGTGGGCCGCTCGAGCTCCAGGGTCTCCACCCCCTCGTCCGACCGGAAGCGGTGCTCGTGGGCCGTCCCGGTCGCGAGGCTCTGCAGCTTGGCGTGGGTGACGCCTCCCATCTTCCCCCCGCCGCCGTGCGTGTCGGCGGAGAGGACGCGGTACGGCTCGCCGCCGAGCCGGAGGGCCATCCCTCGACGCAGGTCGGACGCGACCGCCATCGGGCACCTCCTCGGAAAGGGATCCGACCCCGCCCTCATACCGCTTTCGGGGCCGCGGCGGAAGGGGGTCGGACGGCCTCCCTCGCGGGCAGGGGCGCCTCCGACCGGGTGGTAACCTCCCGGCCCGTGACGGCGATCCCGATCCGGCTGCGCGGCGAGACGCTCCCGATGACGACGGAGCTCCTCGAGAAGTACAACGTCCAGGGCCCCCGGTACACCTCCTACCCGACCGCCCCCGAGTGGGGCGAGGGGGTCGGGCCTTCGGACTACGAAGCGGCCTGCGACCGGGCCAACGCCAAGGGCTCGCCGGTCTCGCTCTACTTCCACCTCCCCTACTGCGACGAGCAGTGCTGGTTCTGCGGCTGCTTCATGAAGATCGTCCCGAAGCCGGACCGGCAGGGGGAGGGCCGCGCCGAGATCGAGCCCTACCTCGACGACCTCCACCGGGAGATCGACCGCGTCGCCGCGCGGATCGACCGCTCCCGCCCGGTCGTCCAGGTCCACTGGGGGGGCGGGACGCCGACGTACCTCACCCCGTCGCAGTGCGACGCGCTCGCCCACCACCTCTTCCAGGCCTTCGCCGTCGCCCCCGACGCCGAGGTCTCCGTCGAGATCGACCCGCGCGTCACGACGCCCGAGCACCTGGCCGTCCTGCGCCGCCGGGGCTTCAACCGCGTCTCGATGGGGGTGCAGGACTTCGACCCCGAGGTGCAGGAGCTCGTCAACCGCGTCCAGCCGTTCGAGCTGACGAAGGAGCTGGTCGACGCGGCGCGCTCGCAGGGGTACGGCTCGGTGAACCTGGACCTGATCTACGGGCTCCCCGGCCAGAAGCTCGCGGGCTTCGAGGCGAGCGTCGAAGAGGTCCTCGGGCTCGTCCCCGACCGGGTGGCGATGTACTCCTACGCCCACGTCCCGTGGCTGAAGAAGCCGCAGCGGGTCCTGGCCGCCCACCTCCCGGAGGGGACGGAGAAGTTCGCGATCTTCGTCTCGGGGATCGAGCGGTTCGTCGACGCCGGCTACGTCTACATCGGGATGGACCACTTCGCCCTGCCGCACGACGAGATCGCCCGCGCGCAGGAGGACCGGACGCTGCACCGCAACTTCCAGGGCTACACGACGCGCGCCGGCTGCGACCTCTACGGCCTGGGCGTCTCGTCCATCTCCTCGATCGACGACACGTACGCCCAGAACACGAAGGACTACGCCGCCTACCACGACACGGCGGCCCGAGGCGTCATCTCGACGATCCGGGGGCACCGGCTGACCGCCGAGGACGAGCTGCGCCGGGCGGTCATCACCCGCCTCCTCTGCCACTGCGTCGTCAAGAAGCGGGAGATCGAGCGGGAGTTCGGCCTCCGCTCCTTCGACGAGACGTTCGCCTCGGCGGTCTCGCGCCTCCCCGGGTTCGTCGCCGACGGGATGGTCGAGAGCGACCCCGGCGAGATCCGGGTCACGACGCTGGGGCGGATCTTCATCCGGAACGTCGCGATGCTCTTCGACGCCTACCTGGACCGGAAGTCGCCGGACGCGCCGAAGATCTTCTCGCGGACGCTGTAGCCGATGGCCGGGGAACGCCTCGGGGTCCTCCTCGTCCAGCTCGGCGGGCCGCAGCGGCGCGAGGAGCTGGCCCCCTTCCTCTACGAGCTCTTCGCCGACCCCGAGATCCTCGGGATCCCGTTCGCCCCGCTCCGGAAGGCCGTCGCGTGGCTGATCGCCACGACCCGGGCGCCGAAGTCGGCCGAGACGTACGAGAAGATCGGCTGGTCCCCGATCCGCTGCTGGACGGAGAAGCAGGCCGCCCTCCTCGAGGAGCGGCTCGCCGCCGGGCGGCCCGGCCTCTCGCCCGTCGTGAGGGCCGGGATGACCTGCTCGGCCCCGTTCGTCGAGGAGGCGCTCGCCTCGCTGCGGGAGGCGGGCGCCACGACGCTCGTCGTCCTCCCCCTCTACCCGCAGTACTCGCACACGACGACGCGGAGCTCGTTCGCGCGCGTCACGAAGGCCCTCGCCGCCTCGGGGTGGGCGCCCCGCAGGCTCGACGCCCCCGCCGCCTGGTACGACGAGCCCTCCTTCGTCGCGGCGCACGCCGAGCGGATCCGCGCCGCGGCGGCCGCGCTGCCCGACGCGGACCCGTCCGCCACCGTCCTCCTCTACTCGGCCCACTCGCTCCCCCTCTCGACCGTCGAGAAGCGCGGCGACCCCTACCCGCGTCACGTGGAGGGGACCGTGGCGGCCATCGACGCCGCGCTCGGGAAGCCGTTCCGGTCCGTCCTCGGGTACCAGTCGAAGGTGGGGCCGACGAAGTGGCTCGGCCCGTCCACCCCCGAGGTGATCGCCTCCCTGGCCGCCGAGGGGGTGAAGCAGGTGGTCGTCTCGCCGATCGCCTTCGTCTCCGACCACGTCGAGACGCTCTACGAGATCCGGATGCTCTTCGCCGAGGAGGCGAGGCGGCTCGGGATCCCCCACTTCGTCGCCGCCGAGGGCCTGAACGACCACCCCCTCCTGATCGCCTCCCTCGCCGCCACGGTCGGGCGGACCCTGGACGCCGCCCCCGCAGCGTGAGCCGGGCCGTCGTCCTCGGGGCCGGGATCTCCGGCCTCGTCGCCGCGTTCCGAAGGCGCCCGGGCGCCGGGGACGTCGTCCTCCTCGAGCCGGGCGAGCGGGCGGCGGGCTCGGTCCGCACCGTGGAGGAGGCGGGCCTCGTCCTGGAGGCGGGACCCAACACGCTCCGGGGCACCCCGGAGGTCGAGCGGCTCCTCGCCGACCTCGGACTCGACCGGGAGGTCCTCGTCGCCGACCCGCGGGCTCCGCGCTGGGTCGTCCGGGCGGGGCGCCCGCGCGCCGTCCTCCCGGGGCCGCGCGGCCTCCTGACGTCGGCCGTCCCGCTCCCCGGGAAGCTCCGGGCCCTCGGCGAGCCGTTCGTCCCGCGGCGGCCGGAGGCTCTCGGAGACGAGTCGGTCCACGCCTTCTTCCTCCGCCGCTTCGGGGAAGGCGTGGCGCGGTACGTTGCAGGGCCCCTGGCCTCGGGCGTCTACGCGGACGACCCGGCGACCCTCTCGGTGCGGAGCGCGTTCCCGAGGCTCTGGGACGCCGAGGGACGGGCGGGGAGCGTCCTCCGCGGCCTGCTGGCGAAGGGCGGCTCGCCAGGGCGCCCCGCCCGGACGCGGACGCTGACGCTAGGGCGTGGCCTCCGGGCGCTCCCCGAGGCGCTCGTCGAGCGCCTCACGGCCCCGGGGGCGGCGCTCGTCACCGGGGCGGAGGTCGTCGCCGTCGAGGGGCCCGTCGCCGGCGCGACTTGCCCGTGGCGCGTGAGGACCGCCGACGGCCGGAGCTTCGAGGCCGAGCGCCTCCTCTCGACGCTCGACGCCGGGAGGCTCGTCCGCCTCCTCGGCGAGAGGCTCCCGCGCTCGGCCCCGCGCCTGCGGTCGCTCTCCTTCGTCCGGCTGGCCGTCGTCCTCCAGGCCTACGGCGTCCCGCGTCCGGACGGCGCGCCCCGGGGCTTCGGCTGCCTGATGCCGCGCGGCGAGGGGTTCCTCTCGCTCGGCGTCCTGACGCCGTCGTCGCTCTTCCCGGGGCGGGCCGAGCCCGGCGTGGCGCTCGTGACCTCGCTCCTCGGCGGCGCGCTCGACCCGGGCCTCCCGGCGCTTCCCGACGACGAGCTCGCGGCCCTGGCCGAGGAGGAGACGCGGCGTCTCCACCCCGGCCTCGGCGAGCGGCTCCTCGCCCGCGTGGAGCGGTGGCCGGCGGCGATCCCGCGCCTCCCCGTCGGCCACCACGAGACGCTGGCGGCGCTCGACGCCGACCTCGCCGACGTGAACCGGGGCTTCGCCGAGCCCGTCCTCCTCGTGACCGGCCCCTTCCGGGACGGCGTCTCGCTGGCCGACCGGGTCGCGGCCGGCGAGGCGGCGGCCGACCGGATCTGACTCCGGCCGGGGGGACCCGGGCCCGGCCGATAATCCGCGCACGGAGGACCGTCCATGTCCACGGCCGCGCCGATGACCGTGCCGTTCCCGAACCTCGTCGCGATGATGATCCGCAAGTCGGACAAGGTGTCCGACCTGATCTTCTCGCCCGGGCGCCCGCCGCAGGTCGAGCTCCTGGGCCGGCTGGAGCCGGTGCCGGCGCCCGGTTGGGAGATGCTCACCCCGGAGCACACCGCCGCCGTCGCCAACCACCTCATCGGCGAGAGCCAGAAGGCGCGCCAGCAGGTCAAGGAGGACGGCGCCGCGGACCTCGCCTACGCGATCCCGGGACTGTCGCGCTTCCGGGTCAACGTCTTCCTCCAGCGGGGGACGCACGCCATCGTCATGCGCGTCATCCCGATGCGGGTCCCGACCCTCGAGGAGCTGAAGCTGCCGAAGGTGCTCGAGGAGTGCGCCCACCTGAAGAACGGCATCGTCCTCGTGACGGGGCCCACGGGGTCGGGCAAGTCGTCGACGCTGGCGGCGATCCTGAACCTGATCAACGAGACGTACGCCTACCACGTGGTGACGATCGAGGACCCGATCGAGTTCATCCACCCCCACAAGCGGTCGACGATCCACCAGCGGGAGCTCCACGTCGACTGCCCCAGCTTCTCGCGGGCGCTCCGCGCAGCGCTGCGGCAGGCCCCGAAGGTGATCCTCGTCGGCGAGATGCGCGACGTGGAGACGATCGAGATCGCCCTCGAGGCCTCGGAGACCGGGCACCTCGTCTTCTCGACCCTCCACACGACCGACGCGGCCAAGACCGTCGACCGGATCATCGGCGTCTTCCCGAAGTCCGAGGAGCACGTGATCCGGACGCGCCTTTCGAACTCCTTCCGGTTCATCGTCTCGCAGCGCCTCCTCCCGCGGGCGGACGGCTCGGGCCGGCTGGCCGCCATCGAGGTGCTGAAGTCGAACGCGAGGACGCGCGACTACATCGAGAAGGGCGAGGGGGCGGGCGAAGGGAAGTCGCTCGTCGACGCGATGAAGGACGGGGGCGTCGAGGGGATGCAGACGTTCGACCAGGTCCTCGAGCAGCTGGTCCGGGCCCGGACGATCACTCTGGACGCCGCGCTCGTCTACGCGACGAACCCGGGGAACCTCCGCCTCGAGCTGGCCGACTTCGCGTGAGCGCCTCGCGCCCCCGGCCGTCTGCCCCGCGCGCTCCCGCGGCGCTCCTCGTCCGGACGCTCCTCGCCGCGGCGCTCGCCGCCGCGGGGCCCTCCCGCGCCGAGCTCCCTGTCCCCCCCCTCTCCCGGGCCGCGACGCGCCTGGCGGAGTACGTGAGGATCGACACCTCGAACCCCCCCGGTCGCGAAAAGGCCGGGACCCTCTTCCTGAAGGCGGTCCTCGACGAGGCCGGTATCCCCTCCGAGACGCACGAGACCGCTCCCGGCCGGCCGAGCCTCTACGCGAGGCTCCGCGGCACGACGGGCGCGCCCGGGCTCCTCCTCCACCACCACGTCGACGTGGTCCCCGCGGGAGGGGCCGGCTGGGACCGTCCCCCGTTCGCCGGGGAACGGAACGGGTACCGCCTCGTCGGGCGGGGGACGCTCGACGACAAGTCGCTCGGCGTCGCGCAGCTCGAGGCCTTCCTCGCCGTGGCGGCGCTGGGGAAACCCCCCGCGCGCGACCTCGTCCTCCTCGCCTCGGTGGACGAGGAGGCGGGGGGCCTCGCGGGCCTCGGCCGGCTCGCCAGGGAGCGGCCGGAGTGGTTCCGGGGGATCGGGGACGCGATCGGGGAGGGCGGGACCGTCGAGGTCGTCGTCGACCGCGCCCGCTGGTTCGGGGTGGAGACCGCGCAGAAGGGGGCCCTCTGGCTCCGCCTCTCGGCGGCCGGCAAGGGGGGCCACGCCGCGGTCCCCGACGGCGGCAACCCCGCCGAGCGGATCGTGGCGGCGCTGGCGCGCGTCACGGCCTTCGCCTCGGCGCTCCCGCTCCGGCTGACGCCCGAGGCCGAGACCGGCTTCGCCGCGCGCACGCGCGTCCCGCGGAAGACGCCCGCCCCGACCGTCGCGGCGCTGCGCGAGGCGCTGCGCACCGACCCCGCCAGGCTGCGCGGCTCGCTTCCCCCGCCGGACCTCGCCCTCCTCTCCGACACCGTCGCGCTCACCCGCCTCGGCTCGGACGCCGCGGGGCCGAACGCGATCGCCAGGTCGGCCTTCGCCGAGCTCGACTGCCGCCTCCTTCCCGGCACGGACCCGCGCGACTTCCTCGCGCGCCTGAGGGCGGCCGTCGCGGACCGGGCGGTGGGCGTGGAGGTCCTGCTCGACGCGCCCGGCGGGCCCGCCACCTCCGGGGGCGAGCTCCTCGACCGGATCGCCTCCGCCATGTCCGCGCGCCACCCGGGCGTCGTGGTCGGAGGGGAGCTCGGGGCGGGCCTCTCGGAGAACCGCGTCCTGAGGTCGCTCGGGATCCGGACGTACGGCCTGACGCCCTTCCGCGTGAACTACTACGACCAGGCGGGGATCCACGGCGTCAACGAGCAGATTCGCGTAGACTGGTTCGACGAGGGGGTGGAGGTGCTGAAGGGGATCGTCGTCGGGCACGCGACGGCGCCCTCCCCGCCGCCCCCGCCGAGGGCCCGATGACCGTTCCCGCACCCGAGAGGCGGCGCCTTGGCCGCGTGGCGGCGCCGCTCCTCGCCGCGCTCCCCCTCCTCCTCCTCGCCGAGCCGCCCCGGCCGGACCCGGTCGAGTGCGGCCGCGGCGCCCTCGCCGCCCACCCCGAGGCCGCCGCCAAGGCGGCCCTGGCGCGGCGCGCCGCCCGCGAGGCCGGGCCGGGGCCTTCGCACGTCGAGGGGCTCGACCGCGGCGTCGACGTCCTGACGTACGACGTCTCGCTCTCGGTCGACCCCGCCCGCGAGTGGCTGGAGGGGCGGACCGTGATCCGGCTGATGGCCGCCGTGGACGGGGCCTCCTCGGTCCCGCTCGACTTCGCCGGCTCCTACGAGCTCGTCGAGGTGCTCCGGGACGGCCGGCCGGTCCCGCCCAGCTCCCGGACCTCCTCGCGCCTCGTCCTGCCTCTGGACCCGCCCCTCTCGCGGGAGAGCCGGACGACGCTCGAGGTCGCCTACCGCGGCGCCCCCCCCGGGGTCGGGGCGCTGGCCTTCTGGGGCTCCCCCGACGGGCCCGTCGTCACGAGCCTCTCCGAGCCGTTCGACGCGCGGACCTTCTGGCCCTGCGTCGACGACCCGTCGGACCGGGCCGTCGTCACGGTCCGGGCCACCGTCCCTCCGGGCGTGACCGCGGCCTCGGGGGGCCTCGTCACCGAGGAGGCCCTCCCCGACGGCCGCCGGACGTTCACGTGGCGGCTGCCGCAGGCGATCCCGACCTACCTCGTCGCTCTCAGCGCCGGGCGCTTCTCGACCGTCACCTCGACCTACGTCTCGCGCGACGGCGAGGTCGAGATGCCCGTCGTCTCGTACGTCCTGCCGTCCACGCTCGCCGCGGCGACGACGCACCTGGCCGCCGTCCCGCGGCACATCGAGGTCCTCGCGGGGATCTTCGGCGAGTACCCGTTCGTCGACACCAAGTACGGGATCGTCGCGAGCCACTTCCGCGGCGGCATGGAGCACCCCACGCTCACCTCGATCGGGAGCGAGCTCCTCGGGGACGACTCGAGGGACCTCACCGGCCTCCTCGTCCACGAGCTGGCCCACCAGTGGTGGGGGGACGAGGTGACGATGCGGACCTGGGACGACATCTGGCTGAACGAGGGGTTCGCCACGTACGCCGAGGTCCTCTACGACGAGCGCGCGGACGGGGTGGAGCCCGGGCCCAACCTCGCCGCCTGGTACGACGACGGCCGGTACAGCGGGGCCCTCGGGGCGACCGTCGTGGCCGACCCGTCGAACCCGTTCCGCTACACGGGCGCCGTCTACGAGAAGGGCGCCTGGGTCCTCCACATGCTCCGCCGCCTCGTCGGCGACGAGGCGTTCTTCGACGCGCTGGCCGTCTACAGGCAGCGTCACGCGCTCGGCAACGCCACCCGCCAGGAGCTGAGGAGCGAGGTGGAGGAGGTGTCCGGCGTCGGGCTGAAGCAGTTCTTCGACCAGTGGCTGGAGACGCCCTACCGGCCCATCCTGCGCGTGACGGTGGGGAACGTCCCGGACGCCTCGGCGGTCCGCGTCACGGTCGAGCAGCGGCAGGGGCACGCCGTCCGCCACCCCCAGGCCGCCGAAGGGGACGCGTCCTGGTACGCCTTCCCGCTCCGGGTCCGGCTGACGGACGCCTCGGGAGCCTCGGCGAACGTGACGGCGAACGTCTCCGGGCGGACCGCGACGGAGACCGTGACGGTCCCGAACCCGCTCGGCCGGCCCGTCACGAAGGTCGTCGTCGACCCGTCGAAGGACCTCCTGAAGATCCTGGAGGCGGCGACGGTCGGGGGATGAGGGGAGGGGGCGGGCCCCCTCCGCGGCCTACGAGCCCGAGACGGCCCCCCGGACGGCCTCGATCACCTCGTCCACCTGCGCGTCGGTCATCGCCGGCCAGAGCGGGATCGTGATCGTCCGGTCCCCGATCGACTCGGCGGCGGGGAACATGCCCCGCCGGAAGCCGAACCGCTCCCGGTAGTACGAGGTCAGGTGGACGGGGCGGTAGTTCACCGCCACGCCGACGCCCCGGGCCTGGATCGAGGCGAGGACCTCGTCCCGGCGCTCTGGGTCGACCCAGATCGTGAAGAGGTGCCGCGCGGAGACCGCCCCCTCCGGGACGGCGGGGAACTCCACTCCGGGCGTCTCCCGGAAGGCCGCCTCGTACCGCCGGCAGATCTCCTGGCGCCGGGCGAGCCTGGCCGCGAGCTTCGGCAGCTGCGGCAGGAGCATCGCGGCCAGGAGGTCGGAGAGGTTGTACTTCCAGCCGAGCCGCTCCATGTCCCAGTGCTGGTACCTCCCCGCGTAGCGGTCGGCGGCGTTGCGCGTCATGCCGTGCGAGCCCAGCTGCCGGAGGAGCGGCTTCTTCCCCGGGTCGCGGCTGGCGACCGCGCCCCCCTCGCCGCACGTCAGGTTCTTCGTCGCGTAGAAGCTGAAGCAGGCGTAGTCGGCCAGCTGGCCGGGGCCGTACCCGTCCCGGCGCCCCTCCACGCAGTGGGCCGCGTCCTCGACGAGGAGGAGGCCGTGCCGGTCGGCCACCTCCCGGAGCGCCACGTGGTCGGCCGGGAGGCCGTAGAGGTCGACGGCCAGGATCGCCTTCGTCCTCGGCGTGACGGCCGCCTCCGCCGCGGCCGGGTCGAGGTTGGCCGTTCCGGGGTCGACGTCGGCGAAGACGGGCGTCGCCCCCGCGTAGACGACGGCGTTGGCCGAGGAGAGGAACGTCATCGGGGTGGTGACGACCTCGTCCCCCTCCCCGACGCCCGCCGCGAGCATCGCCAGGTGGAGCGCCGCGGTGCCGTGGACGGTGGCCGTCACGGCCGGGAGGCCCAGGTAGGCCGCGAACGCCTCCTCGAACTCGTAGACGCGCTGGCCGGTCGTCAGGAAGAGCGAGTCGACGACCGCGGCGACGGCGGCCTTCTCCTCCTCGCCCAGCGAGTGGCGGTAGAACTCGACGGCCACGTCAGCCGGCGCCGGTGAGGCTGTCGAGGATCTCCTTGACGGCCTTCGCCGCGTCGGCGGGGAGCCCCGTCCCGGTGCCCGGCCACTCCTTGTAGACGGGCTGCAGGCCCGCCTGGTTCAGCAGGTCGCGCCCCCTGCGGAACGCGCTGACGATCGTCGTCGGGGCCTCGCTCTGGACGCCGAGGAAGAGGCGCATCCTCTTCATCGCCGCCACGGGGTTCTGCGCGCCGGGCGCCGCCGCCGTGGCGTTCGGGTCGAAGGGCCCCCCGACCGACCCGGCGGCCACGATCCCCGCCGGCCTCCGGCTGGCGAGGGTGTACGCCAGCGCCCCCCCGCGCCCCAGGCCGACGACGATCACCGGGAGGGCCCCGGCCCGCCTGCGGGCCTCCTCCACCGCCGCGTCGACCGCGGCGAAGGCCCGCTCGGTGCTCCCCCACCCGAACCTCTTCCGCCCCGCCCGCGCGGGACCCCGCGGGGCCGCGACGAACAGCCCCCGCTGCCGCGCGGCGTCCGTGAACGGCCCGGAGACGGTGAGCGGGTCCGAGGAGGCGTCGTGGAGGAGGAGGAGGATCGCCCGCGGCGCGCCCGTCGGGGCGACGAAGATCCCCTCCTTGACGACCGCGGCGTCCCCGTCGGCGCGGTTCTTCCGGGCCGACGCCAGGATCGTGGCGAAGCGCGGGTCGTCGCGGATCGGGGCCAGGTCGGTGTCCGTCATCAGGAGCCGCTCGTCGTCCAGACCGACGCCGACGGCCCGGTCGAGCTGCTTGAACGCGGCGTCCTTCTTCCCCTCCCGCACGTCGACGCAGGCCAGGTTGAAGGCGGCCGTCGGGAGCTCGGCGACGTCCCAGGACTTCTGGAAGAGGTCGCGGGCGCGCCCGAGCTCTCCCGCCTGGGCCGCGGCGACGCCGTGGCGCTCGAACTCGTACGGGTCCTGCCGCTGGGGCTGGTCCCCGACGAACCGCAGGTCCTCGATCGGGGCGGGCCGGGCGTTCGGCGGGACAACCGCCGGGGTGGCGACCGTGACGCCGGCCACCGGAGTGGGCGCCGGGGCGGGGGTCGCGGCCTTCGGGGCCGTCTTCTGGGCGAGGGCGACCGGGGACACGAGAACCACGGCGGCGCCCAGGGCCGCCAAGAGGGGCGTCTTCATCGCGGCGGATTCTAACGGCAGGGCCCCTGCGGGCCCCTGCGGGCCCCGCGGCGACCGCGCGGCGCCCCCCTGGCCGCGCGCCGGGCGGCCCCTCAGCGCCCGTAGAGGAGGCGCGTGGCGCGCCGGACGACGGCGAGCACCCTCCGGTCGTACGGGAAGACGAGCCGCCGCGCGAGGAACCGGGAGACCGGTCTGGCCGGGGCCCAGTCCGTCGTGACCGCGGTCAGCCGCGTCCACTGCCGGATCCCCTCGGTCCCGTGGCGCACGCCCACCCCGCTCGCCTTCTGGCCCCCGACCGGGGCCTCGACGACCGCGTAGTGCCAGATGACGTCGTTGACGTTCACGATCCCCGCGTCGATCCGCGAGGCCAGCTCCCGCGCCCGCCCCTCGGGGCCGAAGACCGAGGCGGACAGGCCCAGGTGGGAGTCGTTCGAGAGGCGAAGGGCCTCCTCGGCGTCCTTGACCCGCATGACGCCGACGAGCGGGCCGAAGGTCTCCTCGCGCATCAGCTCCATCTCGTGCGTGGCGCCCGAGAGGACCGTCGGCTCGAGGAAGAGGCCCGGGAGGTCGTCGCGCCGCTTGCCGCCGCAGAGCACCTTCGCCCCCTTCGCCACGGCGTCGGCCAGCTGCGCCTCGGCGACGGCGAGCTGCCGCGCGAAGGTGACCGACCCGAGGTCGTGCTCCTCCCCGAACGCCGGGTCGGGCACGCGCTGGCGGAGCGCCTTCACCTTCCCGGCGAGGAGACGCTCGAACTCGTCGGCGACCGCCTCCTCGACGTAGATCCGCTCGGTCCGGATGCAGGCCTGCCCGCTGTTGAAGAAGCTCGAGAAGGCGGCCGCCCGCGCGGCGGCGTCGAGGTCGGCCCCCGCGAGGACGACCAGGGGCGACTTCCCCCCGAGCTCCGTCACGCAGGGGACGAGCCGCTCGCCGCACCGCGCGGCGACCCTCCGCCCCGTGGCAACCGACCCGGTGAACATGACGCCGTCGACGAGGTCGACGAGGGCCGCCCCGGCCTCCCCCCGCCCCGTCACGACCTGGAAGACCCCCTCGGGGTTCCCGGCCTTCTTCCAGAGCTCCCCGAGGAGGACCGACGTGAGCGGGGTGACCTCGGAGGGCTTCAGGACGACCGCGTTCCCCGCGACGAGGGGGAAGACGGCGTCGGCGGCGTTGTTGAGGATCGGGAAGTTCCACGGGCCGATCACCCCGACGACCCCGAGCGGCCTCCTGAGGAGCCGCGTCCGCTTCGTGGCGAAGAGGAACGGGCGCCGCACCTCCGGCTTCAGGACGCGCCGGGCCGCCGACCCGGCGAAGTGGATCAGCTCGGAGAGGTAGAGGATCTCGGCCCCCTCGGCCTCGTAACGCGGCTTGCCGCTCTCGCGGACGAGCGTCTCGCAGACGGACGGCTCGTCGAGGATGGCCTTCCGCCAGCGGTGGAGCGCCGCCGCCCGCTCCGGGACGGCGAGGGCGGCCCACGCCGGGGCGGCCTCGCGGGCCCGCGCGACCGCGGCCTCGACGCCGGCACGCCCCACGTCGGGGACCTCGGCCAGCCGCTCGCCCGTGGCGGGGTTGACGACCCGGATCGCCTCGCTTCCGCTCATGCCGCCATCCTAGGCCCGTCTCACGACGGCGCGGAGCGGATTCCTTCAGCCGCCCCCGGCGCGGGCGGCCCGGGCCAGGCGCTGCACCTCGCGGAGGGTCGGTGGCCAGTCCGTCATGGGACGGGCCGCGAGCGCCTGGTACTCCGGCCTCGGCGCGGCCCGGAGGACCATCTCCAGGACGCGGCGGGCGTTCCCCTCGTCGCCGGTGTCGCGGGCGAAGAGGGCCAGGACGACGCCGAACTCGGGGAGCCCCTTCTGGTCCCGCGGCGTCTCGCGGACGAGGCGGACGAACTCCTCGCGCCTCCCCGAGATCCGGAGCCCCTCGGCGAGCGCCACGAGGGCCTGGGGCCCCGGGACGAGGGCCTTCAGCTTCTCGGCGTACCGGACGGCCCGCTCCCCGTCGACGAGGTCCTGCCCGCGGAGGGCCTGGTCGTAGACGCAGTCGACGTACGACAGGACGGTGTCCGCCGCCTTCGGGTCGCGCGTCAGCGACATCCCGAGGTGCGGCCAGCGGAACGGCGTCGTCAGGAAGACGAGCGCGCTGGCCGGGATCGCCTCCTCGGGGCGGAAGGCCACCTTCTGCCCCTCGACGTCCGTCCTCCACGGGGGCGTGGCGAGGGTCTTCTTCAGGTCCCCGCCGAGGAGCCGCTTTCCCAGGAGCCAGGCCGAGACGCGGATCTGAGAGAGGCCGGCGTGGTTGGAGACGTCGAACCACGGGCCGAGGAGGATCCGCCCGTCGGCGGCGCGCGTGTACGAGTACGGCGCGTAGCCCTTCGCCTCGGCCTCCGTCAGGACCCGGCGCTCCAGGACCATGTAGTACCAGGTCGTCGGGCCGTCGGGCTGCAGCGCGCCGACGGCGTTCACGGCCGTGCCAACCGAGAACAGGGCCCAGAAGACGAACGCCGGGAGCGTGACCGAGGCGGCGGCGGCCGCCGCCGCCAGGAGCGGGACGACCGGGACGAGGAGCCGTGGCCCCCAGCCCGCCGCGCCGTCCCACGACCACCAGGCGGCCGTGGAGAGGAGGACGAAGCCGCAGAACCCGGCGAGGCCGAGGAAGGCCGCGCGGTCGCGCCTGACGAGCCGCGCCAGGCCGAGGAGGGCCAGGAGGCCGAGCGGGAAGTAGACGAGGAGCCCCTTGTTCGGCCCGACCGTCAGCCGCCAGAGGCCGTCGAAGAGCGGGTGGTTGAAGTGCTCGTCCTCGTACCCCGCGAACGGCCGGCCGAAGCGGACGACCTCGAAGGCGAGCCACGCCCCGAAGAGAGGCAGCCAGCCGGCGATCGAGAGGACGCCGCGCCGGACGCCGAGGCGCCCCTCGCGCGGCCAGGCGACGACGAGGACGACCGCCGGGAGGAGGACGACGAAGACCGACTTCGACAGGAGGGCGACGCCGGCCAGGAGGCCCGCCCCGAGCGGGAGCCAGATCGCCTTCCTCGTCGCCTCCCCCGCGGCACGCGAGGCCAGGGCCAGGGCGAAGGCCCCCGTCACCGCGGCGGCCTGCATCGGCTCGGCGAAGTCGGAGGCGGCGTAGGCCCAGAGGGGGGAGGAGATCCCGGCGGAGAGCGCCGCCCGCTTCGCCCCGGCGTCCCCCGCCCCGAGCGAGCGGGCGACGCCCGCCGCCCCCCAGCAGGCGAGGAGGACGAGGAGGAGCTGGGAGAGGACGAAGAGGGTCTGCGACGACCCGACGCCGAAGGCCCGCTCCCACGGCCCCGACAGGACGACCGGCACGGTCCTGAGGAGCGAGGGGCCCATGCCGTACCGGGTCACCGCGTCGCCTGCGGGGCGGACCTCGTTGACGACGTGCCCCTGGGCGATGCCGATCTCGCCCAGCTCGGTCATCGAGTAGGCGGTCCGCGTCATGATCTGGCCGTCGGTGATCAGCCCGAAGACCCGCTCGTCCGCCGTGCCGGCCAGGACGAGGGCGACGATCCCGAGGGCCGGGAGGACGGAGCTTCTCTTCAGGCTCATCGGGCGCGGAGTCTAGTCCGAGGAGCCCTTCCGGGAGGGCCGGAGCCCCGGGGCCGCTAGAATCGGGGCCGGATGACCTCCCCCCCCGGTCCCGCCAGGGACCACTTGACGGACGTCTTCTTCTCGGACCTCGACATCCCGCTCTCCGTGAAGGCCGGGATCAGCGGGTGCGGCTTCGTCCGCGCCACGGAGATCCAGGCCGCGACGCTGCCTCTCCTGCTGCAGGGCCGCGACGTGGCCGCCCAGGCCCAGACGGGCACCGGAAAGACGGCCGCCTTCCTCGTCGCGATCTACACGCGCCTGGCCGGGCCCCCCGCCCCGAAGCGGCCGGCCGGGGCCCCGCGGGCCCTCGTCGTGGCGCCGACGCGCGAGCTGGCCCTCCAGATCCAGGAGGACGCCCGCTCGCTCGGCCACTTCCTCGCGCCCAGGATCGTGACCGTCTTCGGCGGGCTCGACTACGCGCGGCAGAGAGATCAGCTGAGGGCCGGGTGCGACCTCCTGATCGGGACGCCGGGACGGCTCCTGGACTACCTCTCGCAGGGGGCGACCCGCCTCGACCACGTCGAGGCGGTCGTCATCGACGAGGCGGACCGGCTCTTCGACATGGGGTTCATCGACGACCTGCGGCGGATCCTCAGGCGCTGCCCCCCGCCGTGGAAGCGCCACTCGATGCTCTTCTCGGCGACGCTCTCCTGGAAGGTCATGGAGCTCGCCTACGAGCACATGAACGACGCCCAGCGGATCGAGATCCGCCCGGAGCAGATCACGGCCGACCGCGTCACGCAGCTCCTCTTCCACGTCGGCACCGGGGAGAAGATGACGCTCCTGGCGGGCCTCCTCGACCGCGAGGGGTTCCGGCCGAAGGGGGCGGACGGCGCCGTCCCCGACCGGCGCGGGATGCTCTTCGTCAACACGAAGCGGTTCGCCGAGCGGCTCGTCAACACGCTGACGCGACGGGGCTACCGCGTCGCGGCCCTCTCCGGCGACATCCCGCAGGCCAAGCGGATCCGGATCCTGGCCGAGTTCAAGTCGGGGAAGCTCCCCCTCCTCGTGGCCACCGACGTCGCCTCGCGCGGCCTCCACGTCGAGGGGGTCACGCACGTCTTCAACGTCGACCTCCCGCAGGACCCCGAGGACTACGTCCACCGGATCGGCCGGACCGCCCGGGCGGGCAAGGCGGGGATGGCGATCTCGCTCGCCTGCGAGCAGTACGTCCTCTCGCTCGACGCCATCGAGAAGCTGATCGGCCGGAAGATCCCGACCCAGTACGCCGACGACGCGCTCTTCCGCGCCGGGTCGAGCCCTCACCCCTCCGAGCCGGTCGTGGTCTCGGGGGGCGGGTCGCGCCACGTCGCCCCGTCCGTCGAGGACGAGGAGGAGGAGGAGCCGGAGGCTCCGGCCCCGCTGCCGCCGCCCCCGCGGGCCGGGGCGGCCGAGGGCGCCGACGAGGACGGCGGGGAAGGAGCCTTCTGGGTCCGCGAGGCGCACGGGCTGGCCGAGACCGACCTTCCCCTCGGGCCGTCCGGGCCGGAAGCGGCGGCCGGCCGGCCGGCGCCGAAGCGGCGTCGCCGCCGGCGGCGGCGGAAGCCCGCCGGAGGCGGCGCGGCGGAGAGCGGCGCCCCGGACGAGGGCGGCGAGGCCCGCGTATCATCGGAGCCGGCCGCCAGCTGACTTCGAGGAGGCCCCGATGCCGTACGCGGGCGTGAACGGGCAGCGCTTCTACTACGAGATCTCCGGGGACGGCGAGGTCGTCGTCCTCCTCCACGGCGCCCTGGCGGACGCGGACGTGATGGAGGCCCCCTCGACCGGGCTGGCTTCCGGGTTCCGCGCGCTGAGGATCGACCGGCGCGGCCACGGCCGGACGACGCCCCCGATCCAGGCCCCCGTCCCCCTGGAGGAGGAGGCGGCCGACGTCCTGGCGATCCTCGACTGGTTCAGCGCCCCGACGGCCCACCTCCTGGCGCACGACGAGGGGGCCGAGGTGGCGATCGAGATCGCCCTGAAGGCCCCGGACCGCGTCCTGTCGATGGGGCTGCTGGCCCCGACGGTCGAGGGCTTCCCGTGGAGCGCCGAGACGCTCCAGCGCCGCGCCGAGCTCTACACGACCCTGAGGGTCGACGCGAAGACGGCGATCTACCAGAAGCTCCTCGCCGGGCACGCCTTCGACGTCGTCCGCGAGCACGACTACATGGAGGAGCGGATCCGCGAGATCTTCATGCGGGCGGCCGCCGCCCCGGAGACCCTCGCCCGGGCCGTCCGCCCCGAGCCGACGCAGTACTCCCGGCTCGGCTCGGTCTCCTGCCGGACGGCGGTCTTCTACGGGGACCGCGACGACCCGGACCGGATCCGCTGCGCGGAGGCCATCGCCTCCGCCATCCCCGGCGCCGAGAAGCACGTCCTCGCGGGCCTCTCGCGCTTCCTCCACGTCGAGGAGCCGCGCGCCGTCATGCGCCAGCTGACGGACTTCTTCCTCCCCGAGCCCGAGATCGAGCGCTGACCCGCCCGCGCCGGTCCGGCGCGGAATACCGAAAGCGCCCGCTGAGGGAGGGGTGCGGGGAGGCCCGGCTGCAAGCCCGCGCGGGAGCGCGGGCGGGGGCCTCCCCGCGACACTACAGTATCGACTTGAGGAAGTCCTTGTTCAGCTTCGTCCGCGCCAGCTTCGTCAGGAGGAGCTCCATGGCGTCCACCGGCTTGACGGCCGCCAGCGCCCGCCTCAGCTTGTGGATCTTCGGCAGCTCGTCGGCGTCGTAGAGCTTCTCCTCCTTGCGCGTCCCGGAGGCGGGGATGTTGATGCAGGGGAAGATCCGGCGCTCGAAGAGGGCCCGGTCGAGGACGATCTCGCAGTTCCCCGTCCCCTTGAACTCCTCGAAGATGACGTCGTCCATCCGGCTCCCCGTGTCGATCAGGCAGGTGGCCACGATCGTCAGCGAGCCTCCGTCCTCGTGGTTGCGCGCGCCGCCGAAGAACCGGCGCGGCTTCTCCATCGTCCTGGCGTCGATGCCGCCCGACATGATCTTCCCGCTCCCGCGCTGCTCGTTGTTGTAGGCGCGGCTCATCCGGGTGATCGAGTCGCAGAAGATCACCACGTCCCGCCCGATCTCCACGAGGCGCTTGGCCCGCTCGAAGCAGAGCTCGGAGACCGCGATGTGGTGCGCCGCGTTCATGTCCGTCGGCGAGGCGATCACCTCCCCGGTGATCGACCGCTGCATGTCGGTCACCTCCTCGGGGCGCTCGTCGACGAGGAGCATGAAGATCTTCACGTCGGGGTCGTTCTTGGCGATGGCGTTGGCCATCACCTTCAGGAGCGTCGTCTTCCCCGCCTTGGGCGGCGCGACGATCAGGCACCTCTGGCCCCGCCCGATCGGCGCCACCAGGTCGAGGACGCGCCCCGACGGGTCGTCGGGGACCGTCTCCATCCGGAGGCGGCGGAGCGGGTCGATGGAGACCCCCTTGTGGAACTGGACGTACTTGGCCCGGTACTCCGTCGGCTCCATCCCCTCGACGGCCGTGATCTTCTGGACGAGCGGCCCCTTGCCGCCCCGCGCCGTCGCCTCGGCCGTGACGAGGAGGCCGTCCTCCAGGTCCTCGGCCTCGACGAGGAACTTCGGGACGAACGGGTCGCGCTTCTCGGCGAACCACGTCTCGGGCGAGACCAGGATCGCCGAGTGGTCCCCGTGCAGCTTCACGATGCCGGTCACGCTGACGCGGGGCTGAGCGCCGGGAGCCGCCTCGCGGCGCGCCGCCGCGGGGACCGGCTCGCCCTCCGATTCCTCCCCCCCCTCGGCGGGGGGACGGGACGCCGGCTCCGGGGCGCGGGGGCCGCGGCCACGGCGGCGGCGGCGGCGCCTGCGACGCCGGACGGCGTCCCGCCGGTCGCCCTCGCCTCCCGCCTCGCCGGGCTCGGCGGCCTCGACCTCCTCCGGGCCCTCGTCGTCCCCTTCGGGGCCGTCCGGCTCGTTGCCGTCGGGTCCGAAGCTCTCGTCGCCCGCCTCGGCCTTCTCCTCGAAGGCCGGGCCGCCGCGCTCGGTGCGTGTGGTCTCGTCCAAAGCTGTCCTCCGGAAGGCGCCCGTCGGGCGCGCCCTCCCATTCCGCGTCCCTTCGACGTCCCGCCCTGGCGTCGAGTGACCGCGCAGGGCCGTGGGGACCGAAGTCCAAGGAGCCGTCGGGTCCGACCGCCTCGCGCCGCTCCGTTCGCGCCTCGCGGGATCGATTCCCTTCCGACCCCGGGCCGCGTTCGTTCGGAGCGCCCTCGCCCGCCGCGACGGCGGACGGTCGCCACCCGAGCCGAGCGATGCTAAGCCGAAACGGAAGGCCCCGTCAATTCGCGCCCCGGGACGCTCCAGAGGCCGGGCAACGCCAGCCCGCACCCCGGGCACCGGCCGTCCGCGGTCAGGTGGTTCCCCAGGACGCGGAAGCCGAGCCGTTCCACCGCGGCCCGCCCGCAGCCCGGGCAGCGCGTGGTCTCGGAGTCGCCCACGCGCGCCGGGAGGTTCCCGGCGTAGACGTAGCGCAGCCCCTCGGCGCGGCCGATCTCGACGGCCGACAGGAGCGCGCGCACCGGCGTCGCGCCCCGCCGCTCCATCCGGTAGTCGTCGTGGTACGCCGTCACGTGCCAGGGGACGTCGCGGCTGACCGAGGCGAGGAAGCGAGCGGCGTCGGCGAGCTCGTCCGTCCCGTCGTTCAGCCCCGGGACGAGGAGCGTGACGACCTCGACCCAGACCCCCCGGGCGACGAGCCCGCGGATCGTGTCGAGGACCGGAGCGAGCCGCCCGCCCAGCAGCCGGTACCCCTCGTCGCGCATCCCCTTCAGGTCCACCTTCACGGCGTCGACGAAGGGGCGGAGGTAGTCGATCACCTCCGGCGTCCCGTTCCCGTTCGAGACGTAGCTCGTCATCAGGCCGCTCGCGCGCGCGGCGCGGAAGACCTCGACCGCCCACTCGGTGGTGACGAGCGGCTCGTTGTACGTGGAGGTGACCATCGTCGCCCCGGCCTCGAGCGCGAGGCGGACGAGCTCCTCGGGGGTCGTCCGCCGGGGACGGGCGTAGGCGTCGGTCCCGGGATCGCGGAGGGTCTGGCTGATCTCCCAGTTCTGGCAGTACGGGCACTTCAGGTCGCAGCCGAGCATCCCGAACGACAGCGCCGCGGCGCCGGGGGTGACGTGGAAGAACGGCTTCTTCTCGATCGGGTCGACGGCCACCGAGGAGACGTAGCCGTGCGGGACGCGCAGGACGCCGTCCGCGACGAACCGGACGCGGCAGACCCCCTCGCGCCCCTCGCCGATCAGGCAGCGGTGGCCGCAGGCCACGCACCGCACCTTCTCCCCTTCCCGGACGCACAGGTCGCCCGGGACGGTCAGGGCCGAGAGGGCCTCCTGGACGGTCACCGTCGGCACGGGGCCGGGCCTCCACCTCCGATTCTAGGCCCGTCCGGAGCCACGGGAACGGCGCGTGCATGCCGGTCGCTACAATGCCCGCCGTGACGCGACCCCTTCCCCACCCGCGCCCCCGTCGCGCGGCGACGCTCCTGTCGACCTGCCTCCTCGTCCTGGCCGTCCCGGCCGTCCCCGCCCTGGCCGACGTCCCGACGCCGGTCTTCCCCTCGCCGGCCGGCGAGTACCCCGGGATCATCCCGGCCTCGGTGAGGCTCTACGGCGTCCCCGACGGCGGGCGCTACGACGCGGCCAACCTCGTCCTCGCCCCGGACGGGACCGTCTGGTCGGCGTCCGCGAACGAGAACGTCGTGGCGCGCCTGTCGGCCGACGGGACGGAGTACACGCGGTGGAAGTTCCCGACGGACGCCTCCCCCAGCTCGCTCCTCTTGGAGCCGGACGGGACGTTCTGGCTGACGGAGCTGGGCGGGTTCAAGGTCGGCAAGTTCGACCCGGCCACCGGGGCGCTCAAGGAGTGGCCCGACGCCGCCCGCAGGCCGACGGCCCTGGCCAAGCGCCCCGACGGGAAGCTCTGGCTCCCGGAGACGAGCGGGACCCTCGCCCTGTTCGACCCCGCGGCCGACACGTTCACCTACTTCACGACGCGCGACATCGCCTCGCTCTCCTACCCCCTCCTGGAGGCCGACGGGACGCTCTGGGCCGCCGACTTCCTCCTCGGCCGCCTCCTCCGGTTCGCCCCGGACGGCCTGACGGCCAAGCGCTGGGAGCTCCCGAACACGCTGTCGAGCCCGTCGAAGATCTTCCGTGGCCCGGACGGCGCCCTCTGGATGACGCTCTACGCCTCCAGCGAGCTGGCCCGGTTCGACCCGGCGACCAACGAGATCAAGGTCTTCCAGCTCGGCTCCTTCCTCCTCCCGTACGACCTGGCGACCTACAAGGGCCGGATCCTCTTCTCCGACCAGCGGAACGGCTCGATCGGGTTCTTCGACCCGAAGGACGCCCTTCCGGTCCTGACGAAGACGCTGGAGCCGAAAGACGTGACGCTCGAGGGCGACGACGTGCGGACCGTGACGCCGGTCGAGACGGTCCTCGTGCCCACGACGGCCGCCCCGATCGACTTCCCCGCGTCGGTCGTCTCCGGCGCCGTGTCGGACAACTTCGTCGAGATGGCCTCGGGCCAGGGCCTCGTCTGGGGCCTCGCGGTGGACGAGACCCGCGGCCGGATCTGGTACGCCACGCTCGGGGGGATCGGGACGCTCCTGCCGCCGGTCCCGGTCACCGTCGACGACCTCTACGTCCCCGCCGCCGCCTCGATCGGGGGCCAGAACGGCGTCGAGTGGACGACCGACATCGTCGCCTGGAACCGCGGCACCAAGCCGGAGACCGGCGACCCGGTCACGATCCCGGTCTCCGAGCGGCTGATCCCGAACGGGTGGATCGCCGGGTACGGTCCCGGAGCGTCGTTCGACGTCCTCCCGGGCCGCCTCGTCGCCCGCTTCGACCCGATCGGGACGGAGATGGGAGGCCCCGACAGCTTCGGCGCCCTCCGCCTCGTCGCCAACGCGGTCCCCACGGACCTGTTCGGCTGGGCCCGCGTCTCGTGGAAGCGGGAGGACGGCGGGACCTACGGCTTCGCCCGGAACGCCGTGAAGGTCGACCGGGCCGTCGGAGAGGGACAGGAGGGGTTCCTCTTCGCCCCTCCCGACGCTTCCCAGCGGACCAACGCCGGCTTCTTCGTCCTGGAGCTCGTGACGGGGACGCTGGCGATCGTCGACCCCGCCGGGACGGAGCTGGCCTCGCTCCCCTTCAGCTGGGCCGCCGGCACGCACATGCAGTGGTCGACGGTCTTCGACGGCCTCGGCCTCCCGGCGATCCCCTCGGCGCGGGTCGTCTTCCGCGTCGCCAAGGGGAAGCTCCTCCCCTTCGGGATGTCGATCGACGGCGCCACGAACGACCCGATCGACCTCGTCCCCCGCCTGCCGGGCGACGCCGGGACGCTCCAGTGGCTCTTCGCCCTCGGGCGCGGCGACGGCCCGCTGGGGCCCGGCACCCGCACCGACGTCCAGCTCTTCAACGGCGGGGAGGCGGAGGCCTCCGTCACGCTCGTGTTCCGCCAGGCCCGGACGGAGTCCGGCCCGGAGCCGCCCGCGGACCTGCCGGCCGCCACGGTCACGGTCCCGGCGAAGGCCGTCGTCACCCTCGCGGACGTCCTCGGCGAGACCTTCGGCCTCGACGGCGTCGCCGGCGGGATCGACGTCCTCTCCGACGTCCCCGTCCACGCCTTCGCGCGCGTCACCGCTCCGGACGAGGCGGGAGGCCGCTTCGGCTACGGCGTCCCCGGGCTCCTCGGCAACGCCTCGATCCCGTCCGGCTCCCGCGGAGTCTTCATCGCGGTCACCGACAGCGGGTGGGACGTCGTCGAGTCCGAGCTCCAGCTGACGAACCCGATGGACGTCCCGGTCACGCTGACCGTCAGGCTCGTCTCCGCGCAGGCCGAGGCCGTCGGGAGCCGGGGGTACACGCTGCAGCCGAAGGAGACGCTCCGGGTCCCGGCGGCGTGGTTCGCGATCGCGGGGAACGGGACCTACTTCGGGCGGATGGAGGTGGTCCCCGCCCAGGGCTCGGGCCCCCTCTTCGCCACGGTCGTCCGGCGCGACAAGAAGACGGGCGACGGCGACCTGCTCCTCCCCTTCGTCCTCCCCGAGCCGCCGGCCCCGAGCGGAAGCGTGGCGCCGGTCACGTCGGGCGCCCGACCCGGCAGCTAAGATCCGCCGCCAACCGGATGAGCACGGCGGGGCGCCGTACGGAGGTGAGCGGATGATCGACTTGCCGGTGTCGGGACCCTCCCGGGGGCGCGCCGGGCGACCGGGCGCCCTCCTGGCCCTCCTCGCCGGGGGGCTCCTCCTCCTCCCGGCGGCGGGCTGCGGCACGGAGAAGGACCCGACGGGCCCCTCCGAGCCGCCCGACCCGACCGCGACCTTCACCCGCGTCCAGCGCGAGGTCTTCACGCCCTCGTGCGCGCTCTCGGGGTGCCACGCGGGGGTCTCGCCCGTCCTCGGGCTGAGCCTGGAGGCGGGGAAGGCCTACGGCAACGTCGTCGGCGTCCCGGCGGTCCAGTCGAGCCGCCTGCGCGTGGCTCCGGGCCTGCCGGAGGACTCCTTCCTCGTCTCGAAGATCACGGCGGACGCCGGGATCGTCGGGAGCCGGATGCCGCTCGGAGGACCGCCCCTCCCCTCCGAGATGCAGCACCTCGTGATCGACTGGGTCCGGCGCGGCGCGCCGAACGACTGAGGAGGACGCGATGAGACCGACGCACCGTGCCGCCGCCCTCCTGGCCCTCTCCTGCGTCCTCTCCGCCCCGCGGATCTGCCGGGCGCAGGAGGAGGAGGCGTACGTGCCCGGCTACGACGACCGGTTCCTCCAGACGTCGACGCCGCTCGTCTACGACCCGGGGATCCTCGGCGCGATCTTCCAGCACCGCTTCGTCCAGCCCGTGAACGAGGCCGGAGGGAACAACCTCGGAGGCCTCGACTCGGGCGCCAACATCGGGCTCGGGGTCAACTACGTGCCGGTGGCCGACCTCGGCTTCGAGGCCTACCGCTCGTCGACGAACGGCGACTACGAGCTCTCGGTGAAGTACACGTTCCTGCGCCCCACCCGGAAGCTGCCGCTGGCCGTGGGCGTGCGGGCGGGCGTCGACTGGCTGACGAAGGTCGAGATCGAGGACAAGGTGGGCGGGTTCGGCCAGCTCCTCGTCGCGGCGACGCTCGGGGACGTCGTGACCGTGGCGGTCGCGCCGACGTACGTCTCCAACACGCCGCAGTTCCGGAACGTCTGGAACGTCCCGGTGGCGCTCCAGGTGAAGCTCCCGAAGCGGTTCTTCGCCACCGCCGAGTACGTCCCGCGGAACCGGGACCTCGAGGGCTCGGTCGGGCAGTGGTCGTTCGCCCTCGAGAAGGCGGTCTACCACCACCGCTTCGGGGTCTGGATCGGCAACTCCGCGGCCACGACGGTCGACCAGGTCGCCGCCGGGGACTTCGGCGGCGGGGTGACCGACTCGAACATCCGGCTGGGGTTCAACATCGTCCGCAACTTCGAGCTGAAGTGAATCGGGGAGGCCCCCGCGGCGCCTGCCGGCGCCGCCGCAGAACTCAGTTGACGGGGGCGGCGGAGCGGGGCGAGCCGGGGGGCTGGGCCCAGACCACGTCCGGGGCGACGACCCAGTTCCGGTCGACGGTGGCGGGGACGGTCCCCATCTGGCGGAGCCGCTCCATCAGCAGCTCGCGGATCTCCGTGGAGGCCGACCGGAGGACCCTGGCCCTCTTCAGCGCCACGTAGCCCCCAGAGCCCTGGGCGCGGTAGGCGTTGACCGCGAGCGTGAAGCGGTCCTCCGGGCGGACCGGGCGGCCCTTCCAGGTGAGGTCCTTCACGCGCGCGCCGAGCGGCGCCGTCGGGTCGATCCGGTACTCCACCCCCTGCACCGCGTCGAAGCTGTAGGGCGGCACGCCCGCCTTCGGCTTCACGACGAGGCGGCCCGCCTCCCACGCCGCGTCGGCGTAGAAGCCCGCCGCGTTCTCCAGGCACTCCCTCAGGATCGCGCCGTCCACCTCGAGGACGGAGAGCTCGTTCTCGTACGGGTAGAGCGCGTAGACGTCCCGGACGCGGATCTCGCCGGCCGGCAGGCCGGCGTAGCTCCACCCCGGCAGGAGCGAGGTCATCGAGAGGTCGCTCCCGGCGGCGGACCGCTGGATCTCGTTGACGAGGTCGAGGAGCGGGCTGTCCCCGAGCCGGGCCGCGGCGGCCGGCAGCGGCTCCTCGGCCCGGGCCAGGACCTCCTCCATGTGCGCCAGGGCGCGGGCGTGGTGCGGGGCGGCGATCCGCTCGATCCCTGGGTCGGCGGGGACCGAGCCGTCGCTCGGCAGGAGCTCCCCGGTCACCTCGACCACCTTCCAGCGCCCCGAAGCGCGCGCGAGCTTCAGGTCGACGCGGGCCAGCGCCTCCCCCCACCGCCCCGGCTGCGTCACCGGGACCCCCTCCACGCGCACGAGGTTCAGCCGGCGGTGCGTGTGCCCCGTCAGGATCAGGTCCACGCCCGGGACCGACCGGGCGAGGGCCGCGACCCGGTTCTCGTGCGCCGTGTCGTCCGGCTTGCCGGAGGCCAGGTCCACCTCCAGCCCGCTGTGGATCAGGACGACGACCACGTCGCAGCGCTCTCGGCCGCGGAGGACGGGGACGAGGCGCCGGGCCGTCTCGACGGGGTCCTCCCACGTCAGCCCCGGCCGGTTCTTCTCCGGCTCCCAGCCGGGGACGTTCGGCGTCGTCAGCCCCAGGACCCCGACGCGGACCTTCCCGAACGTCTTCACGACGTACTCGGGGAAGGCGGGCGAGCGGTCCGCGGCGTTCAGGGTGTTGGCCGAGAGCCACGGGAACGAGGCGTCCGCCTGCGCCCGGCGGAGGACGTCGAGACCGTAGTTGAACTCGTGGTTCCCCACCGCCATGGCGTCGTACCGCATGGCGCTCATCGCCTCGGACATCGGGTCCTTCCGCCCCTCGGGCCTCCGGGCGTGGAGGTAGCCCAGGGGCGAGCCCTGGATCGTGTCCCCGCCGTCGAGGAGGAGGACGTTCGGGGTCTCCCGGCGGATCGCGGCGACGCGCGTGGCGATCCGCGCCAGCCCCACGTCGTCCGGGCGGGCCCGCGAGTAGTCCCAGGGCAGGAGCCGGCCGTGGACGTCGGAGGTCTGGAGGACCGTCACGGTCACGGGCGCCGCGGCACGGGCGGGCCGGGCGACGAGGAGGGCGAGGGCGGGGAGGAGGAGGAGCGGGAGGCGCAGGAGGGGGCGCAAGGCACGGCAGTCTCTCAGAGGGTCCCCGGCGGGATCAATTCCCCCGGAAGGGGGCGGCCGGGTATGCTCCCGCGCCGATGCCTCGGACCTCTCGCCCGAAGAAGAAGCCCGCCCCCCCGAAGGCCCGGGCCCCGCGCCGCCCCGCGCCGGTCGAGGGCGTCCTGTCCGCGCTCCGGGAGGTCTACCCCGCGGCCGACTGCTCGCTGTCGCACGAGTCGCCGCTCGAGCTCCTCGTGGCCACGATCCTCTCGGCGCAGTGCACCGACGCGCGCGTGAACCAGGTGACCCCGCGCCTGTTCGAGCGGTTTCCCGACGCCCGCGCGCTCGCCGGCGCCCCGCCGGGCGACCTGGAGGAGGTCATCCGCTCCACGGGGTTCTTCAACGCGAAGGCGAAGTCGATCCGCGGGGCCGCGCGGAGGATCGTCGAGGAGCACGGGGGCGAGGTCCCGCGGACGATGGACGAGCTGACGGGGCTCCCGGGGGTCGGGCGGAAGACGGCCAACGTCGTCCTCGGGAACGCGTTCGGGGCCCCCGACGGCGTGGTCGTCGACACGCACGTGGGGCGCCTGGCGCGGCGGCTGGGGTGGAGCGCTCACCAGGACCCGGAGAAGGTCGAGCGGGACCTCAACCGCCTCCTCCCGCGCGAGACCTGGGTCTTCGCCGGGCACGCGCTGATCCTCCACGGGCGAGCGGTCTGCGCGTCGCGCAAGCCGCGGTGCGAGGCGTGCGGCCTCTCCGCCGTCTGCCCGAAGGTGGGCGTCCTGGCCAAGGAGAAAGGGAGGCGGTCGTGATCGGGCTCCCCTCGGGCGGGATCGAGGTGATCTGCGGGTCGATGTTCTCGGGCAAGTCCGAGGAGCTGATCCGGAGGCTGACGCGCGCCCGGATCGCCCGGAGGCGCGTCCAGGTGTTCAAGCCGAAGCTGGACGACCGGTACTCGGAGGTCGAGGTCGTCTCCCACGGGGGCCTCCGCTTCACGGCGATCGCCGTGGAACGCTCCGAGCAGATCCTGGGCCTCACCGACGACCGGACGGAGGTCATCGGCGTGGACGAGGCCCAGTTCTTCGACGCCGGGATCGTGGACGTCGTGAACCGGCTCGCGGACCTCGGGAAGAGGGTCATCGTGGCCGGCCTGGACCAGGACTACCTCGGGCGCCCGTTCGAGCCGATGCCGGCCCTGATGGCCGCCGCCGAGGAGGTGACCAAGACCCGGGCGATCTGCGTCAGGTGCGGCGCCCCCGCGAGCCGGACCCAGCGCCTGGTCGACTCCGAGGAGCGCGTCGTCGTCGGCGCCGCCGGGGTCTACGAGGCCCGCTGCCGGCGCTGCTTCGAGGCCCGGATCGCCCCCGTGGACGGCTCCCTCCCCTTCCCACCCGACGGCACCTGACCGGAAGTGCTTGAGCGTCCGGGGGTTGGCGGGATCCCCAGAGAGAATGTGGAAATCCCTGTGGGATCGGCTGTGAAAAAGCGGCCGGGACCGCGATTTCACGCGGTTTTCATCCCCGTGCACCTCTCCGAGTGCAACTCCCCGATCTCTTCGAAGAATCAGTGACTTACGGGTTTCGCACCGGCGGCTATCACGCTGCCGGTCGAGTCGTCAAGGGGCTGCGCTCGAATTGCACAGAGGGGACGCGCTCCGGGGAGGCCTTCCGGCAAGTTCGATGCCGGTGTCAAGTGCCAGGAGGGGCGTCGGATCCACGCCTCCGGCGGCGTCGGGCGGAACCCTACGTCCTCTTCCGGCCCTCGAAGGCCGCCAGGAGCCGCTCGGCGGCCACGGAAGCCGGGAGCCGCCCCTCGACCACCTCGGCCTCCAGCCCCGGCAGGAGGGCGGCCACGGCCGGGTTCCCGCGAAAGAGGGCCGTCAGCCCCTCCTCGAGGAGCGCCCTCATCCAGTCCCGTTCCTGCGTCCGGCGCCTCCGTTCGAAGGCCCCGGTGGCCCGCGTGGCCCGCCGGAACTCCTCGACCAGCTCCCAGAGCTCGGAGATCCCGGTCCCGGTGAGGGCCGAGGCGGTCCGGGCCTGGGTGCGCCAGCCTTCGGTGGCCGGGTGGAGCCAGTGGAGGGCCCGCTCGTACTCGGCCCTGGCCGCGGCGGCGGCCAGCGCGTTCTCGCCGTCGGCCTTGTTGACGAGGATGGCGTCCGCCATCTCGACGACCCCCTTCTTGATCCCCTGCAGCTCGTCGCCGGCTCCCGGGACGAGGAGGAGGAGGAAGAAGTCGACCATCGACCGGACCGCGATCTCGCTCTGGCCGACGCCCATCGTCTCGACGAGGACGACGTCGTGGCCCGCCGCCTCCAGGAGGACGATCGTCTCCCGCGTCTTCCGCGCGACGCCCCCCAGCGCCCCCCCCGAGGGCGAGGGCCGGATGAAGGCCGCCGGGTCGACCGAGAGCCGCTCCATGCGGGTCTTGTCCCCCAGGATGCTCCCCCCCGTGAGGCTGCTCGTCGGGTCGACCGCCGTGACCGCCACGCGGTGTCCCCGGCCGGTCAGGTGGCACCCGAGCGCCTCGATGAACGTGCTCTTCCCGGCGCCCGGCACGCCCGTGATCCCCACGCGCACGGAGCCGCCCGCGCGCGGCAGGAGCTCCGTCACGAGGCGGCGGGCCGCCTCGGCGTGCGCCGGGGCGTTCGACTCGACGAGCGTGATGGCGCGGGCCAGGAGCGTCCGGTCCCCCGCGAGGACCCCGCGGACGTACTCCTCGTGAGAGAGCTCGCGCCTCCGCGGCGCCGGCCCCGCGGCCCGGCCGCCGGGCCGGGGCAGGCCGTCGTGCCCCCCCTCCACCCCGGGGACGACGGAGAGCGCCGGGCGCTCGGGGCGGCGGGGCGCGGTCACGCGGGGGGCTTCGCCTCCGGGGTCCCGGGTCCCAGGCGCCGCTCCAGCTCGTCGAGGAGGATGGAGGCGGCGCGCGGCAGCTGCGTCCCCGGGCCGAAGACGGCGGCGGCCCCCTGCTCGCGCAGGAACGCGTAGTCCTGCGCCGGGATGACGCCCCCGACCGCCACGACGATGTCCTCGCGCCCGAGCCGCGCCAGCTCGGCCAGGAGCTGCGGGACGAGCGTCTTGTGCCCGGCCGCCAGCGAGGAGATCCCGACGACGTGGACGTCGTTCTCCACGGCCTGGCGCGCGGTCTCCTCCGGGGTCTGGAAGAGGGGGCCGACGTCGACGTCGAAGCCGAGGTCGGCGAAGGCCGTGGCGACCACCTTGGCGCCCCGGTCGTGGCCGTCCTGCCCCATCTTGGCCACGAGGACGCGCGGGCGCCTCCCCTCGCGGCGCGCGAACGCCTCGACGCGAGCCCGCACGGCCGCGATCTCGCCACCGTCGCCGTACTCCGAGGAGTAGACGCCTCCGATCGTCTTCACCTCCGCCTTGTGGCGTCCCCAGACCTTCTCCAGAGCGTACGAGATCTCGCCGAGCGTCGCACGCCGTTTCGCGGCGGTGACGGCCAGCTCCAGGAGGTTCCCCTCTCCCGTCTCGGCGCAGCGGGTCAGGGCCGAGAGGGCCTCCTCCACCGCCGCTGCGTCGCGGGAGCGCTTCACGGCCGAGAGGCGCGCGACCTGCTGCCGCCGCACCTCGGTGTTGTCCACCTCCAGGATCGGGATCGGCTCCTCGCGGTCGAGGCGCCAGCGGTTCACGCCGACGAGCGTCTCCCTGCCGGAGTCGATCCGGGCCTGCCGCCGGGCCGCGGCCTCCTCGATCCGCATCTTCGGCAGCCCCGCCCCGATCGCCTTGGCCATCCCGCCGAGGGCCTCGACCTCCTCGATGTGCACGCGGGCGCGCTCGACGAGCGCCCGCGTCAGCGCCTCGACGGTGTACGAGCCGCCGAACGGGTCGATCACCTTGCAGAGCCCGGTCTCCTCCTGGAGGTAGAGCTGCGTGTTCCGCGCGATCCGCGCCGAGAAGTCGGTCGGGAGCGCGATCGCCTCGTCGAGCGCGTTCGTGTGGAGCGACTGCGTGTGCCCGAGCGCGGCCGCCATCGCCTCCACGCAGGTCCTCACGACGTTGTTGTACGGGTCCTGCTCGGAGAGGCTCCAGCCCGAGGTCTGGCAGTGCGTCCGGAGCGCCATGGCCTTCGGGTCCTTGGCGCCGAAGCCCCGGACCAGCTCGGCCCAGAGCGTCCGCCCAGCGCGGAGCTTGGCCACCTCCGTGAAGAAGCTCATCCCGACGGCCCAGAAGAAGGAGAGCCGCGGCCCCAGCTCGTCGACCGAGAGCCCGGCCCGGACCCCGGTCCTGAGGTACTCCAGCCCGTCGGCGAGCGTGTAGGCGAGCTCCAGGTCGGCCGGCGCCCCGGCCTCCTGCATGTGGTACCCGGAGATGGAGATGCAGTTGAAGCGCGGCATCCGCGCCGAGCAGTAGCGGAACACGTCGGCGATCGCCCTCAGGCTCGGCTCGGGCGGGTAGATGTACGTGTTCCGGACCATGAACTCCTTGAGGATGTCGTTCTGGATCGTCCCCGAGAGCGACGCCTCCGCGGCGCCCTGCTCGAGCGCCGCCACGACGTAGAACGCCATGACGGGCAGGACCGCGCCGTTCATCGTCATCGAGACGGAGATCTTCTCGAGCGGGATCCCGTCGAAGAGGACCTTCATGTCCTCCACGGTGTCGACGGCGACGCCGGCCTTCCCGACGTCGCCGACGACCCGCGGGTGGTCCGAGTCGTACCCCCGGTGCGTGGCCAGGTCGAACGCGACCGAGAGGCCCTTCTGCCCGGCCGCGAGGTTCCGCCGGTAGAAGGCGTTCGACTCCTCGGCCGTGGAGAACCCGGCGTACTGCCGGACGGTCCAGGGCCTCACGACGTACATCGTCGGGTACGGGCCGCGCGTGAAGGGCGGCAGGCCGGGGAGCGTGTCGAGACGCTCGCGGGGCGGGAGGTCCTCCGCCGTGTGGACCGGCGGCAGGTCGATCCCCTCGTAGGTCCGGAGCCCGAGGTCGGAGAGCGGCCGGCCGGCCTCGCGCTCGGCGCGCTCGCGCCACGCCGAGGGCGACGGCGAGGCGGGGGGGAGGCTCCACTCGACCTTCGTGAAGTCGGGGATCCGGCTCATCGTGCCCCTCCGATCCGGCGGAAGAGGGAGGCCAGGAGGGCCGGGGCGTCGGCGCGGGCGTGGAGGAACTCCTGGACGCCCGCCGCGCGGAGGGCCTCGACGTGCTCCTTCGGCATCCCCGCAAGGAGGACGACCGTCCCGCCCCGCTTCAGCGCCGCGGCGAAGGGAGGCACGAGCTCGGGGTACCGCTCGTCCGACGAGACGAGCGCGCTAGCATGGGCCCGCGAGGAAGCCGCGGCCTCGGCGGCCTCGGCGGCCGACTCGAAGGGCGGCCCCTCCTCCAGCGCGAAGCCCCCCGATGCCAGGAAGCTCCGGGTGAAGTCGAGGCGGGCCGTCAGGTCGGCGGGGCGGCCGACGAGGGCGAGGAACACGGTCGCCGGGCGCCCGGAGGCGTCCCGCCAAGAGAGGACGGACCGGCGGAGCCCCTCGAACGCCAGGGCGGCTCGCGAGACGTCGAGCGCGGGGGCCGTCGTCTCCTTGGCCCCGGCGTGGAGGGCGGCCGCCAGCTCGCCCAGCGTGGCGCCGCGCCGCGCCGCCTCGACGAGGCTCGCGAGCCGGTCGCGGTTCGGGACCGCGGCGAGCGACGCGGAGGAGGGCCCGGCCGTGCGCCGCGCCGGGCGCCCGCCCAGCTCCGCCGCGCGGCGCGCGGCCAGGCCGGCGCGGTCCACCGCCTCGGGGTCCGGCGCCGGCTCGCGCGGGTCCGGCACGGCGTTCGTCCCGACCAGCCGGTCGCGCTGCGTGGCCAGGGCCGCGGCCCGCTCCCGAGCCGAGGCCTCGACCCGCTCCCGGAGCCGGCCATTGGCCAGGGCGCGCGCGAGCCCGCCGTCGGCCTCGACCTCCTGGAAGCGCGACCACGCCAGGGCCGCGAGGTCGGCGGTGAGGCGCTCGACGGCCCAGGCGCCGCCGCACGGGTCGACCACCTCGCCCAGCCGGCACTCCTCGCGCAGGACGAGCTGCGTGTTCCGCGCCAGCCGGCGCGCTCCCTCGGAGGGCGTGCCCAGCGGGGCGTCGTACGGCGGGACGTGGAGGACGTCCGCCCCGCCCGCGATCGCCGCGAAGGCCTGCGTCGTGGCGCGCAGGGCGTTGACGTGACGGTCGAAGGCGGTCAGGTCCCGGAGCGCGCCCGTGGCGTGGAGACGCACGGAGGCGGCGGCTTCGCCCGCCCCGCAGGCCGACAGCAGCCGGAACCAGACGAGGCGGACGGCCCGCAGCTTGGCGATCTCTAGGTAGAGGGACGGCCCCACGGCCACCCGCAGGACGAAGCGGCGCGCGGCCTTCTCCACGGGGACGCCCCGCTCCTCCAGGGCGCGCAGCGTCGCTGCCGCCGAGGCGAGGAGGACGGCCAGCTGGTCCGCCGAGCTCGCCCCCGCCTCGTGCCAGGGGACCGCGTCGGCCGCCAGCGTGGCGAGCGAGGGGGCGCCCTCCTCGGCCCAGAGCGTGAGGGCGGCCAGGTCGTCGTACGCGCGCCCCGGCGGGAACGGGAGCCTCCCCGCCGAGGCCAGCTCGGCGAGCGGGTCGAAGACGACCGAGCCGCCGAGAGAGGGCGAGCGCCGTCCGGCCTCCTCCAGGGCGGCCACGACGAGCGCGGCCGCCGGAAGGGCCGCGGCCCCTGCCCGGACGTGGACGGGGACGCCGTCCGGCAGCACGGCGACGAGGGGCGCCAGATCGGCGGCGTCGCCGAGCGACGTGCCGCCGACGCCTGTGCCAGGCGCGCCGGGGTCGCGACCGGCGCGCCCCGCCTCGTCCAGGACGAGGACCGCCGCGTCCTGCCCCCGCGGCAGGGCCTCGGCGAGCGCGGAGGCCAGGTCCGACGGGAAGGCCAGGAGGAGCTCCTGGGCCACCTGCCAGGGCCGGGTGCGGTGCCCCAGCGGCGTCGTGGCCCTGAGGAACGGCGCCTCCCCGGGGAGGCTCTCGAGGTAGTCGAGGCCCTGGACGTCCTCGGCCGTGTAGAGAGCCTTCAACGGGATCCCCTCGGGAGTGGCGGTCACCATCCGCTTCTCGAAGGGGACACCCTTGAGCGCCCCGAGGACTTCCCGCCTCCAGTCTTCGAGGGACGGGAGGGGGAACGGTTCCAGAGGGCGGTCGGAGAGCCCGGCGTCCCGGCGCGGCCGGGACGTTTCGTCCGTCGTCGTCGTACTCATCGGCAGGTGACCTCTGCGCGCGGGCGGCCCGGCGCTCCGTCGCCCGCCCGGGCTCCGGAGGCGGCCGCGCCCCGCGGCGCCTAATATTACGCCCCGGGGGTGTCCGACGGGCCGGGCCGGACGCTCCGGAGGGCGTTCCGTCCGGCCGCCCGTTTGCATCCGGCCAACCGCCAGGACCGCCGTCCGACAGGAGAAGCCAGACCGCCCATGCTCCGATCCCTCCTCTCCGCGACCCTCGCCGCTGCGCTCGCCGCGACGCTCGCCCTCCCCTCCTCCGGGACCGCGCAGGCCCCGGCCGAGGACCCGGTCTTCACGGCCTTCGTCGCCGCCAAGGAGGCGTGGAAGGCCCGGCGCTTCGACGACGCCGACCTGGCGCTCCGCCGGCTCCTCGAGCTCCTCTCGTCCCCCGAGCACGCGTCCAAGCGCGACACGGTGCTGCCCGGGTACCACTTCTACGCCGCCTCCGTCGCCTACGAGAAGAAGGACGAGGCGAGGGCGAAAGAGCAGCTCGCGCGGTACTTCGAGCACCAGCCGGGCGCCGAGCTGGACCCGGGGAGCTTCTCGAAGGAGTACCGCCGCTTCTTCGACGCCGAGCGGCAGGCGGCGCAGGAGCGAAGGGCCGCCGCGGCGCCTCCCCCCGGCCCCGATTCGATCGCGGGCGGCGTCCTGCCGGACTTCGCCAGCCGCGGCCTCGACGAGTCCGCCGTGCCGGCCAACACGGGCGACCCCGGCTGGGCCGACACCGCCGTCGCGGCCCTGCTGACCGATCGCGAGCGGAAGGACTACAAGAGCCTCCCCGACGACGCGGCCCGCCGCGAGTTCGTCGCCCGGTTCTGGGACTCCTTCGGCCCCGGCGAGGAGCGGGACCGCTTCCGCGCCGAGTTCTACCGCCGGGCGCAGTACTGTGACTCCGCCTTCTCGACGGAGGACGTCCGCGGGTCCCTCTCGGACCGCGGCCGGGTCTTCCTCGTCCTCGGCCCCCCGTCCTACGCCTCGCGCTCGCCGCTCCGGCAGTCGCAGGACGTGATCGACCGCCTGAGGATCCAGAACAACTTCTTCGTCACGCCGGGCGGGGTGAACGGCGAGCTGGAGAACTGGGTCTACCGGAAGGAGCGGATCCCGAAGGGGATCCCCTTCACGGAGCTCCTCTACCAGTTCGTCACGCAGCGCGGCTACGGGACCGCCGTCCTGCAGAAGGAGCCCCGCGAGATGAACGCGCTGCAGAAGGCGGCCCGGCTCCTGCGCCGGGAGGCCGGGGAGGGCTCCCGATAGCCCCCGGCGGCGCGCGGCGCCCCGCCCGCGGGCGGGGCGGCCGTGTCAGACTTGGCGCTCCCGTGGCGAAGACCCTCAGCGGCAACCTCGACACCTTCTCGCTCGCCGACCTCCTGCAGTGGCTGGAGATCAACCGGCTTTCCGGCCGCGTCACGATCCGGCGGGGCGAGGTGACGCGCGCGATCGACCTGAAGAAGGGCTCGATCGTCTACGTCTCCTCCACCCGCCCGGACGAGCGGCTCGGCGTCTTCCTGGCCGCCCGCTCGCTCCTGCCGGAAGAGGCCGTCTACGAGCTCCTCGCCGAGAACTTCGCCACCGGCCGCAACCTGACCCGGATCATCCTCGACCACGGGACCCTCGAGCGCGAGGCTCTCGCGGAGGCCGTCGAGGGGCTCGCCACGCAGGTCCTGCTCGACCTCTTCCACTGGCCCGGCGCCGTCTTCGAGTTCGACCCGTCGGTGAAGACCGAGGACATCCTCCGGGTGCAGCTGTCGCTCCACGGGCAGGTCCTCGCCTTCCACGCCGCCAAGTCGGTCGACGACTCCGCGCGGATCCGGCTGACGGAGCGGACCGACCCCGACATCCAGTCGCCGTGGGAGCGGGAGTTCGCCCCCGACGCGCTGGCGGCCACGTTCTGGACGATCCTGGAGGCGCTCTCCTCGGAGGCGGCCGGCGCCGAGACCGTCCGGGAGCGGTTCAACGTCTTCCACCGCTTCGCCGAGGCCCTGCGCGCCCGCCTCCTCCAGCCGCAGCGCCCGTTCCCGATCTACGACGACACGGCGCTGATGCTCCAGCACGCGCTGGCCGAGGACGCCGACGACGAGCACCTCGGCCGGATCTGTGCGCTGGACCCGTTCCTGACCGCCGACCTCCTGTACCTGGCCAACGCCCTCCGCCTGTCGGGGCGCGAGGCGCTCGCCGAGACCGCCCGGGACGCGATCGCCACGGCCGGGGGGAACGCGGCGCGGATCTACCTCGGGCACCTCTCCTCGCCCAGCGCCGTGACGGTCCCCTCCTCGGACCGCCTCGAGCGCGCCGTCCGGCGCACGGCGCTGGCCACCGCCGTGGCCGCCTCGAACCTCGCTGAGGCCGTCGGCCTGGACGCCGAGGTCGGCTACACCCTCGGGCTGCTGGAGCCGCTCGCGGCCTATGAGCCGCTCCGCCTCGTCCTGTCGACCGACTTCGAGCCGGGGCCGTTCCGGGCGGCCGTCCTCGCCGAGTTCCGGACCGTCCACGGGAGAGTCCTGGCAAGGAAGTTGAATCTCCCGCGCCAGCACGCCGCGCTCTTCGGCTCGACGGGGCGCGTCACCGGAAAGAGCCCGGCGTCCGAGCAGCTGGTCTTCCTGGCCCGGACGTTCTTCCCGAACGAGAGGATCGGCCGGGAGCTCGAGAGCGACGACGAGGAGCTCCTCGAGCGCCACGCCCACCTCGGGCAGGACCCGGAGCTGACGGCCCGGGTCTCCGAGGGGGTCGCGGCCCTGCGGGAGCTCCTCAACCTGTGACGGCTCCCCCCGGGGAGCCTCGAAGGGGACCCATGAGACCCGTCTTCCGACCGCTCGTCCTCGCCCTCCTCGCGGGCCTGCCGCCGCTCGCCGCCGCTCCGCCCGAGTCCGACCCGGTCCTCGTCCAGGGCGTCCGCGCCGCCGTCCAGGTGACGGCCATGGACCTCGACGTCGTCGCCACGAAGGACGGCCGGCCCGTCGACGACCTGACCCGGGAGGAGTTCCGCGTCACGGTCGACGGCAGGGAGCTCCCCCTCGACTACTTCACCCGCGTCACGGCCGGGACGCTCCACGGGCCGGACCTGGCGACCGCCTCGCCCGACCTCGTCCTCGAGACGCTCGCCAACGACGCCGGCGAGCGGTACGTGGCGCGGCAGTTCCTCGTCTTCTTCGACGACGCCCACCTCCTCGTCCGCGACCGCCCCCGCGTCGTCGAGGCGCTGCGCGACCTCGTCACCCGCCTCTCGCCCTCCGACCGGATGGCGCTCGTCGTCTACGACAGCTCGCCGGGCGTCCTGGTCCCCTTCACCGCCGAGAAGGAGGCGCTCCTTTCGGGCCTGGCCCGGCTGGAGAAGAAGGCCCCGAGCGGCCAGGCGTGGGAGACGCAGTTCCGCCAGCAGCAGAACGCCCTCCGCGCCCCGTGCCAGTACGCCGCCTTCTCGGTCCGGTACCGCAACGCGTGCGACGCGGGGCTGAGGAGCTGGAGCGAGCAGGTGGAGGCGCGCGAGCTCGGGTCGCTGCGCGAGCTGCGCCGCGCCGTGGCCGCCCTGTCGGCCCGTTCGGGAAAGCGGGTCTTCCTCTACGTCTCCCGCGGGCTGGAGCTGAGGCCGGGGCAGAGCCTCGTCGACGCCCTCGGGCCGGCGCCCCTCGCCCAGTACGACTTCTCGGTCCTCGACGAGTTCCGGCAGGTCGTCGACGAGGCGAACCGCTCGGGCGTGACGGTCCACGCCCTCGACGCCCGCGGCCTGGCCGTCGAGGCCGCCGACGCCTCGCAGCGCTCGCCGACCCTCCTCGACCCGTTCCTCTCCAACCAGAGCCGCCGGGAGGGTCTGGCGGGCCTGGCCCAGGAGACGGGAGGGCTCCTCCTCGAGAACCGCAACGACTTCACGACCTCCGTCGACCGGGTCTACCGGGAGGCCTCCAACTACTACTCGATCGGCGTCACGCTCTCGGCCGTCGACCCGAAGAAGCCGGTCGTCCCCGTCAAGGTGACGACCACCCGCGAGGGCGTCTCCGTCCGCGCGCGCCTTTCCTGGGGCGCCAAGTCGGCCGAGGAGGCGGGGCGCGACCGGATGGAGATGGCGCTCGTGACGCCCGGGGCCTCGGGCGATTTCCCCGTCGCGGTCGAGGTCGCCCCCTCCCGGAAGGGGGGCGGGCTCGGGCGCCGCATCACGCCGTTCACCGTCCGGCTCCCGATCTCGGCCCTCACGTTCGTCGAGAAGGACGGCGTCCGGACGGCCACGCTGGCCGTGTCGCTCGCCGCCGTGGACGACGCCGGGGCCAAGTCGGAGGTGACGACCGCCCGGGTCCCGGTCGAGGTGCCGCTGGCCCGGTGGGAAGAGGCTCTGAAGAGCGAGTTCACGTACCGGGGCGAGATGAAGACCCGGACCGGGAACCTGCGGTTCGTCGCCGGCGTCCGCGACGTCGCCTCCGACCGGATCGGGATCGGCTCGGCGCCGGTGCGGGTCGAGTAGCGGAGGGCGCTCCCCGCCGACGAGAAGGGCCCCGGCAAGGCCGGGGCCCTTGGTTCCTCGCGGGGCAGGAGCGGGCTCAGCCCTTCTTTTTCGGGGCCGCGGCGGGCGCCGGGGCGGCCGGCGGGGCGGCCGGAGGGGCGGCCATTGTGAAGGGGATCGAGACCTCGGCGCTCTTGTTCGCGATGGCGTCGGTGACCTTGACCCGGAACTCGAACTCGCCGGGCCGGAAGTACTCGCCCAGGTTGGCGTCGACGATGTTGCCGGCCAGGTCGATGACGACGGCCAGCGGCTCCTCGCCCTTCGACTCGGGGATCGTCGCCGGCTCGTCGGGCGGGAGCGGGACCTCCTGCGCCATCCCGTTCTTCGGCTTGATCTTGATCGAGCGCTTCAGGTTCGTCTGGTGCGTCACCGGGTCGACGCCGGGGTTGTAGACCCTCACGGCGTACGAGAGGCCGTCGGTCTTCTCGAAGAGCCCGTCCCCGCGGACGACGAACTTCCGCATCGAGAAGGTGTACGGGTCCTCGGGCTTGGCCCCGTCCGACGGCAGGTCGCCGTAGGCGAGGAGGATCGGCGAGACGGCGAACTCGGTCGGGAGCGCGTCCACCTTGGCCGAGCGGTGCCCGGAGGCGACGACGTTCCCGGAGACGTCCAGGATGGCGGCGGCGACCTCGTACTCGCCCGGCACGACCGGGATCGACCGGTCGGCGAAGAAGGCCCCCTTGGACTTCAGCAGGGCGGCGGGCTCCTCGCGGCGGGCCGCGTCCTGGCCGTCCTTGGTCCGGACGAGGATCGCCAGCTTCGCGGCCTCCGGCGCCGGGACCTCCGCGGCGTGGATCTGGACCATCAGGCGGGTGGCGCCGTTGCGGTACGCCAGTCCCATCGGGGCGACGTGCCCGAATGCCGGCTTGGCCAGGATCTCCTCCAGCTTGGCCTTCACGTCCGCCGAAAGCTCGGGGCCCTTCTCCTTCTCGGCGGCGGCCGCCGCGGCGGCCCGGGCCTCGGCCTCGACCTCCTCCCGCGTCTTGTAGACGGGCGGCTCCTTGAGGTCGGGGTTCTTCAGCGCCATCTCGACGGCCTTCTTCTCCAGGCGCTTGACCGGCCCCATGTCCAGGACGGACTCCGACATGACGCCGGTGTCGACCCGGAACTTGGCGTCGAGCGACTTGACGTCGGCCCAGGGCGGCAGCTGCGGCTGCTCGTAGACGAACTGGTAGACGACGGCGGTGCCGCCCCCGCCGACCGAGCCCATCCCCTCGTCGCCGAGCGGGACGCTCCCGGACGACTCGACGCGCTGGGCCATCGACTTCGGGGGCCCCACCAGGACGAAGAGCTTGCCGCGCTCGGTCAGCGCCCCGCGCCGGCTGCCGAGCTTGAAGAGCTCGTCGGCCTTCGCCACGAGCGCCTCGAACCGGAGCCGGAACTCGTTCTGCGGCGTCTTCAGGTCCGGGTCGCGCTTGGCCCAGAAGAGGGCGACGAACTTGTCGGCCTCCTCGTCGGTCTGCACGGCCTTCCAGGCCTTCTTCTCGGCGTCCGTGGCCAGGTAGGTGAACTCGGGCGACTTGTCCCAGTCCTTGTTCTTGACCAGCTCGGCTCCGGCCGGAAGGGCGAGGGCGGAGGCGACGGCCAGGGTGAGGGCGAGCCTCGGAATTCTCATCGGCGGAAGACTCCCGTGGGGTGGATTCGCTGCGCGGGGCGCAGTCGCGAGAACTATACGCCGCGGAGGAAGCTGCCGCCCGGATCCTTTTGATTCATGCGGGCGGACTCGGGGCGTCCCGCCGGGAGCCCGAAAGGGACCGCCCCCCTCCGGCACAGGGCCGGAGGGGGGCGCAGGGGCCGGCCGGGGCCGGCGTCAGAAGGTGATGAGGGCGTGGAAGACGAAGGACCTCGGTGCCGCGTAGTTGGCCGTCGAGGAGGTCGCCTTGCCGTAGTTGGCGCCGTCGGTGGTCGTCCCGGAGAGCTTCGTCTGCGTGTCCGTGACGTTGAAGACCTCGGCCTTCAGGCCGGCCTCCAGCGTCCCGAAGATCCGGAACCGGGCTTCCAGGCCGAAGTCCCAGTAGAACTGGTCCGGGTACCGGTCCGAGCCGCGCTGGCTCGTCATCTGCGTGTACTGCTGCCCCGCCAGCCGCCAGCCGGAGACCGTCCGCTGGTACGGGTAGCCCGAGCGCCAGCCGACGGTGCTGGCCGGCGTGAGCGTGACGATGCCGAGGCGGAAGTCGTACGCGCCGAACAGCTTGACCTCGTGCGTCCGGTCGTAGAAGGCCAGCCCGTAGAGGTTCTGCTCGTTGATGACGTAGCCCGGGACCGGCTGGGAGCCGGAGCGCGTGGCCGTCGAGTCGAGGAAGTCGCCGAGCTGCGAGGCGAAGTTGGAGAAGTGGTTCCCCTCGGTCCGGGACAGGGTGTAGGAGAGGAAGGCCTGCCAGTTGCTGGCGTACCGCTTGTCGATGACGAGCTCGAGGCCCCTGTAGCGCCGGTGCGCCCCGTCGTAGTTGACGTAGTCCTGCGTCCGGCTCCCGTCGGACCGCAGGGTCCGCACGTCGTCGATCAGGTCGTTCCACCGCCGGTAGGTGCCGCGGAGGGCGACGCCCAGGACGGGCCCGATCTGCTGCTCGAAGCCGAGGGTGAGGTCCTGCGTGTAGGTCGGCTTGAGCCCCTCGTTGATGGCGGTGCTGTTGCCGCCCTCCTCGATCCGCTCGAGGAACTCGAAGCGGCCCGTCTCGGGGTTGTAGACGTTGATGACCTTGTTCGTCAGCTGCGGGACGCCCGCGTAGCCGTCCGAGAAGGACTGGATGAGCGACTGGTAGAAGTGACCGTAGTTGGCCGAGACGAGGGTCTTCCCCTTCCCGGTGATGTCGTACTTGGCCGAGATCCGGGGCGAGAAGGTCGTCGCGTCGAAGGTGGTGCGGCCGAGGTCGCTCTTGCCCTTCTGGAAGTCGACGCGGAAGCCCAGGTTCACGAAGAGCCGCCCGTAGTCCATCTTGTCCTGGAGGTAGAAGGCGTAGATGTCGCCCTTGGAGGTCGAGTCCTGGGGCGGGTCGAAGAGCTCCTGCTGGTTGGGGACGAACTCGCGCGTGGCCGGGTCGAAGAAGTCGTCGTAGTAGACGGCCTGCCCGGGGTAGGCGTAGGAGGCGGTCGACTCCAGCCTCTGGTAGTCGAGGCCCGCCTTGAAGTTGTGCGAGCCGCCGAAGAGCTGCTGGTAGTAGTTGACGGCCAGGTTGGCCTGCGTCCGGGGCCGCTCGACGTAGCCGTCGAACGTGGCGCCGTTGAAGTAGGCGTCCCGGCTCAGGTCGTAGTGCGGCGCCGAGGCCTCGGCCATCGAGAACTTCTGGCCGTTGTACATGTAGAAGGGGCTCGTCGGGTTCGTCTCGAACTGGCCGACGTCGATCCGGCTGTCGGCCGTCGCGAACGTCGCCTCGAGCGAGAGGTTCTGCCCGATGATCCCGCTGTAGAAGCCGCGCCACGTGCTCCCGCCCTGCTCCTGGGCGGTGAGCGCCTCGCGCTCGGCGGTGAAGTTGACGCCCCAGTAGTCGTTCCGGAGGATGCCCGTGAAGGGGTCGCCCGACCCGGAGGCCTCGACCGTGTGGTTCGGCGTGATCTGCCAGGTCAGCTTGCCCGACCAGAGCGTGATCTCGCGCTCCTGCTGGAAGGCCTCGTTCGTGACGACGGTCTGCGTCTCGGGAGTGGTCGTCGGGGCGTACTCGACCGCCCCGAAGAACCAGAGCCGGTCCTTCAGGATCGGGCCGCCGAGCGTCCCGGAGTACCGGTACTGCACCTCGTCGTACTTGTTCCGGTTCGTGACGACGCCCGTGACCTCGTTCGGCTTCTTGTTGTCGGCGTTCCAGTCGTCGTTGTTGAAGATCAGCTTGGCCGACCCGTGGAACTCGTTCGTGCCGCTCTTCGTGATGACGGAGACGACGGCGCCGGAGGCGCGGCCGTACTCGGCCGAGAAGCCGCCGGTGTTGATGGCGACCTCCTGGATCGCCTCGTAGTTGAAGTTCATCCCGAACGTCCCCGTCGACGTGTCGGTCGTGTCGACGCCGTCGAAGAGGAACACGTTGCTCCCCGAGAGGGCCCCGCGGACGTTCGGGTTGGCGCCGCCGGTGACGCCCGGCGACATCTGGATGACCGTCTGGTAGCTGCGGCCCAGCGCCAGCTTCTGGGTGAAGTTCGCGTTGACGTTGGCGCCCTGCGTCGTGTTCGTCTTGTCGACGACGGGCAGCTCGGCCGTGACCGAGACCGACTCGGCCTTGACGGCCAGCTGGAGCGTGGCGTCGAAGGCCGTGTTGCGCTCGGTGAAGACCGTCACCTCGGCCGTCACGGTCTGGAAGCCCGAGAGGGCCACCTCGACCGCGTACTTGCCGGGAGGGAGCAGCCGGATGGCGTAGCTGCCGTTGGAGGACGAGAAGGCCTGGCGGGAGATGCCGGTGGCGCCGATCCCCTTGGCGCTGATCTGTGCCCCCGGGATCGGCTGGCCGGAGCCGTCGCGGATGACGCCGCCGATCGAGCCCTGCTGCGTGCCGTCGGCCCACGCCACCCCCGCGCCGAGCGCGACGACGGCGAGGACCGCCATGAAGACGAAGATCCGTGATCTCATTTCAACCTCTCTCTGGAAAAAGATGATGATGAAGAAGAGGTCTCGATGCCTGGAGGGTTTCGTACGGAATCACGAACGGCGAACCAACCAGATGGATTCCTGCCTTCGGAGCTCCCTCCTCCTTTCCGACGTGGATTTCGGGTTGAAGCCTCAAGTCCTTTCTCACGAGCGCCTTCCCCGCACCGGCTCTGTCGTCTCTGCGGTCGGAGTCCCTCGCCGGACGGGTCTCGAATGAAACCGTGGAAGATCGGTGCCACGGTCGACTTCCGGTCCGTGATCCGGGGCTCAACGGCCAGGAAGCGCCCTCCCCTCCTCGAGCCATCCCTTCAGGTCCGACAGGATTCTCTCCCACCCCGGGCCCACCCCGGCTCGGAATTCGTCCCAGGGCGGCGCTTCGCCCATCCCTTCCTGCGTCACGACCACCCGCGTGCCGTCCCCCTCGCTCCCGTCGAACTCGACGGTCAGCCGCATCGGTCCCAGCTCCGGGCCCTCAGGCGCGGAGAACGTCAGGCCCGAGACGACGAGGCGGGACGGCGGCTCGAAGGCCTCGAAGACGCCGCGCAGCGTGTAGCCCGCGTCGGAGTCGGGATCGGCGTACCAGCCCAGGCCCCACGAGCCGCCCGGCCGGGCCCCGATCACGGCCCCGTCCGCCAGCCAGTGGAGGACCTCCTCGACCTCCACGAAGGCCGAGAAGACGCGCTCCGCCGGCGCGCGGACGACGACGCTCCTGACGACCGGATCCTCCACCCGCGAAGTCTAAGGGAGCGGGGAGGACGCGTGCGAGAATCCGCCGCGCGGCGAGGACCCAGCCACCCGCCGACGGAGGTCGTTTCCCCTTGATACAGGCGCTCAAGTCCGACGTCGAGAAGGCGGTCGTCGAGGCCTGCCGGAGGCTCTTCGGCGTGGATCCCCCCCGGCTCGTCCTGGAGACCCCCCCGAAGGTGGAGCTGGGCGACCTGGCGCTGCCGGTCGCCTTCGAGCTGGCCCGGACGCTCCGGCGCCCGCCCCGGAAGATCGCCGAGGAGCTGGCTCCCGCCCTCGACCTGCCCCCGGTCGTCGTGAAGCGGACCGTCGAGGGGGGAGGCTTCGTGAACCTCTTCCTCGACCGGCCGCGCCTCCTCTCGGGGCTCCTGGCCCCCGCGCCGGCCCGCGCGGCGGCCGGGGGGAAGACCGTCGTCGAGCACACGAACATCAACCCCAACAAGGCCGCCCACATCGGCCACCTGAGGAACGCCGTCCTCGGCGACACGCTCGTGAGGACCTTCCGCCGGCTGGGCCGGGCGGTCGAGGTGCAGAACTACCTCGACGACACGGGCGTCCAGGTGGCCGACGTCGTCGTCGGGCTGACGCACGCCAAGGAGCTCGCCGAGCCCTCGCGCGCCGCGCGGCTCGCCGAGGAGATCCGCGAGATCCTCGACGCCTTCCCCGACGACGCGCCGGGGGTCCCCGTGAGGCGCCTCGGGGACCTGGCCTGGGACCTCTACGCCCTCGTGGGCCGGAGCTACGCCGAGGACCCGGGCCTCGAGGACGCCCGCCGCGAGACGCTGCACGTCGTCGAGAGCGCCGCCCTCGGCCTCGAGCTCCCGGCCGAGGACCGCGAGACGGCGGACCTCGCCGCGCGGCTGGCCGAGGCCGTCGTCCGGTGCCACCTCCACACGATGGCCCGGATCGACGTCGGCTACGACCTCCTCCCCCGCGAGAGCGACATCCTGGGACGCCGCTTCTGGCAGACGGCCTTCGACCTCCTGAAGGAGAAGGGCGCCACGCACCTGGAGACCGAGGGGAAGAGCGCGGGCTGCTGGGTGATGCGCCTCGAAGGGTCGAAGGAGTTCGAGGGGATGGAGGACGCCGACAAGGTCCTCGTCCGCTCGAACGGGACGGTGACCTACACGGGCAAGGACGTGGCCTACCAGCTCTGGAAGCTGGGGGTCCTCGGGATCGACTTCGAGTACGAGCCGGCCCCCTACCGCGACATGGAGGGGCACCCCGAGTTCGTCGCCTCCGACGGCGCCTCGCCCCTCTACCGGACGCGGCACGACGCTGCCGGGGCCGACCCCTCGGCGCGCGGCCGCTTCGGCGGCGGCTCGTCGGTCATCAACGTGATCGACGTGAGGCAGTCGTACCCGCAGAAGGTCGTCAAGGAGGCGGTGCGGCGGGCCGGGTTCCCCGAGGCCGCCGACCGGTCCGTCCACTTCGCCTACGAGATGGTCGCGCTCACGCCCTCGGCCGCCGAGGCGATGGGGTTCCCCCTCTCCGACGAGGACAGGGGACGCCCGTTCGTCGAGATGTCGGGCCGCCGGGGGCTCGGCGTCAAGGCCGACGACCTCCTCGACGCCCTGGTCGAGAAGGCCTACCAGGCCGTCCGCTCGCGCGTCGGCGAGGAGCCGATCGAGGCGGGCCGGGCCGAGGCGATCGCCGTCGGGGCGCTGCGCGTCTACATGACCCGGTACTCGCGGAACAAGGTGATCGCCTTCGACTTCGACGAGGCGCTCGCCTTCGAGGGGGACACGGGGCCGTACCTCCAGTACGCGGCCGTGAGGGCCGCGAACATCTTCCGCAAGCTGGAGGTGCAGGGGCTCCCGTCCCGCCCGTCCGAGGCCGAGCGCGAGGCCGTGGCCCACCTGCCGGCCAGCCAGCTGGACGACGGCCTGTGGGACGTCGTGCGGACCTGCCTGAGGACCGAGGAGACGCTCGAGAAGGTGGCCGACTCGCTGGAGGTCTCCCTCCTCGTCCGGCACGCGCTCGCGGTGGCGCAGGCGTTCCACCACCTCTACCACACGCACCCGATCCTCCAGGCCCCCGACGAGGAGAGCCGCCTGGCCCGCCGGGCCGCCCTCGCCCTCGTCCTCCGCCACCTCGAGGACGTCCTGGGCGTCCTCGGCGTCCCCGTCCCCGAACGGATGTGAAGGGCAGGAGCGAGCCCGACTACCGGGAGGCCGGGCCGGAGGGCCTGGCGGCCGCCGCCCCCCTCCTCGAACGCGTCTTCACGGCCGAGATGGGCGCGGCCGCGGGCCCGCTCGTCGCGAGCGCCCTGGAGGAGACCGCGGCGCGGTTCGACCCCTCCCGCGACTTCGTCGTCCTGGCCGAGGCCGGAGGTGAGGTCGTGGGGGCCCTCGTGGCCGGGCACGAGGGGGGGGCGGCGGAGGGCTCGACCTCCTTCGGCTTCTGGGCGGTCGAGGCCCCCCTCCGCGGGCGGGGGATCGGACGGGAGCTCCTGCGACTCGCCCTGGACCGGGCGCGATCGCGGGGCCTCTCGACGCTGACGGCGCGCTGCCTGGCGGTCTCCCCGCAGGTGCCGCGCCTCTTCTGGGCGCACGGGTTCCGCGTGTCGAAGCTGACGGGACTGCCGGTCGGGGGGAGCGTGCGCGAGCTGGTCTGCTTCGAGCGCCGGCTGGCGCCGCGGGAGGCCCCGTGCTGACCGGGGCGCTCGTGAGGATCCGCCCGGTCCGGGAGGAGGACCTCGACTGGCTCGTCCAGGAGTGCGGGAAGCCCTCGGCCTTCGGGGAGTTCGAGCCGTTCCTGCTCGGCAGCTCCGAGACTCTCCGCTGGGGGTTCCAGGAGGACCGGCTCCTCTCGCCCGAGCGGACGCGGCTCGTCGTCGAGGACCGGACGGGACGCCGGATCGGCGTCGCGGCCGTCGACGGCCTCGACCTGCACGCGCGGACCGCACGCATCTCGGCGACGATCCTGGTCCCGCAGGAGCGCGGCAAGGGGCTGGGGACCGACGCCCACCGCCTCCTCGTCGGCTACCTCTTCCGGCACTGGGGCGTGGCCCGGGTCGAGTCCTTCGTCGCGGCGGGGAACACGGCGGCCCGCTCGGTCCTCCTGCGCCTCGGGTTCACGGAGGAGGGGGTCCTGAGGAGCCGACTCTTCGCCCACGGGCAGCGGCACGACGTCGTCGCCTACGGCCTCCTGGCCGAGGAGTGGTCGAGGCGGTCGGACCCGGACAACTTCCGGATCTGACGCGCCGCGCCGGGGCCCTCGATCAGCGTCCCGGCTCGCGGAGCGTCCGGAGGAGGCGCTCGAGCGTGTCGGTCGCGTGGGGGAGGGAGGCCGCCGTCTCGAGGTAGTCGTTGGCCCGGCGGCCGTCGATCCGCCGCGCTTCCTCGAGCTGGCGGACCGCCTCGGCCCTCCGCCCGAGCGCGACGAGCGACAGCGCCAGCTGGACGCGGGGCTCGACGGCCTCGGGATTCAAACGGACGGCCGCCGCCAGCTCGTCGGCCGACTCGCGACCTCGGCCCGCGACGGCCAGCAGGATCCCGGCGTTCAGGCGCGCCTCCGGCGAAGACGGATCGAGTCGGGCCGCGGTGAGGGCGGGCTCCAGCGCCTCGGCGGGACGTCCCGACCGGGCGAGGGCGACGGAGAGGGCCTGCCAGAGCCCGGCCGACGAGGGGAACCGCCCGAGCGCGGCGCGCGCCAGGCGCGCGGCGCCTTCGACGTCCGCCCGCGCCAGCGCGGCCCTGGCCTGGCGCAGGCCCGCGCCCTCCTCGTCGAGCGCGCCGAGGTCGGCCGCCCGTCGCCAGGCCTTCTCCGCTCCTTCGGGCCCGGACGAGGCCAGGCGAGCGTCCCCGAGCTCGAGCCAGGCGCTCCCGTCCGCGGGCGCGAGCGTCACCGCCGCCTCTGCGTTCCGGACCGCCTCCCCGGGCCGACCGAGGGCGCGGAGCGTCCTGGACATCTCCACGTTCGCGGGCGCGAGCCACGTCTCGACCTTCGCCCCTCTCCGGAGCTCCCCGCCCGTCTGCAGCTCGATCGCGCGGCCGAGGCTCTTGCCGGCGGCGCCCCAGTCCTTCCGCTCCACCTGCGCCAGCCCCAGCAGGTAGTGCGCGAACGCGCTCCGAGGGTGGACGGCGACGGCCTGGGTGAAGAGCTCCACCGAGGAGCTCCAGCGCGCGAACTGCCACTGCGACAGGGCCGCCAGCGAGAGGACCCAGAGGGCCGCCGCGAGCACGAGGAGCTTCCGCAGCGGGCCGCCCCGCTCGCCCAGCCGCGCGCCGGCCGAGACGACGCCGAGGACGAGGCCCATGGCCGGCAGGTAGAGGTAGCGGTCCGAGACCGCCTGGAGACCGACCTGGGCGAGACCCGAGACGGGGACGAGCATCCCGAGGAACCAGAGCCAGCCGACGAGGACCGCCGGCACGGCGCGGCGCAGCCGCCAGGCGAGGACGCTGACGAGGACGAGGAGCGCGGCGTCGGCCGCGAGCGCCACGCCGGCTCGCCCCTCCCACGGGTGGAAGACCGCCAGGCCGCGCGGGAGGAACCAGGTCCGGAGGTACCAGGAGTACCCGGCGAGGGCGACCTCCAGCCGCTCGGCGACCGAGGTGACGTCGGCGCCGCGGAGGGCGCCGAGCGCCCTCTGCGCGTGGACCGCCGTGACGCTGGCGGCGGCCGAGAGGAGGAAGAACGGGAGCTTCTCGAGGACCAGCGCCCGGAGCGGCGGCCGATCCCGCCGGGGCCACAGGTCGAGGACGAGGAGGAGGGCCGGCAGGGTGACGACCATCGGCTTGGCGGCCAGCGCGAGCCCGAACAGACCGAGGGCGAGGGCCCAGGCCCCCCGGCTCCTCCGCTCCGTCCAGCGCCCCCACGCGTGGAGCGTCGCCAGGAACAGGACGGCCGACAGGACGTCCTTCCGCTCCGACACCCAGGCGTACGACTCGACGTGGACGGGGTGGAAGGCGAAGAGCGCCCCTGCCAGCCCGCTGGGGCCACGGCCGAGGCCGTACCGGCGGAAGAGCAGCACGAAGAGCGCCGCGGCCAGGGCGTGGAGCGCGACGTTCGTCATCACGTGGGGCCCGGCCTTCAGGCCCCACAGCTCGACGTCCGTCATGTGCGACCAGAGGGTGAGGGGGTGCCAGTTCCCGACGACGATCGCCGTCAGCGACCGCCGCAGCGTCTCGAGGCTCCAGCCGTCGCGGACGATCGGGTTCTCCACGACGTAGGCGAGGTCGTCGAGGAGGACGAATCCGTGCCCGAGGCCTGGGAGCCTCAGGAGGAAGACGAGGGCGGCGATTCCCGTCGCGATCCAGACGTCGACGGCGTCGGCCGGCGGAGAAGGCTCCGCCGGGATCCCGGGCCGGGCCGCCCTGCCTGGCGTGAACCGGTGGCGCGACTGGGGTCCGACCACGCCGCTCCTCGGCCCGGCGGCGGCCTAGGACTCCCCGGAGGGCTCGGAGGCTGCGGCCGCGGAGAGGACGTCGGCGTCGCGGCCCAGGAGGGCGTCGACGTCGAGGAGGACGCGTGTGCTCCCGCCCGCGCGGACGGCTCCGAGGAGGTAGCTCCGCAACGGGGCGGGGAGGCCCTCCGGCACGGCCGCCGCCTCCTCCTCGACCGGGAGGACGCCCTCGACCTCGGTCACGGCGAGGGCCGCCGGGATCCCCTTCCACGTCCCCCAGAGGAGGTGACGCGGGGGCTCGGGAGGCTCCGTCCCGAGGAGGCGCCTCACCACGTCGACGACGGCCCGCGTCTCGCCGCCCCGCGTCACCAGGCCGAGGACCCACGCGGGGGCGGCCGGAGCGGGCAGGAGGGCGGGCACCGCGAGGACGCGCTCGACCTGGTCCGCCGGGGCCGCGCCGGAGAGAGCCCCGGCCCGGAACGCGACGACGCGTCGCGGGCTCACGCGGGGCGGGGCTCCGTCGCCCCGAGCCGGAAGCGGCCCACCTCGTCCTCGAGGGACCCGGCCAGGCTCTCCAGGGCCGCCGCCGCGTCCTCCACCGCGGCCGCGGACTCGAGCGTCTCGCGGCTCCCGGTGGCGACCTCGCCGAGGAGGACGAGGAGCCGCTGGCTGTCCCCGCCCTGTCGCGTCACGGCCGACTGGATGTCGTGCATGAGCGAGAGCGAGCGCTCGGCGGCCACGGCGATCTGCGAGGCCGCGCTCTTCTGCTCGTGGACGGTCCGCTCCACGAACGCGGCCAGCTCGTTCACGCGGTTCACCAGCTCGTGGATCCGCCCCGCCTCGCGCGTGTTCCGGCGCCCCTCCTCGGTCAGGGCGTCGTAGCCGATCTTCGCGTCGGCGATCAGCGCGGCGGTCCTCCCGATCTCCTCCGCCTGCCTCTCGGCGACCTCGCGGATGGCCGCCGCGGACCGCTCCGCCTCTCCCGCCGCCCGCCCGAGGGCGCCCAGCGTCTCCTCGGTCCGGGCGGCCGTCGCCACCCCCTCCTCGACGAGCCGCGTCTCCTCCTCGGAGGCCACCCGGGCCGATTCCACCTCGTCGCGGACCCCGTCGATGAGCCCGGCGATCCCCCGGGCCCCCTCGGCCGTCCGCTCCGAGAGCTTGCGGATCTCGGCCGCCACCGTCGAGAAGCCCCTCCCGTGCTCGCCCGCCCGCGCCGCCAGGAGCGAGGCGTTCAGCGCGAGGAGGTTCGTCTGCCGGGAGATCTCCTCGATCACCGTCACGATCCGGCCGATCTCGCGCGAGCGGGCCAGGAGGCGCGCGACGGCCGACCGGACGGAGGCGGCCGACTCGCGGATCGCCGCCATCGACCCCGCCATCTCGCGCACGACGAGGGCCCCCGCGGCGGCCCCCTCCGCCACGCGAGCCGCCTGGGAGCTCGCCTCGCGCGCCGAGGCCGCCACCTGCGCAACCGCCTCCCGGTCGCGCTGCGCCGCGGCGGTCAGCTCGTCGGTCCGCCGCGCCAGGTCGGAGAGCGTGCCGTCCAGGACGGCGGCTCCCTCCGCCAGGGACGCCGCCGCGCGCGCCCCTTCCTCCGAGGCGCGGTGGAGCCCCTCGGAGCGCGTCAGCACCTGCGAGAGGGAGGCGTCCACCTCGGCCACGGCGGCGGCCGTCTCCTCGGCCCCGGCCGAGAGCGTCTCGACGCTCTCGGCGATGGCCCGCACGTCCGTGTCCAGCCCGACGACCGACCGGGTCGCGCCGTCCAGGCGGGAGAGGGCGACCTTGGCCCGCTCGCGCGTCCGGATGGAGGCGGCCCGGAGCACCGCCGTCTGGCGGTTCAGCTGCGCCTGCTCGCGGCGGACGGAGTCGAGGAGGTGGCCGCCGCTGCCGCTGACGCGGTTCAGGAGGCGGCCCAGCGTCCCCGCCAGGCCCGTCCCCTCGGGCGCCCGCGCAGCCAGGTCCCCCTCGGCCATCCGGCGCGCCGCCTCGAACGCGCGGGAGAGGCGGGAGAAGGGGCGCTGGAAGAGGAGGGCCGCCGCCCCGCCGAAGACGAAGGCCGCGAGGGCCGCCCCGAGGAGGCCCCAGTCGAAGGCCGGCGAGGCCAGCCAGCCCGGCTCGAGCCCCCGGCCGGCCCAGGTCGCGAAGAGCGCGGCGACCGCGCCCGAGACGAGGGCCACCCCTCCCGCCACCAGGGCCAGGACGACGACGAGCCTCTCGGGCTCCTCTCGGCCGCGCATGCCGGCCTAGTCTAGCGCCCGGACGTCCGCGGAGCCCCGAGGGTCCCTCCAAAACGCGAGGACCCCGGGGCGGTGGCCCCGGGGTCCCGAGAGGCGGAGCGGTCCGCCCCTACTTGCCGTTGATGACGAACGCGATGACGAGCGCGTAGATGACGAGGGACTCGATCAGGACGAGGCCCAGGAACGCCATCGCGCGGATCTGGACCGACGCCCCCGGGTTGCGCGCCATGCCGTCGCAGGCCGCGACCGTCGTCCGTCCCTGGGAGATGGCGCCCGCCGCGGCGGCGACGCCGAGGACGATGGCGGCCGAGAGGTGGCCCCAGTTGGTCCCGCCGCCCGTGGCGCCCTCGGCCGCGAAGGCGAGGTTCGGGAGGAGGACGGCGAGGGCGAGCAGCGTGCCGGCCGTGATCAGCTTCTTGGTCATTCCGGTGGACTCCTTTCGACGAGTTATCGCGTCGTGACTTCGCGTGTGTTCCCGGGTCTCTCCCCGGTCTCTCGGGTCTTCAGGGGCTCTCCGGGCCCCCGGGTCCAGTGCCGGTCGCTCTGGACTCCCCGGTCTCCGGGCCCAGAGGCCCGGAGGGGGGGCCTGGGGGGTGTCGTAAGACCCCACCAGGATCAAGGCAGCGTCGCAAGACCCCACCAGGACCATGTCAGTGCTCGTGCTCGACGGCCCCGCCGATGTAGACGGCCGTCAGGAGGGTGAAGACGTAGGCCTGCAGGAGCGCCGTGAACAGCCCGAGCGCGTTCATCGGCCACGGCACGATGATCGGGACGAGCTTGACGAACTCCCCGGTCGCGGTGTGCTCGCCGAAGATGTTCCCGTAGAGCCGCATCGCCAGCGACAGGGCGCGGGCGAGGTTCCCGATGATCTCGATCGGGAAGACGAGGATCGCCAGCGCCACGCTCGGCCCCATGAAGTGCTTCAGGTAGCCGACGGCCCCGTGCGCCTTCACCCCGGCCGCGTTGAAGAAGACGAGGCAGGTCAGGGAGAGGGCGAACGTGACGTTCAGGTTCCCGGTCGGCGGCTGCAGGAAGAAGAAGAAGCCGCAGAGGTTCGAGAGGAAGATGAAGAAGAAGAACGCCCCGACGATCGGGAGGTACTTCTCGCCGTGGTGCGGGATGTTCTCCTTGATGACGCCGCGCAGGAAGTCGACGAACACCTCCAGCAGGCTCTGTGCGCCGGAGGGGGCGCCCTTGCGGAAGCCGCGGGCCGCCAGCGGGAAGGCGACGGCGCAGACGAGGAAGACGAAGAGGGCCATCACGAGGTGGTCCGGCACCCAGGAGCCGAGGAGCTTCCCGTGCTCGTCCACCGGGGCCACGCCGGCGATCTTCAGGCCGAAGAGGCTCACGCCCTCCCGCCACCAGAGCGGGGCGTTCTCCACCGGCCCGAAGAGGAGCGTCAGGAGCGCGTTGAAGGGCGCGAACAGGATCGAGTGTGCGTGGTGCATCCGGTGCGGTCCGCCTCCCCGGGTGAACCGGGCCTCGGCCCGGGGCACCCCCCTCTACTCAGGCCCGGCGCCTCCCCTCCCTCACGGCCTCCGCGACGCCCTGGAGCGCCATCGCCGCGACCACGACCGAGAGGCCCGCCAGGAGCCAGGGGACCTCGGCCGGGAAGAGGCGGACGGCGAGGTAGATCGCCGCGCCGAGGAAGAGGTAGCGGAGGGCAGCGCCGAGCGCGAATTTCCAACCGATGCGGGCCCGCGTGCGGGGGTCGGACGCCAGGAGGCGGCCGACCACGCCCGAAAGCCAGCGGGCCGAGACGATAGCCACGGCCGCCCCGAGAGTCAAGGCGAGGGCCGGGCGGATCCGCCCGAGGGCGCCGAGCGCGGTGGCCGCGAGCGCCGCGACGGCGGCCGCCGTGCCGAAGAGGCCCCGTCCCGGGTGCTGTTCGGGCGGTCCCCCGGGGGCCCCGGTCACCTCCCGTCCCCCCCGGGGCCAGGTCCCCCGGGCCCGTCTCCCTTCTCGCGGGGGGGCTGCCCCTTCCCCTCGTCCGCCAGCGACGCGGCCTCGCGGAAGATCTCCCGGAGCCCCCCCGCCAGGCCCAGGAGGCCGAGGACGAGGGTGGCCACGGGGAAAGACCCGAGCCAGCGGTCGACGAGCCAGCCCAGCCCCGCCCCGGCGGCGATGGCGGCCGGCAGCGCCCAGCCGAAGGTCAGGACGTCGGCGAAGAACCGCCCGCGGGGGCCGTCGGGTCCGCCGTTCCCCGCCACCCCTCTCCTACGGCAGGAGGCAGGTCCTCGCCAGCGCGACGAGCGGCTGCGGCAGGATGCCGACGAGGAGCGTCCCGGCCGCGCAGACCGCGATGGCGGCCGTCACCGCCGGCTCCTCGCGCCACTTCAGCTCGCCCTCGCCCTCGACGAGGTACATCGCCCTCGCGATCCGGAAGTAGTAGAAGAGCGAGACGACCGACATCAGGACGGCCAGGATCGCGAGCCAGACCCAGCCCGCCTTCATGGCGGCGCTGAAGAGGAAGTACTTCCCGACGAACCCCGCCGTGGGCGGGATGCCGGCCAGCGACAGGAGGAACACGACCATGGCGGCGGCCGCCCACGGGTTCTTCTTCGCCAGCCCGTTGAAGTCGTCCACGCTCTCGCCGGCGTACCCCTTGGCTTCCAGGAGGACGACGAGGCCGAAGGCCCCGAGGTTCATCAGGGCGTAGGCGGTCAGGTAGATCAGGATCGACCAGAGCCCGTACTCGGTGCCGTACCCGAGGAGGCCGAGGAGCGCGTAGCCGGCGTGCCCGATGGAGGAGTAGCCGAGCATCCGCTTGACGTTGGACTGCATCAGGGCGCCGACGTTGCCGACGACCATCGTCAGCGCGGCCGAGGCGGCCACCACCCGGCTCCAGTCGCCGGCGGAGGGGCCGAAGCCCTCGAAGAAGATCCGCGCCAGGATCGCGTAGGCGGCCAGCTTGGGGCCGACGGCGAAGAAGGCCGAGATCGGGGTCGGGGCCCCCTCGTACACGTCCGGCGCCCAGACGTGGAACGGGGCCGAGGCGATCTTGAAGAAGAGGCCGCAGGCCACGAGGACGACGCCGACGACCATCAGCGGGGTGCGCGGTCCCTGGGCGAGGGCCTGGCTGACCGCCGCGAGGTCGAGCGTCCCCGTGGCGCCGTAGACGAGAGAGAGGCCGTAGAGGAGGATCCCCGAGGAGAACGCGCCGAGGATGAAGTACTTGGCGGCGGCCTCGATCGACTTCGTCTCCTGCTTGAAGTAGCCCGCCAGGACGTACTGGGAGAGGGCCATCAGCTCGAGGGCGACGTAGATCGACGCCAGGTGCGTCCCGGCCGCCATGAAGAGCATCCCGACCGTCGAGAAGAGGATCAGCCCGTAGTACTCGCCGCTCGGGTAGGGGGACGTCCCGAGGAACCGGAGCGAGAAGAGGATCGTGACGGCCGCCGCGACGAGGACGAGGACCTTGAAGAAGGCGGAGTACCGGTCCACCGCGATCATCCCGCCGAAGGCCGGCCTCGCGGCGCCCCCGGCCAGGGCGGCCGGGACCCAGAGGAGGAGGCCCGTCACGACGAGCGACGCCACGGACAGGAGCGCGATCGAGCGCTCCCCTGCCTTTCCGACGGCCGTGGCGCGGAGGAGGAGGACGAGGCCCGCCGTCGTGAGGAACAGCTCCGGGAGGATGAGAAGGGTGTCCGACAGCGGGAAGGGCACGGCTCAGTTCCCCCCGGCGACGACCGCGGGAGAGGCCGGGGCCGAAGGCATCGAGTACGGCGGGACCGGGGACGCCTTCCGCGCCGCGCGGGCCTCGGCGGCCGGGGCCACCGCGGCGAGGATCTTGTCCGTGGAGCCCTTCATCATCTCGAAGAACGGCTTCGGGTAGACCCCGATCCAGAGGCAGCCGGCGATCAGCGGCGCCAGCGTCAGGATCTCGCGGACGTTCACGTCCTGAAGCTTCCGGTTCTCCTCGTGCTTGACCTCGCCGAAGAAGACCCGCTGGTAGAGCCAGAGCATGTACGCGGCGCCGAGCACGATGCCGGTCGCGGACCACGCGGCCCACTTCCAGTTCGTCAGGAAGACGCCCACCAGGATCGTGAACTCACCGACGAACCCGTTCAGGAGCGGGAGCCCGATCGAGGCGAGGAGGATGACCATGAAGAGCATGGCGTAGACCGGCATGACGGCCGACAGGCCGCCGTAGTCCGCGATCATCCGGGTGTGCCGCCGCTCGTAGACGATCCCGACGAGGAGGAAGAGCCCGCCCGTCGACAGCCCGTGGTTGATCGACTGCAGGAGCCCGCCCTGGAGGCCCGCGCTGTTGAAGGCGAAGAACCCGACCATGCAGAAGCCGAGGTGCGCGACCGACGAGTACGCGACGAGCTTCTTCATGTCGGGCTGGACCATCGCGACGAGGGACCCGTAGACGATCCCGATGATGCCGAGGACGACGACCGTCGTCTGGATCCACCCGGTCACCGAGGCCTCCGGGCAGATCGGCAGGGAGAACCGGAGGAACCCGTACGTCCCCATCTTCAGGAGGACGCCCGCGAGGATCACCGATCCCGCCGTCGGCGCCTCGACGTGCGCGTCGGGGAGCCACGTGTGGAAGGGGAACATCGGCACCTTGATCGCGAAGCCGAGGAAGAAGGCCCAGAAGAGCCAGACCTGGAGGTCCGCCGGGATCTGGGACGCGATCGCGTGGAAGTGGAGGATGTCGAAGCTCGGCGCGTTCCCGAGGCCCTTCCACGCCAGGAAGCCCGTCGTGTTGAAGAAGTAGAGGGCGATGATGGCGAGCAGCATCACCACCGACCCGAGGAGCGTGTAGAGGAAGAACTTGATCGCGGCGTAGAGCTTCCGCGGCCCGCCCCAGACCCCGATGAGGAAGTACATCGGGACGAGCATGACCTCCCAGAAGACGTAGAAGAGGAAGAAGTCGAGCGCGCAGAAGACGCCGATCATCCCCGTCTCGAGGAGGAGGAGGAAGAAGTAGTACTCCTTCTGCCGCTTCGTCACCGCCGTGAAGGAGCAGTAGACGGAGATGAAGGACAGGAGCGTCGTCAGGAGGATCAGGAGGGCCGCCATCCCGTCGACGCCGAGCGCGTACTTCACCCCGAGCGACGGGATCCAGTCGACCGTCTCCCGGAAGAAGAAGTCGCCCCCGAGCCGGAAGCCCTTCTCGAACCAGAGGGGGAGCGACGCGGCGAACGTCGCGCCCGCGGCCACCGTGGCGACCGCCTGGATGGCGCCCGTCTTCTCCTTCGGGACGAAGAGGAGGACGACGGCGCCCAGAAGCGGCAGGAAGACGAGGACGGAGAGGAGTCCGATCATTCCGCGTTCCCTCGGAGGGCGATTCGCGCGCCCGCCATCACGACAGGATCAGGTAGATGCAGACGAGGCCGAAGACCCCGGCTGCCATGGTGAGGGCGTAGCCCTGGACCTGGCCGGTCTGAAGCCGGCCCAGCCCCCGCCACGCGGACTGGAAGGTCTCGCCGACGCCGTTGACGGCGCCGTCGACGAAGGTCGCGTCCGCCCAGCTCGAGCCGTGGGCGGCGCCGACGGTGACGTTCCGCGCCCCGTGGACGCCCACGCCGTCGACGACCCGGGCGTCCACCTCCCAGAGGAGGCGGCCGCCCTTCTTCCCGAGCCCCTCGACGACGACGGCGTCGTACGCCTCGTCGACGTAGTACTTGTTCCGCACCCACCGGTAGGCCCGGGGGAAGGCCGCGGCGACCCGCTCCGGGAGGGCCCAGGGAGCCGAGCCGCGGTAGAAGAACCGCGTCGCCAGGAGGATCCCGAGGCCGGCGATCGCCACCGAGCCGAGCATGAGGGCCCACTCGGTGGCGTGCGTGGCGTGGTGCGGGTGGGGCGTCCACTCGGGCGGGAGCGCCGGCAGGGCCGGGGCCAGGAACTCGCCGAACCGGTTGCCGCCCGGCAGGAGGAACTCCGGGATCCCCAGGAACCCGACGACGACCGAGCCGCCCGCCAGGATCCAGAGCGGGACGGTCATCGTGGCCGGCGACTCGTGGACGTGCGCCTCGACCTCCTTCGGGCCCCGGAACTCGCCGTAGAAGGTCATCTTGACGAGGCGGAACATGTAGAAGGCGGTCAGCCCGGCCGTCAGCGCCGCCAGCGCCCAGAGGACCGGGTGGCCGCTCACGAACGTCTCGGCGAGGATCTGGTCCTTCGAGAAGAAGCCCGCCAGCCCCGGCACCCCCGCGATGGCGAGGGTGGCGATGAGCATCGTCCGGAAGGTGTGGGGGATCTTCTCCTTCAGGCCGCCCATCGCGGTCATCTCCTGCTCGCCGGAGAGGGCGTGGATGACCGAGCCGGAGCCGAGGAAGAGGCAGGCCTTGAACCAGGCGTGCGTGAAGACGTGGAACATGCCGGACGAGAAGGCCAGGACGCCGCAGCCGAGGAACATGTACCCCAGCTGCGAGACGGTCGAGTAGGCCAGGACCTTCTTGATGTCGGTCTGGGCCAGCCCGATCGTGGCGGCCACGAACGCCGTCAGCCCCCCGACGACCGCCACCAGGAACGCGGCGTCGTGCGTCAGGAGGGAGAGGACGGAGGCGTTCTCGCCGAGCGTCTGCGCCGCCCACTGGTGCGAGATCCGGAAGAGGACGTTCATCCGCGCGACCATGTAGACGCCCGCGGTGACCATCGTCGCGGCGTGGATGAGCGCCGAGACGGGCGTCGGGCCCGCCATGGCGTCCGGCAGCCAGACGTAGAGGGGGATCTGGGCGCTCTTGCCGCAGGCGCCGACGAAGAGGCAGACGCAGGCCGCGGTCACGAGACCGCCGGCGGCGTACGTCCCGGGCGAGGCGGCGGCCTTCGCGAAGAGGGCGGTGAAGTCGACCGTCCCGAACATCGCCAGGCACGCGAGGATCCCGAGGAGGAAGCCGAAGTCCCCGATCCGGTTCACGACGAAGGCCTTCTTCCCGGCGTCCGCCGCGAAGTCCTTCGTGTAGTAGTAGCCGATCAGGAGGTACGAGCAGAGGCCGACGCCCTCCCACCCCACGAACAGGATCGCGAGGTTGGCGCCCAGGACGAGCGTCAGCATCGAGAACATGAAGAGGTTCAGGTAGGCGAAGAACCGGCCGTAGCCCGGGTCGTGCCCCATGTACCCGACCGAGTAGACGTGGATGAGCGTCCCGACGAGGGTGACGAACCCGATCATCAGGGCCGAGAGCGGGTCGATACGGAGAGCGACGTCGACCGAGAGGGGCTGCCCGCCGAACCAGGTGGCGTTCTCGCCGAGCGGCAGCCACGTCCAGAGCGTCGCGACGACCTCGCTCTTGCCGCCCGTCTCCTTCCACCAGGCCAGGATCGCCAGCACCGAAGCGACGAAGGAGAGCCCGGAGGCGAGCGGCCCCACCCACGTGTGGACCGCGGCGAACGGGATGTCGTGGGACTCCCCGTGGCCCCCGTGCGCGCCGTGGGCGTCGTGTCCGCCGTGGGCGTCGTGCCCCCCGGGCCCGTGGTCGCCCCCGTGGGACCCGTGCGGGCCGAGCGGGGCGTCCTTGCCGCCCAGCTTCGAGTGGGAGGCGAGGTACAGGAGCCCGTTCACGAGGAAGCCGAGGACGGGGAAGACGAGGATCCAGGGGAGGATGGCGGCGGCGCTCATCGGCTCACCCCTTCATCTCCGAGGCGTCCTCGATGTTCACCGAGCCCTTGAGCCGGTAGAGGGCGAGGACGATCGCCAGCCCGATCGCGGCCTCCCCGGCCGCCACGGTGATGACGAAGACCGCCAGGACGTGCCCGCCGACGTCGCCGATCTGCCGCGAGAAGGCGACGAGGTTGATGTTGACGGCGTTCAAGATCAGCTCGATCGACATCAGGACCGTCAGGAGGTTCCGGCGCGCCAGGACGCCGACGACGCCGATCGTGAAGAGGACGAACGAGAGGCCGACCCAGTGCGCGAGGCCTGGCATGTCAGTCGAACTTCTCCATGGTTCGCTTCCCGAGGACGACCGCGCCGATCATCGCCACGAGGAGGAAGACCGACGCGATCTCGAACGGGAGGAGGTAGTCCCGGTACAGGCTCCACGCGACGGCCTGGCTGTTCCCCTTCACCTCGACGGGCGCCTTCCCCGCCGCCTCGACGACCGTCGTCGAGAGCCGGGCCGCGCTCGCGGCGGGCGCCCCCTCGGGCCCTCCCATCCGGCGCGCCTCGGCGACCAGGAGGCCGCCGACGAGGGCGAACAGGAGGACGCCGACGAGGACCGCCGAGCCGGTCAGGCGGTTCAACGCCGCCTCCCTGGCCTGCCGCCGCACGTTCACGAGCATGATCGTGAAGAGGAAGAGGACCATCACGCCGCCGGCGTAGACGAGGATCTGGACGGCGGCGAGGAACTCCGCGCGGCCCCAGACGAAGAGGCCCGCCACCGCCATGAAGGACGCGAGGAGGCAGAGGGCCGAGTGGACCGGCTGGCGCATCGTGACGACGCCGATCGCGCCGGCCACGGCCAGGACGGCGAGGACCCAGAAGGCGAGCGCGGCGGCGGTCATCGTCCCCCTCCCGTCGTCCCGTCCTTGGCCTCCTGCGCCGGCTCCGCCGCTGCGGGCGGGCCGGGCTCGGCCGGGGCGGGCCCGGACGGTCCCTTGCCCCGCGGGACGAACGGCTTGACGTTCTCGTCCCACTTCGTCAGCTTCTTGATGTCGAGGTAGAGGGCGTCGTCCCGCTCGTAGACCCCGAGCTCGTACGTCTTCGTGTTCAGCCAGATCGACTTCGGGGTCGTGGGGCAGGCCTCCTCGCAGAGGCCGCAGAACATGCACCGCTTCATGTCGAGGTCGAAGCGGTCGAGGACCTTCTCGGCCTTCCCCTGCTCGTTCTTCTCGTTGTGCCAGTCGATGTAGATGATGTTGATCGGGCACTCGATGGCGCAGAGGGTGCACTTGATGCACCGCTCCTCGTCGAGCCGGAACATCCCCCGGAAGCGGTCGGACGGCTCGCGCGCCTGCTCGGGGTACTCCACCGTGTCGGCCCGGCGGCCGAGGTGCTTCAGCGTGACCCTCAGGCCGTCGAAGATGTCCAGGAGGAGGAAGCGGTCGAGGAAGCTCACGCGCCCACCTCCGCGGAGGCGCCCATCCGCTCCGTGGCCCTCGGGCGGGCGGGGCGCCGCCAGGCCAGGAAGAGCCCGACGGCGAAGGCGCCCGTCATCAGGACGCCGAGGACCTTCAGCCCGGCCGGGCCCCAGAGCGCGGCGATCGCCACGAGCGCGACGTTGGCGAGCGAGACCGGGATCAGGAACTTCCAGCCGAGCGCCATCAGCTGGTCGAAGCGGAAGCGCGGGAACGTGGCGCGGAACCAGATGTAGACGAAGATGAAGAAGCTCACCTTCAGGAGGAACCAGATCCACGCCGGGACGATCCCGAGGAACGAGAGCCACTCGACGTTCGGGAAGGGGCGGAGCCAGCCTCCGAAGAAGAGCGTCGTCGCGATCGCCGAGATCGTGATCATGTTCGCGTACTCGGCCATGAAGAAGGTGGTCCACTTGAAGCCCGAGTACTCGGTGTGGAAGCCGGCCACCAGCTCGCTCTCGGCCTCGGGGAGGTCGAACGGGGTCCGGTTCGTCTCCGCCACGCCGGAGAGGAAGTAGAGGAAGAAGGCCAGGAGGCCGGGGAAGAGGAACCAGACCCCGGCGTCCTTCTGCGCCTGGATGATCTCGACGAGGGAGAGCGACCGCCCCATCAGGATCACCGAGACGACCGCGAACCCCATCGGGACCTCGTAGCTGATCAGCTGCGCCGCCGAGCGGAGGCCGCCCAGGAGGGCGTACTTCGAGTTGGCGGCCCAGCCGCCCAGGATCACCCCGTAGATCCCGACCGTCGTGATGGCCAGGACGAGGAGGAGGCCGACGTTCAGGTCGGTGGCGTAGAGGGGGGTCGTGACCGTCCCCAGGCCCGGCACGGTGAAGGAGAACTCGGGGCCCCAGGGGAGGATCGCGAAGACCGTGAGCGCCGGGACGACGATGAGGAACGGGGCGAGGAAGTGGAGCGCCCTCTCGGCCCGGGACGGGACGACGTCCTCCTTCATCATCAGCTTGACGGCGTCGGCCACCCACTGGAAGAAGCCCGCCGGACCCGCCCGGTTGGGGCCCTTGCGCACCTGCAGGAAGCCGAGGAGGCGGCGCTCGATCCAGGTCAGGACGCCGGCCATCGTCGCCATGGCGATGACGAAGACCGCCGCCTTGACCGCCGGGATCACGATCCCGTGGAGGACGAACGGGCTCATCGGTCCACCTCGCCGAGCACGATGTCTATGGTCCCGATGACGGCCACGAGGTCCGACACGAGGTGCCCCTGCGCCATCTCGGGGAGGGCCTGGAGGTTGACGAAGCTCGGCGGCCGGATCCTCAGGCGGTACGGCTTGTTCCCGCCCGAGGAGACGAGGTGGAAGCCGAGCTCGCCCTTCGGCGCCTCGACGGAGGCGTAGGCCTCGCCGGCCGGCGGCTTGATGACGCGCGGGACCTTCCCGCGGAACTCGGTCCCCGGGTTCTTCTCCAGCCAGTCCAGGCACTGGGTGACGATCCGGCGGCTCTGCCTCAGCTCGGCCATCCGGACGAGGTACCGGTCGTACGTGTCCGCGTTCTTCCCGACCGGGATCTCGAAGTCGATCTCCGGGTAGCACTCGTACGGGAACGCCCGGCGGACGTCCCACCGTACCCCGGCGCCGCGAAGCGTCGGGCCCGTCACGCCCCACGCGATGCAGCGGTCGGCCGGGAGGACCCCGATCCCGATCGTCCGGTTCTTCCAGATCCGGTTCTCGGTCAGGAGGTCCTCGTACTCGTCCACCCGCGCCTCGAACGTCTCGGCGAACGCGCGGACCTTCTCGGTCCAGCCCGGCGGCAGGTCGACGGGGAGGCCGCCGATCCTCATGCAGTTCAGCGTCAGCCGGGCGCCGCAGTAGTCCTCGAAGAGGTCGAGGATCACCTCCCGCTCGCGGAACGTGTAGAAGAACGGGGTGATGGCGCCCAGGTCGAGCGCCGCCGAGGCCAGCCAGAGGAGGTGCGAGGAGATCCGCTGCAGCTCGTCGAGGAGGACGCGGATGTACTGCGCCCGCTTCGGGACCGCGATCCCCAGGAGCTTCTCGACGACGAGGCAGTAGGCGTGGTTGTTCGTCGCCGACGCCACGTAGTCGAGGCGGTCCGTGTGCGGGATCACCATCGGGTACGTCTCGGTCTCGAACAGCTTCTCGGTGCCGCGGTGGAGGTACCCGACGTCGGGGCGGACCGAGATCAGCTTCTCGCCGTCGACCTTCAGGACGAGCCTGAGGACCCCGTGCGTGGAGGGGTGCTGCGGCCCGAAGTTCAGCTCCATCTCCCGGAGGCCCATGAGGGGCGGGGCGTCGAGCTCGGGGATCTGCGCCGCCGTGCCGGGCGGGACCGTCGGGGCGTCGCTCATCCGATCACCTTCCGGTTCTTGTCCCCGGGGGAGGGGCCGCCCCCCTCCGGGAACCGGTCCGGGTAGATCGCCGCCCCCGTGTCGATCCCCTCGACCGGGAAGTCCTTCCGGAGCGGGTGCCCCTGGAAGCCGTCCCAGGTCAGGATCCGCCTGAGGTCCGGGTGCCCCGGGAAGGGGATCCCCATCAGGTCCCAGACCTCGCGCTCCATCCAGTTGGCCGTCTCCCAGATCCCGGTCACCGAGGGGCACCCCGCCGTGTCGTCGACCTTGACCTTGAGCCGGATCCGCTCGTTCTTCCGCGGGAAGGAGTGGAGGAGGTAGACGACGTCGAACCGGGGCGACCGGTCCTTCCAGTCGACCGAGAAGAGGTCGACGAGGTAGTCGAACCTCTCGCCGTCCCTCAGGTGCCGGCACGCCTCGAGGAGCTGGTCCCGCTCGATCTCGACCGTCACCTCGCCGACGAACTCGGTGGCCTTCGTCACGGAGCCCGGGACGGCCGCCGCCAGGGCGGCGACGACGGGATGCGCGGAGGCGTCCGTGGGGGCGGGAGCCTTCGGGGCCGGGGCGGCCGCGGGCATCGGGGCCGCGGCGGCGGCGGGTTTGGCGGCGGCCGGCTCGGCCGGCGG
>RHKY01000045.1 GCA_008363385.1 Acidobacteriota bacterium | reverse complement strand
CCTCCGATCCGAGCACCGGGAATCGGTGGATCGCCGGGACGCGACACGCCGCCGGATGACGACAATTGCCTGCTTCACCGGCTCGATCCCGGGAAAGCTTCACACACTCTGAGCCCTCTCAGGTGCCGGTTCCCCGCTCGGCTGATCCCGCTGTCGTGCGACAGATCGCCGCTCTGGTACGGTGAGGGGCCAGTCCAACGCGGCACACGGGCACCGGGCTTCAGAGCACGCTTCCGTCGTGAGCTGGGCGTGAGAGCCGGGCGAGGTCGGAATCCTTCCGTCACGAGGTCACGCCGATGGTCGTCCGCGATTCCTCGGTCGAGTTCTCGGCTCATACCGTGGCTGCCGCCCTCCTTCGGCAGGCGAACCTCTGCGGGAGCTGCGGTGTCCACCTCCTCCGGTCCGGGGAGGGATGCAATGCGCACCACATCCGTCACGTGAAGTTCGGCGGAACGAATTCGCTCGACAACTGCGTCGTCCTGTGTAGGGCTTGCCACTACTCCGCTCACGAGGGCGGCAACTATCGCTTCGGCACGGTCCTCGGAGCCGAGTCGGACTTCCCGCACTTCCGCGCACCGGCACGACGGGCCTGACCCCGCGAGCCCGCGCGTCCGTTTTGTCGGCCGAACGACCAGCCGCTGCAGCCGACTCGCTCCGCTCGCCGCTGACCCCGCACGGGGGGTGTCACCCCTCACCGTCCGTCCTCCTGCTCCGGCACGCTTCCCGAGGGGACCTCCGCCCGGGCTCGGCAGCCCGTGGATTCCCCCGAACGGGACGGCGCGGGCGCCCCGGAGCGGCCGTCCCGACCATCGGGTTCGGCCTCCTCATACACTAGACTAGCTCCGCCGCACCGCACGAGCCCGTGTCGCGGCGGCGCCGGTCGACCGGGGACGGCTCGATCCCGGCGCCTCCCGACCGCCCACGGATCCCGAAGGGTTCGGCCGCCGCAAGGAGCGCCCCGATGAGCCTCGTCCGAACCGAGATCCGCGACAACATCGGCACCATCACGCTCGAGAACACGAAGAAGCGCAACGCGCTGAGCAGGGCGCTCGTCGACGACCTCGTCCACGCTCTGGACGGGATGCACGAGCTGAACGCGCGGGTGGTCATCCTGCGGGCGCCGGCAGGCTCCACCGTCTGGTCCGCGGGGCACGACATCCACGAGCTCCCGACGTCGGGGCGCGACCCGCTCGCCTACGACGACGCCCTCCTGGTGGCGATCCGGAAGATCCAGTACCTGCCGATCCCGGTCATCGCGATGATCGAGGGCGCCGTCTGGGGCGGGGCGTGCGACCTCGCCTTCTCCTGCGACATCCTGGTGGGCTGCCCGACGACGAGCTTCACCATGACGCCGGCGAAGATCGGCGTCCCGTACAACGTCACCGGGATCCTGCACTTCATGAACATGCTCCCGGTCAACACGGTCCGCGAGATGTTCTTCACCGCCCTGCCGATGAGGGCCGAGACCGCGTACCGGCTCGGGGTCCTCAACGACCTCTTCCCCGTGGAGGAGCTCGAGGCCTGCACGTACGAGAAGGCGGCAGTGATCGCCCGGAACAGTCCGCTCTCGATCGCGTCGATCAAGGAGCAGATCCGTCTCCTCTCGATGGCCCACCCCCTCACGCCGAACATGTTCGAGCTGATCCAGGGGCTCCGCCGAAAGGTCTACGACAGCTACGACTACCGAGAGGGGATCCAGTCGTTCCTGGAGAAGCGCCCGCCCGTCTTCACGGGGGCGTAGGACCCGCAGGCCTCGCGGGGCCCCGCGGCTCCTGCCTCGACGAGGTCGTCCGCCCGCCCCGCCAGGCCGGCCGCCGGCCGAGCCCGGCTCGAACGCCAGCGGATCCCCGGCGATTCCCGGGAGCGAGGAGGCCATCGTGGACCCTGGAGCCATGGGACCGTTCGGAGAGGCCCTGCTGGCCCACCTCGACGGCGACGCGGAGGCGTCGCTGGTCGTCCGCCGGGACGACGGGACCCAGGCCGCGCTCCCGGCCTCCCACTTTTTCCGCGGCGAGCCGGACTTCACCGCGCTCGAGAGGACGGCGATCGAGCTCTGCCGGGGCCGGGTCCTGGACGCCGGGGCGGGGGCCGGCTCGCACAGCCTGGTCCTGCAGCGCCGGGGGCACCCGGTGACCGCGATCGACGTCAGCGCCGAGGCGGTGACGGTGGCCACGCGGCGCGGGGTGCGCGTCGCGGTCCGGGCGGACGTCCTGACGTTCGAAGGGGGGCCGTTCGACACCCTCCTGATGCTGGGGCACGGGATCGGGATGGTCGAGACGGTCGCGGGCCTGGACCGGTTCCTCGCGCGCGCGGGGAGGCTCCTGGCGGCGGACGGCCAGATCCTCCTCGACTCCCTCGACGTCCGCGCGACCGACGACCCGGGGAACCTCGCCTACCACGAGGCGAACCGGGCCGCCGGGCGGTACGTGGGCGAGGTCCGGATGCAGTTCGAGTTCCGGGGACGGACCGGCCCTCCCTGCGGCTGGCTGCAGGTGGACCCCGAGACCCTGCGCGAGCGCGCCGAGGCGGCCGGCTGGCGGTGCGAGGTGGTCCACCCGGGGGAGCGCGGCGACTACCTGGCCCGGCTGGTGACGTCCGCGGCCGGCACTTGACGCCGGCCGGGAGACCGGTAGGGTTCGGCGCATGGGCTCGTGGCTCCGGCTCGCGCTCCACCCCGCCACCGTCCGCCGCGCGGCGGTCACGGCGGCGGTCGTCGGGAGCGTCCTCGTCGGCATCAACCACGGCGCCGCGATCGCGCGGGGCGAGATGACCCCCGCCCGCCTCCTGCAGGCCGGCCTCACGGTGGTCGTGCCCTACGTCGTCTCGACGGCCTCCAGCGTCTCCACCCGCCGGGAGCTGCTGCGGCAGGAGCGCCTCGCCGGGGCGGCGACACGCCGGCCCGAGGATGGGCTCGCGGCGCGCGAGCCCGCCGTGGAGGGCTGAGCGCGGGCGCGCTCCGCTCGCCTGGCCCCGACCGTGCGCCGCCGAAGGACACAGCGCCTCCTCAACGGCCTCCGGAAGGTGGCCGCGGGCCTGCGGCCGTTCAACGAGTCCGTCTGGCCCGGGGTCCGGAACGACCTCTTCGTGGCCCACGAGTCCATCTACGCCTTCGCGGCCCCGCTCGCACGGGGCGGCGACGTCCTGGACGCAGGCTGCGGCACCGGGTACGGGAGCCACGGGCTCGCGCTGGCCGGGGCCCGCAGCGTCCTCGGGGTCGACGTGGACAGGCTGTCCGTGGCGTTCGCGCGGCGGCGCTACCGCCACCCGCGACTCTCCTTCGAGGTGGCCGACTGCGAGCGGCTCGCCCTCCAGCCGAGCTCGCTCGACCTCCTCTTCTCGTCGAACGTGTTGGAGCACCTCGAGGAGCCGGAGGCCTTCCTCGGGGCGGCGTTCACGGCGCTCCGCCCGGGCGGCCGGGCCCTCCTGGCGGTTCCGCCGATCACGACCCGGGAGGCGCTCGAGGACAACCAGGCGATCCACTACCACCGCTCGAACCTCTTCCTGTCCGACTGGCACGCCCGGCTCTCGAGGCTTCCCTGGTCGCTCCGCCTCCTGGCGCACCGGCCGGGAGAGGGATCCCCTCCTCCGGACTTCGGGTCCCCGTTCCCTTCGACGCTGGGCCCGAGCGACTTCACGTTCGAGCCCTGCACGCTCGACGAGGCCCACGCCCGCGTCCCGCTGACGGCCGTCTTCCTGGCCGAGAGGAGGGCCGCGTGACGTCGCGCCCCGTGCACGCCACGCACCTCTTCCCGGCCGGGGCCGCGGTCCCGTCGCTCCTCGCCGAGGCACGCGCGGGCGCCGGACGGAGGGCTCGCGGTCGTGCCTGACTCGCACCGCGCCGGACGGCGAGGCGCGATCGCTTGTACGGCGGCGCTCGCCGGCTTCGCGGGTTGCGCGGCCGCCGGCACGAGGCCGGCCTCCCCCGCCGGCGCGGCGCCGGTCGAGACCGTCCGCGTGTCGCTCCCGTCGGGCGCGACCGACGTCGACCTCTACCGGCCCGGCGCGGCCCTCCCGGCGCCGCTCGTCGTCGTGGCCCACGGGTTCTCGCGGAGCCGCAGGAACATGTCCGGGTGGGGCCGGTGCCTGGCCCGGGAGGGCTACGTCGTCGCCGTGCCGGACCTCCCCGCCTGGTCGGACCCCGCCCGCAACGGCCGATTCGTCTCGGAGCTGCGGGCGTACCTGACCGCCGTCGAGCCGTTCCGCGGGGAGGTCGACGGCTCGCGCGTCGGCCTCGTGGGGTTCTCGGCCGGGGGGCTCGCCACGCTCCTCTCGGCGGCCGAGGATCCCCCTCCCGCGATCTGGGTCGGCCTCGACCCGGTCGACCGGGACGGACTCGGCGCCAGGGCCGCCGCCCGGGTCCGGTGCCCCGCCGTCGTCCTGACCGCCGAGCCGTCGGCCTGCAACGCCCACGGCAACGTCCGCGGGATCCTCGGCGCCCTCCGCGCCTGCGAGCTCTCCCCCGTCCCGGGAGCGGTCCACGTCGACGCGGAGGCGCCGACCAGCTGGCTCGCCGAGGTCGTCTGCGGCCGCTCGACCCAGGCGCGGCGCGAGGAGTTCTTCGAACGCGCGACACGGGCCCTTCGCGCCACCCTCTCCACGCAGCCAGTGCCGGCTCGAGCCGGCGACGAGGAGGTCACATGGAGAAGACGAGCCCGCACGTGGTGATCGGGATCGGGGGGCACGCCGTGGCCCTCGACCGCGAGACCGGCACCGAGATCTGGAGGACGAAGCTGAAGGGGAGCGACCTCGTGACCGTGCAGGTCTCGGGGGCCCGCGTCCTGGCCGGGGCCGGTGGCGAGCTGTTCTGCCTGGACGCGGCCGACGGACGCGTCCTCTGGCGGAATCGACTGAAGGGGCTGGGGACCGGCCTCGTGACGTTCCCGGGGGCCGAGGCCCCGGCCGCCTCGGCGCTGGAGGCGCGGCGGCGCGCCGCCGCGGCGGCCGTCGTCGTCTCCTGACCCCCCGGGCGGGGGCGCCCGGCGGTCGTGCTAGTCTCCGCCGACGGCTGGGGTTGAGCGCTTCACGACGAGCCTTCTCACCCCCAACGCGAATCAGGGGGAGAGATGGCGCGACAGAACTACCAGCACGGAAAGCGTCTCCGGGAAGCCGCCAAGCGGGCGAAGCGGGAGGAGAAGGCCCAGCGCCGGGCCGAGCGCAAGGCCGGCACGGCCGCCCCGCAGGCGGAGGGAGACGCTCCTAACGAGCAGGCGGTGGGTCCCGCCGAGCCGACCGAGCCCTAGCCCGGTTCGTCCCCGGAGCGCTCCGCCCGTCTCGCGGACGGACGGTCCGAGAGGGTCGGCGGCCGGGTCCCACACCCCACCCCGGACCCGTCGGAGGAGCGGCCGGATGCGGTTCCACCACCTCGGCGTCCCGACGAACGAGCCTCGCCCGGGGGAGGAGCACCTCCCCCGCCTGGGGATCCACGTCGTGCCGTACACCTCGAACCCGTTCGGGATCGAGTGGATGCGGTTCGACCCGGCCTGCGAGGTGCCGGACCTGGTGAGGACGGTGCCGCACCTGGCGTTCGTCGTCGAGGACCTCGACGACGCCTTGGCCGGCCGGCAGGTGCTGATCCCGCCGAACTCGCCGACCGAAGGGGTGCGCGTGGCGTTCGTCGTCCACGAAGGGGCGCCGGTGGAGCTGATGGAGATCGACGCGTCGGTCGCCCACCTCTACCCGTGCCCTTGACGCGGCGCCTGTCGCACGTCGTCGCCTTCGACGACTTCCCGTTCCGGCGCGAGCACCGCGGGGACGTCCCCGTCGTCGGGGCCGTCTTCGCCGGGGGGCGCCTCGACGGCGTCCTCCGGACGACGGTCCGCCGGGACGGCGCCAACGCCACGTCGCGGCTGGCCGAGACGGTCCTGGGCTCGCGGTTCGCCGCGCACCTGCAGCTCGTCCTCCTGCAGGGGATCGCGCTCGCCGGCTTCAACGTCGTCGACGCCCGGGAGCTCTCGGCGCGGACGGGGCTCCCCGTCCTCGTCGTGGCGCGGAGGCGGCCCGACCTCGCGGCGATCCGCAGGGCGCTCCTCCTGCGCGTCCGGGGCGGGAGGCGGAAGTGGCGGATCGTGGAGCGGCTCGGGCCGATGGAGCCGCTCGGCGGCGTCTTCGTCCAGCGCGTCGGCTTGACGGCGGCCGAGGCGCTCGGGGCCCTCCGGAGGACGACGCGCGAGGGGAACCTCCCGGAGCCGCTCCGCGTGGCCCACCTGATCGCGGGCGGGATCGGCCGGGGGGAGAGCCGCGGACGGGCCTGAGGAAACGGGGCGCGGCGCCGGGACTGCTACGCTATCCCCGTGGCGGAGACGTCGCGCGCGGACGGCCGGCGCCCGGTGGCCGGCGTGATGGGGGCCGGGTACGACGCGCTGGCGGAGGACGTCGAGAAGGCCGAACGGCTCGGGGAGCTCCTGGCCCGGGACGGCTGGGTCGTCCTGACGGGCGGCCGGAACTGCGGCGTGATGGCCGGCGCGTGCCGCGGGGCCAAGGCGGTCGCGGGGAGCCTGACCGTGGGCGTCCTGCCGGACGGCGGGGGGGTGGACGTCGCGCCGTGGGTCGACGTGGCCGTGTTCACCGGCCTCGGCATGGCCCGCAACGCCGTCAACGTCCTCTCGAGCGACGTCGTCTTCGCCTGCGGACGGGGAGGGCCCGGGACGGCCTCGGAGGTGACGCTCGCGCTGAAGGGGGGCAAGCCCGTCGTCCTCCTCGCGGCGACACCGGAGGCGGTGGCGTTCTACCGCCAGCTGGATCCGCGGGTCCGGGCGGCGGCGACGCCCGAGGAGGCGCTCTCGCTCGGGCGGGAGATCCTCGCCGGCGGGAGGACGGCCGGCTCGGGCTGCGCCGGGTCGCGTATCGTCGGCGGGTGAGCCGACCGAGCCGCGCCGAAGCCGCCCCCCGCATCCTCGCCCCTCTCGTCGCCGCCCTCTTCCTCTCCTCGTGCGCCGGCGCCAAGGACCGGTCGTACGCCACCCACGCCGAGGCGGCGGCGGCCGGGGAGGCCCGGTCCGGCTCCCTCCCCTCCTGGGTCCCGGCCGGGGCGACCGCGCTCCACCTCGCGGGCGACCCGAAGGGGGAGCACTTCCTCCGCTTCGACCTCCCGGCGGAGGACGCCGCAGCGCTGAAGGCGGGGCTCCTCCGCGTGCCCGACGCGCAGGTGGCGACCCTCCCGCTCTTCTCGCCCCGCGGGGCGGACTGGTGGTTCCCCGCGCTCTCGGCCCTCTCCCCGGGCACGCCGGGAGCCGTCGCGGCCGAGGTCTTCTCGGGGACCGGTGTGCCCGTCGGCCAGCGGACCTGGCTGGCCTTCGACACGCGGAGCGCGACGGTCTGGGTCTGGGCCCGCGGCGGCTGAGCCGCCCGCGTCGAGCGGGCTCGCACCTCCCCGGCCGGCGCGGGCCCGACGGGGGACGGGTGCGCGGCGTCTCAGATCAGCGGGGCTCCCAGGAGCCGCGCCAGCCAGAGGGCGCGGAACCGGGTCGAGACGCCGGCCCTCGCCTGCTCGGAGATCCGGGCCTCGACGTCCTCGATCGCCGGCCGGCTCTGCCAGGCAGGGTCGAAGCGCTTCAGGGCGGCGGCCAGGACGGGGGCCGCCGGCCCCCAGCCGGCCGCCACGCGCTCGGCCGCCGGGAGCTCCTCGGGGGGCTCCTCGACGCGGAGGCGGCGCTCCTCGTCGACCGCCTCGACCAGGAGCCCCTGCGCGAAGGCGAGGTCGGCCTCGGTCAGCTCCTTCTCGTCCGGGAGCCGGTCGAGAGGGAAGAGGAACCGGAGCACCTCGCGCGCCTCCGGCCGCGAGAGGACGACCTGTCCCCGGGCGAACGGCCTCAGTCCGTGGACCATCCCGGCCAGGATACGCCGGGGCGAGTATCCTTCGCCGACCGTGGCCCCGCAGGAGGAACCGTGACCGACCCGAAGCCCGAGACGCCCGTCGCGACGGCCCCGCCGCCCCCGCCGTTCTTCCGGTGGACGGTCCTCGTCGTCATCAGCCTCGCGATGTTCGGGAACTACTACGTCTACGACGCGGTCAGCCCCCTGGCCGACGTCCTGAAGGCGCAGCTGGGGTTCTCGGACAGCGCGATCGGGACGCTCCAGGCGATCTACAGCCTCCCGAACGTCTTCATGGTCCTCCTCGGCGGGTTCCTGATCGACCGCCTCGGGGTGAAGAAGTCGCTCGTCCTGTTCGGGGTCCTCTGCTCGGCCGGCGCGTTCCTGACGGTCGCGACCCCGTCCTTCCCCGTGATGGCCGCCGGGCGGCTCGTCTTCGGCCTCGGGGCCGAGTCGCTCATCGTGGCGGTGACGACGGCGCTCGCCCGCTGGTTCAAGGGGAAGGAGCTCTCCTTCGCGTTCGGCGTGAACCTGACGATCGCGCGGCTCGGGTCGTTCCTCGCCCTGAACTCCCCCTCCTGGGCGAAGGAGGCCTACGCGACGTGGCGGGCCCCGCTCCTGATCGCCGCGACGATCGGCCTCCTCTGCACCGCCTGCGCCGTCGTCTACTGGGCGATGGAGAACCGGGCCACGCGCGCCTACTCGATGGGGGCGGCGGGCGCCACGGACAAGGTCGTCTGGGCCGACCTCCTCCGGTTCGGGCGCTCGTACTGGCTCGTCGTCGCCCTCTGCGTGACGTTCTACTCGGGCATCTTCCCGTTCCAGACGTTCGCCGTGAAGATGTTCATGGACGTCCACGGGACGACGCGCGCGGCGGGCGGCTTCCTCTCCAGCCTCCTGACGCTGGCGGCGATGGTCTTCACGCCGCTCTTCGGCCTCCTCGTCGACAAGGTCGGGAAGCGGGCGACGCTGATGACCGTCGGCTCGCTCCTGCTGATCCCGGTCTACCAGCTCGTCCTCCGCTGGCACAGCGCCGCGACTGTCACGACGCCCGACCTGACGCCGTTCCTCGAGCCGGCCGTCCTGCCGGTCTCGCTCCTCCTGCCGATCGCGCTGATGGGGACCGCCTTCTCCCTCATCCCGGCGGTGATGTGGCCGTCGGTGGCCTACCTGATCCCAGAGGAGAAGCTCGGGACGGCCTACGGCCTGATGACGATGGTCCAGAACATCGGGCTCGCCGGCTTCAACTGGATGATCGGCGCCGCGAACGACGTCTCGGGCGCCAGCGCCGCCAACGCGGGCGGCTACGCGCTCGGGATGTGGATCTTCTCCTCGCTCGGGTTCTTCGGCTTCTTCTTCGCGTTCCTGCTGCGGCGGCGCGAGCGGAGCGGCGACGCCCACGGGCTGGAGACGATCACGACGAGCCACCCGAAGGGGTGAGGCCCCCGCCCGGCGGGAGCGAGGCGAGCCAGGCGGCGAAGGCGTCGTTGAAGAGGGCGCCCGGGCGCTTCTCGCGGAGGAGCGCCACGGCGTCCGGCCCGCTCCACCCCAGGTGGACGAGGATCAGGCCGGCCACGAGGGCCGACCGGTTGAACCCCATCCCGCAGTGCGAGAGGACCCGTTCGCCGGAGGCGACGAGCGAGGCCCCGAGGCGCGCCACGGCCGAGAGCCTCCCGAGGTCGGGAAGGTCCTCGTCGAAGATCGGGAAGTAGACGTAGAGCACCCGGTTCGGGACGGTCGGGACGCCGTGGTCGAGGCCCCCCTCGAGGTCCAGGACCACGCCGATCCCCTCCGCCTCGACCGCTCCCCAGTCGTCCACCGCCGGGGAGATGAAGAGGCGCCGGTCCGGGTCGATCGCGAACAGCTCCAACGGAGTCCCCTCCCCGGGCTCGCCGCCCGTACGTGGAACGGCCCGGCGGGGGTCCGCCGGGCCGGTGACCGGAACAGGGGTGACGGGCCCGGGCCCTACTCCTTCGTCACGACGAAGTGGGACCGGCGGTTGGACTGCCGGGACTCCTCGTCCCTGCCCTCGGCGAAGGGCCGCTCCTTGCCCATCGAGACGGTCTTGATCCGGCCGGGGTCGATCCCGCCTGCGACCAGGAAGTCGCGCGTCTCGTTGGCGCGGTTCTGGCCCAGCTTCATGTTGTACTTGCGGCTCGCCCGGTCGTCGCAGTGCCCCTCGATCAGGACCTCGACCGACGGCCACTTCTTCAGGATCTCGAGGTTCTCGTCCATCGTGGCCCGCTGGTCCGGGCGGATGTCGTACTTGTCGAGGTCGAAGAAGACGTCCTTCAGGGCGGGCCTCTGCGCGGGTGCCGCCGCGATCGGGGGCGCGGGCGGGGGCGGGGGCGGCGCCGGGCGGCTGACCTCCGGGTCGCCCCAGAAGTGCTCGTAGGAGATGAGCCAGGCTCCGTTCTTCTCGACCCAGATGGCGCTGTGCTTCCCCTTGAAGGTGAACTTCCCGCCGTCCTTCAGGTCGGCGGTGATGGCGAAGGGGCGCAGCGTCCAGACCTTGTCGGTGTCCCGCTTCCAGACGAGGGTCTCCTCGCCCATCGTCAGCTTCCCGGCCCCGACGTCCCCCATGATGCGGGCGAGGGACTCCTTGTGGGACTGGGAGCCGGTGTCGAACTTGTAGCGCTGGCCGAACGAGAGCGTGTACGTGTCCGGGTCGTAGAAGGACAAGATCTTCTCGGCGTCCCGCGAGGAGTAGGCCTCCGCGAGGCTGTCGAGGCGGGCCGCGAACTCCGGGTCGTGCGACGGCGGCTCGTTCCTCGAGGAAGCGCAGCCGGCCGTGAGCCCAAGGGCCGCGACCGCTGCCAGGAGTGCGCCGAGTCCCCGACCGATGGAGAACAGGCCCCTACCGAGACGTCTCATCTGTCCCTCCGACGGCCGATCTTCGTTCCCGGGCCGACTCACGTCAAGGAAGGCTTTCACGGCCCGGTTCCGGCCCGGCTCCGCTCGACCGCGGACCGCACGGCGGACATCTCCTCCAGGGTGGAGGCGACGGCCAGGCGCGCCTCCCTCACGAGGAGGAGGCTCCCGTGGAGGAGCGCGACCGACCCGAGGAGGCCCGTGGCCACGGGGACCCAGCCGAGGGGCGCGCGCGTCAGGGCGACCACGCCGACCGCCAGGCTCGTCAGGACGAAGAGGCCGATGGCCACGTAGAAGCCGGTCATCGCCGAGCGCAGGAGGAGGACCCGGCGGGAGAGCTGCTCGAGCTGGTCGAGGACGAGGCCCCGCCCGAAGGGGCCCTCCGCCCCCTCGGCGGCCTTCTCGATGCCGGCCGCCAGCCCCCGGACCCGGTCGACCACGCGGGAGAGGCGGGTCCCCGTGGAGAAGGCGAGCGTCCCGCAGGCGGAGATCAGGACCGCGGGGGTGATCATCGCGGTCAGGACGCGGAAGGCGGCGTCGGTGGGGTCCATCGGCGGGGGTCCCTCAGGGCATCTCGCTGCCCCAGTAGTGGCGCTCGAACCAAGGGGCCCAGTCCTTCTTGGTGACGTAGCCGAGGAGCCCGACGAACTGCTCGGTCGTGACGGCCGGCCTCTTCTCGAAGGAGCGGAGGAACGACTTGAGGACCGTGAAGAAGGCGTCGTCCCCCACCTCCTCGCGGATCTTCGTCAGGAGCGCCGCCCCCTTGAAGTAGACGAGGTACGTCCGGTCGCGGAACAGCTCCCCGGCCGCGCCGGAGTTCCCGGGCGGCACGGCGAGCTCGTTGGCGAAGGCGATCGGGGCCCGCCCCGAGGCGTCCTTGCCCCGCTCGCGCCAGACGTTGGCGAGCTTGCGGTACTCCCCCTTGTCCTTCAGCATCTCGATGACGCGCCCCGCCGCCACCTCGGAGAACGCCTCGGAGATCCACTGGTCGTCCCGGTCGGCGTCCCACACGACGTACCCGAAGTACGAGTGCGCCATCTCGTGGGCGATCCGCTCGTTGATCCCGGCCGAGAAGAGCTCGGCGACGGGGTCCCCGAGGATGTTCCCCTGGAAGCCCTCCCGCGTCAGCCGCATCATCCCGGGCGGGGCCTGGCCGAAGCCGTAGGAGTTGATCTCCACGATCGTGTACTCCTTCCAGGGGAACGGCCCGAGGTAGGGCTCGTAGAACTCCCGGATCCGGTGGAAGAGGTTCGCCAGCTTCGCCCCGGACTTCTCCTTGGAGACGCCGTAGCTGGCGACGCGGCACGTCACGCCGTCCTTCGTCTCCTCCTGGAAGGTGTAGTTCCCCGCCAGGACGTTGGCGAACGGGACGGGGCGGTCGAGCCGGGCCTCGAGGAGGTTCCACTCGCCGTCCTCTCCGCGCCGGACCGTCTCGCCGGCGGCCAGCGGAAGGAACGGCTTCTTCGCGCGGACGGTGGCGTGCCAGGTGTGGGCCGAGGCCGACCCGAGGGAGACGGGCTGCGGGTACCACGCCCCGGCGATCGGGAGCTCCCAGTAGTTGTCCCCCCCGACCCGCTCGAAGAACGGGGCGTCGTAGGAGAAGACGAGCTTCACCGGGGAGCCCGGGGCCAGAGGCGCCGGGAAGAAGACGGCGAGGGCGTCCTTCTCGAAGGCGTGGGCGAGCGGCCGCCCCTCCCCGTCCGTCACGGCGAGGAGCTTCGTCGCGCGCACGGTGTACGTCCGGGAGGCGACGTCCTCGGACCTCAGCTCGAACAGGGCGGAGCGCAGAGGGCGCTGCGGGACGATCGTCTCCTCCACGCGGAGGAGGCCGTGGTCCTTCTCGGTCTCCCGGACGTCGGCGTCGACCGCCACGAGCTTCCAGTCGACGCGCGGCGCCGCCCGGCGCGTCCGGCCGACCGGCCGGCGGGCCACGACCGACGCGAACCGCCAAGGCGGGAAGCCGACCGGCGCCCCTGCGGGCTTCCGGAGGACCGCGACCGCCTCCTCGTCCGAGAGGACGTCGTCCACCTCGTGTCGCAGGTCCTCGCCCCCCCGGAGGAGCGCGGCGAAGTAGACGCGCCTCTCCAGCGCCGCCGCCGCCAGGCCCACCCACGGGGAGGGGAGCCGGTCCTCGGCGAACCGCTCGATGTGCTCGCGGAGGGCAGCCTCGGGCGCCGGCGCGCCGGAGGCCTGCGGCTCGGGGAGGTCCGGCCGGCCAGCCTCCGAGAGGAAGAAGACGGCCGCCGTGAACGGGGCCACCAGCCCCTCCTTCGTCCCCTTCAGGCCGCCCAGCCGGGAGGCGTTGTCGGCGTAGACCCTGGACGCGGCCTCGTCCCCGGCCTTCCAGGTCAGCGTCCCTTCCCCGGAGAACCAGAAGCCGGTGACGCGCCCGTCCGGCGAGCGCATCTCCCAGAGCGTCCCGGCCGAGAGGGCGTACCGGCCGGCGCCCACGTCGAACGCGACGCCGGCCGCGGAGAGGCTGCGGCCCGAGAGGGCGGAGGCGCGGAAGGGCTGGACCGGGTCGGCGGGGGCGGTGACCGTGACCCGCGCCTCGGCGTGGACCGGGGGGGCCTCCTGGGCGGCGGACGTCCGGCAGACGAGAAGCGCGGCGAGGACCGGGATCCTGACGTTCATGACCTCAGTCTATTCGAAGCGGCGGCGCCCGCGCACCCGCGCCGGGGCCGGTCCGATGGCCTCAGACCGTCCCGCGCCGGACGAGGCTCGCCAGGACCGCCACGATCTGAGGGTCCCAGCGGCCCTCGTCCCGCTCCTTCTCCAGGACGGCGAGCGCCTCGTCGGGGGGGAGGCGGAGCCGGTACGAGCGGTCCGACGTGAGGGCGTCGTAGGCGTCCGCCACGGAGAGGAGCCGCGCCCCGAACGGGATCGCCTCTCCGCGGAGCCCCTCGGGGTAGCCGCGGCCGTCGAACCGCTCGTGGTGGTACCGGATGAGCGGGAGGAGCGACTGGACGGCCCGGAGCGGCTCGCAGATCGCGGTGCCCCGGTCGGGGTGCGTCAAGACGGTCCGGAGCTCGGCCTCGGTCAGGCCGCCGGACTTGTTCAGGAGCCGCTCGGGGACGCCGATCTTCCCGAGGTCGTGGAGGAGGCCGCCGACCCGCATCCGCTCGCAGAACTCGTCGTCGTACCCCAGCTCCCGCGCCATCCGCGCCGCCAGGAGGCCGACGCGCTCGGAGTGCCCCCGGGTGTACGGGTCCTTGGCCTCGAGCGCGGTGGCCAGAGACAGGACGACCCCCTGGTACTCCTCCAGGTCGCGGAAGTAGAGCTGGAGCCTGAGGAGCGACTTGACGCGGGCGACCACCTCCAGGCCGTTGAGAGGGAGCGGGAGGAAGTCGTCGGCCCCCGCCTTCAGCGCCTCGGTCCGCTCCTGGCGCGACCGGGAGTCGAGGCAGAGGAGGACCGGGAGGAACTCCGTCCCCGGGAGGGCCTTCAGCTGCCTCACGACCGCGAGGCCCTCCTGACGGTCGCTCCCGGCGTCGAGGACGACCAGGTCCGGGCGCGCGCTCTCCAGGGCGGCGGCCGTCTCGGAGGGGCTCGCCTGCGCGATCACCAGGTGCCCCGCCCCCTCGATCAACTCGCAGAGGGCCTGGCGGGTCGCGGCCTGGGAGGCGCCGACGAGGATCCGCCCGCGGGGGACGTTGGCCAGCGGCGGCAGGAGCTCCTGCCAGTCGGGGAGCGGCTCGTCGGGCCGGACCGGGAGCGTGGCGTCCTGCCTCAGGAGCTCCTCGACGAGGTCCCGGTGGTACTGCCCCGCCGCCGCGGCGGCGCGGAGGGCCTCGCCCGCCTGCGCGGGCGAGCGCCCCTGCCAGATCAGGCCGTCGAAGGCGTTGGCCAGCGCGACGATCTCGGTCCCCAGCGTCAGCTCGTTCCCCGAGAGGCCGTCCGGGTAGCCCGAGCCGTCGAGCCGCTCGTGGTGGTGCCGGACGATCTCCCTCACGGCGGCGAAGGAGAGGAGCGGCGAGAGGATCTGCTCGCCCAGCTCGGGGTGCCGCCTCCGGGCGGCGAGCTGGTCGGGGGTGAGGCGCGGCTCGGGGGCCAGGGCCTCCTCGGGGACCCCCACCTTCCCGAGGTCGTGGAGCATGGCGCCGCGGACGATGGCCTCCGACTCGCTCGCGGGCAGGCCCAGGTGCCTGGCCAGGCGCAGGGCGGTCACCGCCACCCGCTCCGAGTGGCCGGCGCTCGCCGGGTCCTTGGCGTCGAGCGCCCGGGCCATCGAGAAGACGATCGTCTCGGCGGTGTCCAGCTCGTCGCGCAGCCTCTTCACCTTCACGAGCGACCGGACCCGGGCGACCAGCTCCGTCGGGCTGACCGGCTTGTTCAGGTAGTCGTCCGCGCCGAGGTTCAGCCCCAGGACCTTGTCCGTCACGTCGGTCAGCGCGGTGAGCATGACGATCGGGACGAAGCAGGTGGCGCGGGCCGACTTGAGCCTCCGGCAGACGTGGAAGCCGTCCAGCCGCGGCATCATGACGTCCAGGACGATGCAGTCCGGGAGCTCCTCGGCGACGGCGGAGAGCGCCTCCTCTCCGTCCGCGGCCAGGCGGACCCGGAACCCCTCCTCGACGAGGATCTCCTCGAGGAGCTCGAGGTTCTCCGGCTGGTCGTCCACGGCCAGGACGCTGGCGCCCTTCGGGGAGGGGAGGCCCAGCCCCTTCACGCGCCCTCCCCGCGCGGGCCGACGAACCGGGCGACGTCGGAGACGAAGGTCGCCACGTCGATCGGCTTGGCCACGTAGCCCTGGCAGCCGGCCGCCAGGATCCGCTCCCGGTCCCCCCGCATCGCCAGCGCCGTGAGGGCGACGACGGGGACGGCCGCCCAGGCCGCGCGGTCCCGCACCTCGGCGACGAGGGAGAGGCCGTCGGCCCCGGGGAGGTTCATGTCCATCAGGACGAGGTCCGGCGGCGGAGCCGGGAGCCGGCTCCGGAGCGAGTCGGCGTCCACGGCCTTCTCGACCGAGGCCCCCGCCTCCTCCAGGAGGAACTCGACGAGCTCCATGTTCTGCTCGTTGTCCTCCACGACGAGGACCCGCCGGCCCTCAAGCACGCTCGCCCCCGGGGGCGCGCCGCCCGACGATGGCGTCGATCATCGCGACGATCTGCGCCGGAGAGTGCTCGCCCTTCTGGACGAGGGCCGTCATCCGTCCGGCCAGGCGCTCCTTGTCGGCCCGCGTCAGGTCGCGCGCCGTCAGGACGAGGATCGGGACGTCCCGGAGCGTGGGGGCTTCCTTCATCCGGCGAGCCACCTCGAACCCGTCCGTCCCCGGCATCATCAGGTCGAGGATCACGAGGGTCGGCGGCTTCCGCAAGGCGGCCAGGAGCGCCTCCTCGCCAGAGAGGGCGTGCTCGACGGCGTACCCCTTCCCCTCCAGCGCGGCGTCGAGCATGGCGTGGACCGCCGGCTCGTCGTCGACGACGAGGAGGGGGCCGTCCCGGCGCGGGGAGCGTTCGATGAGGGCCGCCAGGCGCGCGACGAGCCGCTCGGGGTCGATCGGCTTCAGGAGGTAGTCCTCGGCGCCCAGCGCCACGCCCAGCTCCCGGTTGTCGACGACGGAGACGATGACGACCGGCACGTCCCGCGTGGCGGGGTCGCCCTTCAGGGCCTTCAGGACCTCCCAGCCGTCGAGCCCCGGCAGGACCAGGTCGAGCGTGATGGCCGACGGCTTCAGGGCGTGGGCGAGGGTGATCGCCTCCTCGCCGTTGCGCGCGCGGAAGGGGACGTAGAAGGCGGAGAGGAGCGCCTGTCCGATCTTCTCGTAGGTGATCGGGTCGTCCTCGATGACGAGGACGCGGGGCTTGCCGGCCGCGATCGCCAGACGCCCCGTGTCGACCGCCCCCCGCGGGACCACCCCCTGGAAGCGCCTCGGGAGGAGGACGGTGAACGTCGCGCCCTTCCCGGGCGTCGAGTCGACGGTGACGGCTCCCCCCTGCAGCTCGGCGAACTTCCGGACGAGGGCCAGGCCGAGGCCCGTCCCCTGGTGCTTGCGCGTCGTCCCGCCGTCGGCCTGCCGGAACTCCTGGAAGATCAGCTCGTGGTCGCTCGGGTGGATCCCGGGGCCCTGGTCCGTCACCTGCAGCTGGATCGCCTCCTGCCCGATCGGCGAGTTGGCGGCCGGGACGTGGCTCCCGCGGACGGTCACGGTCGAGCCCGGAGGCGAGAACTTCACCGCGTTGGAGAGGAGGTTGTAGAGGATCTGCTTGAACCGGACCGCGTCCGTCTCCAGCTGCGGCAGGTCCTCGGGGAGCTCCAGGGCGAACTCCACCTCCTGCTTGGCAGCGGTCCCGCGCATGACGTGGACGACCCCCTCGACGACCGCGCCGACCGCGATCGGCTCGGGGTGGACCTCCATCTTCCCGGCCTCGATCTTCGAGAGGTCGAGGATGTCGTTGATGATCCCGAGGAGGTGCTGGCCCGAGGTGTTGATGTTCTGGAGGAACTTCAGCGGCTTGGCGCCGAGCTGCTCGCCGAGGCGCGTCAGGAGGATCTCGGAGAAGCCGATGATCGAGTTGAGCGGCGTCCTCAGCTCGTGGCTCATGTTGGCCAGGAACTGGCTCTTCAGCCGGTCGGCCTCGAGCAGCCTCAGGTTGGCGTCCTGCAGCTCCCGCGTGGCCTGGTCGAGGGCCCCCGTCAGGCGGGTCAGCTCCTCCAGCTGGCGGGCGTCGCCCTCCCGGAGGCGCTCGATGAGGACGCGTTTACGCGCGAGCTCGGCGATCCCCCAGAGCGAGAAGGAGGCGGCGCCGTGGAGGAAGGCCATCCTCAGGAGCGCGGTGAAGAGCGGCGCCCCGAAGCCGGCGATCGCCCCCGAGGCGACGAGGGACCCGACGTAGGCGGCGGTGCTCAGGAGGGAGACCGCCGCCGCGGCCCGCCCCCCGCCGACGAAGGCGGCCGCGCCGGCCGGCGCGAGGTACCAGATGTACCAGCTGCTCTCGATCCCCCCGGAGACGTGGACGCCCCAGGTGATCACGGCGACGTCGGCCGCCATCCAGACGTAGTCGAGGTTGGGGCCCGGGATCCCCCGGAGGGCGCGGCGCGCCACGACGACGGGAGGGACCGTCGTCAGGAGCGCCACGGCCCCGACCGCGAGGAAGTCCGTCGTCCGGACCTCGAGGACCCCCAGCTCGCGGAAGAGGAGCGCGATCCCGACCGCCAGGACGTACGTCAGGACCCGGTTCCGCTGCATCGCGAGGCGGAAGCGCTCCCGCTTGGCCTCGCTCGGCGGAAGCGGCGCCCGCGCGCTCTCCCCTCCGCTCTGCGACACGGCTCCTCCCGTCCCGCGCGGCCACCGTCGCGAACGCCTCTCCTGGATTCCGCGGGAACCCCGACATCCTAGCAGGGTGCCGGCGGGGGCGGCGGGGGCGCCAGCCCGGGCGGGACGCGGGGAAGGCCCCCGAACCGCCGCTCGCGCCGCTGGAAGTCCCCGATCGCGCGGGCGAGGTCCTCCCCGGAGAAGTCCGGCCACATGACGTCCGTGAAGAGGATCTCGGCCCAGGCGCACTCCCAGAGGAGGAAGTCCGAGAGCCTCCTCTCTCCCCCCGTCCGGATCAGGAGGTCGACGTCGGGGCCCACGTCGCCCCCGCGGATCGCGGCGCGGCCCGAGTAGTCGATCGCCAGGCGGAGCCAGAGGCGCGTCCCGCCTCCGGTCCGCGCCTCGGCGCGCGCCACGGCCGCCACGAGGGGCCGCGGGAGGCGGTCCCGCCGGCCGAGGACCGTGAGGCGGACGCCGTCCCTCGCGCACCGGCCCGTCTCCCGGGCCAGGTAGGCGGCGAAGAGGTCCATCAGCGCCCGGACCTCGCTCTCCGGGCGCTTCCAGTTCTCCGAGGAGAAGGCGAAGAGGGTGAGCGTCCCGATCCCGAGGCCGGGCGCCGCCTCGACGGTCCGCCGGAGGGCGTCCCCGCCCGCGCGGTGCCCCTCCGGGCGCGCCCGGCCGCGGGAGGTGGCCCAGCGGCCGTTGCCGTCCATGATGACCGCCACGTGGAGGCCCGCCACCGTCACACCCCCGCCGCCACCGGGATCGCCGCGGCGCCCCGCGCCGGGGTTCCACGGGCGAGCCGCCTCCGGAACCGCAGGTGCCTCAGGCGCGACGCCGCGACGAGCGGGCGCCAGGCGGCGTGCGTGAGCCCGCTCCGGATCAGGAAGCTCCAGAGCGGGTTGGCGCGCTTGTAGAGGAGCGACATCAGGAGGTACGGAGGGACGGCAGCCGCCTGGGCCGGCCGCCTCTCCCAGACGGAGCGGAGAGAGAAGAGCCGCTCGTAGCACCTCGCGTACCCCTCCTCCAGCGCCGCGGGGCTCATCCGCGCCGGGCGGAAGACGCAGTGCGCGGTGTCGTAGAGGTCCCAGTCGCGCGTGAGGATCCGCCCCTCGGCCTCGAGCCTGCGGAACAGGGGGGTGCCGGGATAGGGCGTCAGGACGTGGAAGGTGGCGCACTCGAGCCGCGCCTCCTCGATCCACGAGACGGTCCTGTCGAAGACGTCGGGGCCGTCGGCGTCGAACCCGAGGACGAAGCTCCCGTTCACCTGGATCCCGCCGTCGTGGAAGAGGCCGACGCGGCGGGAGTAGTCGGACGACCGCGGGCCCCTCTTCCCCGCCCCGGCGAGGTTCTCGTCGGCGAGCGACTCGAAGCCGACGAAGACGCCCGTGCAACCGGAGAGCGCCATCTCGCGGACGAGGGACGGGTCGTCGGCGACGTCGAGGGAGACGGCGGCGCTCCAGATCACCCCGAGAGGCCGGAGGGCCCGGCAGAGCGCGCGGAGGTAGCCGGGGCGGGACCCGAGGTTGTTGTCGAGGAAGACGGCGTACGGCTCGCCGCTCCCGGCGACCTCGCGCGCCACCGCCTCCGGCGCGCGGACCTGGTACGGCTGGGCGAGGCCGTCCGTCGCGAGCCAGCAGAAGCCGCACCGGTTGTGGCAGCCGCGCGTGGCCAGGACGCTGGCCCGCGTCAGGAACGCGGACGGCGGGAGGAGGTCGCGCCGCGGCGGGGGCTCGGCCCCGAGCGGGTCGCGCCACGAGCCGTCGTACCGCGGCGCGAGGCGGCCCGCTTCGAGGTCCGACAGGACGCGGGGCCAGGCCGGAACCCCGTTGCCGACGACGACGGCGTCGGCGTGCGCGGCGGCCTCCTCCGGGCAGGCCAGGACGTGGGGCCCGCCGAGGACGACGGTCGAGCCGAGCGCGCGGAACCGGTCGGCCAGCTCGTAGGCGCGCCGGGCGAAGGCGACGTGGACCGTGATCCCGGCGACGCGGGGCGGCGGGTCGGCGGGGCAGGCGCCGCGGAGGAGGTTCTCGTCGAAGAGGCGCACGTCCCAGCCCGGGGGCGTCGCGGCGGCCAGCGTCGTCAGCGCGAGCGACGGAGTCAGGACGTGCTTGCCGAAGGAGGCGCGCGGGTCCTTGGCGTAGAACGGGTTGACGAGGAGGACGGTCCTCTCCGCCGGGCGGCTCCCGGGGCGCGCGGAGGGGAGCGGCGGCGGGAGGCGCATGGCGGCGGGGGCGGGGAGCGGCTTCACGCCACAGATCATCAAGTACTCTGTACTACAAAGTCAAGCGCCCCGGGCGGCCTCCGGGCGGGCGGGTCGACGCCGCCCCCCCCGCCGGAAGAGAATCCGGCCCGGCATGCCGACCCTCACCCGCGACCGCGGCCTCCCGTCGGAAGAGAAGTGGACCCTCAAGGGCGGGCCGAACACCGTCGGCCGCTCGCGCGAGAACGACGTGGTCGTCGCCCACGTCAGCCTCTCGCGCCACCACGCCCGGTTCGACGTCGAGGACGACCGGGTCATCCTGGTCGACCTCAAGAGCCTGAACGGGAGCTTCGTCGACGGGCTGCAGGTGCAGCAGTGCCGGCTGAAGAACGGCGACCGGGTCCAGCTGGGCGACATCTTCTTCGACTTCGAGGAGGAGCGGGTCGCCAAGCAGGCGAGCCGCGCGGCCTACGAGCAGGACATGAAGAGGCTGCTCGAGATGGGGGCCGGAGGCGAGGCGTCCCAGTCGGCCCTCAGGATCAAGGCCGCGGCCCCCGAGCAGCGCGCCGAGGACAAGCTGAAGCTCCTCCTGACGGTGAGCCAGATGCTCACCTCGCCGGAGCCGCTCGACACGCTCCTGCCGAAGATCTTCGACCTCCTCTTCCAGATCTTCGAGGTGGACCGGGCCGCGCTCCTGCTCGCCGACGAGAAGACCGGGGCCCTCGAGCCGCGGCTGGCGCGCGCGGTCGGGGGGCCGATGGGCGAGGCGCCGATCTACAGCCAGCGGATCGTCCAGCACGCCTTCGAGAAGGGGGCGGGGCTGGTCCTGGGCGACGCCGTGGCCGACCCGCGCTTCGCCGGCTCGACGTCGATCTACGGCGCGCAGATCCGGGCCGCGATGTGCGTCCCGGTCAAGAGCCGCGAGAAGGTGCTGGGCGCCCTCTACGTCGACCACCTCACCATCCCGGGCCGCTTCCAGCAGGAGGACCTGGAGTTCCTGGAGGCCTTCGCCGGCCAGGCCGGGATCGCCGTGGAGAACGCCAGCCTCGCGCGGCAGCTCTCCGAGGAAGCCGTGAGGCGCAGCAGCCTGCTGCGCTTCTTCCCGCCCACGGTCATCGGCCCGTTGATGGAGTCGCCCGACTTCGGGCAGAAGCCGTACGACGCGGGCGTCACGGTCCTCTTCTCGGACATCAGCGGCTTCACGGCCCTCTCCTCGGGGCGGAAGTCGAGCGAGATCGTCGCGCTCCTGCACCGCTACTTCCCCGTGATGGCCGAGATCGTCTTCCGGCACGAGGGGACGCTGGAGAAGTACATCGGCGACGCGCTGATGGCGATCTGGGGCGTCCCGCACGCCAAGCCCGACGACGCCGACCGGGCGCTCGCGGCGGCCCTGGAGATGCAGCAGGCGATGGTGGGGCTGAACGCCGCCCGCGGCGAGGAGCCCGAGCTGGCGATCCACATCGGCCTGAACTCGGGGCCGGTCACGTTCGGGAACATCGGCTCGCACGACTACGTCCAGTTCGCCGCCATCGGCGACACGACGAACGTGGCGAGCCGCGTCTGCAACCTCGCCAGCGCCGGCGAGGTGGTCCTCTCGGAGGCGACGCGCTCGCGGCTGACGAAGGACGACGTCCCGCTCGCGGCGCTGCCCCCGGCGATGGTCAAGGGGAAGTCGGAGCCGATCCAGGCCTACCGGGTCGTGCGGGCCGAGGCGCCGGAGCCGGCGGCCGAGACCCCCGTTCCGCCGGCGCCCGCCCCCTGACTCAGCGCAGCCCGGCGGCCTTCGCGAGCGTGGGCCTCCGGCGCGCGAGGGACGGGTCGGCCGACAGGGCCGCCTCGCGCTCCCTCCGCGCCGCCGCGCCCCTCCCCTGCCGGAGGAGGAGCGCCGCCTCCACGAGGCGCGCCTCGGCCAGGAGGAGCGGCAGGTCCCGCGCCCCGGGGTTGAGCGCCCGGAGCCTCTCCACGGCCACGCGCGCCTCCGAGAGAGAGCCGGCGGGGTCGCCGCCCGCGCGGACCTCCCTCTCGGCGAGGAGGAGGGCGACGCGGGCCTCCTGGATCGGCACCTCGGCGTGCGTCGGGTTCTTCTCCCGCACCTCCGCGAGCGCCGCGCGGACGGCCCGGCCGGGCTCCGACGGGTCCGCCCCGGTGGCCAGCGCGTGCCGGAGCGCCTCGAGCTCCAGCGACGCCAGCCCTGCCGGGACGCAGAAGTGAGGGCTCACCTTCCTCCCGCGCGCGACGACCTCCCGGCCCCTCCGGAGGAGGGCGGCGGGGTCGCGGCCCTCGTCCACCTCGTAGCCCGCCAGCCGGGCGAGGACGTTCGCCGCGTTGCAGTACGTCGAGAAGAGGCCCGGGAAGCGGGTCAGGCAGACCTCGTAGCTCTCGACGGCCTTGCCGAACGACGCGCGCGGGTCGATCCCCTGCGCGAGCTCCCACTCGCCGCGCTGGTGCCAGGCGATGCCGAGGTTGTCGTAGGCGTAGGAGAGGTCGAACCCGGACGGGATCGTCGACTCGGCCAGCTCGATCGACCGCTCGAGGTCGGGCCGCGGGTCCCTCCCCTCGGCGACGAGGAACTCGGCCCGGCGCCACAGGACGTCCGAGGCGCGCAGGCGGGCGAGCGCGCTCTCGGGGTCGACGGCGATCGCCCGGTCGCACCACTCGGCGGCTGTGGCGAAGCGCTCGGCCGGCGGGAGCCGCCGCTTCCAGTCGAAGTCCATCAGCTCGCTGTAGAGGGTGCAGAGGCCCAGGTGCGCCTCGGGGTCGCTCCGGGCCGTCTCCACCGCCGAGAGGAACGCCTCCTCGGCGCGCCGGTAGTCGCCGAGCGCCTCCTCGTCCTTCCCGGCGTCCTTCAGCTTGTCCGCCCGGCGCCTGAGCGCCCGCCCCTCCATCGTCCGCGCCTCGTAGAGCCACGGCACCCGCTCGGCGGCCCGGCGCGAGAGCTCCGCGGCGCGGTCGAAGTCCCCCTCGAGGTCCGCGACGAGGGCCGTGACGAGCTCGGGGGCGTCGATCCTGACGGCGCGCGCCTCGCGCAGGTGGACGAGGGCCGCCTTCCGGAGCGAGCGCTCCAGCTCCTCCTTCCTTCGCGCGCGCTCCTCGGGCGTGGGGGCGGCGGCGAGGCCCCGGAGCTCCCGCTCGTAGAGCCGCGCCAGCGTCATCCCCAGGGCGTACGAGACGTCGGGCCCGCGGAAACCGGCGTCCCACGCCGCCTGCAGCCGCTCGCGGGCCCGCGCGTACTCGCCCACGGCCAGGAGCCCCCGGCCCAGGGCGTAGTCGCCGGGGGGGCGGAGCGAGGCCGGCAGGTGCGCGACCCGCTTCTCGAGGTCCGAGAGCCGCGCCCGGGCCACGTCCCGTTCGCGCGTCACGTCGTGGCGCGGGAGCGTGTGGGAGGCGAAGCGCATCAGGACCTCGACCTCGCGGACCTCCTGGCCGAGGGACTGGGCGAGCGCCGTCCGCGCCCGCGTCGTCAGCGCCGAGCGGACCGCGAGCGCGGCGGAGACGAGGAGGACGAGGACGAGGGCCGAGAGCGCCGCCGTCAGCGGGAGGTTCCTCCGCGCCCGGCGGGCGAGCCGCCCGGCGAGCGAGAGCGGCCGGGCCACGACCGGCTCGCCGTCCAGGAAGCGGCGGAGGTCCTCGGCCAGCGCCCGCGCCGAGTCGTATCTCCGGGAGGGCTCCTTCTCCAGGCACTTCAGGACGACCGTGTCCAGGTCGACCGGGAACCCCTCGACGACGGCCGAGAGGGGCCTCGGCTCCTCCTCGACGATCTTCCTCATGACGTCCAGCGGCGACTCGCCCTCGAACGGGGGCCGCCCGGCGAGGACCTCGTAGAGCGTGACGCCGGCGCTGAAGACGTCGGACCGCCGGTCCAGGAGCCGCGTGCGGCCGAGCGCCTGCTCCGGCGACATGTACCAGGGCGTCCCGACCACGGAGCCCGTGACGGTCATCCCCTCGGCGGCCGCCTCCCGCGCCAGCCCGAAGTCCGTCACCCAGGGGTGGAGGCTCCCGTCCTCGGCGCGCTCGACGATCACGTTCCCCGGCTTGACGTCGCGGTGCACCAGGCCGATCCGGTGGGCGGCGTGCAGCCCCTCGGCCACCTGCGCCATCACCCGGACCTTCTCCTCCAGGCTCATCTGCCGCGCCGCGCGGGAGAGGGGCTCGCCCTCGAGGAACGGCAGGGCGATGTAGAGCCGGCCGTGGACCTCGCCCACCTCGTAGACGCGGCAGACGTTCTCGTGCTCGACGCGGGCCTGCGCCTGCGCCTCCTGCAGGAACCGCCGGTTCAGCTCCGGGTCGTCCCCCTTCAGGAACTTCAGCGCCACGGTCCGCTTCAGGCGCGGGTCGAAGGCCTTGTAGACGCGCCCCATCCCGCCCTCGCCGAGGAACTCGACGAACTGGTAGCGGTCCCAGCCCGCCACGGGGAACCCCTCCGTCGCGGCCACCCCCAGCGAGGAGGCGACGGTGGCGCGCGTCGGCATCTCGCCGGGCGTGGGGCGCCCGGTGGGGGGCGTCCTGCCGCTCGCCTGTGTGGGCCGCTCGTCCAGGTCGTCGCCGCTCACCGTTCCTCCGCGCCGGGGCGAGCCCCCCTCAGCCCCGGGAGCGCATCGCCCGGATCAGGGCCTCCATGTGGTCGAGGTACCGGGCCAGGGCCTTCCGGCCAGCCGGGGCGAGGCGGTACTCCGTCCGCGGCGTCCGCCCGTCGAAGCCCTTCGTGCAGGTGACGTACCCCGCGTCCTCCAGCTTCCGGGCGTGGACCGAGAGGTTGCCGTCCGTCACCCCGAGGATCTGCTTGAGGTCGACGAAGGAGAGGGGCTCGCGCGCCGCCAGGGCGCTGACGATCCCGAGGCGGACCCGCTCGTGGACGAGGCGGTCGAGGTCCGGCGCGGGAAGGGCCTCCGGCGGCAGCCCGGCGACGGCGGGCCCGCGAGGCTCCGGAGGGAGGCGCCGCGCCTTCCGCTCCGCCCTAGCCACCGTGCCTCCGCGCGATGACGACGCCGAAGCCGGCGAGGAGGAGGCCGAAGCCCGCCGCCATGGCGGCGTCGGCGAGCCCCTCCGGGAGGAGGAGCGCGACCGCGCCCGCCGCCATGAGCGACAGCCCCATGGCCGGGACGACCCGGATCGAGTGGGCCCCGGCCGTCACGACGCCGGCGCCGTAGAGGAGGAGCCAGGTCCCCGGCAGGAGCCGTTTCTCGCCGGCCAGGAAGAGGGCGGGCGTCAGGAGCGCCGCGGCGACGACCGGAGGGGCGAAGGCGAGGAAGAACTTCCGGGCGGGGCCGGAGGCGAGCGGGGCGCCCGTCCGGCGCGCCTTCACGGCGAGGGACACGCCCGAGATCGCCGCCGCGACGGCCGCGGCGGCCAGCCAGACGGCGAGCCAGCGGCCGGGGGTGGGCTGCCGCGACGCGAGGAGGGCGGCCAGGACGGCCGTGGCCCCCGAGCCGACCTGGCCCCAGCCCGGCACGGCCGTGAACGTCGCCGAGCCCTCCATCGCCTCGCGGATGTACCGGAGGTTGTCGAGGGCGCGGTCGGCGAGGACCACGGGAGGGGCGCCGGGAGGGGAGGCCTGGCTCACCGCGCGGGATTCTCGCCCGCGAGGGGGGCAGTCATCAAGTACTTTGCCGCGCAGAAGGCGGCCGACCCCGCGGCGCGAAGGGGCCGCCTCACTGCGGCGGCGGGTTGTCGGCGATCCGCTCCTTGAACTCCGGGGGGTTGGCGGTGTTGGCGTAGACCACCCGGGGAGAGGCCGGGATCGTCCCCGGCGAGGGCGAGCAGGGGCCGGTCTTCCCCGCCACCTGCACCTTCTCGGTCTCCAGGAACGCCGTCGGGATCGAGATCTCGACCTCGCGGAGGGAGTTGGGGGGGATCGACCCGGGGATGGCGAACCCGGTCTTGGCCCCCTTGACGGACATCTCGACGGCGCACTCGTCCTGGTTGTTGAAGAGGAGGGCTCGGATCTTCGTCACGTCGCCCTCCTGCCTCTTGCGCCACTCCACGACCTGAAGGGCCTTCTTGGCGAGGAGGTTCGGGACGCTCTTGGCAGGGCCGCCCCCGGGGAGGATCCAGATGTCCGTCACGACCGAGTAGGTCCGGCCCGAGCGGCCCTGGTACTTCTCGACCGAGTACATCATCATGTCGTACGACTTGCCGCCGCGGCCGGTGTCCATCCGGTTGATGACGAAGACGGCGGGCCCGGCGTCGGGAGCCTTCTCCTTCCCCTCCCGGGGCGGCAGGAGGAGGAGGGCGTCGGCCACCAGGTTCACCGCGAGGCGGAACGTGAAGGAGTAGCCCTCCTCCTGGTCCTCGGCCCACTGCGCCTCGGAGCCGTAGATCTGGAGCAGCTCCCGAAAGCTCTTGCCCGGGGGCGGCGCGGACGACGGAGAGGCGGCCACGGCCGGGGCCGGGGCGCCGGCCGGCCGGGGAAGCGGGTGGGGGGACCGGTAGAGGACGAAGTTCCGGTTCCCGAAGAAGTTCACGATCGAGCTCTGCCCGCCGCTGATGAGGGCGTTGGGGACCGCGCAGTCGGCCACGTAGTGGACGAACTGCCCCAGGATCTTCGAGCGCATGTAGAGGTTGGCGTTGGCCTGGGGCGAGTAGAGGGCCACGAACATCTTCTCCGCCTGGACCGCGGCTTCCTTGTGGTCGCGCGTCCCGCGGTGGTAGAGGCAGGTCCGGTCGAACGGGTCGGCCTCGGCCGTCGCCTCGAGGAACGCGTCGCGGTACTCGATCGGCACGCGGGCGTCGGCGGCGCGGGAGATGTGGAGCGCGGCGAGCGCGATCGCCCGGTGCGTCTCCTGGTTCCAGCCCAGGGCGGGGCGCGCGACGAGCGCCGCGGCGGCGAGGACGAGGATCGAGGTCAGGCGTTTCACGTTGCGTCCTCCCGGGCCAGAGCGCCGTGCGGCGGCGGCCCTCACGCGGGCACCCCGGCGGCGGCCCGCTCGTAGCTCTCGACCACCTCCACACCGTCGCCAAGCGTCACCCGGACAGGGCAGGCGCGGGCGGCGGCGACGAGGCGCTCGAACTCCTTCTCCGTGCAGTCGGTCCGGATCCGCATGGTCAGCGTCAGGCGGCCGATCCGGCGCGGCGGCCCCCCCATCTCCTTCTCGACCGTGAACTCCACCCCCTCCACGGGGATCCCGGAGCGGCGGGCGTAGAGGCCGAGGATGGTCGAGGCGCAGGCGCCGAGAGAGGCGGCGCAGAGGTCGGTCGGCGAGAACCGGCTCCCGTCGCCTCCGTTGTCCAACGGCGGGACCGTGGTGATCTCGGCCCCCGACGGCCCGTGGACGAGCGTGACGGCGGTGCCTTCCAGGCGGCCCCGGATCAGGACGGACATGGTTCGCGCATTATCCCCCGGGGCGGGCCCCGCCGTCCCCGCGAGGCAGCCCCGCCGGGCGTCTCAGCCGAACAGCTCGTCGACGGGCCGGTAGACGCCCTCCCGGGCGTAGGGGACGTATTCGAAGCCCCGCCCGACCGGGTCGTCGTGCCGGACGGTCGTCCAGTCGATGCCGAGGGCGGAGTAGAGGGTGCAGGCGACGTCCTCCGGCCGGACTTCCCGGTTCCCGGACCAGCCCGGGTCGGCGAGATCCGCTCCGGTCGCGTCCGTCGCCCCGACGACGTGGCCCCGGCGGACCCCGCCGCCGAAGAGGACGACGCTCGTCCTGAGGAAATGGTCCCGCCCCTGCTGGCCGTTGAGGGCGCCGACGGTCCGCCCGAACTCGCTCGCCACGAGGACCAACGTCTCGTCGAAGAGGCTCTTCCCGGCCTCCTCGCCCGGCGTGGCCTTCAGGTCGTCGAGGAGAGCGCCGAGCCCGGCGTCCAGCTGCGGACAGAGCGTCAGGAGGCTCGCGCCGGACGTGGCGTAGACGTTCGAGTGCATGTCCCAGCCGCCCATCGAGACCTGGACGAACCGGGTCCCGCGCCGTCCGGCCAGGAGCTGGCGGGCGACGAGGCAGGCCCCGCCGAAGGGGCTTCCGCCGTACCGCTCGTAGGCGTCCTCGGAGGTGGAGAAGAGGGCGTCGACCTCGGGCGCGTCGACGAGGGCCTTGGCCTGGCGGTAGAAGCCCGCCATGTCGGCCACCTCCTTGCCGAGCGGGTCGCCGTTCCTGAGGCGGGCGTCGAGCGTCTCCAGGTCGCGCCAGCGCAGGGCCAGCCGGGAGGCGCCGTCGGGGTGGGAGAGGCTCGGGAGGCCGGTCGAGGTCGGCGTGACCGCGAACGGCGCGAACGTCGACGGGAAGTAGCCCGAGCCGACGAGCCCCGGCGAGGAGAGGGCCACGAAGGACGGGAGGACGTCCCGCTCGTCCCGCCGGGCCTCCATCTCGAGCGCGACGACCGAGCCGACGTGGGGCGCGACCGACCCGAGCGCGCCGGTCGGGTTGCGCGAGATCTGGACCCAGGTCTGGGCCAGGCCGTGGACGAGGGCCCACGCCATGTACGACCGGACGATCGAGACGTCGGCCAGCCGGTCGAACATCCTCGGCATCAGCCCCTGCGGGAAGCGCAGCCCGGAACCGGCCTCGGCCGGCGCCAGGGCGGACGGCGTCCAGCTCCCCTCCTTGAGGTCCCAGGTGTCGGTCTGGCTGAGGGCGCCGGGGAGGAAGACGAGGATCGCGTTCCTCGCCGTCCCGCGCGGCGCCACGCCCGGGGCCCTCGTGGCCGCCCAGGCGGCGGCCGGGCTCCTCAGGAACCACGAGGCGACGAGGCCCCCGGCCGACAGCTCCAGGAAGCCGCGGCGGGAGAGGCCGGGGCCCGCGAACGGCGAGGGGCCGGGATCGGGGCGGGGAGTGGGCTTCATCGGCGGCCTCCGGCTTCAGTAGCAGAAGAGGAAGTCGAGCTTGTTGAGGAGGACGAACTGGAGGTCCTCTGCGGCGCTCGCGGTCGTCTGGCCGGGCCCCAGGTCCGTCAGGACGGCCCGGGCGGACTCCAGCTCGGACGGGGAGGGGGGCCGCGAGAGGGTCGCCAGGAAGAGCGTCGTGACGATCTCGTCGGGCGGCGTCCCGGCCATCAGGAGCTTGCGGACGAGGCCGGCCGAGGACTTCGGGCGGTCCGTGACGACCCGGTCGTTCAGCATCGCCAGCGCCTGCGAGATCGACCCCTGCGAGGAGCGCTTCACAGTGTCCCGGTCGCCGCGCAGGAACGTGTCGAGGAAGAGGCGGTACGGGCGCATCCCGGCTCCCGAGGGCTCGCCGTCCACGTCCGGCAGCTGCCCCGCCCAGCGGACCGGCGACGCGGACCCCGAGACCGAGAGCGCAGCCGGGACGCCGGTCGCCTTCGTGACGGCGTCGAGGACCTCCTCGGCCCTGAGGCGCCTCACGAAGTGGCGGGCGAAGAGAGGCGTCATCGCCTCGCTCCACGTACCGGGGTACGAGGACGAGAGCTGGTAGGCGCTCGAGCGGACCATCGTCCGGAGGATCGACCGCAGGTCGTAGCCGCCCGCGGCGTACTCGGCCGCCAGCTGCTCGAGGAGGCGCGGGTGCGTCGGCTGGACCGTCCAGGGGGAGGGCGGCGGGTTCGCCGGGTCCTGACGGAGGAGGTCGAAGTCGTCGGCGGGCTCCACGATCCCGAGGCCGAACAGCTCCTTCCAGAGGAGGTTGACGTGGGCGCGGGCGAACTGGGGGTGGGACGTGACCATCCGCGCCAGCGTGCCCCGGTACCCCTCTCCCGTCCCCGGGACCTCGCCGGTCAGGACGAACCGCGGGCTCACCGAGGTCGCCCCGCCGGCCCAGACACCGCCGTCCCGCGGGGTCTTGTTGCCCGTCGTCGTCCCGAGCTGGTAGGTCCCGCCCGGCCGGTCCCCGACGAGGAAGGTGAAGCTTGGCGGCGTCCCCTGCCTCTGGACCGTCGTCCGGGACCAGAAGGAGGCCATCCCCCAGAAGTCCTTCCGGGAGACGGTCGTGAGCCAGAGGTTGATCTCGTCGGTGTGCCCCGCCCCGCTGTGGCACGAGGTGCAGAAGACGTTGACGCCCAGGAAGACGCTGCCGGTCGATGCGGCGAGGTTGTCGTACGTGTCCTGCGGGGGGCCGTTCGTCTGGAGGTTCCTTACGACGAGGTTCGCCGCCGCGTCGTGCGTCTCGCCCGTCGTCCCGGGGCCGTTCCGCCCGGCCGCCGTGATCAGCTCCCTCGCCATGGCGTCCCACGGCTTCCCGGACCGGACGGCGTCGGCGAACCAGGAGTGGAAGGCGTTCCGCGAGGTGGCCCCGAGCTTGCCGCTGTCGGCGTTGAAGGTGTTCCGGAGGAGGTCGTCGTAGAAGAGGGCCCAGCGGTCGACGAAGGCGTCGGAGGAGAGGAGCCGGTCGACCTCCCGGTCGCGCTTTCCGGCGCTGCCGTCCGCGAGGAACGCCTTCACCGTCACCCAGTCCGGGATCCGGCCCGTCAGGTCGAGGGTGACCCGGCGGAGGAACTCGGCGTCGCCCGAGAGCGGTGCCGGGACGACCCCGGCGGCGTCCATCGCCCCGAAGATCTCCTCGTCGACGAAGTTGACCCGCCGGATCCAGGGGTGGGGGACGAGCGGGTCGGACCCGGGCGCGACCGGCCCTCCGCCCGCGGGCGCCGGGTGAGCGGGGGCGAACCGGAGGGTGGCTCGCGCCACCTCCAGGCGGACCCGGGCGCCGTCCGGGTCGTGGGAGACGGCGGGGAGGGGGCAGTCGGCCGCCCGCGAGGCGGCCGGCGCCAGGAGGATCAGGCCCGCCACGAAAACCGTCCCGCGGACCGCCGGATTCCGGGTCGTCGACATCGGGCACCTCCGGGAGAACGGACATCGGACGCTGCGAGCGCGTCGCAGGTTTACAACGGCCCCGGGGCCGAGGCGCGAGAGGTCCGCTACCGCGCCCCTCGGCTCCCCGGGTAGGATCGGGGGACTCCCGGGGCCGCAAGGGACCTCATGAACCTCGAGAAGCTGATCGAGACCTTCTTCGCCGGGGTCCCCCGGTACACCCACCTGGCCACGATCGGACGGGGGGCGATGGGGGTCGTCTTCAAGGCCCGCGACGGCGAGCTGGACGAGGACGTCGCGATCAAGGTCCTCTTCCCGAGCCTCGAGGTGGACGACCCGGAGATCCTGGCCCGCTTCAAGCGGGAGATCCACCTGAACCGGAAGATCAAGCACCCGAACGTGGCCCGGCTGCACGACTTCGGGATGAGCGGCGACTTCCCGTTCATCACGATGGAGTTCATCCCGGGCAGGAACCTCCGGACCCTGATCGAGGAGGAGGGCCCGATGGGGCTCGACCCGGCCCGCGCGATCTCGATCCTCCGGCAGGTCTGCCTCGGGACGCACGCCGCGCACCTGGCCGGGGTCATCCACCGGGACCTGAAGTCCTCGAACGTGATCGTCGACGAGGGGGGCGGCGTCGCCATCCTCGACTTCGGCCTGGCCCGCTCGTCCGAGGGGAAGGGGGTCACGCTCGGCTCGACCTTCCTCGGGACCCCCCACTACGTCTCCCCCGAGCAGGCGCTCGGCAAGCCGGTCGACACGAGGACGGACATCTACTCGATCGGCGTCGTGGCCTACGAGACGCTGACCGGGACCCTTCCCTTCACCGGCGACTCGCAGCTGGCGATCGCGATGAAGCACGTCACGCAGCCGGTCCCCGAGGACCTCGCGCTCTTCCCGGGGGTGACCCCCGAGCTGTACGCCATCGTCCGGCGCGCCATGGCCAAGGACCCCGCCGACCGCTTCCCGTCCGCGGCGGCGATGGAGGCCGCGCTGGCGGTGGCCCAGCACCGCCCCTCCTCGGGCGGGACCCGGATCGAGCCGAAGCCGGTCGAGCTGCCGCCGCCGACCGTGGAGGCGGCTCCCGCAGAGCCCCCGGTCGCGCCGGCCCAGCCGGCCGCTCAGGCTCGACCCGCCCGGCGCCCGGTCGTCCTCGTCGTCGAGGACGAGGAAGACCACCGGGCCGAGGCGGCCGAGGCGCTCAGGTCCGGCGGCTGCCTCGTCCGGGAGGCCACGAGCGGCGCCGCTGCGCTGGAGCTCCTCCACCGCGAGCCGCCGGACCTGATCCTGATGGACACGACCCTTCCGGGGCTCGACGGCTTCGACACGACGCGCGTGATCAAGTCGCAGCCGGCGCTGGCCCAGATCCCGGTCCTCCTGACGACCCCGAAGCTCGACCGGTCCCAGTACGCGTTCGGGATCCAGTCGGGGGCGGCCGACCTCTTGAACCGCCCCTACGCCCCCGCCGCGCTCCTGACCCTCGTCTGGAAGAGCCTCTCGCTCGCGGGCTTCGAGCCGCCGCCCGGCATGCCGCCCGCTCCGCTGTCGGAGTCCTCGCCGAGCGTCCCGAAGCTCGTCTGAGGACCCCGGGGGAATGCGCACTGCCGGGGCGCCGTCCCGGTTCCGCGTGGGCTCCCGACACATTAGGATGAGGCGAAGACCGCCATGAAGAAGATGCTCGGGGCCGCGCGCAAGCGCCCGCTCGCCCTGCTCGGGGCGCTCCTCCTCCTCCCCCTCCCCCTCGCGGCCGCCACGCTGACCGTCTACGACGACCAGCTCCAGAACGGCTTCTCGGACTGGAGCTGGGCGACCCGCTCGCTCGCTCAGACGGGCGTCGTCCACTCCGGGACGGCCGCGATCTCGTGGGAGCCGGACGACTGGGAGGGGCTCTTCCTCCACCGCGACGCGGGGATCTCGACGACGGCGTACGACACGCTGGAGCTCTGGGTCCACGGGGGCCCGGGCGGCGGGCAGAACGTGAGCGTCGCGCTGATCCTGGGAGGGAGCGTCGCGGGGACCGCCCAGCCCCTGGCGGGCTTCGTGACGGGAGGGGCGATCCCTGCCGGCGCGTGGGCGAAGGCCGTCGTCCCCTTCGCGAGCCTCGGCGTCACCCCCGGGACGCAGGTGGACGGCTTCTGGCTGCAGGACGGGAGCGGCGGGGACCAGGCCACGGTCTACGTCGACGACGTCGCCTTCACCGGCCCCGACGTCCCGCCCGCCCCCCTCACCGTCTCGGTCGACGCCTCGCTCGACCGGCGCGCGATCAGCCCGCTCATCTTCGGCGTGAACTGGGGCTCGGACGCCCAGATGGCCCGGATGAAGTGGCCCGTCAGGCGCTGGGGCGGGAACCGGACCAGCCGGTACAACTGGCAGCTGGACGTGGACAACAGCGCCAACGACTGGTTCTTCACCAACTACGCCAACCCCGACCCGGGGACGCTCCCTCACGGCTCGGCGGCCGACGACTTCGTCGACGCCACGCGCGCGGCGGGCGGCCAGCCCTGGATGACCGTCCCGATGCTCGGCTGGACGCCCAGGGACCGCGTGCGGCGGTGGGGTTTCTCCGTGGCCAAGTACGGCGCCCAGCAGACGACGGAGTGCACCTACTTCGGGGCCAACCCCCCGGACTGGTGCCAGCCCGACGCGGGGAACGGCTGCCTGACGAGCTCGCCGCCGGGCGGATGCACGCCGCTGACCGGCAACGACCCGGCCGACACCTCGATCGCCGTCGGCGTCCCCTTCGCCACGGGCTGGACGTCCCACATGGCGGGGCGGACGGGGACGGCCGGGGCGGGGGGGGTGAGGTTCCTAGGCCTGGACAACGAGCCCGCGCTCTGGAACAGCACGCACCGCGACGTCCACCCCGAACCGCTGGACTACGACGAGCTGTGGCAGAAGACGCGGGACTACGCCGCCGCCATGAAGGCGCAGGACCCGGGCGTCGAGACCCTCGGCCCCGGCGAGTGGGGCTGGTGCGGGTACTTCTACTCGGCCGCCGACGGCTGCGCGCCGGGCGCCGACTGGGCCGCGCACGGGAACCAGTCGCTCGCCCAGTGGTACCTCTCCCAGCTCGCTCAGTACGACGCGGCGAACGGCGTCCGCCTCCTCGACTACTACGACCTCCACTTCTACCCGCAGGGGACGAACGTCGCCCTCACGACCGACGAGTCGGCCGCCACGTCCGCCCGGCGGCTGCGCGCGCTGAAGGAGCTCTACGACCCGACGTGGGTCTCCGAGTCGTGGATCGGGCAGGCGGGGGCTCCCCCGATCCGTCTGATCCCGATGATGCGAGAGCTCCGGGAGACGCACTACCCGGGGACGAAGCTGGCCATCGGCGAGTACAACTTCGGGGACGGCGGCATCAGCTCGGCGATGGCGCAGGCCGAGGCGCTGGCGATCTTCGGCCGGGAGGGGCTGGACCTGGCCACCCGCTGGTCGGCGCCGGACGAGGACACGCTCGTCGAGGACGCCTTCGCGCTCTTCCTCGACTACGACGGCGCGGGCTCGCAGGTGGCCGGGACCAGCGTGAGGGCCACCAGCTCGAACGTCGACCTCGTCGGCTCGTACGCCGTCCACGGCCGGGGCTCGACGCTCTACCTCCTCCTCTTCAACAAGGACACGGCCGACCAGGCGGTGACGGTGAGCGCGGCGGGCGGGCTGACCGGGGACGTCACGCTGTTCCGGTTCACGAGCGCCGCTCGCCTCGGCCCCGCCGGCAGCGCGGCGACGTCCGGCGGGACGCTCGCCCTGACGCTCCCGGCCCGCTCGGCCACGCTCGGCGTCGCCACGCTGGCGGCCCCGCCCCCGGCCGCCACCCGCTTCCACACGCTCGCCCCCTGCCGGCTCTTCGACTCGCGCTGGCCCGCCGGGCCCCTCGGAGCCCCGGCCGCGACCGGCGCCGCCCCCCGGACCGTGGCGCACCTGGGCGCCTGCGGGCTCCCCGCGTCGGCCCGGGCGCTCTCCGTGAACGTCACCGCCGTCAACCCGACCGCCGACGGCTTCCTGACGGTCCACCCGGCGGACCTCCCGCCGCCCGCCACCTCCACGGTCAACTTCCGCACCGGGAAGGTGAGAGCCAACAACGCGATCGTCGGCCTCTCCCCCGCGGGGGCCTTCGTCGTCCGGGCGGGCCTCTCCGGCTCCGTCGACGTGATCGTCGACGTCAACGGCTGGTTCGAGTAGAAGACCGGGGAGCCGGCCGGCTCACCAGCCGACCGGCTTCCCCCTGTTCTCCGCGTCGAGCCACTTCTTCAGCGGCGCGAAGTACTCCAGGACCGCCGTCGCGTCCATCCGCGGCTGGCCGGTGACCTTCGCGAGCGCCTCGGGCCAGGGGCGGCTCTGCCCCATCTCGAGCATCCCGATCAGCCTCTTCCCCGCCTCGGCGTCGCCGTAGATCGAGCAGCGGTTCACGGGGCCCGTACAGCCGGCCGCCCGGGTCAGCGCGCGGTGCAGGTCGAACTGGAGGATCCCCGCCAGGAAGTAGCGTGTGTAGGGCGTGTTCGCCGGGACGTGGTACTTGGCGCCGGCGTCGAAGTCGGCCTCGCTCCGCGGCTCGGGGGCGGCCACTCCCTGGTACTTCCGCCGGAGCTCCCACCAGGCCTCGTTGTACCTCTCCTTCGGGACCGCTCCCGAGAAGACCTTCCAGCGCCACTGGTCGACGAGGAGGCCGAAGGGCAGGAAGGCCACCTTGTCGAGCGCCTGCTGCATCAGGAGGCCGACGTCCTTGGCCGCCGGCGGCTCCGCCTCGATCAGCCCGAGCTTCTTCAGGTAGGCCGGCGTGATCGACAGCGCGACCGCGTCCCCGATCGCCTCGTGGAAGCCGTCGTTGGCGCTGTCCCGGAAGAGGACCGGCTGCTTCGCGTACGCCCGCTGGTAGAAGTTGTGCCCCAGCTCGTGGTGGATCGTGACGAAGTCGTCCGCCGTCGGCTCGATGCACATCTTGATCCGCAGGTCGTCCACCCAGTCGATGTCCCAGGCCGAGGCGTGGCAGACGACCTCGCGGTCGCGCGGGCGGGTGAAGAGCGAGCGCTCCCAGAACGTCTTCGGCAGGGGCGCGAAGCCGAGGGAGGTGAAGAACGCCTCGCCGGTCTTCGTCATCCAGATCGGGTCGGCCTTCCGGGCCTTCAGGATCGCCGTCAGGTCCAGCCCGGGATCGGCGTCCTTCGGCGCGAGGAGCGGGTAGACCTCCGTCCAGCTCTGCGCCCACATGTTCCCGAGGAGGTGCGCCGGGATCGGCCCCTGCTCGGGGACGAGGTCGCCGTACTTCTCGCGCAGCTTCCAGCGGACGTAGGCGTGGAGCGAGAGGTAGAGCGGCTTGACCTGCTCCCAGAGCCGGTCGAGCTCCTTGGCGAAGGCGTCCGGCGGCATGTCGTACTTGCTGCGCCACATGGCGCCCGTGTCGGCGAACCCCAGCTCCCTGGCCCCCTCGTTGGCCAGCTCGACGAACCGGACGTAGTCGTCCTTGATCGGCGGGGCGATGGCGTGCCACCCCTTCCAGAGGGCGAGGAGCTCCTTGGGGTCGCGGCTGCCGGCCATCTTCCGCGAGATGGTCTCGAGGTCCATGCAGCTCGCGGGACCCTCGGGGCACCACTTCCCCTTCCCGTAGGCCCCCTCCATCCCGGCCACGATCCGGGCCAGCTCGGCCCCCTTCTTGGCGTCGGACGGGGCGGCGACGGTGAGCGCGAGCTTCAGGAGCGCGAGCTTCCGCGCGACCTCCCCGGGGACGGCCACGCCGTCGAAGCGCGTCGCCTGCTTGGCCAGCTCGACGACGGCCGCCGTCCGGCGCTCGCTGGCGAGCGCCGCGAGCGCCTCGGTGTCGTCGGTGATGAAGTTCGCCTGCACCCACGCGGCCCGCTCGGACTCGATCGAGAGGGCGAGCAGCCTCTCCTCGGCCGCCTCGACGAAGGCCTGGGCCTCGGCGGCGGTCGGGGGAGCGGCGGGGGCGGGGAGAGCGAGGAGGACGAGCGCGAGCGAGGCGACGAGGCACGCCACACGCGGGGCCGCACGGGGGATTCGGCTCACGGGGGGACCCTCCTTCGGGTGGGATCTCCCGGCACGGCGCTCGGGAGGAGATCAGTTTACCCGTGCATCGCCGCGGGGGGGCCCGCGAGGAGGATGCCGTCCTTCGTGCCGTGCTTGACGCGGTACATCGCCTCGTCGGCGGCGCGGAGGAGCTCGGCGCGGGCCTTCCCGTCGGCCGGGAAGGAGGCGATGCCGAAGCTGGCGGTCACCCTCAGGTCGAGGCCCTCGTCGAGGAGGAGCGGCGTCGCGTGCAGGGCGTCCCGCACCCGGGCCACCGCCTTGGCCGCCTCGGCCTTCGGCGTCTGCGGGAGGAGGAGGACGAACTCGTCCCCGCCGTACCGGAACCCGGTGTCCACGAGCCGCAGCTGGCGCTTCAGGAGGTCGGCGACCCGGACGAGGAGCTTCGTCCCGACCGCGTGCCCGTGGAGGTCGTTCACCTCCTTGAAACGGTCCAGGTCGAGGAAGACGAGGGAGAACTCGTACCCGTACCGCGCGGCGCGGTAGACCTCGGCGTCCAGGACGAACGCCAGGTGGCGGGCGTTGTAGAGCGACGTGGCGTCGTCGGTGATCGTCAGCTCCTGGATCCGCGCCACGTACCGGGCGTTGTCCAGCGCGATCGCCGCGTAGTCGGCCAGGTACCGGAGGTTCGGGAGGTCCTCCTCGGCGAAGCTCGGCTTCTCCTCGAAGTTGACGAGCTCGATCACGCCCAGGATCCCCTTCCGCCCGACGATCGGGACGCAGACGATCGAGCGCGTCCGGATGCCCGTCAGCTGGTCGAACCGGGGGTCGAAACGCGGGTCGGCGCTCGCCTGCTCGACGAGGACCGGCTCCCCCTTCGCCGCGCACCACCCGGCGAGCCCCTCGCCGACCTTCAGCCGGGCGTCCTTCAGCCTCTCGGCCCCGGCGCCGATGGCGATCTCGAAGTAGAGCTCGCCCGCCGCCTCGTCGACGAGGAGGAGCGACCAGTTGTCGGGGTCGAGGAGGTCGCGCACCTTCTCCATGACGGTGCGCAGGATCCGGTCGAGGTCGAGGGAGGAGGCCAGCTCCTTGCCCACCTCGTGGAAGAGGGAGAGGCGGGCCACCTCGCGCCTCAGGTGGGCGACCTCCTCCTCCGGGGACTGGAACGGGCCTTCCGGCTCCGGGCTCATGCGGAGCGGATTGTCCCACCCGGGCGCGTCAGCCCTCCACGGTCTCGCGGCGGGAGTTCCAGTAGACCCAGCCGGCGAGGAGGAGGAAGGCCGCCAGGCCGTTGAAGTTCCCCCAGGAGGCGAGGTAGCCGCCGATCCCCTTGGCGGCGGTCAGGTCGGGGACGAGCGGGACGTGCCAGGTGTCCTCGCAGAAGCGGAGGAGGGCCGAGAAGACGCCGACGAGCGCCCCGCCCGCGATGAAGCCGGAGGCGATCAGCGTCCCCTTCTCCTGACGCGCCTTGGCGAGCGCCTCGTCCTTCGACGAGCGGGCCAGGAGCCAGGAGACGCCCGCGCCGATCACGAGCGGCGAGTTGAGGTCCATCGGGAGGTACATCCCGAGGGCGAAGGCGAGCCCCGAGACGCCGCACAGCTCGACAGAGAGGGCGAAGACGGCGCCGACGGCGTAGAGGAACCAGGGCGCCCCTTCCGTCCCCATCACGCCCGTCAGGACCGCGGCCATGGCGTTCGGCTGCGGGGCCGGGAGCGGGTTCGGGTGCGAGGGAGACGGGGCGAAGCCGTAGACCTTCGCCATGAGGAGGATGACCGCCGTCGTGGCGGCGGAGGAGACGACCGCGCCCGCGAGGTTGGCCAGCTCGATCCAGCGCGGCGTGCCGCCCAGCCAGTAGGCGATCTTGTACTGCGTCACGAGGGAGGCCGAGGCCGAGAGCGCGGTGCAGACGACCCCGCCGATCAGGAGCGTCTGGAGCATCCCGCCCTTCCCCGACAGGCCCATCGCCGAGAGGGCGACGGCCGTGACGATGAGGGTCGTCAGCGTCATCCCGGAGACCGGCGTGATCGAGATCATGGCGACGGCCCAGGCCGAGACGGCGGCGAAGAGGAAGGCGATGACGAGGGCCATGACGGTCGAGACGAGGGCGATGGAGGTGGCCCGCGGCTCGCCCGCGAGGACCGAGAAGCGGAAGTAGAGGAGGACGAGGACGCCCGTGGCGAGCGCCCCGCCGAGGTTGGCGGCCATCGGGAGCGCGCGGTCCGTCCGGACCTCCCCGGCGGCGATCCCCTCGCCCCTGACGAGGCGTGCCGTCTCGCCGAGGGCCTGCTTGACGGCCTGGACGATGACCGGGGACATCTTCAGGATCGAGAGGACCCCCGCGCAGAAGATCCCGCCGATCCCGACCGGGCGGACGTAGAGCCGGAAGATGTCGTCGGGCGGCAGGGAGCGGAGCGGCTCGGCCCCGGCCGAGATCGCCCCCGGGATCCACTGCGAGAGCCAGCCGAAGAGCGGCACGAGGGCCAGGAACGAGACGAGCGACCCGCCCAGGATGATCGCCGCGTAGTCGAGCCCCATGATGTAGCCCAGGCCCAGGACGGCGGCCGAGGTGTTGAGGCTGAAGACGGCCTTCGTCCGGTCGGTGAAGGCGGTCAACGCCCCGATCGAGGCCGTCGAGAAGGTCTCGGCCCAGGCCTTCAGCGAGGGCCCGAGGAAGTCGAAGACGGCCGCCACCGCCGCCGAGTACGACAGGACGATCGCGCTCCTGCCGCCGCGCTTGCCGGCGACGAGGATCTCGGTCGTGGCGCGTCCCTCGGGAAACGGGAGCTTGCCGTGCAGGTCCCTCACGAAGTAGCGCCGGAACGGGGCGAGGAAGAAGACGCCCAGGAAGGCCCCCAGGAGCGGGACGAGGAAGATCTGGAAGAACGAGGAGCGGTCCTGGAGGTCCAGGATGTGGATCGCGGGCATCGTGAAGACCGAGCCCCCCGCGATCACCCCGGACGTGGCGCCGATGGCCAGGACGTTGACGTTCTCGAGCATCGTCGACGCGCGGGCCTTCATCGTCTTCACGAGGAGGACCGAGACGCCGACCGCCAGGATCGAGATCGGGATGGCCGACTCGATCCCCTGACCGAGCTTCAGCGCGATGTACGTCGCCGCGGCCGAGAAGACGACGGACCAGGCGAAGCCCTGGACGACCGAGCGGACCGTGACCTCCGGCGGGCTCTGGCCGGGCGGGACGACCGGCTCGTAGGTCTCTCCAGGGGCGAGCTCGCGGAAGGCGTTGGAAGGGAGGCGGACGTCCTCGGCGGGGTTGGGCGCCTCGTCGGCTCTCGACATCGGCGCCGATTCTCCTCCCGTCGCGCGGTCAGCACCGGGGCGGGGCCGAGGGGACGGACGGCAGGGCGAAGAGGTAGGCCCCGAAGACGAGGCCCGAGAGGAGGAGCGCCCCCCGGACGCCGAAGGCCGTCACGGCCGCGCTCCCCAGGATCGGAGCGACCATCATGCCGACGCCGTAGGCGACGTTCAGGAGGGTGAAGACCGAGGCGTAGCTCTGGCTTCCCATCGCCTCCACGGCGTCGGCCAGCGCGGGGCTCGCCGGGCTGATGACGAAAGAGGCCGTCACGCCAAGGCCCGCCATGGCCAGGACGATGCCCCACCGCACCGTCACGAAGCCGGTGAGCGGGACGAGGACGAGCGCCATCAGGAGGCCCGTGGCCAGCACCTTCCGCCGGCCGACGCGGTCCGAGAGGCGGCCCATCAGCGGCGAGGTGACCATGTGGCTCGCCGCCACGACGGCGAAGGCGTTCCCGATCTCGGCCGCGGACATCCCGAACGCGGCGTCGAGGTGGATCGGGAGCGTCGACTCCAGGAGAGAGAAGAGCCCCGCGCCCAGCGCCATCGCGCCGGCGAACACCCTCACGACCGCGTTCCCGACGAGCGCCCGGTACCCGAGCCTCGTCCCCTCGGGCGGCGCCTCGTCGCGCAGCAGGAGGATGCGCGCCGCGGCGTCGAGGAGGGCGAGACCGGCAGCGAAGAAGAAGGGCGCGCGCGGGCCGAACCGGTCGCTCAGGTGCCCGGCGATCGGCGGCCCGAGGAGGACGCCGAGGTTGGCGAAGGCGAAGACGGTCCCCATCCCGCGCCCTCGTTCGGCGGCCGGGAAGCTGTCCGCCAGGATCGCCAGCCCCGACGTCCAGGTCGCCGCGCCCGAGATCCCCTGCAGGACGCGGGCGAGGACGAGGAGCGGGTAGCTGTCGGAGAGGGCGAAGAGGAGCGTCGTGGCGCCCAGTCCGACGAGGCCCCAGAGGAGCGGCGGCCGCCGCCCCACCCGGTCCGCGAGACGCCCGAGCGGGAACGTCGAGACGAGGAGCGCGACCGCGTAGCTCCCGAAGAGGACCCCCACCTCCATCTGCGAGAGCGACAGCTCGCGCGCGTAGTGCGGCAGCAGCGGCACCACGAGGTAGTAGAGGACCATGTCCGTGAAGAAGGCGAGCGCCACCACGACGAGGGCGCCCGCCTTCCGGGAGACCAGGCTCACGCGCCGATCTTGCAACGGAAACCGCCGCGGGCGCAGTGCGCCCCTCCTCGACCCGAAGTTGACGGGTGCTCAACGCCCGCGGGCATCGGAGCGGGGATCACGACCTCGGCCCCACGGGCGACCACGACTCCCACTGCTGCTCAACGCCCGAAGGCATCGGAGCCGGGATCACATCGCCCGGGAGGAACTCCTCCCGACTTCGATCCTGTGCTCAACGCCCGAAGGCATCGGAGCGGGGATCACCCGAGAAGGTGGCCGAGATCCCGAACAAGCTGCGGTGCTCAACGCCCGAAGGCATCGGAGCGGGGATCACATCACGGGCGACTCCTCCGCCCAGGAGCGGGACGGGTGCTCAACGCCCGAAGGCATCGGAGCGGGGATCACCAGGGCACCGCCGAAGAGGATCTCGTTGTCCTGGGAGTGCTCAACGCCCGAAGGCATCGGAGCCGGGATCACCGCCCCCATGAGTGCCCGGGTTTAGGCGGATGGATGTGCTCAACGCCCGAAGGCATCGGAGCCGGGATCACCCCGCACACGCAGCGGGCCAGCTTGATCTCAGCGGGGTGCTCAACGCCCGAAGGCATCGGAGCCGGGATCACTCTTGGCATCGGAGCCGACCTGAAAGAGGGGACGGTGCTCAACGCCCGAAGGCATCGGAGCCGGGATCACCGGGCATGGCAGAACCAAGGCTCAAGACGACGGTGATGTGCTCAACGCCCGAAGGCATCGGAGCGGGGATCACGAGCCTGTCGCACAGGGTTTCCGCCTGCTCCACCGTGTGCTCAACGCCCGAAGGCATCGGAGCGGGGATCACCGTCCACCACGACGATGGGCGGCGAGACCGTCGACTGGTGCTCAACGCCCGAAGGCATCGGAGCGGGGATCACGTCGAGACCGACGAGCGGTGGACCGTGGAAGTCTAGTGCTCAACGCCCGAAGGCATCGGAGCGGGGATCACCAGCAACGCGTCCGTCTAAGGGAGGTGCCCAGTGAGGTGCTCAACGCCCGAAGGCATCGGAGCGGGGATCACTGTTGTGACCGTTGCCGGGAGGCGGCGCTTGTCGCGTGCTCAACGCCCGAAGGCATCGGAGCGGGGATCACCAGGTCAACGAGGCGCTCGCGGTGTACGGCATGGGGTGCTCAACGCCCGAAGGCATCGGAGCGGGGATCACACCACCGTGCAGGAGCGGTTCCCGGACTGGCCGATCTAGTGCTCAACGCCCGAAGGCATCGGAGCGGGGATCACCTGCTGCGGCGGCCGTTCGGAAAGGGAGCCAGTCGGGCGGCCGGAAAGGGAGCCACCCCGAGGCGGGTTGAAGTGTAGGGGAGAGAGTCTCCCGTCGTAGTCGTCGCCTTTCTCTTTTTGTTTCGTTTTCTCTTTGTGGACAGCTGTGGAAACGTGGAAAACGCGAGGCGTCCAGGGCGAGGCGTGTGCGCTTTCCGGCCTTCCGCGTCAGTCCTTCACGGTTCGGCGGCGGGTGCGATACGAGGGGCCCTTGGTGGTCAGGATGTGGGCGTGGTGGCCGAGGCGGTCGAGGAGGGCGGTGGTGAGCTTCTCGTCGCCGAAGACCTTGACCCACTCGCCGAAGGCCAGGTTG
>RHKY01000044.1 GCA_008363385.1 Acidobacteriota bacterium | reverse complement strand
CCCCCCACCACCATGGAGGAGACACCCCTCTCCCCCCGCCTTCTTCCTCCCCTAACCCTCCCTCAGACCGACCTAACTGAGGTTTCTCGGCTCAGCGGACGTTCCAGAAGAGGGCGGCGAGGGCCACGAAGGCCGAGACGAGGACGAGGAAGCCGAACCCGAGCCAGAGGAGGACGCGCAGGGGCCAGGAGACCGGCGCGCGGACGAGGAACCAGCCGATGGCGCCCCACGCGGCCAGGCACTGGAGGGGCAGGACCCAGTTCAGCGAGCCCTCGAACAGGGGCGACCCCGAGCGCAGGCCCGCGGCGACCCAGAAGAGAGTGCCCACCGGGACCGCGGCGACGATCAGGGCAGAGTAGAGGATCGCGCGCCGCGAGGCTTCTGGCGGCGAGGCCGGGGCGGTCACGTCCCGAGGACCCAGATCTGGACGGGGCTCGTCCCGGGGTCGAACGGCGCGCGGCCGTAGTCGCCGTAGAGGTCGAGGACGCGGAAGCCGGCGCCTCCGGCCATCGCCTCGAAGCGGTCCTTCTCCACCAGCTCGAACTCCATCGGGAGCATCCGCTTCCAGGAGAGCCGCCCGTCCGGGGCGTACATCTCGAAGAGCTGCGTCCTCCTCACGACCGGGTCGCCCCCCTGCTCGAACCCGGAGACGACGAGCGTCCCTTCGGGCGCCGGGAAGCGCCCGACGATCCGGAGCGCGCCGTCCACCTGCCGCCGCCGCACGGCGGCGTTGTGGAAGGTGCAGACGAAGCGCCCGCCCGGCAGGAGGCACGAGCGGACCGCTGCGAGGGCCCGGCGCTGGCGCTCCTCGCCGACGATCTCCATGAAGGCCTGGAACGGGAGGATCGCGAGCGGAAACCTCGCCGGCAGGGCGAGCTCGCAGACGTCGGCGCAGACGACCTCGGCGCCCAGCCCCTCGGCCGCGAGCTTCCGCGAGAGGACGGCGAGCATCCCCGCCGAGACGTCGACGCAGGTCAGGCTCACGCCCGCCCGGGCGAGGGGGAGCGAGAGCCGGCCCGTCCCGGCCGTCAGCTCCAGGACCGGGCCGCCCGCCTTCGCCGTCTCCTCCAGGAAGAACGGGACGTCCTGGTTCCACCGCGCGTAGAGGTCGTAGAGCTCGGCGACCGCGTCGTAGTCGATCGGTCCAAAGGATCCACCCATCTCATCATTCTCTCCGAATCGGTGACGGCCGATCAACGGCGGCGCTCTTCGCCCCGGAACCGCTCGCGCGAGGCTATGATGGCGATGCCGCGGGAGGGCCCTCTTCACCCGCGGTCTCGTCCGCAGCGGAGGTCGTCCCCTCACCGGCTCCCCGCGGCCCCCGGGGCGAACGGGTCCCTTCCGACCGGCGGAGCCGGACATGTCGGGAGGTGCTCGATGACCAGGGGTCACTTCCGGTTGTTCGCCATCGTCGTCGGCCTGCTGGGCTGCGCGGCGGCTTCCTACTTCCTCTGGAAGTTCCACCAGCAGCCGCTGAAGCCCAGCTGGATGGAGGTCTCGATGGCGCTGCCGCTGGACAGCGCCAAGGACCGCGCCGAGGTCTACGTCGCGCGAGAGCCGATGGAGAAGCTGATCGCCGAGGAGCGGCTCCTGGTCGTCATGGAGGGGAACCCCCGTCCCGTCGTCGCCAACGACGTGGGCCTGAGGTTCAACAACCGGGACCAGAACCGGGTGGAGCAGACGAAGCTGATGCTCCTCCTGGCGGCCGGCGCCGGAGGGGGCCTGGTCCTCTTCCTCGTCGGCCTCTTCACGCCGATGATCGGGGCGTTCAAGGGGTACGTGGACCTGAACCTCCCCTCCCAGCCCGAAGGCTGACGCGGCGACTTCCGGGCCTCCGCGGCTCCTCGGCGAGAATCCGCGCGGGGGCCCGATGCCGAACCTCTTCGACCCGCTCTCCCTCCGCTCCGTCACGCTCCGCAACCGGATCGGCGTCTCGCCGATGTGCCAGTACAGCGCCGTCGACGGCGTGGCGAACGACTGGCACCTCGTCCACCTCGGCTCGCGGGCCGTGGGCGGAGCCGCGCTCGTCTTCGTCGAGGCGACGGCCGTGGAGCCGCGAGGCCGGATCTCTCCCGGCGACCTCGGGCTCTGGTCCGACGAGCAGGTCGACCCGCTCCGGAGGATCGCGGCGTTCCTGCGGGAGCAGGGGGCCGTTCCGGCGATCCAGCTGGCCCACGCCGGCCGCAAGGCGAGCCACGACGTCCCGTGGAGGGGAGGAGGGGCGCTTTCCCCGGAAAACGGCGGCTGGGGCGTCGTCGGGCCGAGCGCCGTGCCGTTCGACGAGGGCGAGCCGGTCCCCTCGGCGCTGACCGAGGAGGGGATCGGCGAGGTCCTCTCGGCCTTCGCCGCGGCGGCCGCGCGGGCGCGGGAGGCCGGCTTCCTCCTCGTCGAGGTGCACGCGGCGCACGGCTACCTCCTGCACAGCTTCCTCTCGCCCCTCTCGAACCGGCGGGAGGACCGCTGGGGCGGGCCGTTTCCGAACCGGACCCGGCTCGCCCTCGAGGCGCTGCGGCGCGTCCGCAAGGAGTGGCCGGAGGAGCTGCCCGTCGCGGTCCGGCTCTCGTCCACCGACTGGGCCGAGGGGGGATGGACGCCGGAGGAGACCGTGGCCCTGGCCGCGCGCCTGAAGGAGGCCGGCGCCGACCTCGTCGACTGCAGCTCCGGCGGGCTCGTCCCGTGGGCGAAGGTGCCCGCGGCGCCCGGCTACCAGGTCCCCTTCGCCGAGGCGGTCCGGCGCGGGGCGGGGATCGCGACGGCCGCGGTCGGGTTGATCACGGAACCCTCGCAGGCCGAGGCGATCGTCTCGGAGGGGAGGGCGGACCTCGTCCTCCTGGCCCGCGAGGAGCTTCGGGACCCCTACTGGCCCGCGCGGGCGGCGCGGGAGCTGGGACAGGAGGAGCGCCTCGGCGTCCCGGCGCCGTACGCACGCGCCCGCCCGGGGGTCCCGATCCGGAGCTGAGGGCTCAGGCGGAGGGATCGCCCGCGGGGACCTCGGGAGTCGCCGGAGCGTCCGGTTCGTCCGGCTGCGCGAGCCTCAGGCCGAAGCCGCCGGTCCGGCCGGTGACCGCCCGGACGGCGGGGCCGACCAGGTCGGGGACGTCCGAGATGACGCTCCTCGCGCCGAGCCGGGCCAGCCGCCCGGCCAGCTCGGGCTCGTTCACCGTCCAGACGTGGACGGAGAGGCCCGCCGCCCCGGCCTCCTCGAAGAGGCGCTCCCCGACCAGCGCGTGGTGGGGGGCGATCATCGTGCAGCCCGGCGGCAGGACCGGCCAGAGCTGCCCCTCGGGCCGGTAGGCGGTGCCGTCGTAGACGAGCGCCGTCTCCACCTCGGGCCGGATCTCCTTGACCCGCCGGAGCATCTCCGGGGAGAAGGAGAGGACGGCGACCTTCTCGAGGAGGCCGAAGGCCGAGAGGAGGCCGGCCACGCGGTGCTCGAGGAGGTTGGGGCGCGCGGCCGGGCCGGTCTTCAGCTCGACGAGGTACCGCGCGGCCCCGCCGTACCGGAGGAAGACCTCCCGCAGGGTCGGGACCTCCCCCTCCAGCTCGCCCTTGCGGGCCGGGGCGGACTTCACGTCCAGGACCGTGAGGCTGCCGACGGGCAGGCGCCGGTCCCCCCGGACGAGCTCGGGGTCGTGGAGGACCACCGCCTCCCCGTCCAGCGTCAGGCGGACGTCCAGCTCGACGCCGTCGGCTCCGTCCGCCTCCGCCAGGTCGAAGCTGGCGAGCGTGTTCTCCAGCGCCTTGCGGGGGGAGCCGCGGTGACCGATGACGTGGGAGCCCTGCCGGAAGACGTTCACGCGGGCTGCATTATCCTCGGCTTCGATGCGACGTGCCGGTCCTGTGCGCCAACGCTCCGAAGGCCGGGGTCGCCCCGCGCGCCTCGTCGCCGACCCGACCCCGCGCGGGCTGAAGCCGATGGCCCGGCCGCGGGCCGTCGCCCCCCTTCCGCCCGGGCCTCGCGCCGTGCCCGTCTCCACGCTCGACTGGCTCCTCTCCCGGGAGGACCTCGCGGCGCGCTACGTGACCCTCCGCGACATCCTGGGGCGCCCCGAGAAGGACATCGAGAGGCGCAGGGCGTTTCGCGAGGTCCCGCGCGACCCGTGGGTGCGGGACGTCCTGGTCCTCCTGCGGAAGCGCCTGGCGCCGGGCTGGACGGCGGCGGGGCTCTCCCACCCCTACGACGGGGTCCTCTGGCAGGCGCTCTTCCTCTGCGAGATGGGGCTGGACCGGCGCCTTCCGGAGCTGGAGCGGGTGGCGGACGTCCTCTGGGCCGGCTGGGAGCGCGACTTCGTCCGGATCGACCGGGGCGAGGACCCCGTGACGGAGCCTCAGACCCTCCTCGTCGTCTTCCGGACGCTCGCCGCGCTGGGACCCGGCGACGACCCGCGCCTCCTCTCGGCGGCGCGCTGGGTCGCCGAGAGGAGGCTCGGCTCGGCGGACGCTCCGCGCGGCGGCGCCTCGGTGGCGCCGGAGCTCCGGTTCCTCGCCGCGGTCCCCGCGGGCAGCCGCCTGCCCCTCGTCGAGCGGGCCCTGGCGTTCGCCGTCGAGAGGGCCATCGCCACCGAGCTGCCGTCCGGCAGGGAGCTGGAGCCGCCCCTCCTCGGCGCGCTCCCGGAGAGGCACGCCGACCTCCTGGAGCTCCTCTCCGCGCTGGCCGGCGCCGGTGTCACGCGCCGGCCGGAGCTCGAGCCCGCGCTGGCCCTCCTCGTCCACCAGGCCGACCGGCGGTCCCGGTGGAAGCTGGACAGGGGACCCGACGGCCCGACCTGGATCGAGCGGGAGCGGATCGGGGAACTCTCGCGGTGGGTGACGGTCAAAGCCCTCGGGGCCCTCTCGCGCCTGACGGGCCTCACGATGACGGGAGGACGATGACGATGCCGCGCGGGAGACACCTCGCCGTCTTCCTCGCAGCCTTCTTCTCGGCCGGCTGCGGGGCCGACTTCTTCGGGGAGCCGCCCCGGGTGGCCACCCACGGCTACCGCGCCACCGTGAACGTCCTGAAGGACGACGAGGTCGTCTCGAAGTTCGAGCTGGCGGTCCGCGGCGACGACCTTCGCCGCGAGCTCCCCTCCGGCCCGTTCCCGGTCTACGTCCTCCGGGGCGGCGCGGGCCGGGCCTTCGAGCTGGACCCCGCCACGAAGACCGTCCGCGACGCCGAGCCCGCGCAGGCGGTCGCGTTCCTCCGCGACCACCCCCTCGCCCCGGGCTTCAGCGAGAAGGCGATGGCCAGCCAGCTCGGCCTGGAGCGGTACGCCCGCGAGAGCGACACGCCCTTCGGCGGGAACGCCTGCCACGTCTGGCGCTTCGACGACGACCCGGACGCGGACGTCTCCCCGGCGACCTGGTACTGGGTGGCGCCCGCGCTCGACCGCCTCGTCGTCCAGCGGCAGCGCGAGGAGATCCTGCCGGACGGCAAGCGGCTCCGGACGGCGACCCAGCTCCTGAACGTCCGGCCGGGGGCGGCGACGAAGCTGTTCGAGGAGCCGGAGGGCTGGAGGCGGGTGGAGCGCCCCGTCGCTCCCGCGCGCTAACGCGAGTCCAGCGTCCCGTCGCGCGGGAGAGGCCGGTCGAGCCCCGGGGCTGGTAGGATCGCGTCCCAGTCCCGACGGCGGGCCCGCGCGGTCCGCGAGAGGAGGTGCTTTCATGACCAAGCTCCACGCGATCGCCGCCGCGCTCCCGCTCGCCGTCGCCCTGACCGTCGCCCCCCCCGCCGCCGCCGAGGGGGAGGTCAAGTCGCCCCTCCCCGGCTACGTCGACGGCCGCGGCCCGACCGGGCCGGTCGAGCTGACGATCGTGTCGCCCAAGCCCGACGAGGTGATCCCGCTGGCCGCCGAGGCCTCCGGCGCGGGGCCCGGAGGGGGAGGTGCCAAGGGGGGCGAGGTCTCGATCCGGCTCGAGCTGAAGAACTTCGAGCTCTACCGCGACGAGAAGACGCAGACCGGGCAGCACGTCCACATCGTCCTGGACAACGTCCGGCACTTCGAGCAGTTCGACCTGACGAAGGCGTACGTCCTGCGCGGGATCGCCAAGGGGACGCACACCCTTCGCGTCTTCCCGGCCCGCCCGTGGCACGAGTCGATCAAGGAGCCGAAAGCCTTCGCCACGGTGACCTTCCACGTCGGCGAGAAGAACGGGAAGTACGCGCCGGAGGCGGGAGCGCCCCTCCTGACGGCCAACGCGCCGCAGGGGAAGATCCCGGCCGCCGCCTCCGCGAAGCTCCTCTTCGACTTCCTCGTCACGGGGTGCACGGTGGCCCCCGAGGGGACCCAGGACGGCTGCCAGGTCCGGTACAAGCTGGACGACCAGCCCGAGGTCACCGTGACGACGCCCGGGCCCTTCTACTGGGAGAACGTCGCCCCCGGCAAGCACCGCTACATCGTGGCGCTCTCGCGGGACGGCAAGCTCCTCCCCGGTCCCTTCAACGCGCCGACGCTCGCCTTCGAGATCGTCGGGGCCGCGGCCCCCGCGGCGCCGGCCGCTCCGGCGGCCCCCGCGGCGCCGGCCGCCCCGGCAACGCCGGCGGCCGGCGGTGGAGTCCCCGCCCCCTGACGAGCCTCCGCCTCGCGCACCCGGCGCGGCCCCTCACGGTCGACCCGCCGCTCGTCCTGGCCCCGATGGCGGGGATCACGGACGTCACGTACCGGCTCCTCCTCCGCAGGACCGGCGGCGTGGGGCTGGTGACGATGGAGTTCGTCTCGTCCGAGGGGCTGACGCGGGGGAACCGGCGGACGGAGCGCCTCCTCCGGTTCGACCCCGCCGAGCGCCCGCTCTCGGTCCAGATCTACGGGGCCGACGCCGCGCGGATGGCCGAGGCGGCCGCGCGAGTGGAGGAGATGCAGGTGGACGCCTGCGACATCAACATGGGCTGCCCGGCGAACAAGGTCCTCCGGGGGTGCGCCGGCGCGGGGCTGATGCGCGACCTCGGAAAGGCGCGGGAGATCATCGCCGCCTGCCGGCGGGCGCTCCCGACGACGCCGCTGACGGTGAAGTTCCGCGCCGGGATCGACGAGTCGCGGCTGAACTTCGTCGAGCTGGGGAGGATCTGCGAGGGGGAGGGGGTCGCGTCGGTGGCGCTCCACCCCCGGACCGCCAGGCAGATGTACACGGGCCGGGCCGACTGGAGCCGGATCGCGCGGCTGAAGGAGGCGGTGAGGATCCCCGTCGTCGGCAACGGCGACGTCGAGACGCCCGAGGACGTCCTGGCGATGCTCCGGCAGACCGGCTGCGACGCCGTGATGATCGGCCGCGCGACGATGAAGAACCCGTGGGTCTTCCGGCAGGCGGCGGAGCTGCTGGCGGGCCGGGAGTACCGGCCGGCCACGATCGAGGAGCGGCGGGACATCATCCTGGCGCACTTCGACCTGATCCGGCGGGACAACGCCGGGGAGCCGAAGCTCGTGATGGGCAAGCTCCGGACGTTCACCGGCTGGTACACGCACGGCGTGCCGAACGCCACCGAGCTGCGCCGGAAGATCCAGTCGCTCCCGAGCCCGGAGGCGTTCCTCGAGGCGGTGGACGACTTCTTCACGCGGCAGGCCGCGCTCGCCGCGGCGTGAGGCCCCGGGAAGGGCCGCCCGCCCGGGAGGACGGCCGGGGCGGCACGGGAGCCGCTAGGATCCGACCCATGCCCGGCTCCGCCGCCCGCCGTCTCCTCTCGCTCGCCCTCCCTCTCGCCGCGCTCCTCCTCTCCCGCCCCTCGCCGCTCGCGGCCCAGCCCTCCCCGCCCGCCCCGCCGCAGACGACCCGGGCGGAGGGGGCGGGAGTCTCGGTCCCGATCGAGGTCCGCGAGCAGTTCCTGGGCCGGAGCGGCGAGAAGACCGTCGTCCGGTTCCTCCTCTCCGCGTCGCGCGCCGACCTCCGGAAGGCGGGGGCGGACCGGCCGCGGGTCTTCACCTTCTTCGTGGCGGGCGAGGCCAAGGACGAGAAGGGGGCCGTGGCGGACACCTTCCGCGTCCCGGTGGACGTCGACATGTCCGACGCCACGGAGGGCCAGCCGCTCGCGATCTCGTTCCTGCGCGCGCTCCCTCCGGGCCGGCTCGTCCTGAACTTCCGCTTCGAGGCGGAGAACGGCCGCGGGGTCGGCCTGCGGTCGGTCACGATCGACGTCCCGCGGATGTCCTCGGAGTTCGTCGCCACCGACGCGGGGCTCCTCGCCTCCGGGTTCCTTTCGGCCCCCGCCGTCATCCTGGAGGCGGAGAACCGGCCGGCGGTCACCGCGGAGGGGCCGCTCGTGAGGATCGTCGCGCCCAAGCGGGAGGTGCCGGTCGGCCTCCTGCGCGTGGAGGCGGAGGTGCAGCCCCCGGTCACGAAGGTGGAGTTCTACCTCGACGAGACGAAGCTCGTGACGCGCAACCGCCCCCCGTTCACCGTCGAGATCGACCTCGGGACGGTCCCGAGGCGCCAGACGTTGAAGGCCCTCGGGTTCGACCGCCAGGGGAACTTCGTCGACGCCGACGCCTGGGCCATCAACGAGCGGGAGGCGCGCCTGGCCGTCCGGATCCTGGAGCTGCCGAAGAAGGCCGAGGGGGGCGTCGAGGTGAAGGTGGCGGTCCAGTCGATCGCGGGCGGGCGCGCGACGACCGTGAAGCTCTTCGCCGACACCGAGCTGGTGAAAGAGTGGAGCGCCCCGCCCTACCAGGTCACGGTCCCCGCCGCGACGCTCGCGCGGGCGACCCTCCTCCGGGCGACGGCGGTCGACGAGGAGGGGAAGGAGTTCTCGGACCTGAGGTTCACGAAGGGGGAGGGGCGGTTCCTCTCGAGGGTCGAGGTGAACCTCGTGGAGCTGAACGTGACCGTCCTGGACGAGGCGGGGCGGTTCGCGCGCGACCTGGGCAAGGACGACTTCGAGGTCCTGGAGGACGGGGTCCCGCAGACGCTCGGGAGCTTCGAGTTCGCCGAGTCCCTCCCGCTGGCCTTCGGCCTCGTCGTGGACGGCTCGGGGTCGATGCAGAAGTCGATGCCCGTCGTCAAGCAGGCCGCCAACGAGTTCGTCACGAGGCTGATGACCGAGAAGGACCAGGGCTTCGTGATGGAGTTCCGCGAGCAGCCGATGCTCCTGGCCCCGATGACGAAGAGCCGGGCGGACCTCCTGCGGGGGATCTCCGAGGCCCGGGCCGACGGCGGGACGGCCCTCTACGACTCGATCGTCATGGCGCTCTACCAGTTCCGCGCGCTGGCCGGCAAGAAGGCGCTCGTCGTCCTGACGGACGGCAAGGACAACCGCTCGGCGAGCGAGTACGAGACGCTCCGCCGGTACGTCCGGACGGCCGGCGTCCCGGTCTACTTCGTCGGCCTGGACGTCTCCTTCCTCGACGTCGGCCTGCGGTCGCGCCTGAAGGAGCTGGCCGGCGACACCGGGGGGGACGCGTTCTTCATCGGGAGCGCCAAGGACCTCGCGGAGGTCTACCGCAGGATCGAGACCGAGGTCCGCGCCCAGTACTTCACGAGCTACCTGACGGAGTCGAAGAAGGCCGAGGGGGAGTTCCGCGCCGTCGAGGTCCGGCTGAAGAAGCCCGGCCTGAAGGCGAAGACCATCCGCGGCTACTTTCCTTGAATCGGGGGAACCCGGGCCCGACCGGGTTCCCCCGCGCCGCCTTCGCGGCTCCCCCTCCGCGGCCCGGGGCGGAGACCCGCGCGGTCGCCGCGGCTTCCCCTCCGCGGCCCGGGAGAAGACCTCTCCCTCTCCTCGAAGCGTCGCTACCGGGCGGCGTCGACGGCCGGCCGGAGCGCGGCGGTGTGGGCGGCGGTCGTCCCGCAGCAGCCGCCGACGAGGCGGGCGCCGATGGCGAGCCAGCGGGCGGCCTCCACGGCGTACTCGTCCGGGTCGATCGGCTGGGACGGGAAGAGGTCCTTGTCGTCCAGCGATTGCCCCGTGTTGCCGTAGCCGGCGAGCGGGACGCCCGGAAGGGCCTCTGCCAGGCGCGCCAGCTCGCCCCCGACCCGTCGGGCGGGGACGCAGTTGACGCCGACGGCCGTGGGCGGTCGCGGGAGGTCGAGGAGGGCCCGCGCGGCCTCGACGAGCGGCTCGCCGGAGAGGAGCCGGCCGTCGCCGTCGGTCGTGAAGGAGGCGGCCACGGGGAGGCCGGTCTCGGCCGCCGCGGCGACGGCGTCGAGGGCCTCGCGGGCTGTCCCCATCGTCTCGACGAGGATCAGGTCGCAGTCGGCCAGCGCGAGGGCCTCGGCCTGGGCGGCGTGCTCGCGGAGGCGCCCGGGCGCCTCCGGGACGAGGTCCGGCCGCCAGCAATCCGAAAGAGGCGAGAGGGAGCCCGCGACGAGGAGCGGGGCGGCGCTCCGGGCCGAGGCGGCGCGGCCCCGGCGGCCCCCCTCTCGCGCGAGCGTCACCGCCAGGCGCGCCAGCTCGCGGGAGAGCCTCCCGGCCTCGGCCCCGGGGATCCCGGCGGCCCGGAGGTTCCGCGCATGCGTCCGGAACGTCGCGGTCGTCAGGACGTCCGCGCCGGCGGCGGCGTTCTCCTCGTGGATCCGCGCGACGAGGTCGGGCGCCTCGCGCAGAGCCCGCGCGCTCCAGAGCGGCGGTCCCGTGTCGGCCCCTCGCCGCGTCAGCTCGGTCCCGAGCGCCGCGTCGAGGAGGAGGGGTGGTCCGGCGAACGGATCGGGGCCCACGCGCTCTCAGGCTTCCGCGGGCTCTCCGCCCGGGAGCCGGCCCTGCCCGAAGGGCGCCCCGAAGGCGAGCGCCACGAGGGCCGCGCGGTTGGCCGCCCCCGTCTTGCGGAACGCGCTCGCCAGGTGGGAGCGGACCGTCTCGACCGAGAGCTCGAGCCGGTCGGCGGCCTCCTTGTTGGTCGCCCCCTCGGCGACGATCCGGACGACCTGGGACTCCATCCGGGTCAGGCCGAACCGCGAGACGAGGCTCGCCGCGTCCACCTCCGGCGGCCGGTCGGTCGGGACGAGGAAGACGACTCCGGGGCGGTCGACGGGCGAGCCGCCCGCCTCCCCGCCCGGCTCGGCCGGGACGACGCGGAGCCTGCGCGGCGTCCCCGGAAGCGGCACCTCGCGCGCCTCGTGCTCGGTCCCTTCGCGGAGCGCGCGGCGGACCACGTCGAGGATCCGCGACGTGATGGCGGGGCCGCCGAAGAGCTCCCGCGCGGCACGGTTCGTCGTCAGGAGCCGCCCCTCCTCGTCGACGACGAGCGCCGCCACCGGGAGCCGGTCGAGGACGACCTCCAGGGCGCGCGCCCGCCGCGAGAGCTCCTCGAGCATCCGCTTCATGGCGTCCACGTCCTCGAGGAGGGGCAGGACGAGGCGCCCGAACTCCAGCTCGCTGTCGGTGTACGAGTCGGACGTCGGAGGGAGCGTCCGCTCCCCGGACGACTGGAGCCGTTCCCAGAGCCTCCGCAACGCTTCCAGCCTCAACCGAACCCCCGCACGACCGGCCTTCCTGGCCCTTGCTAGTATGCGCGTCCATGTCGACCAGTCGGAAGTGGGCTCTCGTCCTGGGTGCGTCCTCGGGGTTCGGCGAGGCCGCCGCCATCGCTCTGGCGCGCGCCGGACGGAACGTCTTCGGCGTCCACCTCGACCGCAGGGCGACGCTCCCCAACGTGGAGCGGATCACCGCCGAGATCACCGCCGCGGGCGCCAAGGCGGTCTTCTTCAACGTCAACGCCGCCGACGAGGCGAAGCGCGGGGAGGTCGTCGCCGCGATGGCGACGGCGCTCGAGGAGGAGGGGAGCCCGTCGGGGAGCATCGACGTCGTCCTCCACTCCCTGGCCTTCGGGACGCTGAAGCCGTTCCTCGCCCCCGAGCCCGCCGAGCGGATCTCGAAGGCGCAGATGGAGATGACGCTCGACGTCATGGCCTCCTCCCTCGTCTACTGGGTGCAGGAGGTGGTCGCGGCCGGGCTGCTCGGGGCCGGGGGGCACGTCTTCGCGATGACCTCGGCCGGCGGGCACCGGATCTGGCCCGCTTACGGCGCGGTCTCGGCCGCGAAGGCCGCCCTCGAGAGCAACTGCCGCCAGCTCGCCGTGGAGCTGGTCGAGAAGGGGATCGCCGTCAACGCGATCCGCGCGGGCGTCACCGACACGCCGGCCCTCCGGAAGATCCCCGGGAACGACCGGATGATCGAGCGCTGCCTGGCGGTCCACCCGGCGGGGCGGCTGACGCGGCCGGAGGACGTCGCGGCCGTGATCGTGGCGCTGGCGCGGCCCGAGACGGCCTGGATGACCGGGAACGTCCTCGGGGTGGACGGGACGGAGGACCTGATCGGCTGATGCTGGAGCTCCGGGAAGGGACCTGGGCCGTCGTCACCGGCGCCTCTTCGGGGATCGGGGAGGCGATCGCCGAGCGGCTCGCCGCCCGGCGCTTCCCCCTCGTCCTCGTCGCCCGCTCGGCGGAGCGCCTCGTTGCGCTGGCCGAGCGGCTCCGCGAGACGCACGGCACGGCGGTCGTCCCGCTCCCGGTGGACCTCGCGGCTCCGGGCGGCCCCGCCGCGGTCTGGGCGGCGACCGAGGAGGCCGGCAGGCCCGTCGAGCTCCTGGTCAACAACGCCGGCTTCGGCCTGAACGACGCCCTGGCCGACCTGCCGGGCGAGCGGCTGGCCGAGATGCTCCGGCTGAACGTCCTGGCGACCACCGAGCTCCTCCGCCTCGCCCTCGTGGCGATGCGCGCGCGGCAGCGCGGGTGGGTCCTGAACGTCTCGTCCACCGCGGGGATGGCGCCGTTCCCGTACTTCGCCCCTTACGGGGCGAGCAAGGCGTACTTGCGGCTCCTGTCCGAGGCGGTCCACGAGGAGGCGGCCGCCGACGGCGTCGTCGTGACGGCCCTCTGCCCCGGCTTCACGAGGACCCGCTTCGCCGAGACCGCGTCGATGGCCGACGGGAGCCGGACGCTCTTCCCGGTCCTGTCTGCCGGCGACGTCGCCGACGCGGGGCTCCACGCCCTCTCGAAGGGGAAGGCCGTCCACGTCCCCCACCCCTTCGACCGCCTCTGGATCGCCTCCCTGAGGCTGGCGCCGCGGTGGCTCCCGGTGAAGCTGGGGGCGCTGACGTTCCGCGCCACCCGCCGCCCGCGGGGCGGCTGAGGTCGACGGGAGTGTGCGGCCGGTACGTGGTGACGAGCCCTCTCGACGTCCTGAGGCTCCGCTTCGGGTTCGAGGGGGAGGCCCCGCCGCTTCGGCCCCGGTACAACGTCGCCCCGCTCTCCGAAGCCCCGGTCGTCTTGGCGGCCGAGGGGGGGCGCCGCCTCGTGTCGATGGGCTGGGGCCTCGTGCCGTCCTGGACGAAGGACCTCACCGAGGCCCGGCGCCCGATCAACGCCCGCGCCGACACCGTGGCCGAGAAGCCGAGCTACCGGGGCCCGCTCCGGAGGAGCCGAGCCGTCGTCCCGGCCGACGGCTTCTACGAGTGGCAGGCGCGGCCGGGCGGGAGGTCGAAGGTCCCGCACCTCTTCCGCTCCCGCTCCGGCGCCCCGCTCGGCCTGGCCGGCCTGTACGACGTCTGGCGTTCGCCGGACGGCGGGGCGCTCCGGACCTTCGCGATCCTGACGACGGAGGCCAATCCCCTGGTGGCGCGCGTCCACGACCGGATGCCCGTCCTCCTCTCGGAGGAGGGGGAGGCGGTCTGGCTCGACCCGGCCGTGACCGACGCCGCGCGCCTCGCCCCGTTCCTGGTCCCCTTCCCGGCCTCGGCGATGGAGGGGTGGCCCGTCGCGGCTCGCGTCGGGAACCCGACCGCGGACGGGCCGGACCTCGTCCAGCCGGCCGGCCCGCCCCTGCCGTCCATCGACTAGACTTCGCGCCCTATGCAGCCGGGATTCCGCGAGGCGTTCAACGCCGCCTACACCGACGGGCTCTACCGGGACTACCTCCGGCGCCTCCTCGAGAAGACGGGCGCCGAGTCCGGCTTCCGTCTGGCCGAGACGCCGGTCTTCCTGACGCCGGAGCTGACCGGGAGGCTGACCGGGGCCGCGCACGGCATCGTCGAGCAGCTCGTCCGCCCGGGCGTGGCGGAGCGGATGAAGCGGGCGATCCCCCCCGAGTTCGACGCCCCGGGCATGGACCCGCTTCCCTCGCTCCTGCAGGTGGACCTGGCGGTGGTCTCCCTGCCGGACGGGAGCCTCGCGCCGAAGCTGATCGAGCTCCAGGGCTTCCCGTCGCTCTCGGCGTTCGAGGTCCTCCAGGCGGAGGCCTGGAGCGAGGCCCTGCAGGAGGTCCCGGGCCTGCCGCGCGGCCCGTGGAGCCCCTTCTTCGACGGCTTCACGAAGGAGACCTTCCTCGAGCTCTTCCGCCGGGTCGTCGTGGGGGACCGGGACCCGGAGACGGTCGTCCTGATGGACCTCCACCCCGAGCAGCAGAAGACCTGGATCGACTTCGAGTCGACGCGGCGCCTCCTCGGCGTCGACCCCGTCTGCCCGACGTCGGTCGAGAAGGAGGGCCGGAAGCTCTTCCGGCGGAAGGGCGGGCGCCGGGTCCCGATCGAGCGGATCTACAACCGGATCGTCTTCGACGAGCTCCTGGCCAAGAGGACGCCCCTGCCGTTCGACTTCCGTGACGACCTCGACGTGACCTGGGCGCCGCACCCGAACTGGTACTGGACCTTCTCGAAGTACTCCCTCCCGCTCCTCGACCACCCGGCGGTCCCACGGTCGACGTACGTCTCGGAGCTGGGCGGCGTCCCGGCGGACCTGACGGCGCGCTACGTCCTGAAGCCCCTCTTCTCGTTCGCGGGCGGCGGCGTGAACGTCGAGCCGACCGCGGCCGACCTCGAGAGGATCCCGGAGGCGGAGCGGGACGGTTGGTGCCTGCAGGAGAAGATCGTCTACGAGCCGTGCATCCGCGCCGTGGACGGCGGCGGCGTCAAGGTGGAGGTCCGGATGATGTTCTACCGGCCCGAGGGGAGCCGGGAGATGACGCTCGCGCTCAACCTCTGCCGCCTCTCCCGCGGGAAGATGCTGGGAGTCGACTTCAACAAGGACTTCACATGGGTCGGCTCCTCGGTGGCGCTCTCCGCTCCGGCCGTCTGAACGTCCGCCGTCTCCAAGCGGCGAGCGGGAGCGTCACCCGTCCGGCTTCCGCGGCCGGGGGTCTCGGGCCCGTCCGCTTGACGCGGCGGGCCGCGAGGTCGAAAGTGGGCTGACCGGAGGTGTCCCGTGACGAAGCCCCTGGACGGCCTGAAGGTCCTCTTCATCGTCGCCCCGAAGAAGTTCCGGGACGAGGAGCTCCTCGCGCCGAAGGCCGCCGTGGAGGCGGCCGGCGGGACCGCGGTCCTGGCCTCCACCGAGGAGGGGGAGGCCGAAGGGATGCTCGGCGCCAAGGTGAGCGTCGTCGCCGTCCACGAGGTCCGCCCGACCGAGATGGCGGGGGCCGTCGTCGTCGGGGGCGCCGGGGCTCCCGGCCACCTCTGGGACCACGGTCTCGTCCACAAGACGCTCCGGATGATCGCCCACGACAACAAGCCGATCGGCGCCCTCTGCCTCTCGACGGCGGTCCTCGCCAAGGCGGGGCTCCTGGAGGGGAAGAAGGCGACGGTCTTCGTCACGCCCGACTCCCTGAAGGCCCTGAAGGAGGCCGGCGCCAAGTACGAGAAGCGTCCGGTGGTCGTGGACGGCCTCGTCGTGACCGCGGACGGGCCCTCCTCGGCGGAGGCCTTCGGGAACATCTTCGTCCAGGTCCTCGCCCAGTCCCGCCCCGTCCGGCCCCGCGGCTGACTCCCGCCCCCCGTGAGGACCGGCGGCGGCGCGGTCGTAGAACGTATAATGGAGCTCTGACCCCGCGGTCGGACCCCGCGGTAGCGGCGGCGGGGCGCGCGGTCAGGCGACGACGAGCCCGGCGCCCCAGTGGAGGCCGGCCCCGAGGGCCGCGATGGCGACGAGGTCGCCCTCCTTCAGCTTCCCGAGCTTTCGCGCCTCGTGGTACACGATGGGGATCGTCGCGGCGGTCGTGTTCCCGTACCGGTCGATGTTGTTGTAGACGCGGTCGTCGGGGAGGTCGAGGGCCTTCTGGACGGCCTCGTTGATCCTCAGGTTGGCCTGGTGCATCAGGAGGAGGTCGACGTCGTGAAGGGTCCGGCCGTGCTCGGCGAGGACCTCGCGCACGGCCGACGGCATCAGCTGCACCGCCAGGCGGAAGACCTGGCGTCCCTCCACGATCGGGAGCGTCCCGCCCGCCTCGAACATCGCGGGGGTGAAGTAGGGGCGCGACTTGCAGCCGCCCCCCGGGACGTAGAGCTTGTCCCACTGGGTCCCGTCCGTCCGCATCCGGAACCCGACGAAGCCGCGCCCGTCGCCGGACTCGTTCGCCTCGAGGACCATGGCGCCGGCTCCGTCCCCGAACAGGACGCCGCGGTCCCTCAGGCCGGTGATCTTCCGGTACCACCCGGGGTCGCACGGCTCGTCCGTTCGCCCCCAGAGGACGTCCCAGACGGTCTCCGGCCAGGGCATCAGGCCCGAGTGGACCTCGGCCCCGACGAGGAGGACCCGGTCGTACGTCCCCGAGCGGATGAAGGCGTCGGCGGTCTGCATCCCCGACAGGAACCCGGCGCACTGCATCCGGATGTCCAGGGCGTGCGTGCCGTCCATCCCGAGGCGGGCGGCGAGGAGGCCCCCGTTCCCCGGGAAGTAGTGGTCGGGCGTCATCGTCGCGAAGACCACGAGGTCGACGTCGGCGGCCGTCAGGCCCGCGTCGGCGAGCGCCGCCTCGGCCGCGCGCGCGCCGAGCTCGGCCGACCCGACCCCGGGCTCCACGAACCGCCTCTCGCGGATCCCGGTCCGCTGGACGATCCACTCGTCCGAGGTCTCCATCACCCGGGACATCATCTCGTTGGTGGCGACGGCGGGAGGGACGTAGATCCCGGTGCCGCGAATGACGGTGGTCCGCTTCGAGGAGGGCTGCGATGTCACGCGCGGAGTCTATCGGAGGGAGGACGTCGCCGCGGCGGACGGCCCGCCGTCAAGGGGGGCGTTACCGCGCCGACGAATCGCCCGAACCGCTCGCGGGGCGGAGCGAGACGACGGTGGCCCCCCAGCCGCCCCCGGACGCGTCCGCGTCCGCGAAGGAGGCGACGAGGGGCGAGCGGGAGAGGACCGCCCGGACGACCCGGCGCTGGACCCCGATCCCCCGGCCGTGGACCAGCCGGACGACCGGCAGGCCCCGCGCCGAGGCCTCCCGGAGGTACTCCTCGACGACGCTGGCGGTCTCGTCCGGGCGGAACGGGTGGAGGTCGAGGACGTCCTCTATCGGGATCGGGACCGGCTCGTCGTCCACGCGCCGACGATAGCCTCCTTTGCCTGGGCCGCGGGAGGGACGCAGAATCCGTTCGAGGTCACCCGATGCCCAGAGCCCGCCTCCTCGTCCCGATCGTCCTCCCGCTCCTCCTCGCCCGCCCCGCCGCCGCGGCCCCGCCGCCCAAGGCGCCGGCGGCCAAGCCGCGCGTCGCCGTCCTCCAGTTCGAGGACAAGACCTCCCGCTACTCGTGGTACCAGGCGGGGCGATCGGCGCAGGAGATGCTGATCACCGAGCTGGTGAAGGCCGGGAAGTTCCGGGTGGTCGAGCGGGACCGGCTCCAGACCCTGATGGCCGAGAAGGACCTCTCCCTCTCGGGGGACGTCGACCCGAAGACCGCCGTGAAGGCCGGGCAGCTCCTCGGCGTCGAGTTCCTCGTCGTCGGGGCCGTCACGGAGCTGGGGGTCTCCGACTCCCGCGCCAGCGCGCCGGGATACCGCGGGTTCCCCGGCTTCAGCGTCAAGACGCAGAAGATGGAGGCCGCCCTCGACGCGCGGGCGATCAGCACGGCGACGGGCGAGATCGTCTGGTCGGATTCCGAGCGGGACTCGACCTCCGACTCCAGCGTCTACGTGGCCGGCGCGGGCGGCGGCACCGAGGACCGGCAGAAGCTCGACCGGGTCCTCCGCCCGATCGTCGGCGGGCTGGCCCGGTCGCTCGCCCGCGCCGAGCTGCCGACGACCGGGCTCGGCGGGGCCGCCGACGCCTCGGGGGTGGCCGGGAAGATCGCGAAGGCCGACGGTTCGACGGTCTTCCTGAACGTCGGGTCGGAGGCGGGCGTCTCCCCCGGGGACGAGTTCGACGTCTACCGCGTCGGCGACCCGATCAAGGACCCCGACACCGGGGAGGTCCTCGGGGCCGACGAGAAGAAGGTGGGCCGCGTCCGGGTGACGGCCGTGAAGGGGGCGCGGTTGTCGACCGCCGCGGTCGTCACGGGGAGCGGCCTCCAGGCCGGCGACGTCCTGAAGGTCCCCGACCGCTAGAGCTTCCAGGGGGGGGCGGCCTCCAGGGGAACCCGGCCGGGGATCCAGCGTGGGATCGAGAGGGCGCAGGCCGCAGAGCGGCCGAGCGGGAACGAACCTGTCCACGAAGAGAGCCCGGCGCGCGCGTGGCGGGGGTCCGGGGGGCGCGCGAAGCCCAGCCCCCCGGGCGGCGCCAGGGGAACCCGCAAGGCGGGTTCCCCGGTCACTTCAGCATCCCGCAGGCCTCCGGCACCCCCGCGTCGCAGGCGCGCCGGGCGGCGTCTTCGGCCCCGGCCTGCCGCCCCGCGTCGAGGGAAGCCAGGGCGCGGGCGTAGAGGAGGACGCCGTTGCCGGGCGCCCGGACGAGGGCCCGCGTGAGCTCCTCGTCGAGGTCTCCCCGGACGTCTCCGTACGCCAGGCCGAGGATCCAGGGGGTGTCGGCGCCCCGGGGCGTTCCCTGGGCCGAGAGCCTGTCGCGGACGAGGGCCATCCGGCGGCTCAGCCTGGCCCGGTCGGGGACCATCGACAGCGCGCGCCCGAGGAGCATCCAGCCCTCCGCCGTCCGGCCGTCCGCGAAGGCGACTCCGCCGCGGGCGTAGGCCCCGAGGAACCGGGCTTCCCGGCCGTCCTGCGACGAGAGGACGCGGCGGACCTCGCCGAGGGCGTCGACGAACGCGGCGCGCGGCAGCCGTCCGCCCGGGGCCCGCGTCGTGTCGAGGGACCTCCAGACCGTGGCCAGCTCCGAGCTGCCCATCAGCTCCGCGGAGACGAGGAGAGGCTCGGGCCGCACCAGTCGGCCGGTCGCTGCCGCAGGGGGCGAGGGAGGGGTGGCCGCGGGGGGCTCGCGCCGCGAAGGCCGCGTCGGGAACGGGCGCGGCTCCGGCTCGGTGGGCGGGACCGCCTCCGGGGGGCCGGGAGAGGGAGAGGTCGAGAGGCCGTTCACGCCGATTCCGAGCGCCGGGATCGGCGTCGCCCCGGTCGGGGGAGCGGGCGTGGGGGGCGGAGACGGCACCGGCGTCGAGGCGGCCGGAGGCGGCGTCGGCGTCGGGGACGCGGATTCCGGGCGCGGGAGGAAGGCCCTCGAGGCGACGAACGCCGCCAGGCCGGCGGCGGCGACGAGGCAGGCCGCGACGAGGAGACGCCGCCGGGCCGGCGCCCCCGCGGCGGAGACCGGGGCGGCCGGGGCCGGGGGGCGCTCCTCGGAGCGGACGGTGAGGGCGCCGGTGGCGGATCGCGCGTCGAGGGGCCGGGACGGAGCGGCGGGAGGAGCCGGCGCTTCCGGGAGGAGCTGCGTCGGTGCCGTCGGCGCGGCGGCACCGAGCGCGCGGGCGAGGGCGGTGACGAACTCGGTGCAGGAGGCGAACCGCTCGGCAGGCTCCTTGGCCAGGGCACGGCCCATCACCGCGTCGACCCCGGGCGGGATCTCCTGGGAGACGCTGGAGGGACGGGCGGGGGGAGCCGTGACGTGCTGGTGGAGGATGGCCAGCGGCGAGTCGGCGTGGAACGGCACCCGCCCGGTCAACAGCTCGAACGCGATGACGGCGAGCGCGTACTGGTCGGCCCTGGCGTCGAGCGGGCGCCCCTGGGCCTGCTCCGGCGCCATGTAGAGCGGCGTCCCCAGGACGACGCCGGTGGCCGTCAGCCCCGAGGCGGCGCCGGCGCTGCGGGCCAGGCCGAAGTCGGCCAGCAGAGGGCGGCCGGTGCCGTCGAGGAGGACGTTCCCCGGCTTGACGTCCCGGTGGAGGATCCCCTGCTCGTGGGCGTGGTCGAGGGCCGAGGCCAGGGCGCCCAGCCACGCGACGGCGGTGGCGAACGGGACGGGGCCCTGGATCCTCTCCTTGAGAGATCCGCCGGTCACCAGCGGCATGACGACGAAGGGGACCTGGACGCCGTCGACGTCGGCGGTCCCGGCGTCGTAGACCGGGAGGACGTTCGGGTGTGAGAGCCCCGCGGCCAGCCGCGCCTCGCGGACGAAGCGCTCGACGTAGGCCGGGTCCCTCGCGATCGGGTCGAGGACGACCTTGACGGCGACCGTCCGGTGGAGCCCCGTGTCCTCCGCCCGCCAGACCTCCGCCATCCCGCCGGCGCCCGCGCGCGACAGGAGGCGGTATCGGCCGAGGAGGAGGCCCTCGCGGACCGGCACGCCGTCCCTCCCCTTCCCCTAGGAGCCCGACTCGGACTCCGCCTCGGAGAGCGCTCCGTAGAGGACGACGGAGCCGGGTCCGGTCTTGCAGGCGTCGTCCAGCGCCTCCTCGGCCCTCAGGAAGAGGCTGGCGGTGTCGAACGCGTCCTCAGGGTAGGCGGCCAGCCCGATCGTCAGGCCCAGCTTGACGCCGGCGGGGTCCAGCCGCGGGTCGACCGCGGCGTCGAAGTTCCGCCGGATCGACTCGACCGCCTTCTGCGCCTGGGCCTTTGTGGCGTCGAAGACGAGGATCCAGAACCGGTCCCCCTTGTCGCGACCGACGACGTTGACGGCCCGCGTCGCCCGGACGAGGAGGGCGGCGGCCTTCGGGAGGAGGGCGTCCCCGAACGCGGCCCCGAACCGCTGCGCCGCGTCGGAGAGGCCGTCGATCCGGATGTGGGCGACCGCGAGCGAGTTGCCGCTCCGCTCGGCGCGGCGGATCTCCGACTCCAGCCGCTTGAGGACCGAGGCCCGGTTGTAGAGGCCCGTCTGCCCGTCCCGCTCGGTCTGCTGCTCGATGATCCTCATCATCCGCGCGTTGTGGAGCGCGATGGCCCCCGAGTCGGCCAGGAGCGACAGCTGCCCGACCAGGTCCGGGGGCCAGGGCGTCGAGCCGCGCCTCAAGCCGAGAGAGAGGACCCCGATCCGCTCGTCCTGGTAGACGAGGGGGACGATGGCCGCCCGGGCGAGGGGCGGGCCTCCCGAGGGAGACGGGCCGAAGAGGGCGGCGGCGTCCTTCTCCTCGACGAGGACGAGGGTCTTCTCGAGGAACGACTGGACGACGGGGTGACCGGCGCGGTCCGCCGGCACCGAGTGGCCGGAGCCGCCGCCCGTCTCCGCCCCCCAGCGCGCCGAGACCTGGAGCGCCTTGGAGGCCGGGTCCGCGTCCCAGAAGTGGGCCGTGTCGGCCTTCAGGAGGGTGACGGCGTTCTCGCAGAGGATCTGCTTGATCCGGGGGGCGTCGAAGGTCGTCGTGAGCGAGCGGCCCGTCTCGCGGAGGCGGTCGAGGAAGCGGTACGACTCGCGCTCCCGCTGGAGCATCCGCGCGGTCGTCACGGCCAGGGACAGCTCCACGGCCACCGCCTCGAAGGCCCGGAGGGCCGGGACGTCGAACCCGGCCGGGCGCCCGCCCGAGACGGCGGCCAGGACGCCGACGACGGCGCCCCGGTAGGCGAGCGGGACGGCGACGAGGCTGATGGGGCGGGCGAGGTGCCGGACGAGCTCGGGCGACGGCACGAGCGCCAGGCCCCGCGGGTCCGCCGCCGCGTCCGGGAGGAGGACGTGAGCGCCCTCTGCCGACAGGGCCTTGAGCAAGGCGTCCGGGATCTCCTCGCCGGGGCGGCCCGGCTCCGACCCGCTGCGCGTGTAGACGGCGGACGCGCCGGGGAGCTCGCCCGTGGCCGTCAGGCGGACGGCGCAGAGGTCGACGTCGAAGTGGGGCCCCAGCTCCTTGACGGTGCGTTTCAGGATCGCGTCGACCTCGGTGAGGCCACCCAGGACGCCGTGGAGCCTCGAGACGAAGGCGACGCGCTCGGTGTTCCGCCGGTCGGCGTCCAGGAGCCGGGCTTTCTCCAGGGCGCCCGCGGCCAGGCGCGCCAGCTCCTGGGCCAGCCGCATCTCCTGGGGGGTCAGGACGAAGCTCCCCCGCCGGGACATGACGAGGAAGCCGAAGACGATGTCGCCGGCCTGGAGCGGCAGCGCCATCCTCCTCCGCCGCGTCGGCCCCCCGCCCGCCGTGTCGTCGTCCTCGAACGCCGGGCCGTGGGCCGCCAGGCAGCGGACCAGGATCTCCTCGTCGTCGATCGGGCGCCGCCCCTTGCGGGAGGAGGGGTGCGAGACGGGGGGGCCGCCGTGGGCGTGGGTCTCCTCGACCTCGTGCGTCTCGGCGTCGTACCGGTAGGCGCGGACCTGCTCGAACTCCAGCTGCCGGGCCAGCGACACCACGGTCAGCCGGATCACCTCCCCCGCGTTCAGCGAGTGGAGCGCTCCGGAGGCGAGCTCGAAGAGGGCCACGGCCTCCTCGCGTCGCTTCACGAGGGTGGAGACGGTCCGCTCGCGGTCCAGCGTGTGGGAGAGGGCGCGCGCGAAGACCCGGACCGCCTCTTCGGTCCCGGCCTCGCGGGTCGTGACGTGGGGGTAGGCGACCCCGAACGAGCCGCGGACCTGGTCGGCCACCTTCACGGGGGCTCCGTGGAAGACGAGCCCGGAGTCGACGGCCCTGGACTCACGGCCCTGCTGGAGCACCTCCTCCAGGTGCCGTGTCAGGCGCTGCTCGGCCGCGACCGCCACGATCGAGCGGCCGGCCCGCGTCATCGGCGGGGCGCCCGCGGGGAGGAGGGCGGACGTGGCCGCGTCGAAGTAGACGAGCGCGGCGTCCAGGAGGCCGCCGATCGACTCGTCGAGCAGGCGGCCCTCGCGGAGCGCGCTCTCGAACGCCTTCAGGAGGACGAGCTCGGTCGACGGCGCAGGCGGCATTCCCGATGTCTCCCGTGTGCGGGATTAGACCAGAACGGCGGGGTCCCGGAAAGGACGCGCCGGGGTGGTCACGCCCCCGGGCGTCTCCGCTCCGCCCAGAGGACCTGCCCCACGAGGAGGAGCATCCCCACGTCGCGGAGCACCACCCCCCGCATGTCGGCCAGGCGCTCCTCGACGCTCTTGCCGGACTCCTTCGGGTCGAAGCAGCCGCAGTCGATGGCGTTCCCGCGCGCCAGGTTGAACGAGATGGCGGCGATGAAGACGAGGAGGAGGGCGCCGATCCAGGCCGCCGCGGTCCTCCTCCAGATCCCCAGGCAGAGGGCCAGGCCGGCCAGGAGCTCGAACCACGGGAGGAAGAGCGCCGACGCGTTGACGAGGGGGCCGGGGAGGATCCGGTAGTTGTAGATCATGTGGGCGAAGCCCGGCGGGTCGACGATCTTCGGGAGCGCCGCCGTGACGAAAAGGAGCCCGAGGGCGATCCCCGTCCGGACGGTGAGCCAGGGGTGGGCGAGCCACGCGCCGGCCCGGGTCACGGGTGGGGTCCCCGCCGCGCCGGCCCCCCGCGCCTCTGCCAGTCCGGCCAGCCGTCCTTGTAGACGAGGACGTTCGTGAAGCCGGCGCCGAAGAGCTTCTCGGACAGCATGTGGGAGTCCTCGCACTCGCCCCCGGAGCAGTAGGCGACGACGGGCTGGTCGACGGGGCGGCCCTCGTTGACCAGGGCGAAGACCTTGTCGCCCACGTCCGACTCCCAGACCGAGAAGGGCCGCGCCCCCGCCACGTGCCCCTCCTCGAAGTCCTTCGTCCGCCGCGCGTCGAGGAAGAGGGCTCCCTGGCCGTGAAGCCACGCGGCGTCCTCCCCGGAGATCTCGCGGTACGGCCGGTCGGGGTGAGCGGGGAAGCGGGCCAGGAGATCGGCCGGGGCGAGGGTGGGCGGCGCCGCCTTCGGGGCACCTTCCCGGGCAGTCTCGGGGCCGGGAGCGGGTGCCGGCCCGGGGCGCCCCGCGGCGCCCGCCCGCCGATCACCGGACGGCGGGGTCGGCGCGGCCTCGGGGGCCGGAACCTCCGGGGGCGCGCCGGAGGGGGCCGGCGTCGGCAGAGCCTCGGGCGGCGGCCCGGGGGCAGGGGACGACGGGACCGGCGGCACGACGCGAGCGTTCGGGTAATCGCCGACGGCCGGGAGCTTCCTCTCACGGGAGGCGAGGAGGTTCGCTCCGGCGGCGCAGAAGACGGCGGCGGTGACGAGGGCGGCGGTCTCGGTCAGGAATCTGCGGTCGATCATGAGATGTGGTCGCACGCGTGTCCGCGGGCGGACGCCATTCTAAGCAAGCCGGGCGCCGGGAACCGCACGCCGAAAAGGCGCACGGGCGGCTCCGAAAACGCGGCGTCCCGGCGGGGCCGGGGACTAGAATCCTTCCCGTTCCCGCCGAGGCGGGACGAGAGGATGGAGACCGGCGACGCTCCGGAAGGGACGCCGGCGGTCTCCGAGAACGAGAGGGAAGGGGCGAGCGAGACGATGGCGAAGGACTCTCTGACCATCACCGACAACCGGACGGGGCAGACGTACGAGCTGCCGATCGAGAACGGGACGATCAAGGCGATCGACCTCCGGAAGATCAAGACGGGGGCCGAGGACTTCGGCCTCATGACCTACGACCCGGCGTTCCTGAACACCGCCTCGTGCAAGTCGCGGATCACGTTCATCGACGGGGACAAGGGGATCCTGGAGTACCGCGGCTACCCGATCGAGCAGCTCGCCGAGCAGTCGAGCTTCCTCGAGGTCTCGTGGCTCCTCTGGAACGGCGAGCTGCCCACGAAGACGGAGCTGGACGACTTCACCCGCCACGTCGCCCACCACACCTACCTCCACGAGAACATCAAGAGGTTCATGGACGGCTTCCGGCACGACGCGCACCCGATGGGGATGCTGCAGTCGACCGTCGGCGCCCTCTCGACGTTCTACCCCGACTCCAAGCAGATCGGCGACGAGCGGAAGCGGGCGCACCACACGATCCGCCTGATGGCGAAGATGCCGACGATCGCGGCGTTCGCCTTCCGGCACTCGATCGGCTTCCCCTACGTCTACCCGGACAACGAGCTCTCCTACGTCGGCAACTTCCTCTCCATGCTCCGGAAGATGGCCGAGCCGAAGTACAAGGTGAACCCGGTCCTCGAGCACGCGCTCGACGTCCTGTTCATCCTGCACGCCGACCACGAGCAGAACTGCTCGACGAACGCGATGCGGGCGATCGGCTCGGCCCAGACCGACCCGTACTCGTGCGTGTCGGGCGCCATCTCGGCCCTCTACGGCCCGCTCCACGGCGGCGCCAACGAGGCGGTCCTCCGGATGCTCGCCGAGATCGGCGACATCAAGAACGTCCCGGCCTTCGTCAAGGAGGTCAAGGAGGGCCAGGGCGAGAAGAAGCTGATGGGCTTCGGGCACCGGGTCTACAAGAACTACGACCCGCGCGCCAAGGTGATCAAGCGCCTCGCCGAGGAGGTCTTCGAGGTGACGGGCCGCAACGCGGCGCTCGACATCGCCGTCGAGCTCGAGCGGATCGCGCTGCAGGACGACTACTTCGTCAAGAGGAAGCTCTACCCCAACGTCGACTTCTATTCGGGCCTCATCTACGAGGCGATGGGCTTCCCGACCGACTTCTTCACCGTCCTCTTCGCCATCCCGAGGACGGCCGGCTGGCTGGCGCAGTGGCACGAGATGATCAAGGACCCCGACCAGAAGATCGCCCGCCCGCGGCAGGTCTTCCTCGGGCAGGGGCGGCGGGACTACGTGCCGATCGAGAACCGCTGACTTGGACAGGGGGAACCCGGGCCCTTCCGGGTTCCCCCCGAACCCCCTTCCGCGAAGGTGAGGAGGGCCCGCTCGCGCGGGCCTTCTTCTTCTCCGGAGAGCCTCAGTCCGCCGCGTGGGGGCCGCGGACCTCGCGGGCGAGGCAGGTCCCGCAGAGCCCGTGGAGGACGAGCGAGGTCGTGTCCACCCGCCGGCCCTCGAGGCGGACGGGAGGGGCCGGAGAGGGGAGCTCTGCCGCTGTCACGTCCTCCACCCTCCGGCAGCGCCGGCAGACGAAGTGGTGGTGGGTGGAGAGGTTCGCGTCGTAACGGCAGACCGCGTCGTCCAGGACGAGCTCGCGCACCAGGCCGGCGTCGCGGAGAGACCGCAGGACGTTGTAGACCGAGGCGCGGGAGGCCCGGGTCCCGTGGCGGTTCACGGCCTGCTCCACGTCGTCGGCCGTCGGGTGGTCGACGGAGTCCGCGAGGAACTCCATAACCGCCAGCCGCGGCGCGGTGACACGCAGACCGTGTCGGCGCAGCTCCTGCTCGGCCTCTCGGGGGCTCGACATCCTGCGACTTAGATTAGATCCAAGGAGAATGAGGGTCAAGCCCGACCGTGGAAGAGGGGGATGAGAGGAGCCTCGCCAGCCCGGGTCGTCAGGAGGAGGAGGGGTTGGGGAGAAGGGTCAGGGTGGCGCCGGCGAGGCCCCGCTCGTGAGCGATGCACACCTCGGGCCAGGGAAGAGGCCCCGGCTCAGGGGACCATGGCGCCGACGTCCGTCACGAACGCCCGGCCGAACCTCTTCCAGCGGGGACCCTTGAGGAACTCGGGGTGCCAGCTCCACATGACGCCCACCGCTCGGCCGAGGAGGTCGCTGACGGGACGGGTCCCGAAGAAACGGGCGTCGCGGCTCTCGTCCCGGTTGTCCCCCATCAGGAAGACCTCGTCCTCGGGGACCTGGATCGGGCCGAACGTCCGGAAGGCGGGTCGCTCCGGCAGGACCCGGACCGGGTGAGGCCTGTCCCCGAGGAGCTCGGTCCCGAGGAGGACCGTGTCGCCGTCCTCGGAGCGCTGCGGGGCCAGGAAGCTGATCGGCTGGGCCTTCCCGTTGACGTAGAGGATCTCGTTCTTCATCTCCAGCTTGTCGCCGGGGAGGCCGACGAGGCGCTTGACGAACGGGACGCTGCCGCCGTCGGGGTTGCGGACGACGACGACGTCGCCCCGCCTGGGGACGCCGGTCTTCAGGATCCGGATCCTGGAGAACGGGACCCGCAGCTGGTAGGCGGACTTCCAGACGAAGACCCTGTCGCCTTCGAGGATCGTCGGCTTCATCGAGCCGGTCGGGACGACGTACCAGTCCGCGACGACGGACCTCCCCGTGAGGATGACCGTCGCCATCAGGACGAGCTGCCGGATGTCTTTGAGGAGCGCCGCTCTCTTCTCGGGCGAAAGAGACATGACGGGGTGGAGTTTCGCACAGGGCGTGCCGCCCGCTGGAGGCCCCGTCCCCGCTGCTATGCTGGCCGCCATGCCACGCTACACGGACGAGCACGCCGCCTCGGGCCTGGACGCCGCGCTGCCTCCGCTCGAGACCTGGCCGTCCCAGTTCGGCGAAGGCTACGAGGTGGTCGTCTCGATCCCCGAGTTCACGTCCATCTGCCCGAAGACCGGCCTTCCGGACTTCGCGACGTTGACCGTCGCCTACGTACCGGACGGGCGTTGCGTGGAGCTGAAGTCGCTCAAGGAGTACCTGCTCGGCTACCGCAACGTCGGCATCTTCAACGAGAACGTCGTGAACCGTGTCCTGCGCGACCTGGTCGACGCCACGGCCCCGCGCCGGATGACGGTCACCGGGGTGTTCACCCCGCGGGGGGGGATCCAGACGACGGTCGTCGCGCGCTTCCCCTTCGAGTCTCCCGTGGCTCCGGGAACACCTTGACGGCGGGCCCGCCGGGCACCAGATTTTGGGTATCCGGAACGTACCGGGAAGGCCGGGCGAGCGGTCGAGGAAAGGCGACGCGTCCGGGACCCCCCGGGCGGCCGGAATGGGAGGCGCGAGGCGGGGTTGCCCCGCGACCGGTGGGGTGACGAGGCCGAACGCCGCCACGTGTGGGTCGCGGATGCGGCCCAGGGGCCGGACCTCCGACCGTCGACCCGGTGAGGCCTTAGAACGCCACGGAGGTCCGTAAGCTGAGATCCCGACCGCGGCGGGCCGGCGAGCCCAGCGGTCGGGATTTCCTCGTCTCGGCCCTTCCCGCCCCGGAAAGCGAGCGGTTGTCTACTTCTTCGGTGCTGGGGACGCGGGCGCGGCGGGCTTGAGCTTGCCGTCGGGACCCATCCGCCGGTAGAGGGCCAGAGCGTTGATCGAATCGAGCTGCTGAGGGCAGTACTCGCCCACCTTCTTCAGGATCAGCTCCGAGGAGACACGCGCCTCGGCCCAGCCCTTCTTCCTCGCCTCCTCGACGACGGACTTGACCCGCTCGATGTAGGCGCGCGTGGCGGCGATCTCGTTCTGGGGGATCGCGGTCGCGTTGCCCCGCGTCGGAACCAGGAGCGCCGGCTGGAGGGCCTCCAGCCGGGCGAGCGCCTTTAGCCAGCCGGCCGGGTCGAAGGAGGGGTCGGAGAGCATCGGGCAGCGCTGCGGCGTGACGAGGTCCCCGACGAACACGATCCCGGTCCCGACGACGTGGGCGAAGAGGTCGTGGTCCGTGTGGGCGGGGCCGGGGAGAGCGGCGACCTCCACGACGCGTGATCCGGTCCCCAGGGCCACCCGGTCGGAAACGCCCAGGACGGCGATCCCCTTCGTCTTGGCGTCCTGCGTCAGCGACGACCCGACGATCGGCGCGATCCGGGCGTTCACGATCACGGTCGGGTCGGATCCCAGGAAGGTCTTGATCCCGGCGTTGGAGTCGGCGTGGAGGTGCGTCAGGACGATCCACCGCACCGGCTTGCCCCCGGTCGTCTGCTTCACCTGGGAAGCGAGGTTCCTGGCGTCGGCCTCGCTCCCGCCGGTGTCGAGGAGGAGGACCGAGTCGCCCATGTCCACCCAGGCGCAGTTGGTCCGGCCGAAGCGGCCGTACCAGGTCCCCGTCTTCGGGTCCGAGACGACCTCGTAGGGAGGGAGCTCCTTGACCGACTGGGGCGCGGCCGGAGCCTGCGCGGCCAGGGGGCCGGGCGCGAGGAGGAGCGGGACGAACGCGAGGGCGAGAAGGGACGGTGCGGGTCGCATCAGGAGACCTCCAGGGTTCGGGTCGAGGAGAGCGGGGCGAGCGTCCGGCGCTCGCCCTTCCTCCGGAACAGGTCGCACATCAGGCGGGCCTCCCGCTCGACGGCCTCGTCGAGCCGGCGGAGACGGTCCCCGACGAGGAGACGCTTGCAGGCCGCCAGGACGGAGACGGGCGTCTCGGCGTAGAGGGCCGCGCGGGAGAGGGCGAGCCGGAGCGCCGGCTCGTCCTCGACGACGTGGTCGAGGAGCCGCAGCTCCCGCGCGCGGTTGAGCGGGAACGGCTCGGTGGAGTAGAGGGCGTCGGCCGCGGCGCCGCTCCCGGCCGCCTCGGAGAGGAGGAAGGCCAGTCCGCCGTCGACCCTCGGGTCGGCGGCGGCCGCGCCGGGAGCCGTCGGCCCCAGGGACGCCACGGAGGCGGAGGCGACACGGACGTCGCACGCCAGGGCGACCGCAAGGCCCGCGCCAGCGACGGGGCCGTCGATGGCCGCCACGACCGGGCGGGGGACTTCCAGGAGCATCCGCGACAGCCGGGCCTGGGCGTGGAGCGCCTCGGCGAAGCCGGGCTCGTCGCCGGCGTGGAGGAGCGCGGCCAGGACGTCCCCGTCGAAGCCGGTGCAGAACGCCGGACCGTTCCCGGTCAGGACCAGCGCGGGGACGGTCGGGTCCTCGCAGAGGGTCTGCACCGTCTCGGCGAGCATGCCGGCCATCTCGGCGGTGAAGGCGTTCCCCGACGCGGGGCGGTTGAGGCGGACGACGGGCACGCTGCCGAACAGGCGGACCTCCACCGGAGGCGGCCCGGGGCGCCCGCGCTCCTTGGCGAACGCGCGGCAGGCGCCGACGAAGCCCCGGAAGAGGGCCTTGTGGAACGGCTCGGCGACGAGGTCCTCGGGGTGCCACTGGACGGCCGCGAAGAAACGCCCGGGCCTGCCCGCGGCCTCGACGAGCTCGTCGGGCGAGGTCGCGAGCGGGAGGAGGCCCGGCGCGAGCTCCTTGACGGCCTGGTGGTGCCGCGAGTTGACGGTCACTTCCGTGACCGCGGCGAAGAGGTCGTCGAAGGGCCCGCCGTACGCCTGCCGCTCCGACCGGACGGGGTGAGCGGGGTGGTCGGGCGCGAAGCCGTCCTCCCGGTGGAACGCGTGGGCCACGCCGCGCTCGCGCTGCGCGGGAAGGTCCTGCCAGAGGGTCCCTCCCAGGGCGACGTTGACGACCTGCAGCCCGCGGCAGATCCCGAAGACGGGAGCGCCGGCCCGCTCGGCGCGCTTCAGGAGCGCCAGGTCCAGGTCGTCGCGCGCGTCGCGCACCTCGAGCGTCGGGGTGCACGGCACCTCCCCGTACCGGCCCGGGTGGACGTCCGGGCCGCCGGCCAGGAGGAGCCCGTCGAGGTCGGCCGGGAGGGGGACGCCGGGGGAGACGACCAGGACCTCCTCGGGAAGCGCCCCGGCAGAGAGGAGCGCCCCGCGGTAGGAGGCGTTCGGCTGCTGCTCGTCCGTCGAGATGACGATCTTCATGGCTGGGGGGAGAGCCGGGCGGCCCGGGGGAGGGGGCCCGCGCGGGCGCGCGGATTGTATACGCGGTATCGTCGGCAGCATGAAGCCGGATGGGGCGCGCGCGGGAGCGTGCGCCGCAGTGACGGGCGTCGGGGCGATCACGTCCCTCGGCCCCGACGCCCCCGCCTTCTTCGAGGGGCTCCTTTCGGGCGCGAGCGCCCCTCGTGCCGTGACGCTGTTCCCGAGCGGGCGCTACCGGGCCCGCCTGGCAGGGGAGATCGCCGACGTCCCGGAGGACGGCGAGGGGCGGACCCGGGAGCGCGCCCACCGGATCGCGCTGGCGGCCGCGAGCGAGGCGGTCCGCGACGCGGGCGTCGACCTGGCGGGACCGCGGACGGCCCTCGTCGCCGGCACCACCCTCGGCGGGAACCTCCTCTACACCGGCTGGCTGGACGCCCGCTCCCGCGGGGAGGACGTGCCGGCCTCCGGGCAGGACGGCATGGCGTCGGCCACGGACCTCCTCGCTTCGCGGTGGGACGTCCGGGGCCCATGCCTGACGGTCTCCGTCGCCTGCGCCTCCGGAACCGCCGCCGTCGGGCTGGCCCTCCTCCTCCTGCGCCGGGGCGTCGTGGACCGCGCGCTGGCGGGCGGCTACGACGCCCTCTCGGAGTTCGTCTTCTCCGGCTTCGACAGCCTCCGGGCGCTGTCCCCCTCCGTGGCCCGCCCGTTCGACCGCAGGCGCGACGGCCTGACGCTCGGGGAGGGCGCCGGTTTCCTGGTCCTGGAGTCCGCCCGGGCCGCCGCGGCCCGGGGTGCGCGGGTCCGCGCCTGGGTCCTGGGGTACGGCTCCGGAGCCGACGCTCACCACATGACGCGTCCGTCTCCTTCGGGCGAGGGGCTCGTCCGGGCGGTCTCCTCGGCGCTCGGCGACGCGGGGACCCCGCCCTCGGGGATCGCGGCGATCAACGCCCACGGCACGGCGACGGTCTTCAACGACCGGATGGAGGCCAGCGCGTTCCGCACGGTCTTCGGGGAGGGGGCCTCGACGGTCCCGGTCGACTCGATCAAGGGCGCGATCGGGCACACGCTCGGGGCCGCCGGGGCGCTCGAGGCCGTGATGGCCGTGCGGGCGCTCGAGACGGGGCTCTTCCCGCCGACGGCGGGCTTCGTCGAGGCCGACCCGGAGTGCCCGCTCCAGGTGGTCGCCGCCACGCCGCGGGAGCTGCCGCGCGGTCCCGTGAGGATCCTCTCCACCTCCTCGGCGTTCGCGGGGACGAACGCCGCCCTCGTCCTGGAGCGCGCGTGAACGCCTCCGCGCGAGCGTTCGTCCTCGGGAGGGGGCTCGTCCTGTCCGGGCACCCGTCCGGGGAGCCGGGCCTCGACGACCTCCCGGCTCCCTTCCGGTCCCCCGTTCGACGGATGGACCGCTACGCCCGGACGGCCTACCTCGCCGGCTGCCGCGCCGCGATCGCCGGGGGGCTGGCGCCGGCCCCGGTGCCGGACCCGGACACCGGCGTCCTCCTCGGGACGGCCCTCGGCTGCCGGGACAGCATCACCACCCACGCGGGCCTCGTCCGCGGGGCCGCGACGGCGGACGACCTCCGGCCCGCGGTCTTCGCACAGACGGTCCACAACACGCCGTGCGGGGAGCTGGCGATCGCCTGGGGGCTCGGGGGGGTCTCCGAGACGTTGCTCTCGGGGAGGACGGCGGGGCTCGAGGCGATCCTGACGGCCGCGTGGAAGATCGAGGCGGGGACGGCGCGACGCCTCCTGGCCGGCGGCGCGGAGGGGGTCACCGACGAGCTCCGGGCCCTCTGGACCGAACGCGACGCGCCCGGGACGGGCCTCTTCGGCTCGCCGCCCGTCGAGGTCGCGGGGATCCTCCTCCTCGGGGACGGGGCCGCCGCGGCGGAGGGCCGCCCCCTGGCGCGCGTGGCCGGGGGCGGGACCTTCCGTCAGACGGCGTCCCCGGAGGCGGCGGCACGACTGTCCGAGCTGGCCCTCTCTGCCCTGGGCGGCGGGCCGGACCTCCTCGTCCTCGCCTCGCCGGACCCGGAGGGGGCCCTGGCTCGGGCCGTTTCCGCGCGGCGCACGCGGGACCTGGCCTCCGAGGTGGGCGAGATGCTGGGGGCCGGCGGCGCCGTGGGCGTGGTCCTGGCCGTGGAGGAGATCGAGGCCGGGAAGGCGGGGACGGCGGCCGTCGTCACCCGGGACGCGTCCGGGGCGACGGCGCTCCTCCTCCTCGTGCGGCCCTGACCGTCACGGGCCGGGCGCGGGCTCCGGCTGCTCCCAGAAGGGCGCGAAGCAGAACCACTGGGAGGGGTGCTCGCGGATCGTCCTCTCCAGGATCGCGACGAACCGCTCCGCGGCTTCGAGGAGGGCCGCCTCGCGGTCTCGCCGGCTCGGAGGCTCCGCGACGCGGATCGGAGCCTCCACGACGGTGCGGTACCGCCCGTCGGGGTCCATCAGGACGAAGACGGGGAGGAGCGGCGCGCCCGCGGCCGCGGCGAGGCGGTAGGGTCCGATCGGGAACGACGCCGTCCGGCCGAAGAACGGGAGCCGCCTCCCGGTCCCGCTGTAGTCGCGGTCCCCCTGGATCGCGACGAAGGTGTTCTCCTCCAGCGCGCGGAGGACCGAGACGCTCGACAGCGGCGAGGAGGTCACCGGGATCCCGCGGATCCCCATCGCCTCGCGCGCCTGCGCCCGGTGGCGCTCGACGGCGGGGGAGGGGTCCGGCGCGTAGACGACGGCCAGGTCCAGCCCGAGGTCGCGCAGGAAGAGGCCCCCCAGCTCGTAGTTGCCGACGTGCGCGGTGACGAGGATCGCCCCTCTCCCCCCGGCCCGGGCCGCCATCAGGTGCTCGGTGCCGACGTTCCGAGAGACGAGGTCGCGGGCGTGGGTCGCGGGCCGCGACCCGTGCCGGAGGAGGTCGATCCACATCCTGGAGTGCGAGGCCAGCATCTCGAGCGCCGTCTCCTCGACGAAGGCGTGGGTCTCCGGGAGGCCGAGGATGCGCGCGAGGTTCCCCAGGATCGCCTCGCGCACGTGGTCGCGCTCCCAGGCCGCCCGCTCGACGGTGGGGGTGGCCAGCCGCTGCAGGAACTCCGGCGGAACCGTGCGGGCCAGCCACCGGAAGGCCGGGAACCAGAGCCCGAACGTCCGGCTGGAGAGGCGGGAGACGACCTGGCGCGAGTCCGGCATCCTCGGGGCGAGCCGTCGGCGCGACGCGGTCCGCCGGCTGCGGCCCGATCCTATACTTCCGCGTCGCCATGAGAGAGGACGGCTCGGCTCCCGCGGGTCGGACCCGGCTCGCGGCCGTGCTTCCGGCGCTCGTCTTCGGCCTTCTCCTCGCCGTCTCCTGGAACCGCTGGGCCGTCCCGTTCCAGGACACGGGGCGGGAGGTCGTGACCGCGGCGCGGCTCCTCGACGGAGAGCGGCTCTACCGCGACGTCGTGTGGCGCTACGGCCCCCTCTCGCCGCACGTCGACGCCCTGGCGCTCGCGCTCCTCGGCCGCTCGCTCGAATCGCTCCTGGCCGTGCGTCTCCTCGTCGCCTTCCTCGGCGTCGAGGCGCTGCGACGCCTCGCGCTCCGCCTGTCCGGCGACGGTCTCCTCGCCGCGCTGTCGACGTGCCTGGCGGTGGCCACGTGCGTCTTCCTGCCGTTCGGTGGAGCCTGGCCGTTCCCGTACTCGGCAGCCGCCGTGGAGGGGATGGTCGCCCTCTGGTGGGCGCTCCTGGCCGCGCTGGGCGCCGCCTCGCCTCTGGCGAGCGCCGGCGCGGGGCTCCTCGGGGGGGTCGCGGCCTCGACGAAGATCGAGCTCGTCCTGCCGGCTCTCCTCGTGCCGGCCGGGGTCGTCCTCCTCCGCCGCGGACGGAGAGAGGCTGCCGCAGCCCTCGCGGCGGCCGGGGGGCTGGCTGCGCTGGCCTGGGGCGCCCCCCTCGCGGCGTGGGGCGCCGGGACGATGGCCCGGAGAGGTTTCCTGATCGCGTTCGACGTCCCCGAGCCCTGGAGACGCGCCTACCTCGACGTCTTCCGCGGGGGCCTCGACCTCACGCGTCCGTTCTCGGCCGGCGGGCTGCCCGCGTTCGGAGTTTCGGCCGTCGTCCTTGCCGTGGCGGTCCTCGTGCTGCTCCGACCCCCCTCTCGTCCGCCGCTCCGATTCCTGGCGCCCCTCCTCCTCTTCCTCCTCGGCCTGGCGGGCGTCCTCGTCTCCGGGAACGAGGAGCTGCGCCTCTTCGTCCCCCTGGCGGCCGCCGCTTCGCTCGCCGCGCTCTGGCGGGCGTGGCGGCAGAGGGGGCGACCGGACGCGTCTCTCGCGGCCGCAGCGGTCGCGCTCGTCCTCTTGCCAGCCTTGGCCCGACAGCCGTTCGGCATCCGACCCGAGGTCCCCTACGGGGCCATCTCGGGTCCGCTCGCCCTCGTGGTCGCGCTCTCGGCCCTCGCCCGGATGGCGGGCGGACCGCTCCCGGCGGCGGCCCTCGCCGCGGGGCTCTGCGTCGCCCAGGTCGCGGACCGAGTCCGGGACTACCGGCTCGAGCCGCGGAGGACCGCCCGCTTCGAGCGCGGAACGCTGACGCTCCTGCCGGCCGAGGCGGCGCTCCTCGAGGAGCTGGTCCGGCGGATCCGGGCGGACACGCCCCCCCGTTCCTTCGTCGCAGGCTTCCCGGAGCCGGGGCTCGTCCTCTTCCTCTCGGACCGGCGCTCGCCGTTCCCCGACGACCAGTTCCACCCGGGGGCGCAGGACGAGGAGGCCCTCGACGAGATGCTGGAGCTCCTCGACCGGCGGCGCCCGGCCGCGGTGTTCCTCCTCAACCGCGCCCACCCGGAGTTCGGCGAGGGCGCCTTCGGCCTCGACTACCACCGGCGCTTCCTCGCCGCGCTCGAGCGGCGCTACGAGCGCGCCGCGGTGATCGGGAGCGGGGGAGCGCCCTCCCCCCGCGGCCTGCGCGCCAGCGCGGCGCTCTACTACCTCCCCCGGCGGGACGTGACTTCGCCCTGAGTCGGACCGGCGCGCCCCTCACTCCGGCGAGGGGCGCCTCCCGAGGACGAACGTGAGGGCGTGCCCCACGTCGGCGCCGGCGAAGCCGGCCGCCTTGGCGGCCTCGAGCACTCCGTGGACCGCTCCCGCCGTGGGGAGGCTCCGCCCGCCCGTCTCCGCCGCGAGGCGAACGTCCTTCTCGGCGAGCGAGATCGAGAAGCGGGCCGGCTCGGCGGGCCCGGCGACGAAGTCGTACTTCACCTTCAGGTACGGGGCCACGAGGGGCGAGCCGAAGAGGAAGGCCGCCGCCCGCTCGGCGCCGATCCCGGTCCGCTCTGCCAGGGCGAGCGCCTCGGCGAACCCGACCAGTCCGGCCAGGAACGCGAGGTTGTCGACGAGCTTCATCGCGGAGCCCTGCCCGACGGGGCCGAACCGCTCCACGAGCCGGGAGACGGCGTCGAGGACGGGTCGGGACTTCTCGAGTGCCGGTTCGTCACCGCCCGCGAGGACGACGAGGGAGCCCTCGGCGGCCTCCTCGACGCTCCCGGCGACCGGAACGTCGCAGAACGACGCGCCCCTGTCGTGCGCCAGCGACGCGTACCGCCGCGAGTCGGCGGGCGCGACCGTCGAGAAGTCGAGCCAGACGCTGCCGGGCGAAAGGCCCGCGACGATCCCGTCGGGCCCGGAGGCGACGGCGTCCACGGCGGCCGGGTCCGCGAGCATGGTGGCCACGACGTCGGCCGGGGCGGCGGCCTCGCGCGGCGTCCGGGCGGACGAGGCCCCTTCGGCCGCCAGCGCGGCCACGCGCTCCGGGTTCCGGTTCCAGACCGTGAGCGGGAGCCCGGCGAGGAGGATCCGGCGCGCCATCGGCGTGCCCATCGCGCCGAGGCCGAGCCAGGCGGTGCGGGTCATGCTCCCATCCTAAACTGCCCTGGACCCGGGCCGGAGGCTTCGGGGGAGAGCGGATGACGGGAGACGAACGGACCGAGGAACGCTGCGTCCTGACCGTCGAGGAGCTGGAGGCGCTCGCCGGGATCGTCGGGGCGCGCTACCTCGTCGTCGCCGAGGAGGACCTCGTCCCCTTCTCGCACGACGCGACCGAGGGGCTCTCCTCGACGCCTTCGGCCGTGGCCCGGCCCCGCACGGCCGGGGAGGTCTCGAACCTCCTCGCCTTCTGCGACGGGCGGCGGATCCCGGTCACGCCGCAAGGGGGGCGGACGGGGCTCTCGGGCGGGGCGGTCCCGGTCCACGGCGGGCTCGCCCTGTCGCTCGAGCGGATGGACTCGATCCTGGAGATCGACGTGCCGAACGCCGTGGCGGTCGTCGAGCCTGGCGTCGTGACGCAGGTCCTGCAGGAGGCGGTCGAGGACCGAGGCCTCTCCTACCCGCCCGACCCGGCCTCGCGCGGCTCCTGCACGATCGGCGGGAACGTCGCCGAGAACGCCGGCGGCCCCCACGCGGCCAAGTACGGCGTGACGGCGAGGTGGGTGATGGGCCTCGAGGCGGTGCTCGCCGACGGGCGCGTCCTCGTGACGGGGGGCAAGACGCGCAAGGACGTGGCGGGCTACGACCTGACCTCCCTCCTCGTCGGGAGCGAAGGGACGCTCGCGGTCGTGACGAAGGCGTGGCTGCGCCTGATCCCGAAGCCGGCCGCCGTGGCCACGCTCGTGGCGCCGTTCCCGACGCTCGAGGAGGCCGCCCGCGCCGTCACGGAGCTGACCACCCGCCTCGTCCCCGCCGCCCTGGAGATCGTCGACCGCCCGTGCGTCGAGGCCGCGTCCCTGCGGAAGGGGGTCCCCGTCCCGTTCCCCGAGGCCCAGGCGCGCCTCCTGGTCGAGCTCGACGGGTACGGGGCGGCCGAGGTGGAGCGGGACGCGACGCTCGCGGGCGAGGTCCTCCTCGACTCCGGCGCCCTCGACGTCCTCGTCGCCACGGACGAGCCGAAGCGCCGCCTCCTCTGGGAGGTGCGGCACGGGATCGGGGAGGCGGTGCGAGACCTCGGGCCGTCGGCGGAGCTGGACGTGGCGGTTCCGAGGACCCGGCTCGCCGAGCTCGTCGCGGGGGTGCGGGAGGTCGCCGGGGGCGCCGGGCTGAGGACGGCCTGCTTCGGCCACGCCGCCGACGGCAACCTGCACGTCCACCTCTACCGCGAAAGGGCCGACCCGGACGCCGCGGAGCGCTTCGCGCGGGCCGGGAGGGGGATCTACGCCGAGGCCGCCCGCCTCGGCGGCACGGTGACCGGCGAGCACGGCGTCGGCCTCACCGCGCGGGACGCCCTCTCCCTCTGCCGCTCGCCGGAGTACGTGGCGGCGCTCCGGGCCGTGAAGGAGGCCCTCGACCCGCGGGGGATCCTCAACCCGGGGAAGCTCCTCCCGCGTCCGCCCGCGCGCGCCCACCCCCTCCGCTAGACTCCGGCGGATGTCGCGCGCAGACGTCGAGCCGGTGATCGGCCTGGAGGTCCACTGCCAGCTCCGGACCCGCTCGAAGGCCTTCTGCCCCTGCCCGGTCCTCTTCGGCGCCCCGCCGAACAGCGCGGTCTGCCCCGTCTGCCTCGGCTACCCGGGCGCCCTCCCGGTCCTCAACCGCGAGATGGTGACGCTGGCCATGCGCGTGGCGATCGCCGTCGGGGCCCGGGTCGCGGAACGTTCGGTCTTCGCGCGGAAGAACTACTTCTACCCCGACCTGCCGAAGGGCTACCAGATCTCGCAGTTCGACCGGCCGCTGGCCTTCGGCGGGACGATCCCCGTCCGCGGAGGGGCGAAGCGGGTCCGCCTCACCCGGATCCACCTCGAGGAGGACGCCGGCAAGTCGATTCACGACGTTCCCTGGGAGGACGTGCCGACGGGCGTCTCCCTCGTCGACCTGAACCGCGCCGGGACCCCCCTGATCGAGGTCGTCTCCGAGCCGGACCTGGCGACGCCCGAGGAGGCCTACGACTACCTGACCTGGCTGCGCCGCCTCGTCCGCTGGGTGGACGCCTCGGACGGGAACATGGAGGAGGGCTCGCTCCGGTGCGACGCCAACGTCTCCGTCCGTCCCCGCGGCGAGGCGAGGCTCGGGACCAAGGTCGAGGTGAAGAACCTCAACTCGATCGCCAACGTCAAGCGGGCGCTCGAGCACGAGATCGAGCGGCAGGCGGACCTCCTCGACCGGGGGCTGCCGGTCGTCCAGGAGACCCGCCTCTTCCACCCGGAGAGCGGCGCGACGAAGCCGATGCGGGGGAAGGAGGAGGCGATGGACTACCGCTACTTCCCCGAGCCGGACCTCGGGACGCTCGCCGTCGACGAGGCCTGGCGCGAGGAGGTGGCCCGGAGCCTCCCGGAGCTCCCCGACGCGCGGGCCGCGCGGCTGGCGCGGGAGCTCGGCCTGCCGGCCGCCGACGCCGAGCTCGTCTGCCTCTCGCGCCCGCTCGCCGACTGGTTCGAGGCGGCCGCCTCGGCCCACCCGTCCAACCCGAAGGGGATCGCCAACTGGCTCCTCTCCGAGCTCCTCGCCACGATGCCCGACTCGGACCGGCAGGCGGGTCGCGTCCCGCTGGCTCCCGGTGCGCTGGCGGCGCTCGTGGCGCGGATCGACGACGGGACGATCTCCGGGAAGATCGCAAAGGAGCTCCTGCCGGCGATGCTCGGGACGGGGAAGGGGGTCGACGAGCTGGTCGAGGAGAAGGGGCTGCGTCAGCTGAGCGACGAGGGGGCGGTCCGCGCCGTGGTCGAGGCGGTCGTCTCCGCGAGCCCCCGCCAGGCCGCCGACTACCGGGGCGGGAAGGCGGCCACCTTCGGCTGGTTCGTGGGACAGGTCATGAAGGCGACGGGCGGACGGGCCAACCCGGCGCTCGTCAACCGCCTCCTCCGCGAGGTCCTGGGCGCCCCGTGACGGGGCGGGAGGGACGCGCGGGGACGGGGGGGCGCCGGTGATCGAGTTCTACCGGGTCGGCAAGGAGTACCACGGCCGGCGCGTCCTCAAGGACGTGACGTTCAAGGTGGAGCGGGGCGAGTTCCTCTTCCTCACCGGCCCCTCCGGCGCCGGCAAGTCGACCCTCCTGAAGCTCCTCTACCGGGGGGAGCAGCCGAGCGAGGGGCAGATCCTCGTCAACGGGATGAACGTCGGCGCGATGCCCCCCAAGCGGGTCCCCGAGCTGAGGCGGACGATGGGGATCGTCTTCCAGGACTACAAGCTGCTCCCGACCCGGAACGTCTACGAGAACGTCTCGTTCGTCCTGAAGTTCCTCGGGGTGGCCTCCGCGGAGCGCAAGCGCCGGGCCTACCAGACGCTCCGGCTTGTGGAGCTCCACCACCGGCTGACGGCCTTCCCCGAGGAGCTGTCGGGAGGCGAGCAGCAGCGCGTCGCGCTGGCGCGGGCCCTGGTGAACGAGCCCGAGCTCCTGATCGCCGACGAGCCGACCGGCAACCTGGACCACCGCCTCGCCGAGGAGGTGATGAAGCTCTTCTCGGCCATCAACGTCCGGGGGACGACGGTCCTCGTGGCCACCCACGACCGGACCCTCATCCAGGGCTCCGGGCGGCGCTGCCTGACGCTGGACCGGGGGCGCGTCCTCGAAGGGCTCGTCGAGGCCTCGCTCCCGCCCCAGGCGTCCGGGCGCCGCGAGGCGCCGGCCGCCGACCTCTCCGGAGCGCTGCCCCAGGAGCGGGCGTGAGCCGTCCCGTCTCGGCGGCGGCCTCCCTCCTGGACGAGGCGTTCACGGGCCTCTGGCGGGCCCGCCGCCTGACCGTCGTGTCGGTCCTCCAGATCGCCGTCTCGGTCTTCCTGGTCGGCGGCTTCTTCCTGGCCGCCGAGAACCTGCGGGGCGTCGTCGAGGTGGTCCGGAACGAGACCGTGGCGACCGTCTTCCTCCGGCCCGACGCCACGGAGGCGCAGAAGGCGGACCTCGAGCGGCTGGCGTCCGAGTCGCGGCTCGTCGCCTCGGCCCGCCGCGTGTCGCCCGAGGAGGCGCGGGCGCGGTTCGCCTCGTCCTGGGAGGGGCTCGCGGCGGCGGCCCGCGCGCTCCCGACGAACCCGTTCCCGGAGACGATCGAGCTGGACCTCCTGCGGGACGCGGTGGGCTCCGGCGCTCTCCCGGGCTTCCTGAAGCTCCTGGCCTCCCGGGAGGGCGTCGACGAGGTCCAGTTCGACGTCGACTGGATCCGCCGGCTGCGCGGCGTCGTGGCGCTCGTGAGGGCGGGAGGCCTCCTGATCGGGCTCGTCCTGACGATCGGGGCCGCCTTCACGATCGCCAACGTCGTCCGGTTGACGATCCTCCTCCACCGCGACGAGATCGAGGTCCTGAGGCTGGTCGGGGCGCCCGAGCTCCTGATCCGGGGCCCCTTCCTCGTCGGCGGCCTCGTGCAGGGGCTCCTGGGCGGGGCGCTGGCGGTGGGGCTCCTCTGGGTCGCGTTCCGCCTGCTCCTCGTCCACGTCGCCGCGACGCACAACCTGCTCCTCGGCGTCTTCGTCGTCCGCTTCCTCTCGCCCACGGTGTCGGGGCTCCTCGTCGCAGGGGGCCTGCTCGCGGGACTGCTGGGCGGGGCCGTGGCCGTCCGCCGGCGAGACATCGCGTCGACCGGCTGACGCGCCCGCCGCCGCTCGGGGCTCCGCGGGAGCGAGGGGGCGGGAGGGGGCTGCGGCCCGCGCGACTACGCTTCGCCTGGCGGCTTCTCGTCGGCCGGCTTCTTCGCCGGGGGGGGCTCCGGGTCCGGCGTCCGCTCGCCGAGGAGGGCGGCGAACGGCGCGAAGCGCTCGAACCGCTCGGCCACGACCTTCACCGTCGCGGTCAGCGGCACCGCCAGGATCGCCCCGGGAACGCCCCACAGGATCCCCCAGAAGAGGAACGCCACCATGACCGCCAGGGGGTGGAGCTTCACGCGGCCCCCGACGATGAACGGCGTCAGGACGTTCCCCTCCAGGAACTGGATCGAGGAGTAGAGGACGAAGACCTTCACCGCCAGCGACAGGTCGTCCCCGGAGAGGACGGCGACGACCAGCGCGGGCGTCGTCGAGAAGATGACGCCGACGTAGGGGACGAGGACGCAGAGGCCGGCCAGCGGGCCGAGGACGTAGCTGTAGGGCACCTTCAGGACGAGGAGGCCTGCCGTCGTCACGCAGGCCGTGATCAGGACGACGAAGACCTCGCCGAGGACGTAGCCCGACAGGACCCGCGCCACGCCCTCGGCGAAGTCGCTGGCCGCCCGCCCCCCCTTCAGGCGGAGGATCCGCGTCACGGCGCCCGCGTACTTCTCGCGGTCCTTCAGCATGAAGAAAGCGAGCATCGGGACGGCGGCCGCGTACAGGAGGAGGGAGAGGAGCGTCCGCAGCTGGAGCGCGACCCGCGTGATGGAGTCGAAGGGCCGCTCCTCCACCTTCACGGACCGTATCGACCGGTCGGGCTCGGGCAGGAGGCGGCGCGTCTTCTCCTCGAACTTCCGGAAGACGCCCTGGGCGCGCTCCGTCAGCGTCTGGATCTTCCGCTCGTAGGCGGGCCAGTCGCGCGAGAAGGCGGCCGTCTGGTCGAGGGCGTTCCCGACGAAGAAGACGAGGAGCCCGAAGAGGAGGAGGAGGACGAGCAGGATGGCGACGACGCGGGGGACGTGGACCCGCTCGAGGAGCTCGACGAACGGGTGGATGGCGAACGACAGGAAGAGGGCGAAGAAGAACGTGACGATCAGGAGCTTGCCCGCCCAGAGGAGGCCGACGACGGCCACCGTGGCGAGCACACCGAGGGCGCGCGAGCGGAAGACGCCGCCGAGCGCGGGACCGGAGCCCGTGGAGAAGACGCCGCTCGATGTCAACGGCCCGAGTCTACTTGAGAGGGATCGAGCCCCATCAAGCAGCGAGGGCCGGGGCCTTCCGGTCCCCGGCCCTCCCCTGCGTGGTTCCCGGCCTTACGGGAACGAGACCGTCACGACGGCCCGCCGGTTCCGCGTGGCGTCGTCGCCGGCCTCGGCGTCGCCCCTGGCCTCGACCTTGATCCGCGAGGCGTCGATCCCGTGGCGCTTGACGAGGTAGTCCTTGGCCGCCTCGGCGCGCGCCTGCGAGAGCGCGGCCTTGTCGCCCTTCTCCTTCGGGTCGGCGTAGCCGGTCACCGTGCAGGTGGCCGAGAGGTTGTTCTTCAGCCTCAGCGCGACGCCGTCCAGGATCGCCTTGGCGATGTTCGTCAGGCGGCTCTTGGCCGGGTCGAACAGGACCTCGTCCGTCGTGGCCGTCTCGCCCCGGGGCGACGGGGGGACCTCGGTGACCGGCGCGGGGGCCGGCGCGGGGGCCGGCGCGGCCCCGGGCGGCTCGGGCTCGGGGGCCGGCTCTGGCTCCGGGGCGCGCTGGACGACCGGGCGCTCCGTATCCGCCAGGCGCGGGGTGTACGAGAGCTGGAGGATGCCTCCGAAGTTGTGGGGCGAGCTGCCGTACGTCGTCCACCGGTCGATGTTGGCGCGGAGGCCGAGAGAGGTGGTGAATCCGATCTTCGGGATGCCGAAGCGGGCGCCCAGGGTCGCCTCGGTGTAGTCGTCCGGCTTGAGCGGGCTTCCGTCGAAGTGGATGCGGCTGATCTCGCCGATGATCTTCAGGGTCTTCGGGATCACGGGGACGCCGACGCCGACGCCGAAGAGCAGCTGGTTGGCGACCTTGACGTCCGTCCGGTCTCCGGTCCAGAGGTACCCGAGCTGGGCGGTGAGGACCCCGTAGTTCAGCGAGGTCCCGAGGTCCCAGTCCGCACGGTGCGTGGTGAGCGCGTCGGGGTCGTTCCGGCTCTGCATCGCGATGGCGTACCCTCCGAGGAGGGTCACCTTGACCGAATGCGACTTCGGGTTCAGGAGGAGCTTCGTCCCGATCCGGACCTTGTCGGTCTCGCTGTGGTCCACCTCGTACCGCCGGTCGAAGCCGTTGATGTTGCCCGACCAGTCCCGGTTGTCCGACTTCCACCACCGCGGGCCGAAGACGACGCTCGCCTCCCAGTTCGAGAGGAGGCCGAAGCCGACCGACAGGCCGACCTTGGCCGTGTCGTACCGGAGCGGGTCCTCGGCTCCCGGCGGATAGGCCGTCGAGGTCGCGGCCGTCAGCGCGTGCTGGTCGTAGAAGAGCCCGAACGAGAACTGCCCCGCCTGGAGCATCTCGGCGTTCTTCAGCTCGAACAGCCCGGTCTCGCCGGTGGTGGTGGGCGCCATCTGGGCGGACAGGGAGAGGGCGGTCGCCATCGTCACCGCCATCACGATGAGGAGTCCGGAGTGGATCCGTCGCATCGAGTCTCCTTTTCCGCCTCCGGGGTCGGCGCGGTCCGTACAGGTCTGTCCGGGGGCGGGTCGTTTCGAGTGCGGGGGCGAGTCTTTTCCCCTTAGTCTAGCGTCCCCAAGCGTTTTCGCCAAGTCAGCGCCCCCGCCGGGTCCTTCCCGTTCGGCGGGCGGGCGCCTCCGGGCCCTCGAGCCGCCCCGCAGCGGGGCCCAGGCGCCGGGAGGAAACGGGCCCGGCGGCTCCCCGGCCCGCGACCACCGATCCCGGCAGGTCCCAGGCTCCTGAAGACGCGAAAGGCCCGCCTTCCCTGCGCGGAGGGGTTCCCTGCGGCGCGGGTCCCAACCCCCGCCGCAGCCCAGCAGGTCCCGGGTTCCTGAAGACTCGGCAGGCCCGCGTGAGCGGGCCCACGTCACCTGCGCGGAGGGGTTCCCTGCGGCGCGGGTCCCAACCCCCGCCGCAGCCCAGCAGGTCCCGGGTTCCTGAAAACTCGGCAGGCCCGCGTGAGCGGGCCCACGTCACCTGCGCGGAGGGGTTCGGGGAACCCGGCAGGTCCCGGGTTCCCCGAGGACATCGTCGCTACAGCAGTGGCGCCATCTTTTCCCGGAACGCCCCGGCCGCGTCGCGGCCCCGCAGGCTCGTGACCGTCTGCTCGAGGGTCCGGATCAGCTCGCGCACCACCTCGAGACCCCGGCCCTTGTCGATCTCGGCGAGCGCCAGACGGTAGAGGCGGTCGATCGACGGGTCTCCCGGGGAGAGCGCCGCGCTCTCGGCTTCCTGCTTCACCTTCGTGCAGAGGATCTGGAGGCTGCGCTTCTCGTCCCCGCGGGTCACCGCGTTGAAGACGCCGCTGTGCGTGGAGACCGTGGGGATCGCCTCGGGGCGGGGCGGCGCGGCGGGAGGGGCGGGCGCCGCCGGCGGCGCCGCCGGGC
>RHKY01000116.1 GCA_008363385.1 Acidobacteriota bacterium | reverse complement strand
GCGCCCACGCATGGCTCGTCCTTCCCTCTCGGCGGCTCCACCGTCCGGCTCAGCGGAAGTAGCCGCCCACGTCGAGGATGAAGTGCGTCGTGCCGCCGGCGAGGACGGCCCGGACGGTGACGCTCCCCGGGGCGCCGCCCAGGCCGACGACCGCGTTGTTCGCCCTCGTCGTCCCCGGGGTGAAGTTCAGCGTCGAGGCGATGACGGAGCCGGTGCCGGGCGGGAAGACGAAGAGGAACCCTGCGGCCGTGGGAGAGACGGCCGTCACGTTGACGGCCACGGCCTTGGCGTCCGCGGGGACGTCGCAGCGTCCTTCCACGACGAAGTCCCGCAGGCTGCCGTCGCCCGGCAGGGCCGGGCCGCCCCACGGCCCGTCGGGGTCGCGGGTGTCGACGACCCGGCACGGCGTCACGGGGTAGAAGCGGAGGCCCGCCGTCGTGGCCGGGGCCGCGGGGCCGACCGGGTCGACGACCCGGCCGTCGTACGGGGCGCCGGTGTCCCCGCGCTGGCCGTCGCAGAGGCTCAGGAGGACGCGGGTCCGGTCGGAGTCCTGGACCACCTGCGTGCCCGTGGCGCCGCTCGGAGCGAACTCCCACCAGGAGGGGGCGCTCTGCCCGGGGGCGTTCGCGTGCTTGAAGGCGGAGGAGACGGAGACGTCCCGCGGGAGGCGGAGCGTCGCCTGGGTGCAGCCCTGGGGCGCGAGGCCGGCGAGCGTCAGCTCCACGAAGCCGTACGGGAAGCGCCAGCCCGAAGGCGCGTCGTACGGGGACGGGTTCGGGACCGCCCGGACCGACTCGAGCGTGACAGGCGCCGGGACCGAGAGGGTCACGTACGCGTCGCCGTCCGCCGTCCGGAACGAGGCCGCCGTCGCCTCCTGCCAGTCCGGGACGCCGTACCCGCACCAGCCTCCCCGCCGCGTCGTACGTGTAGGTGACGGTCTCGGCCGACGCGGGCAGCGCGAGGAGGAGGAGCACGAAGGGGAGCGCGGCCGCCTTGCCGGCGCCCCGCGACCGGACGCCCCACCGGTGTCGCTCCCGCTGCATGGTGTGCCCTCTTGCCCTCCCGGGAACGTCCCTGGCGAGACTACAGATCGGCAGGGGACCCCGCAAGTCCCGTCGCGACCGCACCGGGCACGGCGGCCGCGATTCTCGTCCTCTCGCGAGCCGAGCGTGAGGGCCTGCTCCACGGCCCTGCGGGAACGCTCGCGGGCGAGGGACCGCGAGGCTCAGTGTCGTCGCTTCGAGCGTGCCGTGCGCGGATCGCGTGGACGGCGCGCCCAGGCTTCGGTCCTTTCCCCGGCGCGGTCAGGCGCCGATGGCGCTTTCGAGCGAGCGGGCCAGCGAGGCGGCGAGCGAACCGACGAGGTCCCGGTCGGCCCCCTCGACCGTCACGCGCGCCAGGGTCTCCGGACCCGGGCATTGGAGGAGAACGCGGCGGCTCACGGGCACGCGAGCCACCGGATGATTCCGGCCAGAGAGCTCGAGAAGCTCTTCCGCGCCTGCTTCGAGGGGTCCCAGGAGAGGGGGCTGTAGCGGCTGATCGTCTCGAGCATCCGGCGCTGGAGGAGGAGGCCGGCGGACATCTGGGCCCTCGGCCCCTTCTGCCCGGAGAAGGCCTGCCAGAGCTCGGGCCAGCTCATCTCGGCC
>RHKY01000096.1 GCA_008363385.1 Acidobacteriota bacterium | reverse complement strand
GCCAGGCGCGCGACGGCGGCCGGGCCCGTGGGAGGGGCCAGCGAGAGGACGTCCGGCGCCGACGCGGCGAGGGCGGCGGCGCGGTCCCGCTCGGCGGGGCCCCAGCGGACCACGGCCGGCAGGCCGGCCGCGGCGAGCCGCCGGGCGACCGGGAGGAGCGACTCCGCGGGCCACTCCTTCCCGGGCCGGGAGGCGAAGGGCTGGAGGAGGGCGAACGGGCGGGGGCCGCGCGCGGCGAGCCACGCGTCGACCCCCTCGTCCGGGGTCGAGACGAGGTGGGAGACGTCCGGGACGCGGTCGAAGCCTCCCCGGCCGGCCAGGTGCTCGGCCAGCGCGAGGGCCCGGTCCACGACGTGCGGGCGGTCGCGGGCCTCGACCCTCTCGTCGAGCGCCAGGCACGAGACGCTCTCGGTGGCCGTCCGGGGCCCGAAGCCGACCTTCCTCGCGGCCGGGACGAGGGCCGTCGCCCAGGCGGACTTCAGGAGCCCCTGGGCGTCCACGATCACGTCGGGAGCGAACGCGCGCGCCTCGCGGAGGAACCTCAGGACGTCGGCCCACGTCTCGCGCGCGAACGGCTTCCTGCGCCAGCGGCGGGTCTCGGCCTTCAGGACGAGGTCGACGTAGTCCGCCCTCCGGAGCAGGGGGGCGAGCGGGTCCTCGACGGCCCACGACAGAGTGACGCCAGGCTGGAACGTCCGCAGCGCCCGGGCGAGCGGGAGGGTGAAGACGACGTCCCCGAACGACGACAGGCGGATCAGGAGGACCTTCATCCCGGTTTCGCTATCCTCTCGGCGTGGTGCTCGACTCGCCCGTGCTCCTCCTGAACCGCGGCTTCGCGGCGCTGACGCTCACGGACGTCCGCCGGGGCTTCACGCTGTTCTACAAGGGGCACGTCCGCGCCGTCCTCCCCGACTACTCGACGTACGGCTGGGGGGAGTGGTGCGACGTCCCGCCGCAGCCGGGCGACGAGGTGATCACGACGCCGGGGATGGTACTCAGGGTGCCGCGCGTCCTCCAGCTCCTCTCGTGCGAGCGCCCGCCGCGCGCCGACGTGAAGTTCTCGCGGCACAACATCTACGTCCGGGACGCGAACCGCTGCCAGTACTGCGGCCGCCGGTTCTCGACCTCCGAGCTGTCCCTCGACCACGTCATGCCCCTCTCGAGGGGCGGGCAGTCGAGCTGGGAGAACGTCGTCTGCGCCTGCCTGCCCTGCAACGTCCGGAAGGGGAACCGCGTTCCCGACGAGGCCGGGATGAGCCTGCGACGGCCCCCCGTCCGTCCGAAGCCGTCGCCGCTCGGCCTCCTGTCGCCCCACCGGATCCGTCCGGAATGGAGGAACTTCCTGGACGTGGCGTACTGGAACGTCGAGCTGAGCTGACCTGTTCGGGGGGAGGACCGCCGCCCGGTCCTCCCCCCGCGCCCCCCACCTTTCGGCCGCATGAAGGAATGGAAGGAATGGGGTCAGAGCTCCGTTATACGTTCTACGCCCGGCTCCCCGCGGCCGTCCGGCGCGGTCAGTCGAGACGCCAGCGGTTGTGGAGCCAGAGCCACTGCTCGGGGTTCTCCCTCACCATCGCCTCGACGACGGCGCTGACCCGGCGGGTGAGCGCCTCGACGCCGCGCTCCTCCTCGGGGAGGCTCCTGGGGTCGAGGGGGGGCAGGTAGGTCATCCGCCAGCGTGCCGGGCCGGTCCTCACGCAGGCGGCGGCCACGACGATGGCCCCGGTGCGTTCCGCGAACCGCGCCACGGCCGAGGTCGTGGACGCCGGACGGCCGAAGAACGGGACGACGACGGCGTCCGGCGGGTGCGCGTGCTGGTCCGGGAGGATCCCGATCGTGCCGCCGCGGCGGAGCGTCCGCAGCACCTCCCGGGCCGCCTCCGACTTCGGGACGACCCGGTTGCCGGTCCGCTGGCGGAAACCGGTCAGGAGGACGTCCAGGAGCGGGTTGTCCAGGGGGCGGGCGATGACCGTCGAAGGGATCCCTCCGGCGCCCGTCACGAGCGCGGCGAACTCCCAGTTGCCCAGGTGCGGCGTGACGAAGAGGACTCCCCGGCCGCTCTGGGACGCCGCCAGCGCGTCGGCGAGCCCCACGACCTCGACCCGGGAGAGGCACTCCTCGACGGGACGCGTGGCCGAGCGCAGCAGCTCCGCCGCCAGCCCGCCGAAGTGGGCGAAGACCTCTCGCGCGAGAGCGGAGACCTCCGCCGGCGATCGCTCCGGGAAGGCCCGGGCGAGGTTCCGCTCGGCCAGGCGGCGCCGCCCGGGGAGGAGGCGGCGCGAGGCAAGGCCCAGCCTGCGGCCGAACCGCTCGGCGGCCTCGGGCGTTCGGCGCGACAGGAGGCCGAGGAGGCCCTTCACGAGCGAGGCCTCGAGGCGGTTGCGGAGCGGGGTGCGTCTCTTCGGCACGGCTCCTCAGGACGGGGCGCGCCCGAGGCGGGAGAGGAGCTCCGGGACGAAGGCGGCCTCGACGACCGCCGCCTCGACGGCCACGCGGACGATGGGGAGCGTCAGCGCACCGGCCAGCTTCACGGCGTCCTTCTCCGTCGTCACGACGACCTCGGCTCCGACCCCCTCCGCCGCGCGGCGGATCCGCGTCAGGCGAGCCGCATCGTAGTCGGCGTGGTCCGGGAAGGCGAGGAAGGCCGACGGGACCAGGCCGAGCCCGGACAGCGTGGCCGCGAACGCCTCCGGCCGGGCCAGGCCGGCGACGGCCAGCGTCGAGCGCTCGACGAGGTCACGGGGCGGGACCGCTTCCCCGGCGTCGTCGAGGAGCCCCACGACCCGGGTCACGGCGTGAAAGACGGGGGCCCCCACGGCGTGGCGCCGGGCCAGCTCCCGCGCCGGGCCCGGGTCCGCCTGCTCGGTCTTCGTCACCACGATCAGGTCGGCGCGCGAGAGCGAGGAGAGCGGCTCCCTCAGCCGGCCCGCCGGCAGGAGCGCCCCGCCCGCGTCCGGGGCGGTCGCGTCGAGGAGGACCACGTCGACGTCGCGGGAGAGGGCGACGTGCGAGAAGCCGTCGTCGAGGAGGTGGAGGTCGACCGCGGCGGGGAGGGCCTCGGCGATGGCCGCGCCACGGGCGCGCCGGGCATCCGCCACGATCGGGACCCCCGGGAGGGCGCGCGCCAGCAGCGAGGGCTCGTCGCCGGCGGCGTCGACGGCGGCCAGGGTGCCGCGCCCGTCGGAGACGACCAGGGGACCCCGGCTCTTCCGCCGGTATCCGCGGGTGAGGATCGAGGGGCGCCGCCCGCGCCGGAGGAGCTCGCCGGCCAGCCACCGGACGAAAGGGGTCTTCCCGGTTCCTCCCGCGGCGACGTTGCCCACGGAGACGACCGGCCGGGCGGCCCGCTCCACCCTGAGGAGGCCCCGCCGGTACGCCGCCAGGCGGGCCGCCACGCCCGCCCCGTAGAGGGCCGCGATCGGCGCGAGGAGAGCGGAGGGGCTCACCCGGCCTCCGGGACGGGGCGGCCCTCGATCAGAGCGGCGGCGGCCGCCGCCGCCCGCGCGGCGGCCCCGCCGTGTCCGGCGAACAGGGCCTCGGCGGCCAGGCGGGCGAGCCCGCGCGCGGCGCCGTCGCCGAGGAGCCGGGCGACCTCGTCGGCCAGCCTGGCTGCGTCCGGAACCACGCGGACCGCCTCCCCCGCGGCCTCGACGGAGGCGCGGACGTTCCCGATCGAGGGGCCCACGACGACCGGGAGGCCGGCGCGGAGCGGCTCCAGGACGTTGTGCCCCCCCTTCGGGACGAGGGTCCCGCCGACGAAGGCGACGTCGCCGAGACCGTAGCTCCCGGCCAGCTCTCCCAGGCTGTCGAGGAGGAAGACGTCGGGACGCACGGTGCCCGGCGCGTCGATCCGCGACCGGCGGACGGTGGCCAGGCCACGTGCCGCCAGCCGCGCGGCGACGGAGTCGAAAGAATCCGGGCGCCGGGGCGCCAGGAGGAGGAGGACGTCGGTCCCGGCCTGGGCCAGCCGGTCGCGAGCGGAGAGGACCTCCTCGACCTCGTCGTCGGCCACGGAGCCGGCCACGAAGACCGGCCGGCCCCCTGCCAGCCGCTCGAAGGTCCCGGCGAACGCCGGCGCCTCCGCCCTGGGCCGGTCCAGCTTGAGGTCGCCCGAGACCCGGATCCGCCCCGGAGGGACGCCGGCCCTCGCAAAGCGCTCGGCGTCGCCGGCCGTCCGGGCGGCGACGTGGGTCAGGGCGGAGAGGGCGCCGCGGAAGAGGGGGCCGAGCGAGAGGATCCGTCCGACCGATCGCTCGGAGAGGCGGGCGTTGACGACGAGGACGGGCGTCCCGCCCCTGCGCGCCAGAGAGAGCAGGACCGGCCAGATCTCGGTCTCGACCAGGACGAGGAGGCGCGGCCGGGCGCTGTCGAGGAGGCGCGCGACGGAGAAGGGGAGGTCGAGGGGGAACGGCCGGAGCGCGAGCGCCTCCGCCTCGGGCCCGAACCTGCGGTGGAGGAGCTCGACGCCGGCGGGGGTCGTCGAGGTGACGAGGAGGCGCGTCGAGGGCCTCTGCCCGACGAGAGCCGCGACGAAAGTCGCCGCCACCTCCACCTCGCCCACCGAGACGGCCTGGACCCAGGCGTCCACCGGCCCATGGACCGGACGGGGCCAGGTCCGCTCCCAGACGAGCCCGGGAAGGCCCCGGGGCGGGGTGCCGGGAGCGGGCGGCAAGTCGCGGCCGTTCAAGAGTTTGTCGGCGCCACGGCGCAGGGGGGCGATTATACTGGGAGTTCGCCCCAGGGGGCGTCGAGGACGTGGTAGACGACGAGGAGCCGGGCTCCGTAGAACCCGACGACGTGACGATGAGGCTCGTCCACGCGCAGGAGCGGCCCGCCGAGCGCGATTCGGCGGGCGTCTCCTCGTCCGCCGAGCGGACGGCCGAGCGGGGGCTCGTCGAGAGCGCCCGCGCCGGCGACGAGGACGCCTTCGGCGACCTGGTCCAGAGGCGGGCGGCCGGGGTCCTCGCGTTCCTCCGGCGGATGCTCGGCGACTCCGAGGACGCCCGCGACGTGGCCCAGCTGACGTTCGTCAGGGCCTGGGAGAACCTCCACCGGTACGACCCCGCCTACGCCTTCTCCACGTGGCTCTTCCGGATCGCGGGGAACCTGGCCATCGACGCCCTCCGCGCCCGGCGGACCCGGGAGCGGACGGCCGCGGAGAACCTGAGGCTCGTCAGGGCGGGCCCGTCAGCGGTGGCGCCCGACGGGCCCGGCGGGCTCTCCCGGCAGGAGGTCCGCCGCGTCTTCGAGGCCTGCGCCACCGTCCTGTCCGCCAAGCAGCGCCTCGTCTTCGTCCTCCGCGAGTTCGAGGAGAAGGAGAGCCGCGAGATCGCCGAGCTCCTCGGCTGCCGCGAGTCGACGGTGAGGAACCACCTCTTCCAGGCGCGGCGGCTCCTCCGGACCGAGCTGGCCCGCCGCTTCCCCGAGTACCTCCCCCGGCCGTCGGCGCCGCCGGAGGCCGAGTCGTGAGCGCCGTGGCCTGCCCCGAGGCGGACGTCACCCGGCGGCGGCTTCGCCAGAGGGCGGAGGACCTCCTGCCGGCCGCGGAGAACGCCCTCCTCGTCGCGCACGTCGCGGCCTGCCGGAGCTGCCGCGAGACGGCCCTCTCGGAGGACCCGACCTTCCTCTTCTCGGTCCTGTCGGCCTCCGCCGAGGCGGCGTCGGCGTCCTCGCCGCGGGCGCGGGCCTCCGAGGAGGCCGACGTCCGGCGTCTGACCGCGGACGTCCGGGCGGTCCTCGAGGTGGAGCGGTCTCGCCGCCGCCTCGCCGCGCGCCGGAACGCCGTCCTGCGCCGGGCCGCGGCGCTCGCGGGCCTGGCCGCGGGGGTGGCCGCGCTCCTCCTGGCCCGGGGCGGGCC
>RHKY01000043.1 GCA_008363385.1 Acidobacteriota bacterium | reverse complement strand
CATGACGAGGAAGAGGATCCGGCCCCGGTTGGAGGTGTCGGACATGAACTCCTTGATCCGCGCGATGACGCGGCTGGAGGTCCCGCCGTCCCCCTCCCCCTCCTGGTTGCCGAAGGCCCGGTCCCCCTCGTCGATGATGACGACGACCTGCCCGATCGCCTTGACGACGGTCAGGATCCGCTCCAGGTTCCCCTCGGTGGCCCCGACCCACTTCGACCGGAAGTTCTTCAGCTTGATCGTCGTCAGGCCGCACTCCTTGGCGAAGGCCTCGGCGACGAACGTCTTCCCCGTCCCCATCGGGCCGGTGAACAGGACCCCCATCGGGACGCGCGCGGTCCGCCCCTCGCGGATGTTCTCGGCCAGGAGGGCGAGGTCCTTCTTCACCTCGTCCATCCCGCCGACGACGTCGAAGCCGTGGGCCGGCTCGACGAACTCGACGAGGCCGAAGCACTCCCGCTCCAGGATCTCGCGCTTGCGCTTGGCGATGAGCCGGTCGGCCTCCTTCTTGGCCCGCTCGGCCGGGGGCTCGGCGGGGGCCCCCGCCTCGGCGGCCTGCGGGGCGATCAGCTTGCGGATCTCCTCGCGCGAGAGGCCGGCCGTGAGCGTGGCGAGCTTCTTGGCGCGGTCGGCCGCGTCCGGGGCGGCCCCCAGGAGGCCCGAGATGAACGCCTCGCGCTCGGCGCGGTCCTCCTCGGCCGGGGGCGGCGGGGCGAGGATCGAGGCGATCTGGATCGCCTTCAGCCCCGCGGTCACCTCCGCGTAGCGCTCGGCGTCCTTCTCGGTCAGCTTCGGGTCCGCGGCGAGCGCGGTCGCCCGCCGCGTCTCGCGGTCCGGCATCGGGACGTCGACGACGGCCACCTTCGGGTTGGAGACGAGCTTCGGTGAGAGCTCGGAGAGGTTCTCGGCGATGAGCAGGACGACGTTGTCGTCCTCCTCGATCTCGGGGAGGAAGGACCAGCGGTGGAGGGTGACGATCGAGGCCCGGTCCAGGTCCCCGAGGAACGAGGGGTCCCCCGCCGGGGCCAGCGTCTCGGCGTACTCCACGATGACGGCCACCTTCGAGGTCTTCGTCAGGAGGCGCTCCAGCGCCTGGAAGACCTTCTCGCGCCCCTGGGAGAGGAGGTAGTCCTCGACCGCCCCGGCGCCGCCGCCGCGCTTGGTGAACCTCACGCCCGTCGCGAGGTTGAAGAGGGCGACCGTGTCCTTCGTGTCCTTCAGGAGGACCTCGGCCAGGAACTCCGGCAGGGGGCGGAGCTTGCCGTCGTGGAGGACGGCGTCGTAGACGTTGCCGTGCAGGACGAAGATCGAGGACTCGCCGCGGAGGTACCGGCGGCGCAGCTCCTCGGCCCAGGCCGGAAGAGGGCGGGGGGTCGTCATCTCTCAGGTCTCCCGTTCGAGGCTGCCCAGGATCTGCTCGGTGTCGCGGGCCGTCTCCCGGATCGCCTCGACGCCGTCGAGGAGCTCGTCCAGCTGCCCGGAGAGCTCGCGCGGCGACTGCATGGTGACGATCTGGTCGGCGATGAGCTGGAAGCTGTTCTCGATCAGGTCGAGCTGCCCGCGGGCCACGCCGAGGTACCGGCGGGCCTCGTTCATCCGCTCCACCCTCTTGTCGACGATCGCGAGGTTCTTCCGGGCGATGTCGGCCCCGGCGTCCCCCTCGGGGCCCTTGGCGGCCTGCTCGAACCGGCGGCGGTCCCGCTCCAGGTCGCGCGGGTCGATCGAGGAGAGGTACTGCTCGTACCGCGAGCAGGTCAGGGCGAGGTCGACGAACGACTGGACGAGCCGGTCGGTCTTCGTCAGCTCGGCCGTCAGGAGGTCCGCCGTGAACGTCGGGTTCTGCGCCGCCAGGCGCCGGATCTCGTCCTGCCGCGAGAGGAGGGCGAGGACCCGGTCGCGGGAGGCCGGGTCGAGGGTCGACAGCCGTACCGCCCGCTCGGCCGCCTCCCGGTCGGCCCGCTCCTTGTCCAGCTTCCTGTCCCAGACGAGGCGCCGGAGGAGCTTCGAGTCGGGGGCGTGCAGGAGCCAGAGCCCCTCGAGCCCCGCCGCCACGAGCGCCGGGAGCGGGTTGGCCGTCAGGACCGAGGCCGCCAGGCCGCCGAGGAAGAGCGACAGGTTGTACGGGTTCGCGAAGGCCATCCGCAGGTAGGGCTTCCGCTCGACGACGGCCTTGGCGACCTCCACCGGCTCGTCCCGGCGGGGGATCAGGGGACGCGTCTGCTGCGTCCGGGGGGGCGTCTGCGGCGTCGTCGGCGTCGGCACGCGCCTACCCCGCCCGCCCGTAGAGGAGGTCGAGCAGGCGCTTCTCGATCGCGCGGAACTCGTTCGACGACTTCAGCGCCACGTCCCGGCTCTCGAAGAACGGGACGTCCACCCGGTGGAGGACCCGGGCCGGCCGCGCCGACAGGACGTAGACCGAGTCGGCGAGGTAGACGGCCTCGGAGACGTCGTGCGTGACGAAGAGGATCGTGTTGTCCTCGGTGTGGGAGACGTCCAGGAGGAGCCCCTGCATCCCCCAGCGGGTCTGCGGGTCGAGAGCCCCGAACGGCTCGTCCATCAGGACGACGCGCGGCCGGTTGATGAGGGTCCGCGCGATGGCCACGCGCTGCTTCATCCCGCCCGACAGCTCCTTCGGGTAGCGGTCGGCGAAGTCGAAGAGGCCGACGTGCGTCAGGACCTTCTCGGCCTCCTCGCGCCGCTTCTTGGCGTCCACCCCCTGGAGCTTCAGGCCGTACTCGACGTTCTGCCGGACCGTGAGCCACCCGAACGAGGTGTAGGCCTGGAAGACCATCCCCCGGTCCCGCCCCACGCCCGTCACCGGCGCGCCGTCCAGGAGGACCTCCCCCTTCGTGGGGGCCAGGAGCCCCGCGACGGCCTTCAGGATCGTCGACTTGCCGCACCCCGACGGGCCGAGGAAGACGACGACCTCACCGGTCCCCGGCTTGTCGGCGACGTCGAAGGAGACGTCCTTGACCGCCTCGGTCCGCGCCCCGTCCCGCGTGACGTACGTGACGCAGAGGCCGCTGGCCCTCAGCTTCGGCTTCTCGACCGGCTGGTAGACGTACGTCGGGGCGACGGGCGCCCCTCCCTCCGGGACGGTGACCGCGACCGTCCCCGGCTCGCCCGGCTTCGTGGCGGTCACGAGGTCACCTCGCGCCAGGGGAAGAGGAGGCGCGAGACGCCGCGGATGATCCCGTCCGTCAGGAGGCCGATCCCGCCGATGACCAGGAGGCCCGCGAAAGACCAGGAGGCCTTCTGGTGCGTACGGGCCAGCTCCACCATGTACCCAAGCCCGTGCTCGGGGTTCACGGCCTCGGCCAGGATGACGTACGTCCAGGAGATCGCGTTCATGACGCGGAAGGAGTCGAAGATCTCGGGCGCGGCGGCCGGGAGGAGGACGGTCCTGACGACCTGCCCCTTCGTGGCCCCGAGCGTCAGCGCCGTCTGGACGAGCTCGTCGGGGACGGCCCGGATCGCGGTGACGACGACGGGGAGGAGGTAGACGAAGACGCCGAGGAAGAGGAAGGCGATCTTCTGCTTCTCGTAGATCCCGAACCAGAGGATCAGGAGCGGGATGAAGGCCGAGATCGGCATGTACCTGAGAGGCGCCATGATCGGCTCGAAGACCCGGTTCACCGGCTCGAAGGCCCCCATCAGGACCCCGAGCGGGAGCGCCACCGCCGAGGCGAGGAGGAACGCGAGGCCGATCCGCCGGGTGGAGATCCAGATCGCGCTCGCCAGATCGTGCTGGAGGAAGAGCTGGAGCGTCCCCTTGACGACCTCGGTCGGCGAGGGGAGGAAGTCGGGCGGGGCGAGCCCGCCGTAGGAGGCGAGGCACCAGGCGCCGAGGACGACGGCCGGCGCGACGAGGCCGAGCGCCGCCGCCGTCCGCTTCGGCAGCGGCGCCCTCAGGGCGAAGAGGTCGTCCCGTCGCGCGGCCACGCGGCGCCTACTCGGTCGCGAGGACGACCTTGATGTCCGTCCGGCGGTTCAGCTGCCGGCCCGCCTCGGTGGTGTTCGGGGCGACCGGGTTCGCCGAGCCGTGCCCGATCGTCTGGAAACGGGCGGCCTGGATGTTCGGGAAGCTCTCCAGGATGTAGTTCTTCACCGCGAGCGCCCGCCGCTCGGAGAGCTGCAGGTTCATCTGCGCCTTGCCGACGGCGTCCGTGTTCCCCTCGACGCGCAGGTAGGTGTTCCCGAAGGCCGTCATCGTCTCGCCGAGGGAGTCGAGGACGAAGTACGAGCCCTGCATGATCTCGTCGGAGCCGGGCGTGAAGTGGATCTGGATCTGCTTGTTGATGATCGCCCGGTCCTTCACCGAGGGGGCCTTGGCGGCGATCTTCGGCTCCTCGACCTTCTGCTCCTGGTAGCCGCCCGCCAGGGCCGCCAGGAACCGGGTGTCGGCCCAGTCCTTGGCGTCGACGACCCTGGTCACGAGCCCCTTCTTCCGCCAGATGACGAACGCGGTGTTGAAGAGGGTCTCGTAGTGGGCCTTGCCCCCGGTCAGGCCGTAGAACTGGGCGTTGTCGGCGTACGGCGTCAGCTTCAGGCCGGAGAGCATCCCGGAGACGGTGTCGCCGTCCAGCTTCAGGGCGTTGCCGACGACGGCGTAGGAGCCGGCGGGGTCGGCCTTGATCATCTCGATGCCGTCGAACCAGCCGTGGAGGAAGTCCCGCACCGCCTCGGGGGCCTTGTCGATCAGGTCCTGCCGGGCGCAGAGCGTGTCGGCGATGATGTTCGTGGCCGCCGCCGTCGAGACGAGGACGTGCGCCTCGTCCGCGCGCGCCTCCACGGAGGCCGAGAGGTCCGGCTCCCACGTCACGGCCGCGTCGACCTGCTTGGCCTTGAACATGGCCGCGGCCGCGGGCGCGTCCTGCGTGAAGACGATCGCCTTCTCGATCCCCGACCTCTCCTCCGGCGTCAGGCCGGACTGGGCCAGGAGGTAGAGGAGGAGGAAGTGCGACGGCGTGAACTGGGTGCAGGCGATCTTCTTCCCCTTCAGGTCCTCGACCGACTTGATCGAGGCGAGGGAGACGATCCCGTCCCCGCCGCGCGACCAGTCCTGCAGGAGGAACGACTTCGCCGACTGCCCCTGCTCGGCCAGGATCGAGGCCTCGCGCGCCCAGTTGTCGACCGTGTTCCACATGATGTCGACGTCCCCCTTGCGGAACGCGGCCAGCTTGGCCGCCGGGTCCTCCAGGAGGACGAACTTCACGTCGAGGCCGTACTTCTTCCCGTAGCGGGAGGCCTTGTTCGGCTCCATGCCGCCGTTGGCCACGATCCCGGGGGCGTGCCCCGCCCAGGTGTTGATCGCCACGACGAGCGGCCGGTCGAGCTTCCCGGAGGCCGTCAGCGCGGTCGCCGCGACCCCCTCGGCCCCCTTCCCGCGCTCGGCGTCGGGCGGCGCCCCCTTCAGGGCGTCGAAGTCCGCCGTGGCCACCGCGGCGTCCTTCGCCGCGGCGGTCGCGCCCTTCTTCTCCGCGCCGGCCCACTTCCTTATGGCGTCCCCCTTGTAGTGCCACACCCCGTAACCGAGGACGCCGAGGATGACGATCGTGATGAAGAGCTTCCCGAACGGCGTGAGCTTCATGGCCTCTTCCTCTCGTCCGCGGCGCGTTCCGCGGCGGCGCGGCCGCTCCCGCCCGGGGCGGGGGGCGGCTCGCGGGACGTGCTCGGCCCGCTGGGTGGTCGGCGCCAGGCGGCGGCGGGCCTCCGCCGCCCCGCCTCCGTCACATCGTCTTCTGGGCCTGCTGGGCGGCGCGCTTGGCCTTCAGCTCGGCCAGCGCCTGCTTGGCCTGGACCTCTCCGGCCTGGCCCTTGAGGGCCGCCAGGCGCGAGTCGAGCGACGACTCGGAGAGCTCCTTGCCGAGGTTGGCCTGCGCGATCGTGTTCTTGATGTGCTCGCGGACGTTGTCGAGGGCCTTGACCTCGGCGTCGACCGACAGCCCGTCGAGCTGCTCCTGGATCTTGATCCGGGCCTGGGCCGACTGCATCCGGGCGAGCATGACGTCCCGCTCGGCCTTCAGCTTCTTGATCTCGCCCTGGACGGAGAGGAGCGAGCTCTTGGCCGAGTCGGCGTCCTTGCTCGACGTCTCCAGGTCCGCCTTCAGGTCCGTCACCTCGGACGTCAGCTGCTCCTTCTTCTGGATCAGGATGACGGCCAGGTCGTCCTGGTTCGTGTCGACCGCCACGGCCAGCTGCCGCTCGACCTCGGCGAGCTCCTTGGACGCCTTCTTCAGCCGCTCGTCCACGTCCTCGCGGCGCCGGATGATCGCGGCCGTGGCGGCCTTGAGCTTGGAGTACTTCTCCACCATCCCGTTGATGGCGTTCTCGTAGGCGATCTCCGGGTGCTCCTTCTCGATGTCGGAGATGAAGATCGAGAGGAAGCCCTTGAAGAGGTTCTTGAGGCGGGAGAAGAAGGCCACTTCCGACATCGGTCCGTTCCTTTCCGTCAGGCGGCGCGGGGCCGCCCGGAGGTTCAGGGGGTGGCGCCCTTCGGCGCGGACGGCTCCACGAGCCGCGGCGAGTCCCTCACGACGCGCGCCACGGCTTCCTGCCCGAAGAACTCGAGGACCCGCTGGACCTCGAGCTTCTTGGCGTTGCACTTCCCGGCGACGGCGGCCGACTCGGAGAGGCGCTGCGAAAGGAGCGAGCGCGCCTCCCGGATCTTGGCCTCGTACCCCTCGACGAGCGCCTGCACCTCGCGGCTCGTCGCGGCGGCGTCGGCGGCGTCCTTTCGCTGGTAGCCCTCCAGCGCCTGGATCTCCTCGACCCCGGTCTCGATGATCTTCTCGATCGGGATCCCGAAGGCCTTCAGCGAGGCCTCCACGATCGTCTTCTGCACCGCGGCGTCCGTCCCGGGCGGCAGGCTCTTCAGGAGGTCGGCCGCCTTGGCGAAGCGGTCCCGCTCCTCGGCGTCGACGCCGAACGCCTCGAAGACCTTCGGGAAGTCGACCTCGCCGCCCGCGGCCGCCGGCAGGGGCGCGGTTGGCTCCGGCAGCGGGGCCTGGGCCTCCTCCGCCACCGGCTCGGCGGGGGCCGCCTCGCCGGCCGCCTCGGGAGCCTCCGCCGCGTCCTTGACGACGAACCAACCCAGGACCGTCTGACCCCAGCCGCTCTTCTCCGTCATCGCAGGCCTTTCCGCGGACGGGATGTTACCAAGCGCCGCCTCTCAGGCGACGTCCGCGAGGAGGGCGTCGGCGGCCTCGCGGCCCATCCTCACCGCGTAGTTCTGCCCCCGGTCCTCCGGGTAGATCTGGGCCATCGCCGCCGAGTAGAGGCCCGGGAGCGGCGTCCGGATCGGGGGGCGGATGGCCGAGTAGCCCGCCGGGACGATCGGCTGGGCGTACTCGGCGCGGAACAGGTGCCGGGCCAGGACCCTCGCCGAGGAGAGCGCCGGGGCCAGGCGCGAGAGCGCCGGGAGGTAGAGGTCCCAGAGGTCCGCGTCCCGCGTCCGCCACTTCGGGTCCTCGGGGAGGACGTAGTCCGACAGGTAGACGAGCGTCCTGCCGCCGTACCGCTCCTTCGGGACGTAGTTCGTGTGCTCGATGACGCCGCCGAAGGGCATCCCGACGTCCGCGACGTTCGTCCAGTAGTAGGGCGTCAGGGGCCGGTCCAGCTCCAGGACCGGGCAGAGGGCGTGCGTGTAGGCCACCTTCTCCCACGTCCTCCGGGTCTCCTCCGGGAGCTCCGGGGCGAGGCGGAGGAGCTCGGGGATGGCGACCGTCGAGAGGACGCGGTCGAACGTCTCGCTCCCCCCGCGGAACTCGACCGAAAACCCCCCTTCCGCGCGGGACAGGAGCTTGACCGGACGCGAGGGGCGCACCTCGGCCCCCCGGGCCGAGAGCCGGGAGAGGAGCGCCTCGACGAGCCTCCCGAAGGAGCCCCGCATGTACCCGAGCCGCTCGCCCAGACCCGTCTTGTCCCGCGACCGGGTCCTCAGCGACACCTTCCCCCAGAGCCAGACGAGGCCGACCTCCTTGGCCCGGTCGCCGTACTTTTGCGAGAGGAGCGGCCCCCAGACGACGTCGAAGGCCCGCGAGAAGCCGTTCCTCCGGAACCACCCCTCGGCGGTCTCCCCCTCGAGGAGCCTCCAGTCCCGGATCCCGCGGAGCTTCAGCGTCGACAGGGCCAGCTCGGCGCGGCCCAGGAGGCCCAGCGGAGAGAACTTCAGGAGCGCCCCGGGCGTGCCGAAGTCCCAGAGCCGCCCCCGGCTCCAGAAGCCCATCTTCGACGGGAGCCACTCGATCTCCGAGGCGAGGCCCAGGTCGCCCGCCAGGTCGACGTAGTCCCGGTCGCTCGTGAAGAGGTGGTGGTAGAAGCACTCGAGCGGCTCTCCCGCGCCGTCGGCGGGGCGGAACGTGCCGACGAGGCCCCCGGCCTCGGGGTACCTCTCGAAGACGACCACGCTCACGCCCGCCCCGGCGAGGCGGTCGGCGGCCACCAGGCCGCAGAGCCCGCCCCCGACGACGGCCACGCGGGGACGGCGGGCCGGGGAAGCGGCGGCGCTGGTCACCCCCGCAGTCTAACGGCCCTCCCGGGCGAGAACCGACCCGGCGTCCCGTGCCGTAAGCTTCGAAAGGGAGAATGAAGACCGGTCACTACAACCGATCGATCGGGGACCTGAAAAAGCGGCTCGCCGCGGCCGTCCCGCACGAGACGCTGAAGGCCCTCCACCGGAAGGACGCCCGGCTCCACTTCGCGGTGGTCGCCCGGCAGGCGCTCCTCTTCGCCGGGGCCTTCGCCGCGTCCTGGGCCGTCGACAGCCTCTGGGTGCGCGTCCCCGCCGCCCTCGTCCTCGGCTTCTGCGTCTTCGACGGGACCGTCCTCCTCCACGAGGTGGTCCACCGGGCCGTCTTCGACGGGGACCGCCCCCGGGCCTACAGGGTCCTGGGGCTCCTCTACGCCCTCCCCTCGGGGATCTCGCCGACGCAGTTCACCCGGTGGCACCTGGACCACCACGCCGAGCTCGGCTCGAACGAGAGCGACCCGAAGCGGGCGCACCTCTCGCCGAAGCGGAACGCCCGCTGGCTCAAGCTCCTGTACGCGACACCGGCCCTCTTCCCGATCTACTTCCGGGCGGCGCGGAAGGAGACGGCCACGTACCCCACCGAGCTCCAGCGGAGGATCCGGGCCGAGCGGCTGGCCGCGGTCGGCCTCCACCTCGCCACGGCCGCGGCCATCGGCCTCCTCGGCGGGTTGGAGCGCCTCGTCTGGCTCTACCTCGTCCCGGTCTTCCTCGTCTTCCCGCCCGCCTTCACGCTGAACCGCCTCGGGCAGCACTACGACGTCGTCCCCGGGGAGCCGGCGAAGTGGTCGACGCGGATGGCCCCGTCGCGATTCTGGGAGACGGTCTACCTCTGGTCGGGCTACCACCTGGAGCACCACTACTTCCCGGCCGTCCCGTTCTACAGGCTGCGCGCGCTGAGCGAGGCGCTGACCCCGTTCTTCGACCGGGAGGGGGTGAGGGCCCGGACGTACCGCGGGCTCCTCCTCGACTGGTTCGTCAGGAACCGGCAACCGCACACGGACTGGAGCCGGCCCGGCGCCCCGGCGGGCGCCGATCTGCGGTAGGCTCGCCGGACCCGATGCCCCCTCCAGGTCGCGTCCTCGTCGTCGACGACGAGCCGTTCGCCCGTCAGGTGCTGAGGCGGCTGCTCGAGGCCGGGGGCTACCCGGTCGTCGAGGCCGCGACGCTGGGAGAGGCCCGCCGCGCCCTCTCGGAGGGGCCCGAGCCGCTCGTGATCCTCCTGGACGTCCTCCTCGAGGGGGAGAACGGGATCGACTTCCTGGAGGTCTACCGGGCGTCGGGGGGCCTCGTCCCGGTCCTGGTGACGACGTCCCTCGATGACGTCGAGACGGCCGTGAGGGCGATGAAGGTCGGGGCGAACGACTTCCTCCTGAAGCCGGTCCCCCCCGAGCGCCTCCTGACCGCGGTGGCCAACGCCGTGGAGCGCGGGCAGCTCCTCCTCGAGAACCGGACGCTGAGGCGGCGCGTCCGCGAGGACGCCTTCTCCCGGACGCTCGTCGGCGAGAGCCCCGCCATGGCCCGCCTCCGCGAGGAGATGGAGCGCGTCGTCGAGACGGACGTCTCGGTCTGCATCCTGGGCGAGACCGGCACCGGCAAGGAGCTGGTCGCCCGCTGGCTGCACGAGAACGGCCCGCGCGCCAGGGGCCCGTTCGTCGACCTCAACTGCGCGGCGATCCCCGAGACCCTGATCGAGAGCGAGCTGTTCGGCCACGAGCGCGGGGCCTTCACCGGGGCGGTCGTCCGTCACCGCGGGAAGCTGGAGCAGGCCGACGGCGGGACGCTCCTCCTCGACGAGCTGGGCGAGATGTCGCTCGCCACGCAGGCGCGCCTCCTGCGCGTCCTGCAGGAGAGGACCCTCGTCCGCGTCGGGGGGAGCGAGCGGGTCCCGTTCGACCTGAGGCTCGTCTCCGCCACCCAGCGGGACCTGCACGACGCGGTCCGCCAGGGGCGGTTCCGGGAGGACCTCTACTTCCGCGTCGTCGTCTACCCGATCCGCGTCCCGCCCCTGCGCGACCGCCGGGCGGACCTCCCGCTCCTCGTCCACCACTTCATCCGGAAGGCCCGGGCGCAGACGGGCCGGGCCGTCGAGGCGATCACGCCGGAGGCGCTCGTGAGGCTCGAGGCCCACGACTGGCCGGGGAACGTCCGCGAGCTGGAGAACGCCGTCCAGCGGGCGGTCGTCTCGGCCCGCGGGCCGTTCCTGACGACGGCCGACTTCCCGGACGTGGAGCCCTCGGGCGTCCCCCGGTTCGGCCCCCGCCCGTACCCGCTCCGGACGGACGCGCCCGCCGAGCCGCAGGCCGCCGCCCCGCGCCTCCCCGCGCCCGTCCCCGTTCCCGCGCCTCCCGCCGCCGTCGCCGGCCCCGGGACGGCGCAGCTCGTCACGATGGAGGACCACGAGCGCGCGGCCATCTCCGAGGCGCTCAAGGTGGTCGGCGGGAACGTCCGGGCCGCCGCGGACCGCCTGCAGCTGGCCCGGTCGACCCTGTACCGGCGGATGAAGGCGCTCGGGATCCGGGAGACGGGATAGGCCGCGCGGTGGCGCGGAAGGACGGATGGTAGAGTCGCGGGTCATCCCGCCCCCGGGCTCCCGGGAGGCGTCCCCCGGAGAGAGCGCCATGGCGACCGAAGTCGTCGCGCCCGTCGAGGCGCGTTACAGCGGCCTGACCCCGGAGGACCTCCTCCGCGCCTACCGGAACCTCGTCCTGTCGCGCCGGGTCGACGACAGGGAGATCCAGCTCAAGAGGCAGAACCGGATCTTCTTCCAGATCTCGGGGGCCGGGCACGAGGCGGTCCAGACGGCGGCGGGCTTCCTGATGCGCCCCGGCTCGGACTGGCTCTTCCCGTACTACCGGGACCGCGCGCTCTGCCTGGCGCTCGGGATGACCCCAGAGGGGATGCTCCTGGACGCCGTCGGGGCCAAGGACGGGCCCTCCTCGGCCGGGCGGCAGATGCCCTCGCACTGGGGGAGCCCCGAGCTGCGGATCTTCACGACCTCCTCCCCGACCGGGTCGGAGTGCCTGCCGGGGGTCGGCGCGGCGGAGGCGGCGCGCTACCTCCTCCGGCGCGAGGCTTCGCCTTTCCGGAACGGGATGGGGGCCGTGGACGAGGACGAGGTCGTCGTCGTGACGATCGGCGACGGCTCGACCTCCGAGGGGGAGTTCTGGGAGGCGCTGAACGCCGCCTGCGCCCAGAGGCTGCCGGTCCTCTTCCTCGTCGAGGACAACGGCTACGCGATCTCCGTCCCGGTCGAGGTGAACACCCCGGGCGGCTCGATCTCGAAGGTGGTCCGCGGCTTCCCGGGCCTGTTCGTCGTGGAGACGGACGGCTGCGACTTCCTCGCCTCGTACGACGCGCTCCGCTGGGCCTTCGCCTACTGCCGCGAGCGGAAGGGGCCGGCCCTCGTCCACGCCCACGTCGTCCGGCCGTACTCGCACTCCCTCTCCGACGACGACCGGCTCTACCGGCCGGAGGCCGAGCGCAAGCGCGACCTCGAGCGGGACCCGATCACGGTCCTGGGGGCCTTCCTCGTCGCCGAGGGGATCGCCACGGAGGAGGCCCTCGGCGCGATCCGCGCCGGGGCCGAGGCGGAGGTCGAGAAGGCGGCCGAGGCGGCGCTGGCGGCCGAGCCTCCCGCCCCCGACGAGGTCCTGGACGGGGTCTTCTCGCCGGCGGTCGACCCGACGTCTCCCGCCTTCGACACCGAGGACGCCCCCGCCTTCTCGGGCGAGCCGACGACGATGGTCGACCTCGTCAACGCCGCCCTCAGGGACGAGATGGCCCGCGACCCCCGGATCGCCGTCTGGGGCGAGGACGTGGCCGACGCCACCCGCGAGGAGGCCCTCGCGGAGTGCAAGGGGAAGGGGGGCGTCTTCAAGGTGACGGCCGGCCTGCAGAAGGCCTACGGCCCGGAGAGGGTCTTCAACGCGCCGCTGGCCGAGGCGTCGATCGTCGGCCGGGCCATCGGCTGGGCGGCGCGGGGGCTGAAGCCGGTCGTGGAGATCCAGTTCTTCGACTACATCTGGCCGGCGATGCAGCAGCTGCGCGACGAGCTGGCCAACGTCCGCTGGCGCTCGGGCGGCCGCTTCACCGCCCCGGTCGTCGTCCGCGTGGCCATCGGCGGCTACCTGACGGGCGGCGGGCCGTACCACTCGCAGTCGGGCGAGGTGACGTTCACGCACATCCCCGGCCTGCGCGTCGTCATGCCGTCGAGCGCGCTGGACGCCAACGGCCTCCTCCGGACCGCCATCCGCTGCGACGACCCGGTCCTCTTCCTGGAGCACAAGCACCTCTACCGCCAGACGCACAACAAGGGGCGGAACCCGGGGCCGGAGTTCCGGATCCCGTTCGGCAAGGCGAAGGTCGTCCACCCGGGGACGGACGCCACGGTCGTGACCTACGGGGCGACCGTCTTCCGGAGCGTCGTGGCGGCCAAGCGCGTGGAGGAGGAGACGGGGAAGAAGGTGGAGGTGATCGACCTCCGCTCGCTGGCCCCGTACGACTGGGCGGCGATCGAGCGGAGCGTCTCGCGGACGAACCGCCTCCTCGTCGTCCACGAGGACTGGGTGACGCACGGCTTCGGGGCCGAGATCGCCGCGCGGGCGGCCGACGAGCTCTTCGAGCGGCTGGACGCCCCGGTGCGGCGCGTCGGCGCCCGGGACGTCTTCTGCGGATACGCGCCGCGCCTGGAGGACGCCACCCTGCCGCAGAGCGACGACGTGGCGGCCGCGCTCCTGGACCTCCTGAGATACTGAGGCGATGACGCGCCGGCGGCTCCTCGCGGCGCTCGCGCTGGCCCTGGTCGCCCTCGCCGGGCTCCTCCTCGGCGCCTTCGCCGCCGACCCGCTCGGTGTCGTCTTCGGCCTGCAGGAGGCGCGCCTGAGGTGGGCCGGGGGGCGCGCCGAGCGGTTCGCCGCCGCGGACGGCTCCCGCCTCCTCGTGAGGGAGCTGGGCCCCCTCTCGGCCGAGGTGCCGGTCGTCCTCCTCCACGGGCTCGGCGCGGCGAGCCCCTACTGGGTGGACGCGGCGCTCGCGCTCCGGAAGGCGGGGCGGACGGTCCTGATGCCCGACGCGCCGGGCTCGGGCAAGAGCGACCCGCCGAGGAGCCTCGACGGGTACGGGCTGGCGAACCGGGTGGCGGCCGTCGCCTCGCTCGTCGACGCCCTCGGGCTCGAGAAGATGGACCTCGTCGGCCACTCGCTGGGCGGCTGGACGGCGGCGCGGTACGCGCTGGAAGCTCCCCACCACGTCCGCCGCCTCGTCCTCGTGGACGCCGCTGGGCTGACCGACCCGGGGAGGGAGGAGGAGCTGAGGGAGAGCGTCGTCCCGCGGGACCGCGAGGGGGGCCGAAGGCTCCTCGGCCTCCTCTTCCACCGCAAGCCGTTCCCGTTCCCGGGCGTCGTGGTCGACTCCTTCGTCCGGCAGTACGGGGCGTCCCCCTCCGTCGTCCAGACCGTCGCCCACCTCTCCCGCGCCGACGCGGTGCTGGGGCGAGAGCACGAGCTGCCCCACGGGACCGTCCTGATCTGGGGGGAGGAGGAGACCCTCTTCCCGGTCCAGGGGGCTCGCGCGGTGGCGCCCCGGATCCCCGGCGCCCGCCTCCTCGTCCTCCGCGGCGTCGGGCACGACGGCCCCCTCGAGGCCCCGGCCGAGTTCCACAAGGCTCTCCTCTCGGCCCTCGACGGCACCCCGCTCCCGGCCGTTCCCGCGCGGTAGCGGCCCGCGCTCCGTCCGGTGGCGGGTCGCCAGAGGCGTGAAGGATCGCGTCGGAGGGGGTGCAGGGGGAACCGGCTTCCGGCCGCGCCGGTGGGGCGCGGCGGGGTTCCCCCCGCGAAGCTAGCGGGTCTCCGGTTCGCCGTGCCGGACGGCGAAACCGTCGGGCGGGACGAGGAGCAAGCGCGCGGAGGCCGAGGCCGGTTCGACCTCCAGCCGGTGCCGCCCCTTGGCCAGGAGCGCCACGGCGCTCGAGCGTCCCTCCGGCCCCCCGGGGCCCAGGATCGGGATGCCGTCCAGCGTGGCGCGGAGGCCCTCACGAGCCTGGAACGTGTAGAGCCCCTCGGCCTCGGCCCAGAGCTCTCCGCCGGCGCCCGCCGGGAGGCGGGGGAAGGCCGACAAGGTCCGCTCCGCGGCGGAGCGGGCCGAAGGCGCCGGGATCCTGTAGACCGCCCAGCGCCCCCATCCGGGGAGCTCGACGCCGGTGGCGACGCGGCCCCCCCCCAGCCGCGCCGCGACGGTGCCCAGGTGCGCGTCGTCGGCCCCGGCGTAGAGGACGTCGCGCCCGGGGAGGAACCGCCAGTCGATCCCCTCCGGCCCCAGCGAGGCGAGCGAGATCGAGGGCCTGGGCCGCGGCCCGGGCGGACCCAGGAGCGCCTCGACGACGAAGGCGCTCCGGCAGGCGCGGGCCGGGTCCAGGAGGACGTCGGCGCCGCCTCCCCCGGCCAGCGACGCCGCCAGCGCGTCGGCCAGCTCCCGCTCGGGCCCGCCGAAGGCCCCGCGCAGCTCCGGCGAGGAGGCCCACCGGAGGAACGCGCGGGCCTCGAGGAGGGCCGTGACGAGGAGCGTGACGGCCACGAGCGCGCCCGCCGGGCGGACGAGGCGGCCGGGGAGCGCGCCGAGGAGGGCGCCGAGCCCGAGCCCCGCGAGGACCAGCAGGAACGGAGCCGCAGGAGAGATCCGGAACGAGTTGGCTCCCGGCGATTCGACCGCCAGCAGCCCCCCGGCCAGGAGGAGGACGGCTGCCAGGAGGACCAGGCGCTCCCGTCCCGGTCGTGCGAGGACGCCCGCGGCCCCGAGCAGCGCGAGCCCGGCGGCCGCCGGGGGGAGGACGGGGCGGGAGGGATCGCCGTGCCGGAGGTTCCCGTCCCCGCGGAGGAGGAACCGGACGACGTGGGCCTCCGCGCTCCTGGCCAGGGCCCCGAGCGCCGCCCCGGCCCCCTCCTTCAGGGGCGAGATCTCTCGCGGACGGGCCAGGAGGCGGTCCGGGTGGCCGAGGTAGTGGAGGCCGAGGGGCGCGGCCAGGGCGAGCGCCGCGGCGAGGGCCACGAGCGCCAGCCGGACTTCCTCCCGCCTCTTCCCGAGGGCGCTCCAGCCGGCCACGAGCGCCGGCACCGGGAAGAGGAGCCAGGCCGAGGGGTAGCCGTACTGCGACAGGCCGAGAAGGGCTCCGGCGGCCGCAGCGAACCCGGCGGAGCCTCGCCGGGCCGCGACGAGGGCCGCCCAGGCCGACGCGACGAGGAGGGCCGTCGTGGCCACGGCGATCCACCCCCAGCGGCCCGTGGCCAGGAGCCACGCCGAGGTCGAGAGGAGGGAGAGGGCGCCCAGGAACCCGGCCCACGACGGGCGCGTCGCCTCGCGGGCGAGGAGGCCGGAGAAGAGGAGGAGGAGGACCGAGGAGCCGACCGAGACGGCGCGCGTCGACGCGATTCCCCCGCCCGCGACGGAGTCCACCGCCGCCACGAGCCGCAGCCAGGGAGTCGTCACCCAGAAGTTGACGAACCCGGCCTCCGGCGGGAGGAGGGGGACCGAGCCGACGAGCGGCGCGGAGGCGGGGAGGGAGCGCGCCGCGCGGAGGGCGAAGGCCTCGTCCAGCCACGGCCCCGGAGGCCACGAGGAGGCGTTCACGACCCGGAGGAGGACGCCCGCGGCGAGGAGCCCGGCGGCGGTCGAGGCGGCCGCGAGCCGGGCGGCCCGGCCGGTCACTGCGGCCCCCCGGGCTCGAACGTGGTCACGATCGGGAGGCTGGTCGACCGCGCGAACCGCTCGTCGAACGCCTCGGCCAGGACGCGCCCGTCGAAGTCCCGGGCCATCGGCTCGCCGGTCAGGACGAGGAGCGTCGGCGCCAGGTCGTAGACCGAGGCCGAGGTCAGGCGGGCGGCGCTCCGGATCCCCGTCCCGACCAGGATCACGAATCCCCCCGCGGAGCCGTCGGGGACCGAGACCGGGGCCCGGCCCCGCGCGAAGCGGGAAAAGGCGGCGAGCGGCCCCGGCGGCCCCCACCCCGCGGGGGCGAAGACGCAGAACGTCCGGTCGCGCCCCTCCCGCTCGAGGAGGTCGGCCAGGACGTCGTCGAGGAACCGGTAGTACGAGAGGAGCGCGCGCGCCCTGGCCTCGGTGTCGGGGACCGCGAGGCCCCAGTGGGTCGGGCCGACGGGGGCCGCCGGTCCGAACCGCTCGGCGAGGGGTACCAGGCCCGAGAGGACGAGCGCCACGACGCTCCTGGGGCCGACCGGGACGGAGGCGAGCGCCGCTCCGGTCACAGAGAGGTCCCGCGCGGCCCCGTCGAGAGGCCGTGCCGCCTCCCGGTCCGCGGCCGGAAGCTCGCCCGGGAGGAGGGAGGCGACCAGGCTCCCCTCGAGCGTCCCGGGCTCGGCGCGGAAGAGGGCGGCGCGAGCGGCCGTCTCCTCCGGCAGGCCCGGAACGGGCCCCGGCTCGACCGAGAAGAGCCGCTCCGTGGCCCAGAGCAGGAGCCCGGGGCGCGCCGGGTCCGCTCCCGGCCACGAGAGGACCGCGACCTGGTGCCCGCGGGCCGCCAGGATCTCCCAGAACGCCAGGCTCCGCCTCTCGGAGCCGGGCACCGGCTCCGTCGTGGAGAGCGGGAGCCGCTCCGGGGCGCCGAGGCCGAACGGGCGGGGGAGCAACCGGAGAGTTCCGAGCGGGGTCCGATACCGGACCTCGGAGGCGAGCCCGTGCTTGGCCGGACGCTTCCCGGTCGCCGCTGTCGTCCAGAGCGCGACGCGGTCGTACGGCCTCTGCGGCTCGAGGGGGCCGGAGACCCCCTCCTTCATCATCCGGGCGAAGGTGGGGAGCGAGCCGTCCGAGGCCCACTGCGACAGGAGCTCCCAGGAGACCCCCTCCAGCCCGACGACGAGGAGGCTCCGGGAGGTCGTCCCGGAAACCGGGTCGCCCGAAGAAAGCGGCGTCATCGGCCCGGCATCTCTCCTCCCGGCGAACGGGGCGAGGCCGAAGAGGGCCGCCAGGAGCGCCAGGAGGCGGACGGACGTGATCTCCCGCGGAGGCCAGAGGACGGCGGCCCCCGAGACGAGGCCGGCGAGGAGGCCGGCGAACGCGCAGGCCACGAGGACGCGGCGGGAACCGTTCGGGAGGAAGGCGTGGTACAGGACGCGCTGGGACTCGGCGAGGAGGCCCAGGGCGAGCCCGGCGGCGGCCACGAGGAGCCAGAACGGTCGGGAGGGGCGCTCCGGTCGGGCCCTCCTGGGCCAGAGGGCGAACGGGGCCGAGAGCAGGAGCCCGGCGAGGCCCGCTCCCCCGACGAGCCGCAGGGACGAGAGCGGCGAGAGCGAGCCCGGGTTGAGGCCGAGGAGGACGCCCCCGGCGCCGAGGCCCGACAGGACGCCGAGGAGGGCGATGTGGCGGCGGGAGGACCGAGCGCTCATAATCTCCCCCCGGCGCGGCGGCGCCCCTTCAGATGGCGACCCTCGAGACCCTGCGCGTCCTCAGGACGCTCCGGTACGACCCCCTCCACTACTCGCTCTTCCTCCAGGCCGGCTCGATCGGCGGGAAGACCCGGCCCGGGCATTTTGCGATGCTACAGGCCGGGGAGGGTCTGAGGCCGTACCTGCGGCGCGCCTTCTCCATCGCCGACGTCACGACGTTCGGGGGAGTCCCCGCGCTGGAGTTCGTCGTCCGGGTGGTGGGGCGGGGGACGGAGCTCCTGGGCCGCTTCTCGGAAGGGACTCCGATCCCGGTCCTCGGCCCGCTGGGACAGCCGTTCCCGGTCGAGGACCTCGCCGCCGGCGACCGCGTGGCGCTGGTGGCCGGGGGGATCGGGCTGGCCCCGCTCCTCCTCCTCTCCCGGTGGCTGTCTCAGGCCGGCGTCGAGGCCGACCTCTTCTACGGGGGACGGAACGAGAGCGACGTCCTGAAGCGCGCCGACTTCGAGCGCTTCCTCGGCCCGCACCGGTGCCGGTACGCCACGGACGACGGCTCGCTGGGCCGGCGCGGGCGGGTCACCGACCTCCTGGAGCAGTCCCTCGGCGGCGGCGCGAAGTACCGGCGGGTCTTCGCCTGCGGCCCGGTGCCGATGTTCCGGACGCTCTCGGCGATCCTCGCCTCGGCCGGGATCGAGGGGTCCTTCGCGCTGGAGTCGGAGATGGCCTGCGGCTTCGGGGTCTGCCTCGGCTGCGTCGTCCCGGCCGCCGCCGGGGGCTACGTCACCGTCTGCAAGGAGGGCCCTTGCCTCCCCGCCGACCGGATCGACTGGAGCCGCGTGTGAGCGCCGGCGGCGTCGACCTCTCCGTCAGCCTCGGCCGGATCACGTTGAAGAACCCGATCGCCACGGCGTCGGGCACCTTCGGGTACGGCCTGGAGTTCGCCGAGTTCGTCGACCTCGCCTCCCTGGGCGCCATCTCGGTCAAGGGGCTCTCGGTCCGGGCGTGTCACGGCAACCCGCCCCCGCGCATCTGCGAGACCGACGCGGGGATGCTGAACGCCATCGGCCTGCAGAACGTCGGCGTCGAGGCCTTCCTCGGGGAGAAGCTCCCCGAGCTCCACCGCCTCGGGGCCACGGTCATCGCCAACGTCTGGGGCGACGCCGAGGACGACTACGTCGCCGTCGTGGAGCGGATCGGCGACGACCGGCGGGTCGCGGCGCTGGAGCTGAACGTCTCCTGCCCCAACGTCGTCAAGGGGGGGATGGTCTTCGGCAACGACCCCGGGGCCCTCCACGCCCTCGTCCGCCGGGTCCGGGCGGCGACGCGGCTCCCGCTCATCGTCAAGCTCTCGCCGAACGCCCCGGACGTCGTGGCGGCGGCCCGCGCCGCGGTGGCCGCGGGGGCGGAGGTCCTCTCCCTGATCAACACGCTGGTCGGCCTGGCGATCGACGTCGAGCGGCGCGAGCCGAAGATCGGCTTCACGACGGGCGGCCTCTCGGGCCCCGCGATCCGGCCCGTGGCCGTCCGGATGGTCTGGGAGGTCCACCGGGCGCTCCCCGAGGTCCCGATCTTCGGGATGGGCGGGATCGAGAAGGTGGACGACGTCCTGGAGTTCCTCATCGCCGGGGCGAGCGCGGTCCAGGTCGGGACCGCCAACTTCCGCGATCCCGGCGTCTCGGCGCGGCTCGTGAGGGACCTGGCCGCCTGGTGCGAACGGCACGGCGTGGCGCGCGTGGCGGACCTGGTCGGGACGCTGAAGACCCGTCCGCGACCGGACCACACGTATGCCTGACGGCCGCGACCGGATCGTTGTGGCGCTGGACGCCGCCGACCGCGCGGCGCTCCTCGCCACGGCCCGGGCCCTCGCCCCGCACGTCGGCGTCCTGAAGGTCGGCCTGGAGGCGTTCGTCTCCGAGGGGCCCGGCCTCGTCCGCGAGGTGGCCTCGGCCGGGCGCCCGGTCTTCCTCGACCTGAAGCTGCACGACATCCCCAACACCGTCGCGGGCGCCGCGCGAGCGGCCGCCCGGAGCGGGGCCGCGATCCTGACGGTCCACGCCTCCGGCGGCGTCGAGATGATGCGCGCAGCCGTCGCGGCCGCCCGGGAGGGGGCGGATGCTTCGGGCGTGGCGGCGCCGCGGGTGATCGGCGTGACCGTCCTGACCTCGCTCGACGCCGCGACGCTGGCCTCGGTCGGCTTCTCTGGCGCCCCGAGGGAGGCGGCGCTGCGGCTGGCCCTCCTGGCCCGGGAGGCGGGGCTCGACGGGGTCGTCTGCTCCCCCGAGGAGGTGGCCGGGATCCGGAGGGCCTGCGGCGAGGGGTTCCTCCTCGTCGTCCCCGGGATCCGGCCGGCCGGGAGCGCGAAGGGGGACCAGAGCCGCGTGGCCACCCCGTTCGAGGCGGCGCGGGACGGGGCCGACCTCCTCGTCGTCGGCCGCCCGATCACGCGGGCCGCCGACCCGGCCGCGGCGGCGGCCTCGATCGCCGCCGAGATCGCGGCCGGGATCGCCTCGCGCCGCTGAGACGAGGAAGGCCCGCGCGAGCGGGCCCTCCTCACCGTGGCGGAGGGGTTCAGGGGGACCCGCACGGGCCCGGGTCCCCCTGGAACATGCCTCAGCCCCTACTCGACCTCGATCTTCCGGAAGCGGGGCTCGGCTCCCGAGGCCTTCGCGGCCCGCTCGGCGATCTCGATCTCCTCGTCGAGGAAGTCCCGGATCGCCTTCATCAGCTCGATCCCGGACCAGGCGGCGTGCGAGAGCGACTCCACGTGCCCCTTCGAGATGCGGACCACCGCCCGCTCCACGAGCCCGGCGACGGGCCGGAGGAGGCACGCCTCCCCGGCGCACGCGATCCCCGGGATCGGGCCGTAGGCCGGGCCGGGCCCGCCCCGGAACGGCGGGGCCTCGGGCTCCGGCCCGAAGTCGGCCACGAACGGGTCGGCCGGCGGGCGGGGCTTCCTACCGGCGCGCGGCTGCGAGCTCATCGTTCGGCGCCTCCTTCCTGGCGGGCTCGAACCGGACCGTCAGCCGGCCCTCCTCGACCTTCGCCCCGGCGGGGACCCACCCCGACAGCGTCCGCGGGATCGGGACGTGGTGGCGGACGTTGCCGATCCTCACGATCAGGTCGGAGGAGGCGACGGCCAGGTCCACCTCCTCCTTCGAGACGAACGGGAGGTCGAGCGTCAGGAGGTAGCGGCCGGCCCGCTTCCGGTAGCGGTACGGGGCCTCCGCGCGGTGCGAGGCGGCGGGGTCGGCCGGTCCGTACAGCGACCGTCCCAGGTCGGCCAGCGCCGCGGCGCCGACCACCTGGTCCGGCTTCAGCTCGAGCGTCCAGATCGGGACCGGGTCGAAGTACCGGTGGGCCTCGGCGAGGAACTCCTCCTGGGTCCTCCGCCACCGGTCGAAGAACGGGTCGACGACCGCGCCGGGGAGGACGCGGTTGACGATCACCGCGTCGACGGTGAACCCGTAGAGGCCGAAGTACATGAACGCCCGCTGGGTCTCCTTGAGGACGATCTTCTCGGGGTTCGTCACGAGCCTCACGGTCGTCGTCCGCGGGTCCTTCAGGAGGGCGTCCACGCCGTCGAGCTTCACCGCCAGCGCCTGGACGTTCTCGAGGTAGCGGTCCGGCGGGAGCGGGACGTCCATCACGGCCTGGGCCACGGGCCGGGCCACCCGCAGGAGCTGGCGGTGGAGGCGGAAGAGCTTCCGCATGTACCAGTCGAGCGTCGGCGGGAGCGAGACGAACCGGAGCGACTCGCCGGTCGGGGCGCAGTCCAGGATCAGGACGTCGTAGGCCCCTTCGCGGGCGTACTGGTTGACGTAGAGGAGGGCCGAGAGCTCGTCCATCCCCGGGAAGATGGCCAGCTCCTCGGCGAGGACCTCCTCCACGCCGGTGACCGCCAGGAGCGTGGTGATGTAGCCCGAGATGTCCTTCCAGTGGCGCCCGATCTCCTCGGTGACGTCCACCTCCTGGATCCAGAGGTTCTCGGCGACCGGGACGGGCCGGCCGCCGTGCTTTCCGGTCAGCGTCCCGGGGACGTCGAAGGCGTCGGCCAGGGAGTGCGCGGCGTCCACCGACATCACGAGGGTCTTCAGCCCGCGCGCGGCCAGCGTCAGGCCGGTGGCCGCCGCGACCGTCGTCTTCCCGACGCCGCCCTTTCCCGTGAAGAGGAGGATCCGCATGCGGGGGCCGATCTTACGCCGCCGGCCCAGGGCGGCCAGCGCAGGCGGCGGAGCCGCCGAGCGGAAGGGCCACGGAAACCCGCTCCGCGCGCCGTCTCTGGATCGTGGGGGCGCAGGCCGCACAGCGGCCGAGCGGGAGGTCTGGAAACCCGCAGGACGGGTTTCCAGGTCATCCCCGCCGGAGGCGGTCGCGCTCCCTCCGCTCGCGGTGAGAGAGCTTCCCGCCGGCCTCCCGCTCGGGGAACAGGAGCTTCTCGATCCGGCGCGCCTCCAGCGCCTCGGCCGAGGGGGCGGGCGTCGTCTCCTCGTAGAGCGTCCGGGCAACGGCCTTCGGGAGGTTCTTCTCGGCCAGGGCGCGGACGACGAAGGTCCGCCGGCGCCCCGGGAAGGTGATCTGGAGCGTGTCGCCGACCCTCAGGGCGCGGTTGGCCCTCGCCGAGGCGCCGTTGACGTCCACCTTCCCCCCCTCGCAGGCGGCCTTGGCCTGCGAACGCGTCGGGAAGAGGCACGAGACGTCCAGGAAGACGTCCAGCCTCACCTCCGCGGGCCCCTCCGCCCCCGGGACCTCGGGCTCGGGTCGTCTCGCCAATCCGGTCAGCGCTCCACGCGGCGGAGCCCGCGGGGCCCCACCCCCGCCGAGGCCGCACGGTCCCGGGTTCCCCCGTCAACGTCGGCCGAGCGAAGCGAGCGCCGCTCCGTGGCGGAGGGGGAGCCGCGCAGCGGCGCGGGGGAACCCGCACGGTCCCGGGTTCCCCCGATCCACATCAGAACACCGGCTTCTCGACGGTCCTGTCGAAGACGTAGTTGTACTTGTACCCGAAGACCTGGACCGAGGTCTCGTACTTGGCCGTGATGAAGACGCTCGCCCCGCGGCGCTCGATCTTGATGGCCTCCAGCGTCAGCGGGGTCCCTGCCTTCTGCGCCCGCTGGAAGATCTCCCACTTCAGCTTGTCCGGTCCCTTGACCCCGGCGAAGTTGGCCGCCTCGTCCATCGCGTCGAAGACGTCGTTCCCCGCGATGTGCAGCGGGAGGATCTTGAATCCCGCCACGGCCCCCACGATGAGGATGGCGATGGCGATGATCGCCTTCCACGCCCCCTCTCCACGCTGTCGGTTCCCGTTCGTCTTCATTCCCGCCACCTCCTCGCTCGCTCCGGTCGCCGGCCGGGATCACCGCACGAGGCGGAAGCTCCGGCTCCAGCGGGTCCTGCTCAGGAAGTCTAGCGCGGCGTCGAGGTGCCGGGAGGGCCCGGCCGTCCGGGGGGGGCCGCCGCCGGGCTCGGCGCGCGACCAGTAGACCAGGACCGTCCGGCCCCGGACCAGGCTCTGTGGGACCGGCCCCCAGGTGCGCGAGTCGCGCGAGTCGTCCCGGTTGTCCCCCATCACGAAGACGCTCCCGGCCGGGACCCGGCGCTCGGGCATCCCCTCCCGTGGCCGCTCCGGGGCCGCGAGCCAGGGCCCGGGGGGCGGGGGGTCGCGGAAGAGGGCCCAGGGCTCCTCGACCTTCCGTCCGTTGCGGATCAGGCTCCTCCCCTCGATCCGGAGCGTGTCGCCGCTCCGCCCGACCACCCGCTTGACGAGGTCGAGGTCCGGGCGTTCCGGGGAGCGGAAGACGATCACCTCGCCGGTCTCGACCTCCGCGTAGGGGAGGATGGCGCGCCACGGGCCCGTCGCCCGGGCGTGGACGAACTTGTTCACGAGGACGTGGTCGCCGACGAGGAGCGTCTCCTCCATGGAGCCGCTCGGGATCTCGAAGGCCTGGAAGACGAAGGCCCGCGTGAAGACGGCGAGGAGGACCGCGACCAGGATCGCCTCGAGGTACTCGCACGCCGACAGGAGCGCCCGCGGCACCCGGCGGCGCCTCTTCGCGGGGACCGGCGGGGCAGGCTCGGGCACTCCCGCTCCCGTCAGTCGACCTTCAGGACCGCCAGGAAGGCCTCCTGCGGCAGGTCGACGCGCCCGACCTTCTTCATCCGCTTCTTGCCTTCCTTCTGCTTCTCGAGGAGCTTGCGCTTGCGCGTGATGTCGCCGCCGTAGCACTTGGCCAGGACGTTCTTCCGGAGCGCCTTGACCGTCGAGCGGGCCACGATCTTCGACCCGATGGCCGCCTGGATGACGACTTCGAACATCTGCTGCGGGATCATCTCCTTCATCTTCTCGACGAGGGCGCGCCCCTTGGCCTGCGCCTTCTCCCGGTGGACGACGAGGGCCAGCGCGTCCACCGGGTCGCCGTTGATGAGGACGTCCAGCTTGACGAGGTCCCCCTCCCGGTAGCCGGTCAGCTCGTAGTCGAACGAGGCGTACCCGCGGGAGACCGACTTCAGCTTGTCGTAGAAGTCGAGGACGACCTCGTTGAGCGGGAACTCGTACTTCAGGACCGTCCGCCCGGTCCCCGCGTACTCCATCCCGGCCTGCGTCCCGCGCCGCTCCTCGGCCAGCGCCAGGAGCCCTCCCAGGAACTCGTCCTTCGTGATGATCGTGGCGCGGATGTAGGGCTCCTCGATCTTCTCGACGAGCTGGACCTCGGGGAGCTTCACGGGGTTGGAGATCTCCAGGACCTCGCCGCGGTTCGTCGTCACCCGGTACGGGACCGACGGGGCCGTCGTCACGAGCGAGAGGTCGAACTCCCGCTCCAGCCGCTCCTGGACGATCTCCATGTGGAGGAGGCCGAGGTAGCCGCAGCGGAAGCCGAACCCGAGCGCGGTGGAGGACTCCGGCTCGAACGTGAACGAGGCGTCGTTCAGCCGGAGCTTCTCCATGGCGTCGCGCAGGTCCTCGTAGGCGTCCGTCTCGGTCGGGAAGACCGAGGCGAAGACCATCGGCTTGACGTCCTGGAAGCCGGGGAGCGGCTCGGCGGCGGGCCGGTCGGCTTCCGTCATCGTGTCGCCGATCTTGGTCGCGTGCAGGTCCTTGATCCCGGCGATGACGTAGCCGACCTCGCCGACGGCGAGCTCGGTCACGGCCTGCGGCTTCGGGGTGAAGATCCCCACCTCCTGGACCTCGCTGACGAGGCCGGACCCGAGGAGCCGGACCCGCGTCCCGGCGCGCACGGAGCCGTCCTTGACCCGGACGAGGCAGGTGACGCCGCGGTAGACGTCGAACCAGGAGTCGAAGAGGAGGGCCCGCAGCGGGGCCGCGGGGTCCCCCTTCGGCGGCGGGACGTCGTGGACGATCTGCTCGAGGAGCTCGCGGACGCCCGTCCCCATCTTCCCGGAGGTCAGGACGGCGTGCCGCGCGGGGAGGCCGATCACCTCCTCGATCTGCTCGCGGGCCATCTCGGGGACGGCCGACGGCAGGTCGACCTTGTTGATGCACGGGACGATCGTCAGGTCGCCGTGGATCGCCAGGTACGCGTTGGCCAGCGTCTGCGCCTCGACGCCCTGCGTGGCGTCCACGACGAGGACGGCCCCCTCGCAGGCGGCGAGCGAGCGCGAGACCTCGTACGTGAAGTCGACGTGCCCGGGGGTGTCGATCAGGTTCAGGACGTAGTCCAGGCCGTCCTCGGCGCGGTAGCCGAGCGTGACCGACCGCGCCTTGATCGTGATCCCGCGCTCCTTCTCGATCGGGTTGTCGTCGAGGACCTGCTCCGTCATCTCCCGGGCGGTGAGGGCGCCCGTGATCTCCAGGATCCGGTCGGAGAGCGTGGTCTTCCCGTGGTCGATGTGGGCGACGATGGAGAAGTTGCGGATGCGGGAGGGGTCGGTCATGTCCTCTCGCCGCGCGCGGCGGCGAAACAACCGATGTTACCAGGCGGGCAGCGACTCGAGCGCCCAGCGGGAGCGCGCCACCGCGTCGAGCCCCTCGTGCGCCGACCCGAGGCGCTTCAGCCCCGCGAAGGCCACCATCGCCGCGTTGTCCACCGTCAGCGCGCGCGCCGGCAGGAGCACCTCGACTCCGTGCCGCGCCCCCCAGGCCGGGAGCCTCTCGCGCAGGAGCGAGTTGGCCGCCACGCCGCCCGAGACGGAGAGGAGGCGGAGGACCCGGACCGCCGAAAGGCGCGAGAGCCGGTCCTCGAGCTGGGCGACGACGGCCTCCTGGAAGTCGGCGAGGAGGTCCCGGACCGCGGGCGCGACGTCCGCGTCGTGGAGAGGCGGCGCGGCGTCGGGCACCCCGGTGCGGGGGGCCACGCCCAGGGAGGCGAGGCGGTCCCGCGCGGCGGTCTTCAGGCCGGCGAAGCTGAAGTCGAGCGAGCGGTCCTTCAGCCGCGGGACGGGGAAGGGCGCCCCGGCGCGCCCGCTCCGGGCCAGCCGGTCGACGACGGGGCCGCCGGGGTAGCCGAGCCCGGCCATCTTGGCGACCTTGTCGTACGCCTCGCCGGCGGCGTCGTCGCGCGTCCGGGCGATCCGCGCCACCCCCTCCGGCGAGAACCCGAACAGGTGCGTGTGCCCGCCGGAGACGACGAGCGCGGTCCACACGGAGGGGACCTCCCGCGCCGGCGAGCCGTCGAGGGAGAGGAACGGGGAGAGGCAGTGGCCCTCGATGTGGTGGACCGGGACGAACGGCACGCCGAGGCCGAGCGAGAGCCCCTTGCCCTCGCTCAGTCCGACGAGGAGGGCCCCGACGAGGCCCGGCCCCGCCGTCGCCGCGACCAGGCCGACGTCGGCCAGGCGGACCCCGGCCGCCGCGAGCGCCTCGTCGAGGAGCGGCGGGAAGTTCAGGAGGTGCGCGCGGGCCGCGATCTCCGGGACGACGCCGCCGTACCGGCTGTGCGCCGCCACCTGGGAGGAGACGACCGACGAGAGGACCCGCCCGTCTCCGTCCAGGACGGCGACCGACGTCTCGTCGCAGGAGGTCTCGATCCCGAGGACGATCATCCGCGCGCGGCCCTCCCCTCGGCCGCGTGCCGGGCCAGGACGGAGGCGAACGGGGGCTCGGCCACGCCCCGCTCGGTGACGATGGCGTCCACGAGGGCCGCGGGGGTGACGTCGAACGCGGGGTAGAGCGCGGTGGCGCCCTCCGGAGCGAAGCGGATCGGCTCGCCCCCGGGTCCTTCCAGGACGAGGACCTCCTCCCCGCCCCGGACCTCGATCGGGATCGACCTCCCGTCCGCGACCTGCGGGTCGAGCGTGGAGGTGGGGGCCGCGACGAGGAAGGGGACCCCGGCGGCCCGGCAGGCCAGGGCCAGGCCGTAGGTCCCCACCTTGTTCGCCGTGTCGCCGTTGGCGGCGATCCGGTCGGCCCCGACGACGACCGCCGCGACGCGGCCGGAGGCGATCAGGCCGGCCGCGGCCACGTCCGGGAGGAGCGTGACCGGGATCCCGTCCCGGAGGAGCTCCCAGGCCGTCAGACGGGCGCCCTGCCAGAACGGGCGCGTCTCGTCGGCCAGGACCTCGACCTCGCGCCGGACCGCCAGGGCCCGGACGACCCCGAGCGCCGTCCCGATCCCGGCCGTGGCCAGGGCCCCGGCGTTGCAGTGGGTCAGGAGGGTGGCCCTCTCGCGCCCCACGAGGCGCCCCTGGAGCCAGGTGGCCCCCAGCTCCCCGATCACCTGGCAGGCCCTCCGGTCCTCCTCGGCGATCCGGCCCGCCTCCTCCTCGAGGGCCCCGACGCGCTCGATGGAGGGCCTCCCCTCCGTCCCGGCGGCGACCGCCCGCATCCGCGCGACGGCCCACGGGAGGTTGACGGCCGTCGGCCGCGCCGCGACGAGGAGGTCCGAGGCCCGCGCCAGGGCCTCGTCCAGGCTCCGGCCCTCGGCCAGAGCCCGCCGCCCCTCGACGGCGACGCCCCAGGCCGCCGCGACGCCGATGAGCGGCGCCCCGCGCACCGCGAGCGACCGGATCGCCTGGGCGACCTCGGCCGCGGATGTGCAGCGGAGCCACCTCTCCTCGTGCGGGAGCCTCCGCTGGTCGAGCAGGGAGAGCGAACCCGGCTCGGGGGCGTACGGGAGGACGCGGGTGGTGGGAGCCGGGCCGTTCGGCATGAGGCCCCGACTATAGAATCGTTCCCCAGGGCCCGTCTCCGGCCGGTCCCGGCCTGAAAGGAGTCCAGAATGGCCACGCTCCCGCGCTCGATCCGAGACCTCCCGTTCGGCGGCTGCCGCCTCTTCCTCCGCGTGGACTTCAACGTCCCGGTCAAGGACGGCGTCGTCCGCGACGACACCCGCGTCGTCGAGGCGCTCCCAACGATCCGCTACGCCCGGGAGGCCGGAGCCCGCGTCGTCCTGGCCTCGCACCTGGGGAAGGCCAAGGGGGCGCCCGACCCGAAGTACTCGCTCGCCCCCGTGGCCCGGACGCTCGCCGAGAGGCTGGGGGCGCCGGTGGCGTTCGTCGAGGACTGCGTCGGCGAGAAGGCCGAGGCGGCCGCGGCGGCCCTGAAGCCGGGGGAGGTCCTGCTCCTCGAGAACACCCGCTTCCACGCCGGCGAGGAGAAGAACGACGTGGCGTTCTCGCGGGCGCTGGCCGACCTGGCCGACTACTACGTCAACGACGCGTTCGGGACCGCGCACCGAGCGCACGCCTCCACGGCCGGCATGGCCGCCTCCTTCAACCCCGAGGACCGAGGGATCGGCTTCCTGATGGAGAAGGAGCTGCGCGCCCTCTCCCGTGTCCTGTACGACATCGAGCGCCCGTTCGTGGCCGTCCTCGGCGGCGCCAAGATCCTCGGCAAGATCGCGGCGCTGGAGGCGCTCGTCGAGCGGGCCGACCGCGTCCTCGTCGGGGGCGGGATGGCGAACCACTTCGTCGCCGCGCTCGGCCTGCCCGTCGGCAAGTCGCTCCTGGAGCCCGAGGGGGTCCCCATCGCCCGCAAGGTCATCGACCGGTGCAAGGAGCGCGGCGTCGACCTCGTCCTCCCCTCGGACTTCCAGGTCGCCCCGTCGCTCGAGGAGGCCGGCAAGGCGAAGGTCGTCCCGATGGACTCGATCCCGGACGCACAGGCCGCCTTCGACGTCGGGCCGAAGACGCTGGAGATGTTCCGCCGGATGACGTCGGGGACGAAGACCGTCTTCTGGAACGGCCCGATGGGGGTCTTCGAGACGAAGCCCTTCGACACGGGGACGATGGAGATGGCGCGGATCCTCTCCGACTGCGGGGCGTTCACGGTCGTCGGCGGCGGCGAGAGCGTCGAGGCGATCCACGCCGCCGGCGTCGGGGAGAGGATCTCCCACGTCTCCACCGGCGGCGGCGCCTCGCTCGACTTCATCAGCGGCAAGACGCTCCCGGGCCTCGAGGCCATCCTGTGAACGTCGGTCGCATCCGCTCTCCGGGGGGCGCGTTCCCTTGCGCCCCCCGGTCCCCCCGCGTCCCGGCCAGGAGGTACCGCCCGTGAATTCCGGTCGCATCCCTTACGTCGTCGCCAACTGGAAGATGAACAAGCCGCCCTCCGAGGCGGCCGCGTGGGCGACGGAGTTCCTCGGGCTGAAGCCCTCGCTCCCGGAGCCGGTCGCCGTCGGGGTGGCGCCGGCCTACCCGGCGCTCGAGCGCGTCGGCCGGATGCTCCTCCACAGCGGGATCGCCCTCGGGGCGCAGGACGTCTCGACGGAGGCGAAGGGGGCCTTCACCGGCGAGGTGTCCGCCGCGATGCTGAAGGACCTCGGCGTCGCCTTCGCCATCGTCGGCCACAGCGAGCGCCGGAGGGAGCGGGGCGAGGACGAGAGCGACTTCTCGCGGAAGGTGAAGCGTCTCGTCGAGACCGGGATCTCGCCCCTCTACTGCGTCGGCGAGACGCTGGACGAGCGGGACGCCGGGGAGATGGAGAGGGTCCTCACGAAGCAGATGTCCTGCTTCGACCTCTTCCCCGACGGTCCGCCCCCGGGGCTCTCGCTCGCCTACGAGCCGGTCTGGGCGATCGGCACGGGCCGGGCCGCCACACCCGAGATGGCGGCCGCCGCGCACGGGTTCCTCCGGGCCCTCCTGGCCAGGCGCTACGGCGAGCCGATCGCCTCCGCCGTCCGGATCCTCTACGGCGGGTCGGTCACGCCCGCCAACGCCCCCTCGCTCTTCGCCCAGGAGGAGATCGACGGGGCCCTCGTCGGCGGGGCCTCGCTCGTCCCCGGGGACTTCGCGGCCATCGTGAAGGCCGCCGGCTAGCCCCCGCGGGGCCGACCCCCAAGGAGGGGTGGTATCCTCCGCCTCCCGCAGGCGGCCGCCCGCAGGCCGCCTTGCCTTCGTTCCAAGGAGTTCCGCACCGATGCTCTACGTCCTCGTCCCGATCTACGTCCTCGTCTGCGTCTTCCTGATCCTGGTCGTCCTCCTCCAGCAGGGGAAGGGGGCCGACGTGGCGAGCGCCTTCGGCGCCGCCTCGTCGCAGACCACCTTCGGAGCCCGCGGGACCGCGACGGTCTTCGAGAAGGTCACGACCTGGTCCTTCGTCGCCTTCGCCGTCCTGGCGATCGCGATCTCGATCGTGCAGTCCCGCGGCGGGAAGAGCTCGGTCATGAAGGGGATCGAGACGAAGAAGGCAGCCGCCCCCCTCGCCCCGGCGCCGGCCGCGCCCGCCGCTCCGGCCCCGGCGGCCCCGGCCACGGGGGCTCCGGCGCCCGCGGCGCCGGCCACGGCCCCGCAGTGAGCCGCGAGAGGTCTTGATTCCCGGCGGCGGAGCGCTATCATTCGCATCCCTCGCCGCGTGCCCTGGTGGCGGAATTGGTAGACGCGCACGTTTGAGGGGCGTGTGGAGCAATCCGTGCCAGTTCGAGTCTGGCCCAGGGCACCACTCCTGACCTGATCGCGAGGCCCGCCGCAGCGGCGGGCCTCGCCGTTCCTGGCGTCTCCCCGGAGAAGCCGCGCGGGCCCGGCCTAGAACTTGTCGGCCAGCTCCGAGATCCCGGGGATCAGGAACCTCTTGCCGTCGAGCGCCTTGACGATCGCCAGGACGGTCACCACGAGCCAGAGGAGCCAGACGAGCGGCGACAGGAGCCAGAAGAAGCCGATGACCACGGACATCACGTTCAGGGCCACGAAGACGGCCACGAAGAGCACCGTCAGGACGAGGCCGTGCTTGGCGTGCCACTGCACCTCGCGGTCGTTCTTCTCGACGAGGAGGGGGACGAGCGCGAGAAGCCCGAGGTAGGAGAGGACCAGCATCGCCTGGTTCCCCTGCCGGGGAAGGGGCGGCGGCACGGGCGGGGGGACCGGTGGCGGCGGAGGGACGGCGTCCGGAGGCCGGTTGTCGGGCATCGCCGGGTCTCCTTTCGAAACGGGCTGGGCGGAGTCTAGCCCGATCCCCGCCGGGCCCGGACGGACGCGGGCTCCCGAACACGAAGAAGGCCCGCGCGCGCGGGCCCTGCCTACCGTGGCGGAGGGGGCTCGGGGGAACCCCGGACGGTCCGGGGTTCCCGAAAACCCAGCAGGCCCGCGCAGGCGGGCCCGCCTCCCCTTCGCGGAGGGGGGTACGGGGCGAACCCGGAAGGGCCCGGGCTCCCCCTGTCCACTACGGCGCCCCGGCGATCAGGAGCCGCACCTCGCCGTTGACGGTCTCCACGGCGAGGCGGTCCCGCCCGCCGTTGAAGCTCCCGCGGGCCTCCTTGGGGCCCCACTTCCCTTCCACGGTCAGCCCCGCGAAGTCGGAGCGGATCCGGCCGTTGACGGTCTCCAGCTGGTACCGGATCGACGACTCCTTCGAACAGGCGACCGTCACGGAGCCGTTGACCGTCTCCAGCTCGGCCGGCTTCAGCACGCCGAGGAACGCCACCTCCACCGAGCCGTTCACCGTGCTGACGGAGAGGGGGGCGTCGTGGGCCTCGACGCGGACGGAGCCGTTCACGGAGTTCAGCGTGAGCGAGGCGGCCCTTCCCTCGGCCACGATGCGGCCGTTGACCGTCTCGATCTCGACGGGCGTGGCGGCGGGAAGGCGGAGCTCGTACGTCACCTCCGCGCCCTTCCGCTCACCCCAGTTGAAGCCGAAGACCTTCTCCTGCTTCGGGAGGATGGTCTCCACCGCGATCACGGGACCCTGCTTGGAGACCCGGATCTGGGTGTCCTCGAGGGCCTGCTCCGCCCGCCTCCCCTTGGCCTTCTTGACCGCCTCGACCCTCAGGTGGGGGCGGTCCCAGGTCGTGATGGTGACGGCGCCGTTGACGTTCTGCAGGCGGACGCGCTCGACCCCGCCGAGCTCGTAGGTCTGCTCGAACCGTTCCGTCAGGGTCTCCGGGGAGCTCCCGAGCGCCACCGGGGCGGCCAGGACGAGGAGGCCGAGCACGGCCAGGGGAAGGGACCGGGGGGGCTTGCCTGGACGCTTGCTGGGTTTCATGGCCGTCTCTCCGCCCGAGGAAACGGAGGCGGGGTTCGAAAAGTTTCCGGGCGGCTCAGCGCTCCACGACCCGGGTCCCGGCGACCCGGTCGCCCGGGCGGCGTCCGTCTCCCCTCCGGACGACCTCGATCGCCTCGACGAGGTTCCAGAGCGGCAGCAGGAGCGGGAGGTTCCGGAGGACCGACGCGCCCAGGCTCCAGGACGCGCCGTGCGGTCCGACGACCGCCAGGCCGAGCAGGCGCTTCCCGGGGCTTCCCGGCCCGGCGTCCCTCGCCAGGAAGAGGAGGACGAAGACGACCTGGGCCGCACGGAAGCCGAGCGAGAGCCGGCGGGGAGGGTCCGGGTCGGCCAGGAGGATCCCGAAGACGACGACGGCCGCCAGCAGGAGCGGGCCTCCCGCCAGGAGGACGAGGTCGATCCCGAACGCCGCCGCCCGCGTCCAGAGCCTCTCGCGGGGGACCCCCAGGGCGTAGAGCCCCGAGACCCGGGTGGGAAGAGTCTGGTAGAGGCCGTACGATCCGCCCCCGTGAGCCTCCCCCTCCCGGACCGGGCGTTCTTCCGGGAGTTCCGGCGCCTTCCGAAGGCCGAGCTGCACCTCCATCTCGAGGGGTCGATCCGGGAGGCGACCTTCCTCCGCCTGGCGGCCCGCCAGGGGGCCGGGACGGACCTCCCGGGGCCGCACCCGTTCCGGAGCCTCCGTCGCCCCGGGTCCGCCTCGGAGTTCTTCCGGTGCTACCGGACCGTCTGCCGCCTCCTGTCGAGCCCGTCGGACTACGCCCTCCTCGCCCGGGACCTCGTGGCCCGGCTCCGGCGCGAGAGGATCGGGTACGCCGAGGTCTACGTCTCTCCCGCCGTCGTCGAGCGGGTCGGGCTTCCGTGGCCGCCGGTCCGCGACGCCCTGGAGGACGTCTTCGCCGCCCACGAGGGGGCCGGGCACGGGCGGGTGGCCGTCCTCCTCGACTCGGTGCGGCAGTGGGGCCCCGAAGCCGCCGAGCGCGTCCTGGACCTCCAGAGGCGCCACCCGTGGGCTCGCGCCCGGGGCTTCGGCCTCGGCGGCGAGGAGCTGTCCGTCCCGGCCCGGGAGTTCCGGCGGGTCTACGCCCGGGCCCGGGGGATGGGCCTGGGCACCGTCGTCCACGCGGGAGAGTGGGGCGGGGCCGACTCGGTCGCCGAGGCGGTCCGCTGGCTGGCGCCCGTCCGCGTCGCGCACGGCTTCAGGGCCGCCGACGACCCGGCCCTCGTCCGCCTCCTGGCGCGGGGCGGCGTGACCCTCGACGTCTGCCCGACGTCGAACCTCCGGACGGGGGCGCTTCCTCCCGGCGTCCCGCACCCCGCCCTGACGCTGGCGCGGGCCGGCGTCCGCGTCTCCGTCGGGACGGACGACCCCGGTCTCTTCGGGACCACGCTCCGGGCCGAGTTCGCGCGGCTCGCCCGTCAGGGCGCCACCGACGCCGAGCTCCGGGCGCTCCTTCGCACCGGCCGGGCCGCGGCCCTTCCGCCGGCGTGACGCCACGGCCTCAGCCCCCGACGGCTCCCCGGCCGAGGACCCGCTCGTACAGGGCGACGTAGCGCTCCACGAGGGCGTCCGCCGAGAAGAGCCGGACGGCCCTCTCCCGGGCGGCCGAGGCGGCGGCTGTGTATCGGCCGGCGTCGGCGAGGAGGGCCGCCCCCCCTTCGGCAAGCCCCTCCACGTCCCCGACCTCGGCCAGGAGCCCCGTGACCCCCTCTTCCACCACCTCGGGAAGGCCGCCGACGCGGTAGCCCAGGACCGGGACGCCGCAGGCCTGGGCCTCGAGGGCCGAGAGGCCGAACGACTCGGCGTTGGACGGGAGGAGGTAGAGGTCGGCCGAAGGCATGACCTCCTCGACGGCGGGCGTGTTGCCGAGGAAGTGGACGAGCCCGGCGATGCCGAGGGAACGGCAGCGCTCCTCGGCCGCGGGCCGGTCCGGACCGTCTCCGACCATCAGCAGCCCCGCTCCGACCCGCCGGCGGATCCGGTCGAAGACCTCCACGACGTCCAGGACCCGCTTCACCGGCCGGAAGTTCGAGACGTGGAGGAGGAGCTTCCCTCCCGGCGGGGCGAAGCAGCCGCGGACGCGGCGCGTGGGGTCCGGGACCCAGCGGTCGGGGTCGACGAAGTTGGGGATGACGTCGATCTCGGTCCCCGGGCTGAAGACCTCCTGCGTGACCCGCCGCAGGTACTCGGAGACGGCCGTCACGGCGTCGGAGCGCTCGATCCCGAAGCGCGTGATCGGCAGGTAGGAGCGGTCCTGCCCCACGATCGTGATGTCGGTCCCGTGGAGCGTCGTCACCACCTTCAGCGGGTGCGGCGCCAGCATCTCGCGCGCCAGGTGGGCCGAGATCGCGTGCGGGAGCGCGTAGTGGACGTGCATCAGGTCCAGCCCCTCGTGGAGGGCCACGTCCGTCATCCGCGTCGCCAGCGCGAGGTCGTACGGCGCGTACGGGAAGAGGGGGTAGGTCGGGACCGAGACCTCGTGGTACGTCACCCGCTCGGCGAAGACGTTCAGGCGCGAGGGGAGCGCGTAGCTGATGAAGTGGACCTCGTGACCCCGCCGTGCCAGCTCGTGCCCCAGCTCCGTCGCCACGACGCCCGACCCGCCGAACGTCGGGTAGCAGGTGATCCCGATCCTCATCCGGGGGACTCCCCATCCTGGGCCGCCGGGAACCCCGGCTCGTAGCCCTCGAAGGCGCCCAGCGGGTCGGCGAGGCTGGGGGGCCGGAGGGCCACGAACCCCTCGGCGTACGCCACGTTCGAGAGGCGCCCGAAGGCCTGGGCCCGCCCCACGACGCCGTCCAGGAACGCCCGCGAGGAGATGAACGTCTCGGGCTCCGTGGAGGCGGGGTCGTGGAACTGGCTCCGGAAGGCCCGGACGGCGGCCAGCTTCGTCTCGAAGGCCGCCGACACGTCGACGAGGAAGGAGAGCTCGGCGACGAACGTGGACGGGTAGTAGACGACCTGCTGCGGGCGGTGAGCCGGCAGCCCGGTGACGAGCGCCCTCAGGCCGGCGTAGAAGGCCGCGTCGGTCGCGAGCTTCCCGGCCCGGACGTGGTCGGGGTGACGGTCCGACGGGAGCGGGGCCAGGACGAGGCGCGGGCGGCGGCGCCTCACCACCTCCACCACGGCGAGCTCCGCCTCCCGGTCCGTCCGGAGCCCCCCGTCTCCGAGGTCGAGCGTCTCGCGGAACCGGGCGCCGAGGATGCGGGCGGCCTCGGCGGCCTCGGCGGCGCGCCCCTCGGGCGTCCCTCGCGTCCCCATCTCCCCCCGCGTCAGGTCGAGGATCCCCACCCGCTGCCCGCGGGCGACGAGGGTGGCGAGCGTCCCCCCGCAGCCCAGCTCCACGTCGTCGGGGTGGGCGCCGACGGCCAGGACCTCGACCGTCTCGGTCCCCTCCCGGCTCACAGCCGGACCTCCTGGACCCCCGGGAGGCTCCAGTCGAGCTGCGAGAGGAGCGCCCCGACGAGGCCCTCCCGCCCGTACCGGGCCAGGTAGGGGAGCGGCCCGTAGACGCGCTCGGCGAGCTGGCCGCCGGGGAGGAGCGAGAGGAGGAGCCGGTCGACCTGGCGCGCGAACGTCTCGTCGGCCCGTCCCGCGGCGGCCGAGGCCTTCTCGAGGAGCTTCGACAGGGCGAAGTCCAGGTTCTGGCGCGTGGCCTGGAGCGGCCTCGCGAGCGTCGGGTCGACCTCCAGGAGGGGCTCGCGCAGGGCGTCCAGCTCCCGCGCGTTGTCGGCCCGCAGCCGCTCCAGGGCGGAGAGGATCCCCCCGGCACGCCCCGAGCCGTGGCTCCTCAGGACCTCCTCGCGGCCCTGCAGGAGCGCCTCGAGGGTCAGCCCCGACCGGTCGAGGAGGCTCGCCGAGGTCGGGTCGACGAAGGCGGCCATCGGACGGGGGAGGAGGACAGGGGGGAGGATTCCCGCCCAGCCGAAGAGCGGGTGGGACTGAGCCCAGTAGGCGATCTCGGCCGGCCCCAGGATCGCGGCGGCCACCGGGAAGAGGACCGAGGCGGCGAGCGGCCGGGTCAGGGCCGAGAAGGAGGGGAGCCACTCGCCCGACTCGAACCGGGCGACGACCTCCTCGGGATCGAACGTCTCCCCCTCCGGCCCCCCCTTCAGGGCGAGGCGCCCGCCCTCCTCGCGGAGGAGGAGCCGCTCGCCGCCGAGGATCGCGAAGAGGGGCAGCGCCCGCGGCTCGGTGGTGACCTGCAGCCGGTGGCCCGCCGCCACGAGGGCCTCGGCCCGCTCCTCGAGGAGCCTCCGGACGGCCTGGCGCTCGCGCACGAGGCGGACCGCGAGCGGCACGAGCGCCGGCTTGTCCTCCCGCCGGGCCGCGTCCGTGAACCGCAGCTGAGGGTCCGGCAGGAGCCAGCGCATCGAGGCGACGAAGGCCTCGTGATAGCTCCGCCCGCGGCTCAGGGCGAGGAGGGTCTCGACGTCGAGAGGGCACTCGGGCGCGCCGGCCCCCTCGCCGAGGAGCTGGGCGGCGAACTCCAGGTCGACGCCGACCGGCAGGGCCCCGACCGGCTTCCGGTTCCCCAGGAGCGGACCGGCGTCCGGTCCGGCGTCCCGCGGGCCTCCCGGCGACGGGAGGGGGAGCCGCGAGACCTCCACGAGGTCGTGGTCCTCGCCGGCGCACCAGAAGAGCGGCGCCGCCGGGACGTCCCGGGAGAGGTCCCGGGCCAGGCCGATCGCCGCGGCGGCCTTCACCAGGGTGAGGAGGGGCCCGGTCAGCGCGCCCACCTGCTGCCCGGCGACGACGGCCACGGCGCGCCCGTCGGCGAGGTCGGCGTGCTCGGGCGCGGCCCCGGGGCGGGGCGCGAGGCGGAACCGCTCTCGGACGTGCGTCGCGCGGGCGGAGACCGCGGCGAGGGTCGGCGGGTCCGGGAGGAACCGCGCGACGTCGGGGGCGCCGGAGGAGAGCCCGGCGGCCAGGGCGTTCAGCCCCGGCACCCGCTCCGGAAGGACGCGCTCGGGGGCCCGGGGGCGGGTGCCCGTCACGCCCCCCCCGTGCGGGCGCGCGCCAGGAGGATCAGCCGCGGAGACCTCCGCGGCGAGAACGCGGAGCCGTCGAAGTCGCCGAACGTCTCGAGGACGTCGAAGCCGTTCCGCTCGTGCAGGGCCTTGAGCTCGGGCTCCAGGTAGACCCGCACCTTCTCGCGGAAGGCCCGGAGAGGGGGCCGGCTCCCCATGGTGATCTCCTTCGTCAGCCGCCGCGACGCCGGGTCGTACGAGCGCCGTATGGAGACGCGCTCGCCGGCGACCGTCTTCTCCTCCTGGGAGACGAGGGTGGAGAGGACCCGCTCGGCGTTGAAGAGGTCCGAGAGGAAGACGCCGCCGGGCGTCAGGGTGCGCCGGACCTCGCGCAGGACGGTCTCGTCCTCGGCGGGGTCGTCGAAGTACCCGAAGGAGGTGAAGAAGTTGACGACCGCGCCGAAGGTGCCGGGCCGGAACGGGAGCCTCCGCATGTCGCCCCGGAGGTAGCCCGGGCGGGGGAGGATCCCCCGGGCGCGGGCCTCGACGAGGAGCGGCAGCGAGAGGTCGAGGCCGACGACGCCACCCTCCCCTCGCAGCTCCACGGCGTGCCGGCCGGTCCCGCAGGCCAGGTCCAGGAAGCCGACCGTGCCGCGGCGCGCGTACGGGCCCAGCAGCGAGAAGGCCCACTCCGCCTGCCGCAGCGCCTCGTAGTCGTCGCGGTGCGGGTAGAGGGCGAGGTACGCCTCGCCGAACCAGCTCGCGTACCAGGGATCCCGCTCCGGCGACTCGGGCACGGCGCGGATGATAGACCGGCGACCCGCGGGCCCCGATTCCGCCGGGGTCCGCCGGGACGGCGGCGCCCGGCGCGCTCCCGGCCGCCTCCGCGCCCGGCCGGGGCGGAGCCCCGCGCTGCCGCTACCGGCTCCGCGGGGGAGCCGAGGAGACGAGCGCGAGGCGGGACTCGGCCCAGACGGCGTCCTCGTTGACGGCGTCCAGCTGCTCGTCGCCGACGACCTGGCCGCGGCGCCGCTCGGCGTCGCCCCGCTCGGCGGCGGCCGCGGAGGCGTCGACCGTCTCGGGCGAGGCGGCCAGGTCGGCGAGGACGCGGACCGCGTCGGAGCCGACCTCGACGAACCCGTTCCGCACGGCGACGGATCCCTGCGTCTTGCCGTCCTTCCAGGTCACGACGCCGACCCCCAGGAGCGCCACGAGCGGCGTGTGCCCCGGCAGGATGCCGATCTCCCCGCGCTCCGTCGGGAGGCGTACGGAGTCGCAGGCGACCCCCTCCACGACCGCGCGCTCGGGGGTGACCACCGTCAGGGTCAGCTGTCCCGGCTCCACGCCCGCCCGTCCTACTGGAGGCCCTTGCGGATCTTGTCGGCCTTCTCGATCGCCTCCTCGATGGTGCCGACGAGGTAGAAGGCCTGCTCCGGGAGCTCGTCGTGCTTGCCCTCGACGATCTCCTTGAAGGAGCGGATCGTGTCGGCGATCTTCACGTACTTGCCGGCCAGGCCCGTGAACTGCTCGGCGACGTGGAACGGCTGCGAGAGGAACCGCTGGATCTTCCGGGCGCGCGCCACGACGAGCTTGTCGTCCTCGGAGAGCTCGTCGATGCCGAGGATGGCGATGATGTCCTGCAGGTCCTTGTACTTCTGGAGGACCGCCTGCACCGACCGGGCGACGTTGTAGTGCTCCTCGCCGACGACGAGCGGCGAGAGGATCTTGGAGGTGGAGCCCAGCGGGTCGACGGCCGGGTAGATCCCCAGCTCGGCGATCTGCCGCGACAGGACGGTCGTGGCGTCCAGGTGGGCGAACGTCGTGGCGGGGGCCGGGTCCGTCAGGTCGTCGGCCGGGACGTAGATGGCCTGGACCGACGTGATGGAGCCCTTCCGCGTCGACGTGATCCGCTCCTGGAGCTCGCCCATCTCGGTCGCCAGGTTCGGCTGGTAGCCGACGGCCGAGGGCATCCGGCCGAGCAGCGCCGAGACCTCCGAGCCCGCCTGCGTGAATCGGAAGATGTTGTCGATGAAGAGGAGGACGTCCTTCCCCTCGACGTCGCGGAAGTACTCGGCCACGGTGAGGCCGGTCAGCCCGACGCGCAGGCGCGCGCCGGGGGGCTCGGTCATCTGGCCGTAGATCAGCGCCGTCTTCGACTTCTTCCAGTCGTTCGGGTCGATGACGCCCGACTCGGTCATCTCGAGCCAGAGGTCGTTCCCCTCGCGCGTCCGCTCGCCGACCCCCGCGAAGACCGAGTAGCCGCCGGCCGCCTTGGCGACGTTGTTGATCAGCTCCATGATCAGGACGGTCTTCCCGACGCCCGCGCCGCCGAAGAGGCCCGTCTTGCCCCCCTTCGTGTACGGCTCGAGGAGGTCGATGACCTTGATCCCCGTCTCGAACATCTCGACCGACGTCGTCTGGTCGTCGTAGGCGGGCGCGTGGCGGTGGATCGGCCAGCGCTCCTTCGTCTCGACCGGGCCCAGGCCGTCGACCGGCTCGCCGATGACGTTCAGGATCCGGCCGAGCGCCTGCGGCCCGACGGGGACGGAGATCGGGGCGCCGAGGTCGACGGCGGTCATCCCGCGGACGAGGCCGTCCGCCGGCTTCATCGAGACGCACCGCACCCGGTTCTCGCCCAGGTGCTGGGCCACCTCGGTGATGATGTCGACCGGGATCGTCGAGAGCTTCCGGTCGTCGACGACCCTCACCGCGTTCAGGATCGCCGGGAGGTGCCCGCTCGGGAACTCCACGTCGACCACCGGGCCGATGACCTGGACGACCTTCCCTTCGTTGCTCGCCATGTCGCTTCCTTCTCCCCGATCACGCCAAGGCCGCGGCGCCCGAGACGATCTCGATCAGCTCCTTGGTGATCCGCGCCTGCCGGGCGCGGTTGTACGTCAGCGTCAGGTGGTCGATCATCTCGCCCGCGTTCTTCGAGGCCCCGTCCATCGCGGTCATCCGCGCCCCCTGCTCGGAGGCGTTGGACTCGAGCAGGACGCGGTAGAGCTGGAACTCCAGGTTCCGCGGGACGAGCCGGTCCAGGATCGCCGCGGGCGACGGCTCGAAGAGGACGTCCCGGGCCGGCCCGGAGGCCTCCGGGAGCTCCAGCGGGAGGAGCCGGCGGGTCGTGACGACCTGGGAGATGACGCTCCGGAACTCGTTGAAGACGACGTAGACCGCGTCCACCTCGCCGGAGGTGAACCGGCCCGCGAGCGACCGGGCGATCTCGGCGGCCGTGTCGTAACCGAACCGCTGGAAGAGACCCGGCCGCGAGTCGAGGACCTGGTAGGGCCGGCGCTTGAAGTAGTCGTGCCCCTTCCGCCCGAGGACCACGAGCCGCGGCGCCGTCTTCTGGGACCCGCTCCGCTCGTCGAGGAACTGGCCGGCCGCGCGCAGGACGTTCGTGTTGAAGGCCCCGCAGAGCCCCTTGTCCCCGGTCACCACGACGAGGACGACGTTCTTCTCCTCGCGCCGGGCCAGGAGCGGGTGCGCGGGCGCGCCCTCGGCCCCGGCCGGGAGGGCGGCGGCGAGCGAGGAGAGGGTGGCCTGGAGCGTGGCGGCGTACGGGCGCGCCGCCGTGACGCGCTCCTGGGCCCGCCGCAGCTTGGAGGCCGCGACCATCTTCATCGCCTTCGTGATCTGCTGCGTGTTCTTCACGCTGCGGATCCGGCGCCGGATGTCGATCAGGTTCGCCATGGGCTCCCCGGGTCTCCCCCGCCGCCCCTCAGGCCTTCGCGACCGGGTTGTCGGCGAGGAAGAGCTTCTTGGCCTCGGCGATCGCCGCGGTCAGGGCCTCCTCCAGCTCCTTCGTGAACTTCGGCGCGGTGCGGACCTGGTCGAGGAGGGCCGCCTTCTCGGCCCCGAGGTAGCGGTGGAGCGTCCGCTCGAACGGCTGGACCGCCTCCACGCGCAGGTCGTCGAGGAAGCCCTTCGTCCCCGCGAAGACCGAGGCCACCTGCTGGGCCACGTCCATCGGCTGGAACTGCTTCTGCTTCAGCATCTCGGTCAGGCGCTGACCGCGGCTGAGCTGCTGCTGTGTGGCCTTGTCCAGGTCGGAGCCGAACTGGGCGAAGGCGGCCAGCTCGCGGAACTGCGCCAGGTCGAGCCGGAGCGTGCCGGCGATCGACCGCATCGAGCGGATCTGGGCCGAGCCGCCGACGCGGGAGACCGAGATGCCGACGTTGATGGCGGGCCGCACGCCGGAGTAGAAGAGGTCCGTCTCGAGGAAGATCTGCCCGTCCGTGATCGAGATGACGTTCGTCGGGATGTAGGCGGAGACGTCGCCCGCCTGGGTCTCGATGATCGGCAGCGCGGTGAGCGAGCCTCCCCCCTGCGCCTTGCCGAGCTTGGAGGCTCGCTCCAGGAGCCGGCTGTGGAGGTAGAAGACGTCGCCCGGGTAGGCCTCGCGGCCCGGCGGGCGCCGGAGGAGGAGGGAGATCTCGCGGTAGGAGGCCGCCTGCTTGGAGAGGTCGTCGTAGATGCAGAGGGCGTGGCGGCCCGGGTTCACCTCGGAGGCGGGCTGCTCGTCCGTCCCGGTGAACATGAAGTACTCGCCCATCGCGCAGCCGGCGTACGGGGCGATGTACTGGAGGGGGGCCGGGTCGGACGCCGAGGCCGACACGACGATGGTGTGCTCCATGGCGCCGTGCTGCTCGAGCGTCTGGACGACCTGGGCGACCGTGGAGTTCTTCTGCCCGATCGCCACGTAGACGCAGACGACGCCCTTCCCCTTCTGGTTGATGATGGCGTCCAGCGCGATGGCGGTCTTCCCCGTCTGGCGGTCGCCGATGATCAGCTCGCGCTGCCCGCGGCCGATCGGGATCATCGCGTCGATCGACTTGAGCCCCGTCTGGAGCGGCTCCTTGACGGGCTGGCGCTCGACGACGCCGGGCGCGATCCGCTCGATCGGGTAGTGGGTCGCCGCCTCGATCGGCCCCTTGCCGTCGATCGGCTGCCCGAGCGGGTCGACGACGCGCCCGACGAGGCCCGGGCCGACCGGGACCGAGATGATCCGGCCGGTCCGCTTGACGGTGTCGCCCTCCTGGACCTTCGTCGTCTCGCCCATCAGGACGCAGCCGACGTCGTCCTCCTCGAGGTTCAGCGCGAGCCCGTAGACGTCGTTCGGGAACTCGAGGAGCTCGTTGTACATGACCTTCTCGAGGCCCCAGACGCGGGCGATCCCGTCGCCCACGGAGAGGACGGTCCCCACCTCGTCGACGTCGACCCCGCGCGTGAGCCCCTCGAGCTGGGCCTTGATGATCTGGGTGATTTCCTGGGCGCTGATTCCGGCCATGTTCGCTCTTTCCGCGCTTTCCGCCGTTTCAGTGGCCGCCGCCGGCGGCGGCGAGCAGCGTTTGTCTGGCCTTCCGGAGCCGGTGCGACAGCGAGGCGTCCCAGACCTCGCTCCCGATCCGGACGACGAAGCCTCCGAGGAGGCCCGGGTCGACCTGGGCCGCGAGCCGGACGCTGCGCTGCGTCCTTTCGGCGAGGGTCCGCTCCAGGGCGGCGCGGACGTCGTCCGGGAGCGGGGCGGCCGAGGTCACCGTGGCCCCCACGAGCCGCCGCTCGTCGTCGAGCCGGCGGCGCAAGGCCGCGAGGACCTCGTCCAGCCGCAGGATCCGGCGGTTGGCGAGGAGGACCTCGAGGAGGCGCCGCGCCAGGGGCGGCACGCCGGCCCGCTCGGCCACGGCCGACAGGACCGCCCGGCGCCGGCCCCGCTCGACGGCCGGGTCGGTCAGGGTGTCGCGGAGCTCCTCGCTCCCGCGGAGGAGGTCGGAGAAGCCGGCCAGGGGCGGCAGGAGCGCCTCCACGGCCTCCGCGGTCCCGCCGACCGCGCGCAGGGCGTCGACGTACGGCTTCGTGAACGACGCTGCCATCTCGCTCCTCAGGAGGCCGGCCGGTTCCCCGGCTCGGCCGTCGCGGCGAGGGCGGCCAGCCCCTCGTCCACGAGCCGCTTCTGGTCCTCGGGCGTGACGTCGCGGGCGAGGATCTCGTGCGCCAGCTTGACGGCGAGGTCCGCGGCCCAGACGGTCAGCTCGTTCCGGGCCGCCCGCAGGCGGCTGTCGGCCTCGGTGCGCGCGCGCTCGACGACCCGCTCGGCCTCCCGGCGCGCCTCGAGGAGGAGCGCCGCGTGCTCGGCCTCCGCCTCCGCGCGGGCCCGGCTCTCGATCTGGGCCAGCTCCTCCTCCAGCCGCGCGAGGCGCTCGGCGAGAGCGCGGGCCGTCTCCTCGGCCCGGGCCCGGTCCTCCTCGGCCTTGCGCAGGCTCGCCTCGATCTCCTTCCGTCGGTCGGAGAAGAAACGGGCGAGGGGCTTCCTCAGGAAGTGGACGAGGAGGCCGAGGAAGACGACGAGGTTCAGCCCCTGCCAGACGGGCAGCGGCACGCCGAGCCACGTCGCGGCGTGGCCGGCCTCCTCGCCGCCTCCGGCCAGCGCGGGGGCCGCGGCGAGGAGGAGGGCGACGGCCCCCCTCACGCCAGCCTCCGGCCCAGCGCGGCCGAGGCGATCTCCCCGGCCAGCGCGCGGGCGTCCCGCGTCAGCTCGGCCCGCGCTGAGGCGAGGTCCGCGTCGAGAGCGGCCTGCGCTTCCGCCAGGCCGGCGCGCGTCCTCTCCCGCGCCTCGTCGAGGAGCGTCTGCCGCCCGCGAGCGGCCTCCTGCCGCCGGGCCTCGCGGTGGGCCATCGCCTCGCGACGGGCCCTCGTCAGCTCGGCGTCGACGCGGGCGAGCGCCTCGCGCTCCTTCTCGACGGAGGAGGCGAGCGCGGCGGCGGCGGTCTCCAGCGTCGTCTCCCGCTCCTCGAGGATCGCGCCGAGGGGCTTGAAGACGAAGCGCCGAAGGACCGCGTACGTGGCCCAGAAGACGGCCATCACGAGGAGAAGCGAGAGGTCGGGCAGCTGCATCGGTCCGTCCGGTCGTGTCGGCGGGCCCCAGGTCGGGCGGGAGCCGGTCGTCGGTCTGGCCGGGGAGCCGGAGGGGGGTCCGCCGCGGGCCGGCGCGTTATGACACAGAGCCAGGCCCCGGTCAATCGCAACGGCTTGCGCAACGGCTTGCGGGGGATGCGCGGGAAGCGGGAGCGCCCGTACAATGCCGGGGCCAGGATGAGACGATGTCGCTAGACAAAACACTCGAACGATTGACTTTCTCGTTCACGCGGGCGGATGGTCTCTGGGCCGACGCCTCGGCGCGGACGCGGCCCGGCGAGCTGGCCTGCCGGCCCGGCTGCTTCGGGTGCTGCCTGGGGCTCTTCGAGATCTCCGCCCCGGAGGCGCTCCTCGTCCGCGCGGCGCTCGAACGGCTGGACGCCCCCGAGCGGGAGGAGATCGTCTCCCGGTCCCGGCGCATCGTCGCGGAGACGGCGGGTTCGTTCCCCGGGGACCCGGTCGCAGGGATCCTCGACCCGGACCGGACGGAGGAGGCCGACGACCGGTACTTCGAGGTGGTGGCCGACCGGGCCTGCCCCATGCTCGAGCTGCCGACGGGACGATGCCGGATCTACGAGGCGCGCCCGCTCACCTGCCGGACCTACGGCCTGGCGTGGCGGCGTCAGGAGGAGCTCGTCCACCCGCCCTGCACCCTCAACCTCGTCGGGGCGCCCGCGGAGCGCCAGCTTGCGACCGGGGTCGACCTGGCCGTCCTGGAGCGCGAGGACGAGGCGCTTTCCTCCGCCACGCGGCAGCACGGGATCGACCCGACCCTCGAGACCACCCTAGCCCACGTCGTCCTCGGGACCGCCTTCGCGCCCCTCGCCGGGAGCTGACGGCCGGCCCGGTGGCGGCCGGGGTCGGGGCGGGATCGCAGACGCCGAACGGGGCGCGGCCGGCCGACGGCCGCCCTGGACGCGTTCGCCCTTCAGCCGGGAAACCACAGTAGGGGAGCGCTGAAAAGCGAAGCATCGTTCTGAACTCTCTGCGTACCATCGAGTTGCGAGCAAGAAGGTGACGCAGAAGG
>RHKY01000095.1 GCA_008363385.1 Acidobacteriota bacterium | reverse complement strand
CCCGAGCCGGAGCCGACGCCGCGGTACGTCCCGCAGCCCGACATGGCGCCCCCGGCGGCCAACGCGCCGGTGGGCCAGCCGGAGCAGCCGGGCGGCGCGTACCTGCCCCGCCCGTCGGACGGACAGCCCCAGCCGCAGCCCACCCGGGTCCCGTAGGCCGCGCCGGGGCGGCCCCCGCTCGACGTGCCGGCCGACCTCCTCCTCGTCGAGGACCGCGAGTCCCTCCGGACGATGCTCGCCGAGACGCTCTCGGCGGAGGGCTGGGGCGTGGAGTCGGTCGGGACGGGCGACGAGGCGGTCCGCCGCCTGGCCGAGGGGCGTCGGTACTCCGTTGTCCTGACCGACCTGAAGCTCCCGGGCGCCGACGGCCTCGTCGTCCTCGACGCCGCCCTCGCCTCCGACCCCTCGCTCCCCGTGGTCGTCCTGACGGGCTACGGGACGGTCGAGACCGCCGTGGCGGCGATGAAGCGGGGCGCGGCCGACTTCCTGAGCAAGCCCGTCGACCCCGAGCTCCTGCTCCTCCTCGTCCGCAGGCTGGTCTCGGCGCGGCGGGCCGCCGTCGCGCAGGCGCTCCTGGCCGAGGAGGCCGGGCTGGCCGGGATGCCGCGCATCGTCGGCTCCTCCCCGGCGCTGGCCGAGGCGCTGGAACGGGTCCGCCGCGCCGCGGCGACCGACGTCACCGTCCTCCTGACCGGCGAGTCGGGGACCGGCAAGGAGCTCTTCGCGCGGGCCGTCCACGCGCTGTCGGCCCGGGCGCGGGGGCCCTTCGTCGCGGTGAACGTGGCGGCGCTCCCGGAGGGGCTCGTCGAGAACGAGCTCTTCGGGCACGAGCGCGGCGCCTACACCGGGGCCACCGAGCGCCGCGCGGGGCGCTTCGAGCTGGCCGACGGGGGGACGCTCTTCCTCGACGAGATCGGCGAGCTGCCGCCCGCGGTCCAGACGAAGCTCCTCCGCGTCGTCGAGGAGAAGCGCTTCCTCCGCGTCGGCGGGACGGTCGCGCTCACCGCGGACGTGAGGCTCGTCGCGGCGACGAACCGCGACCTCTCCGGGCTCGTGAAGGCGGGCCGGTTCCGCGAGGACCTCTACTACCGGCTGGAGGTCTTCCCGGTGAGGCTGCCGCCGCTCAGGTCGCGGCGGGAGGACATCCCGGCGCTGGCGGCCGACTTCGCCCGGGCCGCCGCGCGGGAGGCCAAGCGGGGGGCGGTCGAGCTGTCTCCCACGGCCGTCGAGCGGCTCCTCTCGCACGAATGGCCGGGGAACGTCCGGGAGCTCCGGAACGTCGTGGAGCGCGCGGTGATCCTCTCGAAGGGGCCCCTCGTGCGGCCCGCCGACGTCGTCGTCGGCGTCCCGGGCGAGACGGAGGTGCCGCACCCCTCCCTGGACGGGACGCTGGAGGAGACCGTGGAGCGCTGGAGCCGCGCGGGCGAGGCGGCGCGGATCCGCCGCGCGCTCGCCGACGCGGGCGGGGACCGGTCCCGCGCGGCCGAGGAGCTGGGGGTCCCGCTGAGGCGGCTCGTCCAGAGGATGAGGGAGCTGAAGGTCTGAGCTGCCACGTCCGGGGAGGGCCCCGCGACGCCTGCCGGCGCCGCCGGATCAGCGCGCTGCGCGCTCGAACCGACGACGGCGGGACCCCACCCCCGCCGTCCCTCCCTGACCCCTCCCCCCGGCGGTCATCGCCGTGCCCGGGGAGGGAACCTACCCGCGGACGGCTTCGAGGAGGGCGTCGAGGAGCTCGCCGTCCTCGGAGGGGTCGACGGTGCGCAGGTCGAGGAGGAGGCGGTCGCCGGCCACGCGGGCGAGGACCGGCAGACGGCGCGACCGGAGCGCTCCGGCCAGCGCCGTGGCGGAGAGGCGGGGAGACGTGACGGCGACCGCCCACGACGGGATCGCCGAGCCGGCCCCGCTCCCGCCCCCGGCGGTCGCCTCGGACGGGACCGCCTCGGCCGCGACGCCCTCCGGCGCGAGCCGGGAGACGAGGGTCCGGGCGCGCGTCTGGAGCTCGGAGGCCGGCGTGGCCAGCATCCGGAAGAAGGGGACCTCCTCGCCTCGCCCGGAGAGGTGCAGGTCGAGGGTGGCCGCCAGCGCGGCGAGCGCCAGCTTGTCCATCCGGAGCGCGCGGGCCAGCGGGTTCCTCCCCGCCCGACGGACGAGGTCGGAGCGGCCCAGGAGGATCCCCGCCTGCGGGCCGCCGAGCGTCTTGTCGCCGGAGAAGCAGACGAGGTCCGCGCCGGAGTCCACCGCGTCGAGCGGCGTCGGGAGCGGGGGCTGGCCGCCCCCGAGCGCCAGGCGCACGGGGGCGGCCGTCCCGGCGTCGAAGAGGAGCGGGACGCCCCGTTCCCGGCAGAGGGGCGAGAGCCCGGGGAGCGGGACCTCCTCGGTGAAGCCGACGATCCGGTAGTTCGACGGGTGGACCTTCAGGACCGCCGCGGCGCCCGCGTCGAGCGCCTCGCGGTAGTCCTCGAGCGTCGTCCGGTTCGTCGTCCCGACCTCCAGGAGCGACGCGCCGCTCCTGGCCAGGATCGAGGGGACGCGGAAGTCCCCGCCGATGGCGACCAGCTCGCCGCGGGAGACGGCCACGGGGCGCCCGTTGGCGGCCGTGTCGAGCGCCAGGAGGAGCGCGGCCGCCGTGTTCGTCACGGACAGGGCGTCGAGGTCCTCGCGCCCCGGGGCGAAGAGGGCGAGGAGGAGACCGCGGACGTGGTCCGAGCGCCTCCCGCGCTCGCCGGTCGAGAGGTCCAGCTCCAGAGCGCAGTAGCCGGCCGCGGCCTGGACGGCCTCGCGGGCCGCCTCGGCCAGCGGCGCGCGCCCCAGGTTCGTGTGGAGGAGGACGCCCGTGGCGTTGAGGACCCGGCGCGGCCCGGCGGGCGGGCGGGCCTCGAGCCGCCGGGCGGTCTCCTCCACGAGGAGCGCGGTCAGCTCCTCCCTCCCGCCGTCCGGGGCGGACAGCTCGCCGCGCCGGAGCCGATCGGCCGAGGCGCGCAGCCCCTCCTTCAGCCGCTCCCGCCCGTGGCGCGCCAGGAGCGGCCGAGCCGCCGGGTGCGAGAGCAGCGCGTCGAGCGCGGGAGGGAGCGTGGACGGGCGAGCCATCTCCGGGGGAGAATCTATCCGAAGAGGCCATGGGAGTCTCCATCGAGACCGAGCTGAAGGCGCTCGAGCGCCACGTCCTCGACCTGAGGATCCAGTACGAGCGCTTCTTCGCCGGCGACTCGAAGCTGCCGCCCGTCAAGGACCGGCGCCAGCTGGAGTCGTTCCTGCGCCGCGTCAGCAACCAGGAGATCGACAAGGCCGCCGAGCGCTTCCGCCTCCAGACGCTCCAGAGCCGGTACAACTCCCTCTGCGAGCTCTGGGACAAGAGGCTGCGCGCCCGCGAGGAAGGGCGCCCCTGGGGGGGGGTCCACCAGGTCTCCGGGGCGGCCGCGGCTCCGGCACCCGCGGCCTCCGGGACCCCCGGGCGCGACGCGGGGGCCTCGGGGGCCGTAAAACCCGGAGCGAGGGTGGACTTCACCCCGCTGTTCGAGAAGTACAAGGCGGCCCGGGCCGCCCTCGGAGAGGACGTGTCGAAGCTCAACTACACCCGGTTCGAGGAGCTCGTGCGGCGCCAGGCCGACGAGATCCGCCAGCGGACCGGGGCGACCCGCCTCACCTTCGAGGTGCGTTCGGCGGACGGCAAGGTCCGCCTCGTCGGGCGGCCCTCCGCGCCGAAAGGAAGCCAATGACCACGACCCGGAGCGTGCGAGCGGCGTTCGCCGCCGCCGCGCTTGTCGCGCTGCCCCTCCTCCTGGCGCTCCCCGCCGCCGCCCGGGACGTCTACAAGCCGTACCTCGACCCCGCGATCCCGCGCCACCGGGCGATCCTCGACACGCTGGCCCGGCTCGAGCTGGAGCCGAAGAACGCCGGCCTGAAGAACGACCTCGGCTGCCTCGTCGCCCTCGACGGCTTCTGGCGCGACGCGCTGCGCGAGTTCGAGGAGGCGGCCGAGCTCGACGAGAAGGACTCGCGGCCCCACTTCAACGCCGGGCTGGTCCGGGCGTGGCGGAGCGAGTGGCGGAGCGCCCGGAGGGCCTTCCGCCGCGCCGTCGACCGCGACCCGGGCAACTGGCCCGCCTGGTGGATGCTCGGCTTCGCGAACGAACAGCTCGGGCGGCTCCGGCCCGCCATCGAGGCCTACAAGGTCTCGCTGAGGACCGGGACCTCGCTGTTCGACGTCGAGGTGAACCCGTTCGCCATGTCCTCCCGGCTCAAGCCGGCCGTCCTCCTCGAGACGTACGAGAAGAGGCTCGTCCAGGCGGCCATGCCAACCTCCCAGCAGGTCTCGGACCCGGATCGGATCGCGGCGTTCCTGCAGCCCTCGGGACGGCCCGCGGAACGGACGCCCGCGGCGGCCACCGTCGAGGAGCCGGCCCCCGCTTCCACCGGCCCGGTCGTCACGTCGGCCGCGCCGTCGACCGCCCCCCCGACGACCTCGTCGCCCCCGCCCGGCCGGGGATACCCCGGCGTCCGCCCGATCCCGCGGCGTCCCCCGCCTCCGGCCCAGGAGCCCGAGGAGGAGAGGCCCGTCGCGCCCGAGGAGCCGCAGCCGGTCCAGGAGGAGCCGCAGTCCGCGCCCGGCCCCGGCGGCAACGAGAAGCCCGAGGACGCCGCCCAGCCCGGCCCCGGCGGCTTCGACGCGCCGGCGCGGCCGAGGCCGACCCGCCCGCCTGGCTGAAGTGTCGCAGGGGGAACCCCGCCCGCGCCACGGCGCGGGCCTGAAGCCGGTTCCCCCTGCACCCCCTCCGACGCGAGCGGGATCGGGTCGCAGGGGGAACCCCGCCCGCGGCACGGCGCGGGCTGGAAGCCGGTTCCCCCTGCACCCCCTCCGACGCGAGCGGGATCGGGTCGCAGGGGGAACCCCGCCCGCGCGAGACCTCAGTCGACCTTCCAGCGCGGGACGAGGAGCGTCGGGGAGCCGACGCCCCCGCCCGCGCCGGCCGCGAACTTGAGGTCGTCGCCGATGGCGGCGATCGCGCGCAGGAACTCGGAGAGCCGCCCGGCGACGACGACCTCCGAGACGCGGTCCTGCGCCCGCCCCTTCTCCAGGGCGTAGCCGGCGGCCGTCAGCCGGAAGACGTCCGACGCGAGGTCCACGCCCGGCCGTTCCAGGAGGACTGCGGCGTAGACGCCCCGCGTCACCCCCCCGAGGAGCTCCACGGGCGAGACGCCGGCCGAGGGGTCGAGGAAGACGTTCGTCACGCCGACGTCGGGAGGCTGCGACCAGGAGTGGCGCACGGCGTTCCCGGTCGCCGGGACTCCGAGGCGCGCCGCCCAGGCGACGTCGGTTAGGCGGCCCACCACCCGCCCGCGGTCCACGAGGACGGTCCTCCCCTGGGGCGTCCCCTCGCCGTCGTGCGTGGTGGCCACCGGCCCCCCGGGCGCCTGGGCGGCGTCCACGATCGAGACGACCCGCGAGGCGAAGGCCTCCCGGCCGTCGCGCGTCCGGGCCCGGAGCCGCTCCTCCTCCTCGCCCCCGAGGAAGAGGGGCGCGAGCCGCCCCACGAGGTGGGCGGCCACGTGCGGGTCGAGCAGGACGTCGTACCGCCCGGGCGTCAGGCGCCGCCCCGTCAGCGGCAGGACGACGCGGTCCGTGGCGAGGCGGGCCAGCCGCGCCACCGGGAGGGCCGACAGGCGCGAGGCCGCGGCCACGACGCGCGCGGAGGAGCGCGCCGAGCCGGCCCGGCCCACCACGGTGGCCGTCAGCGAGGCGGCGCCGGCGGAGAACGAGGAGCGGCGGCCGGCGCTCGTGGCGAGCCGCTCGTGCCGCGAGCCGGCCAGGATCGACGCCTCGCGCAGGACGACCGCCCCCTTCCCGGCGTCGGCCAGGCTCCTTCGGAAAGCGGCGAGGCGCTCGACGAGCTCGGCCTCGTGCGGCAGCGGCCCGGGC
>RHKY01000042.1 GCA_008363385.1 Acidobacteriota bacterium | reverse complement strand
CCCGTGCGGCGCGGGGGAGGCCGGGGCCGGCGGCCGGGAGGGGCGGGGCGCCGTCCGCGCGGCCTGCGCGGCGGCCTGCCTGCGAACCTTCTCCTCGGCGCGCGCCTTCTCCTCGGCCTCGTGGCGGGCGCGCCGCTCGGCCTTCTCCCGGGCGCGGGAGCGTTCCTCGGCCTTGCGGGCGCGGATCTGGGCGATCCGCTCGGCGATCGGGACCTCCAGCCGCTCGGCCGGCCGCCTCGTGTAGTCGAACTCCGGCACCGTCACCCGCGGCAGCCTCTTGCCGATGGCCCGCTCGATGGCGGCGAGGTCCGCCTGCTCCTCGGGGGAGACGAGCGTGAAGGCGTCCCCGGTCGCCTCGGCGCGGGCGGTGCGGCCGACGCGGTGGATGTAGTCCTCGGGGACGTGCGGGACGTCGAAGTTGACGACGTGCGAGAGGTCCTCGACGTCGATCCCGCGGGCGGCGATGTCCGTGGCCACGAGGACGCGGTACCGGCCGGCCTTGAAGCCCTGGAGCGCGTCGGTCCGCTGGGCCTGCGAGCGGTTCCCGTGGATCCGCTCGCAGGAGACCCCGGCCTTCTTCAGCGACTCGGCGAGCCGGTTGCTGCGGTGCTTGGTCCGGGTGAAGACGATGGCGCTCCTGACGTCGCCACGCTTCAGGAGCTCGAGGAGGAGGCCCGTCTTCAGCTCTCCCGGGACGGGGTAGACGGCCTGCGTGATCCCGACCGCCGGCATCGACTTCCGCTCCAGGTTGATCGTGACCGGGTTCCTCAGCATCTCGCGGGAGAGCTGAACGATCGGCTCGGGCATCGTGGCCGAGAAGAAGAGGGTCTGGCGCCGCGCGGGGAGGTGCCGGAGGACCCGGCGGATGTCGGGGAGGAAGCCCATGTCGAGCATCCGGTCGGCCTCGTCCAGGACGAGGACCTCGAGCCCCTCGAGCTTCGCGTAGGGGAAGCGGAAGTGGTCGAGGAGCCGTCCGGGCGTCGCCACGAGGACGTCGACGCCCGTCCGGAAGGCGTGCTCCTGCGGCCCCATCCCGACGCCGCCGAAGACCGCGGCCCCGGAGAGGGGCGTGTGGACCGCCAGCTCGCGGAGGTGCTCGTCGATCTGGGCGGCCAGCTCGCGCGTCGGCGTCAGGACGAGGGCACGGGTGGTGCCGCGCGGCCTGCCGAGGAACCGGTGGAGGATCGGGAGGAGGAAGGCCGCGGTCTTGCCGCTCCCCGTCATCGCGCAGGCGAGCACGTCCTTGCCCTGCATCGCCGGGGGGATCGCGTCGTCCTGGATCGGGGTGGGCCGGTGGAAGCCGAGCTCCTTGACGCCGCGGAGGAGGTCGGGGTGGAGGCCGAAGGAGGAGAAGGGCATCTTGTCTCCGGGTCGCGCGCGCCGCGGGGATCGCGGGGGCGAAGGCGGGGAGAGTCTCACGCCCCGGCCCCTTCGACAAGCGGGAGGCCCCGGGGAGGGGCGCCCGCGATCAGGACTTCCCGATGAAGCCCCAGGGGGACGAGGAACGCGACAAAGGGTCGAAGACGCCGCGACGCGAGGGGTCGGGCCTCTCGCCTTCCGGGCGGACGACCGCGAGCATCGTCGCCCCGTGCTCGCGGACGAGGCGCCGGAGCGGGACGCCGGAGGCGGCCGCAAGGAGGATCTCGCCCGACTCGGGCCCCATCTTGGCGAGGTAGGCCTCCCAGACCGCCTCGGCGACCGGCATCCCCCGGAACGTCACGTTCGGCATCCGGCGGAAGGCGGCGTCGAGCCTGGACATCTTCCTCGCGATCTCCGCCGGGTCGTCGAGGACCTCGTTCTCGAACGGCGTGTGGGGCTTGGGGACGAAGGCGTTGACGCTCGGCACGAGCGTCCCGACGCGCCCGCGGCGCCGCCCCTCCTCGAGGAAGATCCCGCGCAGGTCGTCGACGAGCCGGACCAGGTCGTCCACGTCCCCCTCCGTCTCGCCCGGGAGGCCGACCTGCAGGTAGAGCTTCAGGTTCGTGAAGCCCGCGCGGGCGATCAGGCGCACCTTGTCGCGGAGCATCTCGTCGGAGACCTTCTTGTTCACGAGGCGCCGGAGCCGCTCGTTCCCCGCCTCCGGCGCGATGGCCAGCGACCGCTCGCCCTGCCTGGCGAGGATCGAGAGGAGCTCCTCGGAGACGGCGTCGATCTTGATGGACGAGAGGGCGACGTGGTACCCGAGGCCGGCGAGGCCGCGGAGGATGGGGAGGATCTCCGGGTGGTCGGCGACCGCAGTGGCGATCAGCCCGGCGCGCGAGGTGAGCGGCCGGCACCTCTCGGCCACGGCCAGGACGCTCGAGGCCGGGACGCGCACCTGCGGGGCCATCGCGTAGGCGGCCCAGCAGAAGCGGCACATCTCCGAGCAGCCGCGGGCGATCTCGACCAGGAGCTTGTCGGAGAGCTCGGTGTGGGGCGTGAGGAGCGTCGTGTGGGGCGGCTCGCGGCCGGGGCCGTCGGCGGGCTTGAGCTGCTGGACGACGATCCGCCCCTCCTCGGCGGCCTCGGCGCGGGGGCCGTGGAGGGCGGGGACGTAGAAGCCGCGGAGCGAGGCGAGGGCGGCGAGGGTCCCCTCGCGGGAGAGGTCCCGCCGGAGGACCTCGGCGAGCGGGGGGACCAGCCTCTCGCCGTCCCCCATCGCGAAGACGTCGACGTACGGCGCCAGGGGGACCGGGTTGATCCGGGCGCAGTCCCCCCCGACGAGGACGACCGGGTCCCCCTCTCCCCGATCCGCCCTCAGGAGCGGGACGCGCGCCCTGGGGAGGAGGGCCAGGAGGTTGGCGTAGTCCATCTCCCAGGAGACCGAGAAGGCCAGGAGCGGCAGCTCGCCGAGCGGCGTGTCCGACTCCAGCGTCCTTGGGCCGCGCGGGTCCGGGTCGTGCGGGTCGTGGAAGAAGCGCTCGCAGGTGACGTCCTCCTCGCGGTTCAGGAGCCGGTAGACCCACTGGAACCCGAGGTTGGACATCCCGACCTCGTACGAGTTGGCGAAGCCGAGGCCGACCCGGTGGCGTCCGCCCCTGAGGAAGGCCTCGGTCGGCCGCTCGGCGGCCAGGAGGGCGCGCCGGCGGTCGGCGGGGGGGCGGGAGCGGGGCTGGGGCATCGGAGGGCGGGGCGCCGGAGAGGCGTTCCGGTACGATCTTACCGGGCGGACGGCGAACTTCCCGCCGGGGAAGACGTTTCTTCACGTGGAGAGGAGCTGACGATGTACCACGTCATCGGAGCCGACGGAGTCCAGTACGGTCCGGTCGACGAGGCCGCCCTGAAGGAGTGGATCGCCCAGGGGCGCGTGGGCACCTCGAGCCTGACCTTCAAGACGGGCGAGACCCAGTGGATCCCCCTCCGGGACCGCCCGGAGTTCGCGGGCCTCGTCTCGACCCCGGTCCCGCCCCCTCCCGCCCCGGGCGTCCCGCCGGTCCCCGGCGCGCCGATGCCGGCGCCGGTCGGTCCCGACCAGCCGAAGGACTGGCTGGCCGCCCTGCTGCTGTCCGTCTTCCTCGGGGGCCTCGGCGTCGACCGCTTCTACCTCGGGCACATCGGCCTGGGGATCGCCAAGCTGGTGACGTTCGGCGGGTGCGGGATCTGGTGGCTGATCGACGTCATCCTGATCGCGACCGGCTCGGTGAGGGACGCCCAGGGGCGCCCGCTCGTGAGGACCTGAGGAAGGAGCGCCGCCCCCGGGCCGACGCCGCGCACGGCGCCGGGCTGCAGGAGATCGCCGCCGAGGTGATCGCCTGCCGGGCCTGCCCGCGCCTCGTGGCCTGGCGCGAGGAGGCGGCGGCGAACCCTCCCCGGCGCTTCCGCGGGCAGGCCTACTGGGCGCGCCCGGTCCCCGGCTTCGGCGACCCCGACGCCCGGCTGGCCGTCGTCGGGCTCGCCCCGGCCGCGCACGGAGGGAACCGGACCGGCCGCGTCTTCACCGGGGACTCCTCGGGGGACTTCCTCTTCGCGGCCCTCCACCGCGCGGGCCTGGCCAACCAGGCGGCGTCGGTCGGGCTGGACGACGGCCTCGTCCTCTCGGGCGTCTTCGTGACGGCCTCCGTCCGCTGCGCCCCGCCCGACAACCGCCCGAGCCCGGCCGAGTTCGGCCGCTGCCGCGGATTCCTCGCCCGGGAGCTCTCGGCGCTGCCGGGCCTCGAGGCCTGCCTGGCCCTCGGGGCGCTGGCGTGGGGCTCCCTCCTCGCCGCTCTCCCGGGGCTGGGCTGGCGCCTGCCCAGGCCCGCCCCCCGGTTCGCCCACGGGGCCGAGGTCGCGCTCGACGGCCCGCGGCCGCTCCACCTCCTGGCCTCGTACCACGTCAGCCGGCAGAACACGAACACGGGGCGCCTCACGGCCGCGATGCTCGACCTCGTCCTCGCGCGGGCGAGCGAGGCGCTCAGAACGGCTCGATGACCGCCTCGGCGTCCTCCTCGGCGTCCTCGTCCCCGGCGCCCGGGTCCGGCGGGGTCTCGCCGCGGGGGTCTTCCTCCGGCTGGCCCGCGGCGCGGACCTCCACGACCTCCGTCCTCTCGGCGCGGACCTCCGACCCGGCCAGGACGCGCCCGCGGGAGGTGATCCGCTGGCCCTTCGCCGTCGGGGTCACCTCCACGACGATCTCGCCTCCCTCGACGGGGAGGGTCCGCCCGCAGGAGCCCCCCCCCTCGTCGGCGTCCAGGCACGCCCTGGCGAAGTCGACGCCGGAGCGGGCGAGCTCCTCGGCGTAGCGGGACTCGCCGCGCCATCGGGTCTCGCGCAGGCGCGCCGTCAGGAGGGCGACCGCGGCCTGGAGGAGGATCGCCAGGATCGCCAGGACGACGACGACCGCCAGGAGCGAGAAGCCGCGCCGCCTCACGGCCCTCCTCCCGCCTCGCCGCGCGGGAGCGGGAAGGCCAGGAGCTCCACCTCCCCGGACGGGGGCTCGTAGAAGAACGAGAGGCGCCCGTAGGCGAGCTCCTCCTCGACCAGCTCGAGCGAGCCCCTCACCTTCCACTCGCGCGTCGTCCTCTTCTCGCCCTTCTTCCCGGAGACGAGGCTCCGCTTGACGGTCTCCCTGCGGAAGACGTAGACGACCCGCGGGTCCCCGGCGACCGCCGGGGAGAGCTCCACGCGCCACGCCCCGGCCTTGCCGGGCTCCGGGGTGACGCTCGCCCCGCCCGCGGACAGGAGGTCCCGGTGGACCCGGTCCAGGAGGAAGGGGAGGCTCTGCGGCGTCAACGCCTCCGTCCCGGTCCGCTTCCCCTCGCCGAAGAGCGAGACGAGCATCTGCTGCGCGGCCAGGAGGACCAGGACCGTCACGAGGGTGACGACGGCCACCTCGACGAGCGTGAGGCCCCGGCAGGGGCGCGCGCCGCTCCTCACGGGCCGCCGGGCCTCACGTACCCCTCCTGGACGATCCTGTGGATCCGCCTCGTCCCCGTCGCGAGCGAGAGCCGCACCTTCACCAGCCCCGGATAGCCGGCGGCCTCGACGGTCAGGAGCGGCTTGCGGTCCTCGACGGCGGCCAGGAGCTCCGGCGGCCCGAGGAACGGGCCGTCCTCGCGGGGCGAGAGCTCGGACGAGGAGGAGGTCCGGAGGACGGCCCACTCGCTCGTCATCGCCCTGAGGGCGACCTCCCGGTCGAGCCGCTCGCGCTCCAGGTCCCGCCGCTTCTTGACGAACGAGAGGCCCAGGACGAGGAGGACCGAGAGGACGCCGAGCGCGACCAGCGCCTCGAGGAGGGCGAACCCCCGGCGAGGACCCAAGGGAGCGCGCCGCTGTCCCGCGGAGGGGCGGACGGGCTTCACGTCGTTCCGATCAGAACGCGTTTTCCCCTCACTTTCAACGAGGCGGCGCCGCCCGGCGGCGGAGCCGCTTCCGGCACGATAATCGTCCCGCCCGGCGGCGGCAGCGCCCGCCGGCGAGGAGGCCTCGTGAGCGAGCCCGTTTCCGCCACCTCCCCCCTGTTCGCCCTCACCGCGGAGGGGATCGAGCTCCTCGGCCCCGTCCGCCCCGGCTTCGAGGAGGTCCTGACCCCCGAGGCGCTGCGCTTCGTGGCGGGGCTCCAGAGGGCCTTCGGCGCGCGGCGCAAGGAGCTCCTGGCCCGGCGGGTGGAGACGCAGGCCCGGCTGGACGCGGGCGAGCTGCCGGACTTCCTCGCGGAGACCGCAGAGGTCCGCGCCGCCGGCTGGAAGGTGGCGCCGATCCCCGCGGACCTCCTGGACCGTCGCGTCGAGATCACCGGCCCCGTGGACCGGAAGATGGTGATCAACGCGCTGAACTCCGGCGCCAGCGTCTTCATGGCGGACTTCGAGGACGCCAACACCCCGACCTGGGAGAACCAGGTGCAGGGGCAGGTCAACCTGCGCGACGCCATCGACCGGACGATCGCCTACACAGCTCCCGACACCGGGAAGGAGTACCGCCTCGCCGAGAAGACCGCGGTCCTCCTCGTGAGGCCCCGCGGCTGGCACCTCCCCGAGAAGCACCTCCTCGTCGACGGCGAGCCGTGCTCGGGGAGCCTGTTCGACTTCGGCCTCTACTTCTTCCACGACGCGCGGCGGCTCCTCGCGCGCGGGACGGGGCCCTACTTCTACCTCCCGAAGCTCGAGCACCACCTCGAGGCGCGCCTGTGGAACGACGTCTTCGTCAAGGCGCAGGCCGACCTCGGCCTTCCCGTCGGGACGATCCGGGCGACGGTCCTGATCGAGACGGTCCTGGCCGCGTTCCAGATGGACGAGATCCTCTTCGAGCTGAAGGACCACTCCTCGGGGCTGAACTGCGGGCGCTGGGACTACATCTTCTCGTTCATCAAGAAGTTCTCGCGAAAGAAGGAGTTCGTCCTTCCGGACCGGAGCCTGGTGACGATGGACAAGGCCTTCCTGGAGGCCTACGTGAAGCTCCTCATCAAGACGTGCCACCGGAGGGGGGTCCACGCCATGGGCGGCATGGCCGCCTACATCCCGGTGAAGACGGACCCGGAGGCCAACGCCGCGGCGATCGCCAAGGTGGAGGCCGACAAGCTGCGCGAGGTGAAGGCGGGGCACGACGGGACCTGGGTGGCGCACCCGGGCCTCGTCCCGGTCGCCCGGGCGATCTTCGACGCCCACATGCCGACCCCCAACCAGCTCCACGTCCTGCGCGAGGAGGTGACCGTGGGGCGCGAGGACCTCCTGAGGGTCCCGGAGGGGGACGTCACGGAGAAGGGGCTCCGGCACAACATCAACGTCGGGATCCTCTACCTCGAGTCGTGGCTGCGGGGGACCGGCTGCGTGCCCCTCTACAACCTGATGGAGGACGCCGCCACCGCCGAGATCTCGCGCTCCCAGGTCTGGCAGTGGGTCCACCACGGGGCGCGCCTGGCCGACGGGCGGGCGCTGACGAAGGAGCTCTACCGGACCGTCTTCGAGGAGGAGGTGGCCCGGATCGCGGCCTCGGCGCCCCCGGGGAGCCGCCACGAGCGGGCCGCGCGGCTGTTCGACGAGATGGTCGTCTCGGAGACCTTCCGCGACTTCCTGACGCTGCCGGCCTACGAGGCCGTCCTGTCGGAGGAGCGGGCCGGCGAGGTCTGACGCGAGCCCGGCCTCTCAGCGCGCGGCGCCGGCGGGGCGCGCGGCGCCGGAGGGACGCCCCAGGCAGCCGCGCTCCCAGGCCGTCACCGACAGGAGGCCGAGGAGGACGGCCGTCGAGACGACCGCGGCCGCCACGGGACGGGACCGCCGCGAGGGGGCGACCGAGAGCGACATCTTCAGCTTCTGGCTGGCCGTCAGGTCGGCCGGCTCCTCCTCGAACGCCAGCTCGGCCTGGACCGCGCCGAAGCGGAGCCGTTCGGAGCCGGTCAGGTCGGCCTCGGCGACGGCGTGGCCGTCGGCGAACGTCCCGTTGCCGCTCCGGAGGTCCCGGAGCCGGCAGCCCGAGGGGCCCAGCTCCAGGATCGCGTGACGGCGGGAGACGGTCGGGTCGGCGAGGACGACGTCGCACCCCGGGTCGCGTCCGACGACGGCCCGGGTCCTAAGGACGTGTCGCCTCGGCGTGCCCTCTTCGTGCACGGTCAGCACGGCGCGCATGGGCGGACGGGATTCTACGGCCGGGGGGAGCCGGGCCTCACGCCAGGACGACGGGCCAGGGGGCCGACGTCAGCGCGTCGGCCCGGGCCCGGCGGAACGGGGAGCCGAAGCGCCGGACGAGGGGGAGGAGGCGCCAGCGGGGCCTCGGGAGCGGGAGGCGGCCCAGGAGCCTGGCCAGGCGCTCGACGACGGGCTGGCCCGCCTCGAAGGAGCTGACGACGTTCGGGTGCCGGGAGGAGAGGGCCAGAAGCCGCTCCAGGTAGGCCTCTCGCGGGAGAGACGCCGAGAAGGCGAAGAGGGGCGGGAGGAGGTCCTGCCCCTCGTCGAGGAGCCCCGACGAGAGGAGCTCGCGGTGGAGGCCGGTCCCGCGGTACACCCGGACGCCGCTCGTCACGTAGGCCAGGTCGCGGGGCGGGACCCGCCGGGCCACGAAGTCGAAGGTCTCCTCGACCGTCCCCGGCGTCTCGCCCGGCGAGCCGACAAGGAAGATCCAGACCGCCGGGATCCCGTGCTTCGGCAGCCAGCCGGCGAGGCGGTCCACCTCCCCGGCGTCGAAGCCCTTCCGCATCCGCCGGAGCATCGCCGTCGAGGCGCTCTCGACGGTGGCCGACACGGAGGTGAAGCCGGCGCGGCGCATCAGGCGGACGAGGTCCTCCGAGACGCCGGCCGGGTTGAGGCCCGAGGCCGAGAGCTCGACCCGCCGCGACAGGCCGCGGGCGAGGAGCTCCTCGAGGACCGCGCGGGCGTGGGCGGCGGGGTGGGAGAAGACCGCGTCGACGAACTCGAAGCGGGTCACGCCCGCCCCGAGGGCCCGCTCGACCTCGTCGGCCACGTCGGAGGGGGGGCGGAGCCTCAGGCGCGTCCCCTCGATCGAGCCGTACGTGCAGTAGGTGCAGGTGAAGGCGCACCCGCGGCGGGTCTGGACGGGGTAGACGCCGTCGGCTCGCGCGTAGCGGGCGACGTCGACGTGGTCGAAGAGGCGGGCCTCCAGGAGGCCGTCGAGCGGCTCGGAGAGCCCGGCGGCGTGGAACGAGACCGCCCCGTCCTCCCCCCGGGCGCAGACGCCGGGGAGGTCGCTGACGGGCCGCCCCGACAGGACACGGTCCAGGAGCCGGGGGAATCGCTCCTCGGCGTCCCCGGCCAGGAGGACGTCGACGAGCGGCGGCTCCCCGGGCGCCAGCGCCGAGCCGCCGGGCCCCCAGAGCGCGAGGAGGGCGCGCGGCTCGATCGAGGTGGCCGCCCCGCCGAGGACGACCGGAAGGCCGGGCGCCTCGCGCCGGAGGAGCCGGAGCGTCTCCTCCACGTCCGGCACGTGGAACTTGGTGTCGACCAGGTCCGAGTTGTCGACGTTCCGCATCGAGACGCCGGCGGCCTCCGGACGGAAGGCGGCGACCGCGGAGCGAAGCGCGCCCGCGACGTCCCTCTCGAACATCAGGTCGAGGAGGCGGACCTCGTGCCCGGCCGCTCGCGCGTGGGCGGCCACGATCGCCGGGCCGACCGGCATCACCGGGAACGGGGTCCGTTCCCGGTTCGTCGAGACGATCAGGACGCGAGCCACCTCCGGATGCTACGGCCCCGCGGTCCTCCCGGACGGGACCGGGCGGTCGACGGCGTGGTTGACGGCGTGGCGCTGCTCCGGGAGGATCCCGCCCCGCGTGCCGTACGCCGTCGTGGCCGTCGCGGCCCTCCTCGTCTCGGCGCTGACCCTCTTCTCGGGGTTCGGGCTGGGGACCCTCCTGATGCCGGTCCTCGCCCTCTTCTTCCCCGTGGAGGTGGCCGTCGGCGCCACGGCCCTCGTCCACTTCGCCAACAACGTCCTGAAGGTCTCGCTCTTCGCCCGCGAGGCCGACCGGGAGGTCGCCGTGCGGTTCGGCCTGCCGGCCGTGGCGGCCGCCTTCGCGGGCGCGGGCCTCCTGGGGCTCCTCTCCGGGACGGCGGGCTCTGGCACGTACACGCTCCTGGGCCGGACGGCCGTCGTGACGCCGCTGAAGCTCTCGATGGCCGCGCTCATGCTCGCCTTCGCCGTCCTCGAGCTCCACCCCCGTTTCGCCGGGCTGGCCTTCGAGAGGAGGTGGCTCCCGCTCGGCGGGGTCCTCTCGGGCTTCTTCGGCGGCCTCTCCGGGCACCAGGGGGCGCTCCGGTCGGCGTTCCTGGCCAAGTCCGGCCTGGCGACGGAGGCCTTCGTCGGGACGAACGCCGTGATCGGCTTCTCGGTGGACCTCGTCCGCCTCCTCGTCTACGGCGCGCTCTTCCTGGGCCCCCACTCCCGCCTCGTCTCGGAGCGGGGGGGCTGGGGGCTCGTCGCCGTCGCCACGCTGGCGGCGTTCGCCGGGGTCTTCGCCGGCTCGCGCCTCGTGACCAAGGTGACGATGCGGTCGGTCCAGCGTCTCACCGGCGCCCTCCTCCTCCTGATCGCCCTCCTCCTCGGCTCCGGCCTGATCTGACCCTGTCCGAGGACGTCGACGGGCCGCGAAGCGGACCTTCCTTGCCGCCGCGGAGGGGGGATCCAGGTCAGCTGACGGAGGGAAGCGGGATCTCCCACTCCTCGCCCGCGGGGATCCAGCCGGCGTCACCGTCTTCCGGGGCCAGGACGAAGGCGAGGTCGCCGACAGAGGCCCCGGTCGGGCCGGGCTGGAAGGCGTCGCCCAGGGCCGAGAAGAACGGGCCCGAGTCGTTGGCGTCGAGCGCCCCGTACGGGTCGAGACCGCGGGCGAGCGCCCGCTCCACCGTCGTCGAGTCGACGAACGCCCCCGCGGCGTCGGAGGTGTGGTCCACGCCGTCGGTCCCGGCCACGAGGGCGGTGGCCCCTTCCACGCCGGCGATCCGGATGGCGGTGGCCAGCGCCAGCTCGCGGCACCGGCCACCGGTGCCGGGTCCCTTCACGGTGACCGTCGTCTCGCCGCCGAAGACGGTGACCAGCCGCCTGTGGCGGGCCCCCGCCCGCCGGACGAGGTTCCCGGCGCAGGCCCCGGCCACCGCCAGCCGCCGGGCCGCGGCGCGGGCCTCGCCCACGAGGAGCTCGGGGATGACGCGGACCTCGGCCCCGGCGGCGACGGCCGCCCGGCGCGCCCCCTCCATCGCGGTCCTCACGTCGGCCAGGAGGACGCTCCAGCGGTTCGCCCCCGGGTGGGTGATCTCGGGGAGGTTCCCGAACTTCAGGTAGGTCCTCACGCTCGGCGGGACGAGGGGGAAGAGCCGGTACCGGTCGAGGACCGTCAGCGCCTCGCTCGGCGTCGGGGGGATCCCGAGCGTCGGCCCGGAGGCGACGAGGTGCCAGCCGCCGTCGCCGAGGTCCGAGACGACGAGCGTGACGACCGTGGCCTTCCCCGCGGCGGCGGCCAGCCGCCCCGACTTGATCCGGGAGAGGGCGCCCCGGACGACGTTCACGTCGGCCGTCGGCGCCCCGGCGGCCAGGAGGAGGCCCACGGTCCGCGACTTGTCCCGGAGCGGAACGTCCCCGGGGACGGCCGAGGCGAGGGTGGAGCCGCCGCCCGAGAGGAGGACGAGGAGGAGGTCCTCCTCCTCCAGCGACCGGGCCAGGGCGAGGGCCGCCTCCCCGGCCGAGAGGCTCCGGTCGTCGGCCTCGGGGTGGCTCGCCTCCAGGACCCGCCACCCCGGCGGCAGCCCGTCGACCGGGGCTCCGGCCGGCGTGACGACGAGGGCGTCGTCCACGCGGTCCGAGAGGGCCTGCGCGGCGGCCCGGCTCATCGGCACCGCGCTCTTGCCGAGCGCCAGGACGACGAGGCGCCCGGGGAGGAAGACGAACTCGCGGGAGCGCGCGGCCGACAGGGAGCGGACCCAGAAGGCCCGCCCCCGCCGCCCGATCGCCTCGGCCACCAGCCGCTCGGGGTCGACGGCGGCCACGGCGGCCCGGTAGAGGGACTCGAGGAGGGCGCGCGACGGCAACTCGCCCGGAGTCTATCGCGCGGTCCCGGCCCGCGCGGCGGTGCGATGATCGGGCCGGAAGGAGAGCGAAGATGGCGACGAAGAGCGTCGACGAGATCGTCGGTTCGATCCGGGAAGGGGCCGCCCAGACCGGCGGGAAGGTCCAGGAGGCGGTCGAGGACGTGGCCGAGAAGATCGAGGACGCGCTGGAGCACGCCCGGTACGAGGGACGCCAGCTGAAGAAGAAGGTCAAGGCCGAGCTGATGAACCGGTGGAAGACGGTCGACCGCGTGGGGCGCGAGAACGCCTTCGTCATGGCCGCCGTGGCGCTCGGCGTCGGGGTCCTGATCGGCTACCTCGTCTCCCGCGACCGGCGGTGACGTGTCCAGGGGAGTCGACGACGTGTCGATCCCCCCTGCGGCCGCTGCGCGGCCTACCCCCCGCCGCTGCGCGGCGGCCCGGAGCCCCCGTCCCTCCTAGACCGTGACGATGTAGCCCTCTCGCACGAGGCCTGCCTCCGGGTCGAAAGCCGGAGGCTCTCCCACCTCCCGCGCCTTCCCGGTCGCCCAGAGGTAGGCCGCGAGCGCAGCGGCGGCCGCGTCGAGCTGGTCGTGCGTGACCGCCTCCCGCCCGACCGGGAGGTCCAGCCCGAGCCCGCGCAGCAGGTCGTACCGGGCATGGCGTCCGGCCGCCAGGCTCTTCCTCGGCATCCGGTAGCCGGCCCACCTCGGCCAGAGGTCGCCGGGGTAGACCTCGAGGAGGACGGTCGCCTCGTGCGGGACCTCGCCGAGGAGGCCCCACCCCTTCCGCCGGAGCGCCGAGAAGAGCGTCACGCTCCCCGCGACGAAGCCCGCGTAGGGGCGCTCGCCGGGCCGGGGAAGAGCCGGGCCCGACTTGCCGGCGGCGCGGAGGAGGCGCTCCGACTCGCGCATCGCCCGGCCCGGGGCCGAGAGGCCCTGCGGCCCGTCGATGGCCAGGACGAAGCCCTCCCGGACGACGGAGTCCGGGAGCATCCCCTCGCCACGCAGGTCGAAGCTCCACTGCCCGAAGTGGACCCGCCGCCACCTGTCCAGGAACGCGAGGGTGACCGGGCGCGGCTCCCGGGCGTACGGGTCCGTCAGGTCCGCCCCGACGAACCAGGCCCGCGCCCCCGGCGCGGCGCTCCCCGCCGGCGAGACGGGGGTCGCCTCGAGCGGGGCCCCTCCTTCCCGGTGGGTCAGCCGCTGGAGCCCGTCGTAGGCGGCGTACTTGAAGCACTCCGAGAGGGTGGGGACGTTGAAGACGGCGTGGAGGAAGGCTTCCAGCGTCCCCCCGTGGGCCATCACCATCGCCGGGACGTGGATCAGCTCCGTGGCGTTGCCGCCGATCACGTGGGCGCCCAGGAGCGCCTTCGACTCCGGGTCGAAGAGGAGCTTGACGAACCCGTCCACGTCGCCGGTGATCTGACCGCGCGCGTTGTTCTCGTACCGCGCGCGGCCCACCTCGTACGGGAGCCCTCTCCCTCTCGCCTCCTCCTCGGTGAGGCCGATGGTCGAGATCTCGGGGACCGTGTAGATCCCGTACGGGAAGAGCGTCGCGACAGGAGACGCGGAGCCGATCCCGAACGCGCGGCGCATCGCCACCCGCCCCTGCTCCATCGACGTGGCCGAAAGCGCCGGGAAGCCGACGACGTCGCCGGCCGCGTAGACGCCGGGCGCGCTCGTGAGGAAGTCGGCGTCGACGCCGATCCGCCCCCTCTCGTCGAACGCCACGCCGGCGGCCGGCAGGTCCAGGCCGTCCACGTTCCCCCGCCGGCCGGCCGAGAAGAGGACCTTGTCGGCCTGCTGGACCCGTCCCGACCGGAACGTCAGCTTCAGGGCGTTCGCCGCGAGCCCGGGCTCGCGGGAGACGGACTCCACGGCGTCGCCGAGGAGGACGCGCGCCCCGAGCCTCTCGAGGGCGATCCGCAGAGCGGCCGACAGCTCGGCGTCGAGGAACCCGAGGAGCCGGTCCCGCCCCTCGACGAGCGTCACGCGAGTCCCGAGCGCCGCGAAGACCGAGGCGTACTCGCACCCGACGACGCCCCCGCCGACGACGACGAGGCTCCTCGGGATCCGGTCCAGGTCGAGGATCCGGTCCGAGTCCTCGACGTCGGGGTCGTCGAAGGAGAGCCCGCGGGGGGGCAGCGGCGAGGAGCCGACGGCGATCAGGACCACCTCGGCCGAGAGGCGCCGGACCTCGCGCCCCTCCGCGTCGAAGACGCCGACGAGGCGGGGCCCGAGGAAGCGCGCGGTCCCGGCGACCGTCGTGATCCGGTGCCGCTCCAGGTTCCTCCGGATCTGCCGGACCTGCCGGTCGGTCACGTCGCGCAGCCGGCCCACGAGCTGCCGGAGGCTCCGCTCCCGGTCGAGGCGGAGCGTCATCCCGTAGAGCTCGCTCCTGCGGAAGCCGGTCAGGTAGAGCGCCGCCTCGCGGAGCGTCTTGGACGGGATCGTCCCGGTGTGGACCGTCACCCCGCCCGGCTCCGGCCACCGGTCGACCACGGCCACCCTCTTGCCGAAGTAGGCCGCCTGCGCGGCCCCCTTCTCCCCGGCGGGGCCGCACCCGATGACGACCAGGTCGTACGACTCCACCGCGAGGCCCACGCGAGTCCCTCCCTTCCGCCCGGATCGGTTTGCGCGGGAGCCTAGCACCGGCGCCCCCGCTGGCGTTGACGCGGGTGCTCCCGACCGGGAAGATCCCGCGACCCCGGCAAGGAGGACCCGTGGACCTCTCGTCCCGACTCGCTTCCCTTCGCTCCGGCTTCACCCGGAGCTTCTGGGTGGCCAACGTCCTCGAGCTCTTCGAGCGCTTCTCCTTCTACGGCTCGAAGATCGTCCTCGCCGTCTACCTCGCCGACACGGTGGGGCTCGGGCCGTTCGGCGTCTCCCTCGTCGGCTTCTACGGCTTCGGGGTCTTCTTCCTCCCGATCCTGGCCGGTCCCTTCGTCGACCGGTACGGCTTCCGGAGGAGCCTGGCCGCCTGCTTCGGGATCTTCTCCGTCGGGTACTTCCTGATCGCGCTCGCCGGCCTCCCGCTCGGCGCCCCGCTCGTGGCCGCGGTGGGGCCGAAGGCCTGGGTCGTCGGGGCTCTCCTGGTGACGGCGGTGGGCGGGTCGCTCATCAAGCCGTGCATCGTCGGGACGGTGGCCCGGACGACGACGCACGAGACGAAGTCGCTCGGCTACTCGATCTACTACACGCTCGTGAACGTCGGCGGGTGGCTGGGGCCGGTCCTGGCCAGCCAGGTGCGGGTCAGCTTCGGGATCGCCTGGGTCCTCGTCGGGGCGTCGGTCACCTCGTTCGTCCTCTGCCTGTCGACGCTGGCCTTCTTCCGCGAGCCCGAGGGGGCGCCCGGGGGCGAGGGGCGGACGCTCGGGAAGGTCCTCTCGGACATGGTCCTCGTCTTCCGGAACGTGAGGTTCATCGGCTTCCTCCTGATCTTCTCGGGCTTCTGGGTGATGTTCTGGCAGATCTACGACCTGTTCCCCTTCTACGTCCGGGACGTCCTCCGCTTCCCCCGCTTCGAGCTGATCGGCTCGCTCGAGTCCTTCTCGGTCATCTTCCTGACCGTCCCGGTCTCGGCCCTGACGCGGAAGCTCGAGCCGGTCCCGGCCATGACGCTGGGGGTGGGGATCGGGAGCACGGCCTGGCTCCTCCTCGTGGCCTTCCAGACCTGGCAGGCCGCGGCCGCGGCGATGTTCCTGATCGCCCTCGGGGAGGTTCTGCAGGCGCCTCGCTACTACGAGTACGTCGCCGACCTGGCCCCGCGCGACCAGACCGGGACGTTCATGGGCTTCGCGTTCCTCCCGATCGCCCTCGGGGCGCTCGGGGCGGGGCCGCTCGGGGGCTTCCTCCTCCAGAAGTACCTCAAGGAGACGTTCCAGCCGGAGCGCGCCTGGGCCATCCTCGCCGGGATCGGCTTCACCTCGACGGTCCTCCTCGTCCTCTACGACCGGCTCGTCGTGAGGAGAACCAAGGCGGCCTGAGGCCTCACGCCTCTCACTCCCGGCCGGCCTCCACGCCCCAGCCGCGGAGCTTCCGGTGCAGCGTCGTCCGGTCGAGCCCCAGCCGCTCGGCCGCGCGGGAGACGTTCCCGCGGGAGTCGGCGAGCGCCTTCAGCGTCACCCGCTTCTCGAAGGCCTCGCGGGCCTCGGCCAGCGTCTGCCCGGGGGCGAGGTCCGCCTCCTCGCGGGCCGGCGAGAGCACCCCCCCGGCCGGCGGGAGGTCCGCCACGGTCACCTCGGGCCCCTCGGTCATCAGGAGGACCCGCTCCACCAGGTTCTCCAGCTCGCGGACGTTCCCGCGGTAGGTCCTCCGCGACAGCTCGTCGAGCGCCTCTTGCGTGAAGGCGCGCGGCCGCCGCCCCCGCTTCCGGGCCAGACGGGCCGCGAAGTGGCGGACGAGGACGGGGACGTCCTCGGGCCGCTCGGCGAGCGTGGGGACCCGGAGGGGGACGACGGCCAGGCGGAAGTACAGGTCCTCGCGGAACGTCCCGGCTGCGATCATCTGCGGCAGGTCGCGGTTCGTGGCGGCGACGATCCTCACGTCCGTGGCGATCGTCCGCGCCCCGCCGACGCGCGTGATCCGGCCGTCCTGGATGGCGCGCAGGATCTTGGCCTGCACCTTCGGGGACATGTCCCCGATCTCGTCGAGGTAGAGGGTCCCGCCGTCGGCCTGCTCCCACTTCCCCTTCCGGTCCTCCGTGGCCCCGGTGAACGAGCCCTTGACGTGTCCGAAGAGCTCGCTCTCGATCAGGTCGTCGGGGATGGCGGCCCCGTTCACCTCGACGAACGGGCCGGAGGCGCGGGGCGAGGCGCGGTGGAGGGCGCGGGCCACCAGCTCCTTGCCGACGCCGCTCTCGCCCGTGATCAGGACGCGCGCCTCGGAGGCGCCGGCCCGCCGGATCTCCTCCTTCAGCCGCGTCATCGCCGGGCCGTCCCCCAGGAGCGGCTCCTCCTCCTGGTGCCGCTCGAGCGCCTGCCGGAGCGCGTCCCTCTCGCGGGCCAGCGCCCGCCTCTCCAGCGCCTTCTCGAGCGTGACGAGGACCCGCTCCAGAGAGAGCGGCTTCTCCAGGAAGTCGTCGGCGCCGCGCTTGACCGCCGCCACGGCCGTCTCGACGTTGGCGTGCCCCGAGATGACGACGACGGGCAGGTCGAGGCCGGCGGCGCGGATCCGGTCCAGGACGGTCAGGCCGTCCAGGTCGGGGAGCCAGACGTCGAGGAAGAGGGCGTCGACCCGCTCGGCCGACGGGTCCAGGAGCCGGTCGAGGACGCCGCTCCCGGTCTCCACGGCCTCCGCGGCGTACCCCTCGTCGCGGAGGACCTCGCCGAGCATCCGGCGGATCCCGGGCTCGTCGTCCCCGATCAGGACCCGTGCCGGGGGGCGCCTCGTGCTCACGGCGTCCCGGCGCCCCGGACCGCGAGGGGGAGGCCCCTCACGCCGCCGGCCATTCGAGGAGGAATCGGCATCCGCGCGGCCGATTCTCCTCCACCCAGACGCGGCCGCGGTGCTCGGCGGCGATCCGGGCCGTGATCGAGAGCCCCAGGCCGGTGCCGCGCGGCTTCGTCGAGAAGGCGGGGTCGAAGACGCGGTCGCGGTCCTCGGGCGGGATCCCGGGCCCGTCGTCGGCGACCGTCAACCGCGCGGCAGAGCCCTCGACCGAGGCGGTCACGACGACCGCGCCCCGCGGCTGGGAGGCGGCCACGGCGTTGTCGACCAGGTTCAGGAGGGCCCGCTTGAGCTGCTCGGCGTCGGCCTGGACCTCGGGCAGCCCCGCGGGGACCTCGGACGTGACGCGGACCCCGGGGCTCGCCGAGAAGAGCGTCACGACTTGCTGGACGATGGCGCCGAGGTCGGTGGGCTTCAGGTCCGCGGCGGGGAGGCGGGCGAAGTGGCCGAAGGCGTCCACCAGCCCCGAGAGGGTCCGCACCTCCTCCACGATCGCGGCGGCCCCCTCCTCGACGGCCGACAGGACCGGCTCCGTCGCGACCGGGGTGGCCTGGCGGGCCGCGCGCGCCTTGCGGGCCATCCGCTCGGCGGCCAGCCGGATCGGCGTCAGCGGGTTCTTGATCTCGTGCGCCATCCGCCGCGCCGCCTCCTCCCAGGCCGCCGCCCGCTCGGCGCGGACGAGGGCCGTCGTGTCCTCGAGCGTCACGACCCAGGCGGGCTGTACCTCCTCGCTCCCGGGGACCCCCGCCACGCGGGCCTCCAGGACGAGGCCCTCCTTCTCGCCCGGCGGGACGAGCGTCAGCGTCGCCTCGCGGAGCGAGGCGGCCGAGAAGGCGCGGCAGAGGAACTCGCGCAGGGGGGCGAGCCAGGCGGGGGCCAGGAGCGAGCAGAGGTCGGGGGGCTCCTCGGAGCCGGGAAGGCGGAGGAGGCCCCGCGCGGCGTCGTTGAGGGCCAGGAGGCGCGCGCGGGAGACCTCGGGGGCAGGGTCCGCCGAGAAGGCGAGGACCCCCGCGCCCAGGTGCGCCAGGATCGCCCGGATCCGCTGCCTCTCCTCGGCCAGCCGCCGGTTGGCGGCGGCCATCTCGGCGTTGGCCGACACCAGGCGCTCCCGGCTCGCCTTCAGCTCGCCGGTCATCGAGTTGAACGCCGAGCCGAGGGCGCCGATCTCGTCCTCGCCCTCCACCGCGACCCGGACGTCGAAGTCGCCGGCGCCCACCCGCCGGGCGGACGCCGCCAGGGCGCCGATCGGACGGGTGACGCGGCGGGCCAGGAGGAGCCCGATCCAGACGGCCGCCAGGAGGACGACGAAGGCGAGCAGGAGGAAGAAGAGGACCTGGACCGCCTTCAGGGACGCGCGCTCGGCCTGGAGCATCGCGTACGTCGAGGTGGCCCGCGCCAGGGCGCGCAGGGGGACCGCCTCGGCCGGGGGCGTGTAGGTCCCGGCGAAGAGGAGGCCGGAGGGGAGCGCGACGAGCGACCGGCTGGCCTGCCCGCCGTCGTCCGTCGTCTCCGTCCGCCGGGCGACGCCCCGCTCGCGCGCCTCGGCGATCCACTCCGCCGTCGGCCCCCCCGCCTCGCGGACGGGCCATCGCGGGGAGCTGACGGCCACGGGCTCGCCCTCGCCCGCCGGGCGCCACTCCAGGTAGTCGAGGCCGGTCTCGGCCCGAGCCCGGGAGAGGAGGGCCACGACTCCGGCCCGGTCGGAGGCTCCGGCCAAGGGGCCCGCGAGGGCCTCGGCGGCGCGGCGCTCGAGCGAGGCCTCGCGCTGCCGGACGAGGTCGCTCACCTCCCGGCCGGAGCGGACCGTCTCGGCGACGGGCGCCTCGAACCAGAAGTCGACGCTTCGCTGCAGGAGCCCGGTGATCGGCAGGAGGAGGAGGGCGATCGGGAGGAGGGCCAGCCCGACGTGCGTGGCCACGACCCGGGCGCGGAACCGGGAGCCGAAGACGCCCCGGCGCGACTCCAGGAGCAGCTTCAGCCCGCTCCGGCCGATGACGAAGACGAGCGCCAGGATCAGGACGACGACGATGTAGAAGAGGACGAAGAGGAGGACCCGGTTCGTCAGCGTCCCCGTCGAGAGGGCGCGGGCGCGCAGCGTCAGGGCGTAGAGGCCGGCCAGCGCCAGCCCCAGCGCCGCGCCGATCCCCAGCAGGATCCGGTTGTCCCGCTCCCAGCGGGGCCTCACGGCTTCTCCCCGGCCCACCCGAAGATCTCGGACCGCTCCCACGGGGTGGCGACCCGGCCGGGGATCACGCCCAGGACCAGCCGGTCCCCGTACGTGCAGCGGACCCGGAGCTGGAGGCTCTTGCCGAGCAGGTGGTTGCCCATGATGAAGACCGGCAGCTCCCTCACGGCCGACAGCGCCGCCACCGCCTCGTCCAGGGTCGGCACGGTGCGCGTCTCCAGGAGCTTGCCGTCCAGGCGCCGCTCGACGACCCAGTCCGAGCTGACCGGGCGGTACGCCGCGGTGACCTCGTAGACCCGCTCGTCCTTCAGCCCGTCCCACCAGACCTCGCGGTGTCCGTAGAGGCGGACCTCCCAGGCCGCCGTCGTGGGGAGGCCGGAGCCGCACCGCTGCCGGACCTCCTCCGGGAGGCCGGGGGAGAGCCGCGCCTCCACCCGCAGCTCGCGGCCCACGAAGGCGAGGGCGACCCCCGAGACGCGCGGCTCCTCCGCGCCGGAGAAGCCGGGGAGCGCCCCGGCCAGGAGCGCGGAGATCAGGAAGGTCGGGGCGAGCCGGGGCGCCCGGCGCTGGGTCCGCACGTCACCCGGACTTTACCCGCGACGGCCCCCGCCGGAGCGGGGACCTCCCCCGAACCTAGTAGCCCGTCGCCGCCCGCGCCGCCCCGGCCGCGCCCTGGCGGGCGCCCATCTCCTCGCGGATCCGGCGCGCCAGCGCGGTGTGGAGGGCGTGACCGGCCCGGTGGGCGACCACGTGCCCGACGACCGGGACGCCGGCCAGGGCGAGGTCGCCGACCAGGTCGAGCGCCTTGTGCCGGACGAACTCGTCCGCGAAGCGGAGCGTCCCGTTCTCGACCCGGTCCTCGCCGACGACGATGCAGTTCTCGGCGCTGGCGCCGCGGGCCAGCCCCCGGGACTTGAGGAACTCGTACTCCGAGAGGAAGCCGAACGTGCGGGCCGGGGCCAGGTGGGTGGCGTACGTCTCGGGGGAGAGGACGAGCGTGATCGACTGCTGGCCGATCGCCGCGTGCGGGAAGTCGATCGAGTAGGTGATCCGGAGCTCGCGTGCCGGCCGGATCTCGATCCGCTTTCCGTGCCCCGCGTCGACGGCGAGCGTCCGGTCGGGGCGGAACGGCTCGACCCGGGCCGCCTGGCGGACGATCCCCGTCTCGCGGACGGCCTCGACCCACGGGAGGGCGCTCCCGTCCAGGACCGGGAGCTCGGGGCCGTCGACCTCGACCAGGAGGTTGTCGACGCCGAGCCCGGCGAGCGCCGAGAGGAGGTGCTCCACCGTCGAGATCTCCGCCCCGGCGGAACCGAGCGACGTGGCGTACTCGAGCCTCCCCGCCTCCTCGGCCAGCGCCGGGACGAGGGTCCCCGTGTCGGACCGGAGGAACGCGAGGCCGGAGTCCTCGGCGGCGGGACGCAGCGTCGCCGTCACCCGGCGCCCCGTGTGAAGGCCGGTCCCGGCGACGCGGACGGGACGAGCGAGGGTCGTCTGGTTTCTCATCCGATCGGGGCTTCAGCAGGAGGCGTGCCAGGGGGATGTCAGGGCCAAGTCGCTCATCCCTGGCGACTTGTGCGCCGGCCCCGGACCCGGGAGTGTGGCGGAGGAGCCCGGGGCTGCTGCGCCTCGGCCACAACCGCGGCTGGTATCCTGTCCCCGTGTCCGGCATGGGGGAAGACCGCTCGATCCGGGAGGTCCTTTTCCTCCTGCTGGAGAAGGCGCGCGCCACGAAGGCGGCTCTCCACCTCCTCGAGCCGGACGGCTCGTTCCGGCTGGCCGCCTCCTACGGCTTCTCCCGGGCCGACCACCTCCCTCCCGTGATCCACCGGGGCGACCCGATCCACACCCACGTCTTCGAGCACCGCGAGCCGTACTACATCAACGACGTCCGCCAGGCCGGGAAGCTGGCCGGGCTGATGGCGGCGGCCTCGTCCACGCGTGTCCTGACGGCGCCCCTCTACCTCGACGGGCGGGTGGTCGGCATCCTGGACGTGCGCGACAAGGCGAACCGCGAGCCGTTCGTCCCCGACGACGTGGCCTGGGTCCAGGAGGTGCTCCGGCTCCTCGTGGTCCCGGTCCGGGCCCTGCCCAAGTTCGGCGCCCCGGTCCTCGAGGAGCCCGAGATCGCGATCTTCGACCAGACCGGCTCCTTCGACCGTTCCGGGAGCATGGCGGGGCGAGACGTCTACGCTTACGAGCACGCCAACCTCGCCCCCCGGTCGGCGTCCTCGTCGGCCTCCCCGCCCCTGCCGCCGACGACTCCGGAGCTGCCGCTGGACCACCTCCCCTCGACGACGGACCGCGCCCGCCGCCTCGTCGACGAGCGGCTCTCGCTCGGCGGCGGCCGGCCGCCGGTCGGGCGCTCGGCGGCCGCGCTGCGCGACCTGGCCGCGTCCTCCCTCGGGCTGGAGGCGCTCCTCGGGCTGCCCGGCGTGGAGGCCGTCGTCCTCTCCGCGCTGGAGCCGGAGGAGCTGACGGTGAGGGCCGTCTCCGCGCGGCCGCTCGGGGCCGGGGCCGAGGAGGCGCTGGTCGAGAACCTGGGCCGGATCTTCGCCCGCTCCGGGGCGCGGTTCCCGCAGCCGCCCCTGCGCGCCGTCACGCCGGTCGTCCGCGATGCCGAGGCCGCGCCGCTCGACCGCGCGGACATCGCCACGATCCAGTCCTCCCTCCTCTCGGCGGAGGCGGACGAGGTCCTGATCCTCTCGCTCGTCTACCGAGCGGGCGCGCCGGCCGCCCGGGAGTCGATGAAGGCGGTCCACGTCCTGGTGAAGGCGGCCCTCTCGCAGGCCCGCGCGGGCCTCTCCTACCGGGACGGCTACCGGGGGCTCGTCAACAAGCTCCTCGAGCCGGGGCTGAAGCGCTACCCGGCGCTGAAGGCCCACTCGTTCGCCGTGGGCCGCATGTCCCGCAAGCTCGCCACGTTCCTCTCGCTCGGCGCGCGCGAGGTGGAGCAGGTGACCGTGGCCGGCATCCTGCACGACGTCGGGATGCGCGAGCTGAACTACGAGGAGCTGTACGGCAAGCGGAGCCTCACGGACGCCGAGCTCTCGCTCGTCCGCGAGCACCCGCGCGTCGGGGCCTTCCTGGCCGACGAGGTCCCCTGGCCCTACCCGGTCGCCCCGCTGATCCGCCACCACCACGAGCGCTGGGACGGCAGCGGCTACCCGGACGGGCTCTCGGGCGAGCGGATCCCCCTCGGGTCCCGCCTCATCCACGTCTGCGAGGCGTTCGACGCGATGACCTCCCCCACCTCGTACCGGTCGGTCCTCGCCCCGGCGCAGGCGCTCGAGATCCTGGTCTCGAAGTCGGGGACGCAGTTCGACCCGGAGATGGCGGACGCGCTGAAGCGGATGCTCGAGGCGGGGGCCGCCTCCCGGTGAAGTCGCGGATCTCCCGCCTCGAGGCGCGTGCGGCCGAGCGGGCCTCGCGCAAGGCCGCGGGCCTCACCCCCGTGGCGCAGAACAAGCGGGCGCTCTTCGAGTACGTCGTGGAGGAGAAGTTCGAGGCGGGGCTCTCCCTGACCGGGCCGGAGGTCAAGTCGCTAAGGGACGGGAACGCCAGCCTGCAGGACGGCTACGTCTCGGTCGAGAAGGGCGAGGCGTGGCTCCTGAACGTCCACATCGCCCCGTACACGGCCGGGAGCTACAACAACCCCGACCCCAAGCGGAAGCGCAAGCTCCTCCTCCACCGCCGCGAGATCCAGAAGATCGGCAGCCGCATCCAGCGCGCCGGCGAGACCTGCGTCCCCCTCTCGCTCTACTTCAAGGGCCCGTACGCCAAGGTCCAGGTCGCCCTCGTCACCGGCAAGAAGACGCTCGACAAGCGGGAGACGATCCGCCGGCGCGAGGCCGACCGGGAGGCCCGCGCCGCGATCAAGGCCTCGCGGCGGTAGCGGCCGCCGTTCCCGGCGACGTAGACTTCCCCCACCGTTAACCGGTGACACTTCAGCTGGGAAGGGTTGGGACGATGCGAAGACTCCCTCCGGCCGTGGCCCTCATCTCGATGGCTCTCCTCTCTGGACCCTCCGACGGGGCCGACACCGCGTCCGGGCCCGCGAGGGCGGCGCTTCCCGGGACTCTCGTCACGGCCCCGGACGGCGCCAGCCCGATGGAGGTCGTCTCCTTCGACCGGGAGGCGACCCGGTCCCTGCTCGGCCTCGGGGAGCGGGAGGCGATCCGCCTGGACGGGTGGCCCCTCCTCCCCTCGCTGCGCGTCCGGGCCGTCCTGCGGCCTCTCGAGGTCTACGCCCCGGAAGCCCGGATCCTCCTCGTGCGCGACGGGGTCACGAGCGAGCTCCCGCGCTCCTCGCTCCGGTTCTTCTCGGGCGTGGTCGAGGAGGGCCCCGAGGCAGGCACCCGGTTCGTCGCCTGGGTCGACCCCGAGACGTCCGGCGTCGGCGGCCTCGCCCTGACCCGGCGCGGCCCGGTCCTCCTCGTCCCGCCGGAGCCCGGGGAGGGGAGCCGGTCCCGCCTGGCCGCCGCGCGCGCCTTCCGCGGGGACGGCTACCGCCGGGACTGGAGCTGCGGCGCGGAGGAAGCGGCCCCGGAACGGTACGCGGCGCCGCCGGGGCCTCCGGCCGCCTCCGCGGCCCCCCCGTCGACGCTCGCGGCGACCCGCACGGCCGTCCTCGCGATCGACACCGACGCCGAGTACCTCGACCGGCGTTTCTTCGACAACACGACGAACGCGGTCAACTACATCGCGCAGCTCGTCGCGGGGACCTCCGTCATCTACGAGAGGGACGCCGGGAGCGGGGTGGGCAACGGCGTCAAGGTCCTGCAGGGCTACACGATCGTCCGCGTCGGGGAGTCGAGCGACCCCTACTCGGACACCCAGGGGACCGTGACGTCCAACGACCCGCGCCTCTCGGAGTTCCGGACCTACTGGAACGCGAACTACCCCTCGAGCGTCGTCAAGCGGGCGCTGGCCGCGATGCTCTCCGGGAGGCAGGGGCCCCGCTGCACCAGCTCCTGCTCGGCGTCGGGGATCGCCTCTCTGGGCGTCCTGTGCGGGACGTCTGGGTACAGCCTGAACCTCCTCTTCAACGGGAGCTTCGGCCTCGACCTCGACCTGTCGATCCTGGCCCACGAGCTGGGCCACAACTTCGGCGCGCCGCACACGCACAACTGCGCCTTCAGCCCCCCGATCGACACCTGCATGGCCGCCGAGGGGGGATGCGCCCTGAAGGGGAGCTGCCCCGCGCCGCAGACGATCAACGGCGTCTCGGGGGTCACGGGGACCCTCATGAGCTACTGCCACCTCCGCCCCGAGCAGGACTGCGACTCCTTCCTCGTCTTCCACCCGAGGTCGATCTCGGACCCGGGCTCGAGCGCGGGGATCCTCGACGACATCCAGAACGCCGCCTGCCTGGCGGCCGTGCCCGGGAGCGTCCCCGCCGGCCCCGCGGTCACCGGGGTCTCCCCGTCCACCGGGAGCCTCTCGGGCGGCCAGTCCGTCACGATCACCGGCACGGGCTTCGCCTCGGGCGCGACGGTGGCCTTCGTCGAGCTGCCGTCCAACGACGTCTTCGGCGCCTCCCTCGGCGCGAAGTCGGCGACCTCGGTCGTCTTCTCCTCCTCGACCTCGCTCACCGCGACGGTCCCCTCCGCCACGAACGCGGGGACGGTGGACGTCGTCGTCATGAACCCCGACCAGCAGACCGGGACGCTGCGGAACGGGTTCAGCTACCTGGCCGGGCCCCCCTCCAGCCGCTTCCACACCCTGGCCGCGCCCTGCCGGGCCGTCGACACGAGGACGGCCAACCCGCCCGCCCTCGCGGCGTCCTCGACCCGGACGTTCGTCGTGACGGGGGGCACGTGCGGCGTCCCGGCCACGGCGAAGGCGGTCTCCGTCAACGCCACGGCGGTCTCGCCCGCGGCCGCGGGCTTCCTGACGCTCTACCCCGGGAACGGCTCGGTGCCGGGGACCAGCACGCTGAACTTCCAGGCCGGCCAGACCCGCGCCAACAACGCCGTCGTCCTCCTCGCCTCCGACGGCTCCGGAACCGTCGGGGTCCTGAACGGCTCGCCCGGCGCCACGCACGTCCTCGTCGACGTGAACGGGTACTTCGAGTGAGGGGCCTCCTCCGCCTCCTCGCGCCGCTCGCGCTCCTGGCGCTCCTCGTCCTCGCGCCGGCCGCCTCGGCCCAGCCCGTCCGCGGCGGCCCCCTCCCCCCGCCCTCGCCCCTCTTCCCGCCGGACAACTGGTGGAACGTGGACGTCAGCGGGGCGCCCGTCGACCCGAACTCCGCCGCCTACCTCGGGTTCATCGGCCTGGGCGACGGGATCCACCCCGACTGGGGAGGCGACTCCGACCCCTCGCCCGAGATCTACGGGATGGTCTACATGACCGTCGGCGGGGACGAGCCGCTCGAGCCGGTCGCCTTCGACTACGCCAGCCAGAGCGATACCGGGGCGCCGGGACGGCCGCCGGGGTACCCGATCCCGGTCGCGGCGAAGACGGAGCCCAGGTGGATCGAGGGGGGCTACCCCGGGAACTCCGGCGTCGGCGGCGACAAGCACATGCTGATCGTCGACCGGGACAACCGCCTCCTCTTCGAGACGTGGAACACGCGGTGCGTCCCGGACGGCTCCCCGTCCTGCACCTGGGAGGCGGGCTCGGGGGCGATCTTCTCCCTCGACTCGAACCAGCGCCGCCCCGACGGCTGGACCAGCGCCGACGCCTCGGGCATGGCGATCCTCCCCGGCCTCGTCCGTTACGACGAGGCCTACGGCACCGAGCCGATCCGGCACGCGTTCCGGTTCACGGTCCGCGCGGTCAACGGGTACGTCTTCCCGGCCTCGCACGACGCGACGACGTCGTCGAACCCGGCCGCGCCCCCGCTCGGGGCTCGCCTGCGACTGAAGCCGGGCGTCGACCCGACGATCCCCGGAGACGCCACGGCGGCCGACGTGGCCGCGATCGGCCGGGTCGTCGCGGCCCTGAAGACGTACGGGCTGATCCTGGCCGACAACGGGACGGACATGTACGTCCAGGGGGCCTACGACACCCGGTGGGACAACGGGGTCTGGAACCCGGCGATGGGGACCCTCCGGGCGCAGGACTTCGAGGTGATCGAGCTCGGCTGGACTCCCCCGACCGCCGCCTCCGCCGGGCCGCTCGCCTTCTACACCGTGGAGCCGTGCCGCCTGGCGGACACCCGCGAGGCCGCCGGCCCGTTCGGAGGCCCCGCCGTGGCCCCCGGGGCCGAGCGGGTCTTCGTCGCGACAGGGCGCTGCCAGGTCCCCGCCACCGCCCGGGCCGTCTCACTGAACGTGACCGTGATCGGGGGGGCGAGTGGCGGGTTCCTCCAGCTCTTCCCCGGGGACGTCGCGGCGCCGCTCGTGAGCGCCGTCAACTTCCGCGCGGGCCAGACCCGGGCGAACAACGCCGTCGTCCGGCTGGCCTCGAGCGGATCCGGGGCCCTCGCCGCCCGGAATGGCGGCCCGTCCTCGGTCCACCTCGTCATTGACGTCAACGGATTCTTCGAGTGAAGATACCTTCCGGGTGTCGAAAGGAGCTGGTATGAACAGGCGCTCTTCCATCGGGTCTCTCGCGGTGCTGGCCGCCGTGGCCGTCGTCGCGGTCCTCGTCTCCTCTGCGGCGCTCGCCCAGACGGGAGGTCCCTACTCGTACTACTCCGTGACGCCCTGCCGGGTCGTCGACACCCGCTGCACCCCCGGCGTCGTGGACGCCAGCTGCCCCGGCGTGGCCGTGGGGAACGGAATCCCGGCCCTCGTCGGGAACGCCGCCGGCCGGAACTTCACGATGCGCGGAAACTGCGGTGTCCCGACGAGCGCCGCCGCGGTCTCGCTGAACGCCACGATCATCCCGCAGACCGCCACGCCCGGGAACTTCTTCCTGACCCTGTGGCCCTCCGGCGGGACGATGCCGACGGTCTCGACGCTGAACTTCACCCAGGCCGACGTCGCGCTGGCCAACGGCGCCATCGTCCCCCTGAAGGCCAGCGGCACCCCGGACCTGGCGGCCTTCGTGGCGACCTTCGACAACGCGCACCTGATCCTCGACATCACCGGCTACTTCGCGCCGTAGCGAACCGGAGCCCCCTGATGTCCCGGGCGGTCCCGCGCGCCGCGAGGTGGTGCCCAATGGTCCGTATCGCCGTGGCCGTCCTCGCGGCGCACGTCGCCCTGGCGGGCGCCGCCCTCTCCCAGACCCCGGTCTCCCCTCCGCTCAAGACGGGCTTCCCCGTCACTCTCGCCGGAGGGGGGCCGGTCCGGGCCGGCGCGCCGGCGGTCGCCGACCTCGGCCTCAGGGGCGGGAAGAAGTCGATCGTCTTCGGGACCTCCACCGCGAAGCTCTACGTCGTCGACTTCGACGGCACGGTCCCGGCGCCGTTCCCGGTCTCGCTCCCCGCCGAGTGCGCGGCGAGCCCGGCGGTCGCCGACCTCACGGGCGACGGCGCCCCCGAGATCGTCGTCCCTTACGGGTCCAACTTCAGCCCGGGAGTGCGCGGCGGCGTCCGCGCGTACCGGCGCGACGGGTCGCTCCTCTGGGACCGCCCCGCCGCCGACTTCGCCGGCCAGCCCGGCATCGTGATCTCGTCGCCCGCCGTGGGGGACGTCGACGGCGACGGCTCGCCCGAGGTCGCCTGGGGGGGGACCGACGGGAACCTCTACCTCGCCCGAGGGGCCGACGGCGTCGACGAGACGGGCTGGCCGCGCTTCGTCCGGGACACGGTCGCCTCCTCGCCCGCGCTGGCCGACGTCGACGGGGACGGACGCGTCGACGTCGTCATCGGCGTCGACACCCACGCGGAGCCCGCCCCGTACAACACCGCCGACGGGGGGTGCCTGCACGTGCTGCGGTTCGACGGGACGTCGGTGGTCGGCTTCCCGCGGTGCGTCGACCAGGTGCTCTACAGCTCCCCGGCCGTCGGGGACATCGACGGGGACGGCCGGCCCGAGATCGTGATCGGGACGGGGACGTTCTACTCCGCGCGCGCCCACAGGGTGTACGCCTTCCGGTGCAACGGGCTCCCGGCGACGGGCTGGCCGGTCTCCGTGGAGGGCGAGGTGGCGACCAGCCCCGCGCTCGGCGACCTGACCGGCGACGGCGTCCCCGAGGTCGTCGTCACCGACAACGACCGTTCCCCCAGCACGACCTTTCACGTCTACGCGTTCGGGGGGGACGGCACGCAGCTCTGGAAGAGCCAGCCGAGGAACTTCTTCGGCACGACGCTGAACGCCTCGGAGCCCGTCATCGCGGACGTCGCGGGCGACGGCACCGTCGAGGTGCTCGTCCCGACGAACACCGAGGTGGCGGTCTTCTCCGCGGCCGGGGTCCAGCTGACCGAGGACGGGGCGCCGTACACCGGCGCGCCCTCCTACTTCACGGAGACGTCGGTCTTCAACGCGGCCGTCGCGGACATGGAGGGCGACGGCGCGGCCGTCGAGGTGATCGCCGTCTCGGCCTCGCCCTTCCCGACCGGGACGGACTCGAAGGTCTACGTCTGGAACCCCAAGGCCACGGGGTCGATCCCGTGGGGGGCCTTCCACCAGAACGAGAAGCGGACCGGAGTCCTGCCGGGGACGCCGGGCTGCGCCAACGTCGCGGTCCCCCGCAGCTTCCACACGCTCGCCCCGTGCCGGGCCGTCGACACGAGGAACGCCGACGGGCCCCTCGGGGGGCCGGCGATCGAGGCGCAGAGGACGCGCACCTTCTACCTCCTCGGCGCGTGCGGGATCCCGACGGACGCGGTGGCCCTCTCCCTCAACGTCACGGTCGTCAGCCCGACGTTCGCGGGGAACCTCCGCCTCTTCCCGGGCGTCGGGACCTCCCCGCTCGTGAGCACGCTCAACTACAAGAGCGGCCAGACGCGCGCCAACAACGCCGTCGTCCGGCTGGGGGCCGGGGAGATCTCGGTCCAGAACGACCAGGGGACCGGGGTCGCCCACGTCCTGATCGACGTGACCGGGTACTTCCGGTAGGCGTGGGCCCGCGCCCGGCTCAGTCCACCGCGACCCGCCGGCGGAGCGTCCGCGACCCCCGGATCCCGAACCACTCGACACCTTCCTGGACGAGGTCGATCTCCAGCTCGTACTCCCCCGGCGTCTCCGGGGCGACGAGGAGGGCCGGGACCGTCACGGCCTCGCCCGGGGCCAGCGGCGAGGGGAGCGCGGTGCGGGCGCCGTCCGGGACCACGACGCTCCCGCCGGCGTCGAGCCACCGGTAGGTCACGTTCACCCGCAGCCCCCCGTCGATCCGCCCGTCGGCGGGGAACGGGACCGGGGAGAGGTTCCGGACGCGGACGGGCGTCTCGATCGTCAGGCCCGGTCGCATGGAGGCCGGGACGTCGGGCGCCTCGAGCTCGGCCCGGAACGCCCCGGGGGGCAGGGGCGCGAACGTGACGGACGGCCCGGCCTCGCGCACGGCGACGTCGAGGGCCAGCGGGGCGCCTCCGCGGGCGGCGAACCAGGCCACTCCCTCCTCGACGAGGTCCAGCTCGAGCCGGTAGGTCCCGGCCGGGACGTCGGCCACGACCTCGATGAGGTAGAGGCCGAACCCGCCCTCCTCGGACATCGGGACGAGGTTCGCGCGTCCCCCCTCCCGGTGCAGCTCCACGCCGTCCGCGCTCCTCCAGTGGTACGAGAGGTGGACCTGGTCGGTCCACGGGGTCGTCGAGCCGTTCCGGAGGCGGACGCGGTACCTCGCGCGCCGGCCGGCGACGATCTCCGAAGGCCCGTCGACGCCGCCCCAGATGACCCTGGGCCCCGAGCCGAGGGCTGCCGGCGACACCTGGATCGGAGCCTCGAGGACACCCGGTCCCTCCGCGCCGGGTCCGCCGGCCGATGGGTTCCCGACCTGGACGATCCCCAGGCGGAGCCGGTAGGAGCCCGCCGCCGCGGGAGCCCGGGGGCGGATCGTCGTCACCGCGGTCTCGCCCGGGAGCAGGCTCGAGGCGATCCACGCCTCGGTGGGGACGGAACCGGGGGTCGGGGAGCCGTCCCCCGTCGTCCACCAGGCCGCCAGCTTGACGGCGCCCTCGCCGAACCAGCCGCCGAAGGAGCTCCAGCGCCCCTTCCCGCGGTTCGTCACCGCGACTCGGACGTCCGGTCGGGCGTCGGCCGGGACCGACGCCGGAGGGGGCTCGGCGAAGCGGAGAGCCCCGCGCCCCTCCTCCGGGGCGAGGGCCCTCGCCATCGGGAGGGACGGCGCGACGAGGGGGAGGAAGTGGAGCGGCTGGAGCCCCGCCGAGAAGGCCAGGACGGGAGAGGAACGGCTCACGGTCCAGGAGCCGTGGCGCTCGTTCCCGCTGTCGCCGCCCGGGTAGCAGAAGGCGCCGATCGCCTGCAGGGAGACGGCGAACAGGACGGACACCCCGAGGAGGGTGCGCCCCGCCACGGAGCGGACCGACGCGGCCGGTCCCGCCAGGAAGAGGAAGAGGAGCGGGAGCCCGTCGGCGAGGTAGCGCGGGCCGTAGGTGTAGCCGCCCGACCAGCCGGGGTAGGCCGCGAAGAAGAGGACGCAGGAGACCCAGCCGCCCGCCAGGATCGCGTTCTCGCGGACCGGGCCCGCGATCGCCCGCGGCCTGAGGAGGAGCAGGAGCAGGATCGGGCTGAAGGTGAAGACGCCGCGGTTGCTGAACAGCAGGCCGGCGACGGCCGTCAGCGAAGGGAACGACGGCTCCAGCCGGCCGCCGTCGGGGAGACGGTAGTCGCCGTAGCCGCCGGTGACGCCGCTGAAGTGCGTCACGTTGTACGCGACGAGAGCCGCGGCCACGAGCCCCGCCCCGAGGAGGAAGGGCCAGGAGCGCCGCCCGTGCCGGCGGAGGACGATCCAGGCGAGAGCGGCCGAGAAGAAGACGTCCTGGGGGCGGTTGGCCGTCAGGAGCCCGGAGAGGAGACCGAGGAAGCCCAGGCCCGCGAGGCGAAGCTGCCCCTCCCCTGTGACCAGGAGCAGGCAGAGGGCGAGGAGGAGCTGTGCGGCGGCGTGCTGCTGGAGCTGCTGGCTCGAGACCGACCAGGTCGAGGTCCCGAAGGCGTAGGCCAGCGCCAGGAAGGTGGCCAGCCGAGGCGAGGCCCGGCGCCGCAGGAGGAGGAAGACCACGGCGACCGACAGCGCGGCGAGCGTCGAGGCCGAGAGCTTCTCCATCAGGCTGCGCACGACCCGGCCGGTGACCGGGTCGTCGGGCCGGAACCCCTCCAGGAAGAGCGTCGGGAGATAGAGCGGCGACACGAGGAGCGGGGTGACGACGGGATAGAGGGAGACCCAGTGGCCGGTCCGGGACCGGACGATCGAGTAGCCGACCTCGGGCGGCAGCGTCCCGCCCACGGCGTCGAGGTAGAGGCCGTCCCCGTGCCAGAGGCCGAAGGGGATCAGGCTCGCAGCCAGCCCGTCGTACCCCGCCGTCGTCCGGAGGTTCGCGTTGAACCCGACCCAGGAGACGAGGAAGAGCAGGAGGGCGATCCGACCGTTCGACGGTCGGACCGCGGGGCGGGTCGCGCCCGGCCCGATCACTCCACCCTGGCCGGCTTCCGGAGCGTCTCGGAGCCCAGGGCCGCGAACCAGGCGACCCCCTCCTGGACGAGGTCGATCTCGAGGACGTAGGAGCCCTGCCGCTCGGGAGCCACGACCTTCAGGTCGAGGGTGACCGCCTCTCCGGGCCCGAGGGGGGCGGGGAGCGCCGTCCGGGCACCGTCGAAGACCACGACCTTGCCGGCGGCGTCGAGCCAGTGGTACGAGACGTTCACGGCCTTCGGCGAGTCGACCCGGCCGTCCGCCGGGAAGGGGACCGGGGAGACGTTCCGGATCGTGACCGGCCGCGTCGTCGTCGCTCCAGGACGCAGCACGAGGGGATCGCCCGCGTCCTTGAGCGTCGCGCGGAAGCCTCCCGCGGCCCCGCCCTCCGGGACGGTATCCGGCCTCTTCCCGCAGGCGGCGCCGAGAATCGCCATCGCCGCAAACGCCAGGAACCGACTCGCGTGCAGCCGCATCCAGACCCCCTGGCGGCGATGATAGGGCATCGCGCGGCCGGCTCCGTCCGCGCCCGGCAGCCTTGCGGGCGACGTGCTATGGTCGACCGACGCCAGAGCCGGATCCCGATCAGCCTGTCTGAGCAGCGGGACGTCCCCCCCTCCGACGGGCCGGGTCCGGACGGTCGAATCGCCGGGAATGAGCTGGCCCCGCGTCTTGAAAGCCCTCCGGGGGACCCGGCGCCCCGAGGCCGCGCCGGCCCCGGACCCGGGGCTCGCACAGGTCGCCGTGGTCTGGAGCGAGATGGCCGAGACGCGGCAGGATGCCGTCCCGCGCGGGTGGCTCGACTCGACGCTGGTCCTGGAGGGGTACGTCCAGCCGAGGCTGACCGGCGATCCCCGGACGAACTGGCTCGTCGGCATCGGGCGGCGGCTCGGTCTGGCGCCCCCGTCTCGCTGGCTGAGCCTCGGATGCGGCAGCGCCGGCCAGGAGGTCTTCGCCTCCCGGATGGGCCTCGTGGGGAGCATGGTCGCCCTGGACGCCGCGCCGGGCGCGCTCGAGCTGGCACGCCAGGCGTGCGCGCGCGAGGGGGTCTCCAACATCGAGTTCGGGCCGGTCGACCTGAACGCGCCCCGCCTGCCGCGTGGACCCTTCGACGTGGTGCTGATGAACATGTCGCTGCACCATGTCCGCGAGCTGGAGCAGCTCCTGGATGCCGTGCGCGAAGTGCTCGTCCGCGGCGGCCTCCTCCTGGCCAACGAGTTCGTCGGTGCGCGGCAGTTCCAGTTCCCCGAGGCGCAGCTGGCGAAGGTGCGCGAGCTCCTCGCGCTCCTGCCGGACCGCCTGCGGCGGGACGTGGTGACGGGGGGCCTGAAGACCGAGTACGTCACGCACCCCGTGGAGTGGTGGAACCGGACCGATCCCTCCGAGGCCGTCCGGTCCGACGAGATCGTCGCTCAGGTGGGGCGGCGATTCCGGATCGAGGAGCGGCTGGACTACGGCGGGACGTTCCTGGCCCTCGTGCTCGAGCACGTCGTCCACAACTTCCGCGCCGACGTCCCCGAGGACCGCGCGATCCTCCTGCTCCTGGCCCGGCTGGAGGAGGCGATCCTGGCCTCGGGCGCCTTCGCGTCGGACTTCACGGTCCTCGTCGCGCGCCGCCTCTGAGTTCTCCCGGGTGCGTCAGGCCCCGAGCTCGACGAGGCGCTCGACGACCCTCGCGGCGGCGTGGTCCCACCTCCAGCGCGCGCACATCTCCGCGGCGGCGCGGCGCCCCCTCGCGGCGGCCTCCTCTCGCTCCTCGTAGACCTGCCGCAGGAGGGCCGAGAGGGCGTCGGGGTCCGGGTCGGCCCACGAGAAGCCCTCGTGGACGGCGTTGCTCGAGACGGCGGGGACCGTGCCGCGGATGGCGAGGGGGTACCCGACGGAGGCGTCGAGGTACTCCGTGTGCGCGCCCCAGTCGGTGGCGATCGCGGGGAGTCCGCAGGCCATCGCCTCCGTCAACGGGAGGTCCCACCCCTCTCCGCGCCCCGCCGAGACGTACGCGTCGGCGGAGCCGTAGAGGCTCGGAAGCTCCTCGTGCGGGAACTCCCGGTTGTGGAGGAGGACGACCCGGCCTCCCGTCGACGCGAGGTGGAGCGCCTCCACCTCCTCCCGGACCCGGCGCGCCGGGTCGCGGTTGTCGACCTTGGCCACGAGGAGGACCGGCTCGGCGGCGGAGAACGTCCGGTTGAAGACGGAGAGGAGGAGGCCCGGGAGCTTCCGCTCGCTCCACTCGAAGACGGAGAGGAAGACGAACCGGCCGGCGGGGTCCCGGACGCCCCGGACCCCGGGGTGGAAGCGGTCGACGTCGACGCCGAGCGGCATCACGTGGACGGGGCGCGTGACGCCGCACCGGAGGAGGGCGTCCCGGTTGAAGCGGGTCGGGACCCAGACCTCGTCCATCTCGTTGGCCTGGCGGACCCACTCCTTCGGGAACCCGTCCACCTCCAGCATCGTGTAGCCGACGCGGACCCTCCCGGCGCTGCGGCGGAAGACGTCCCCCTGGGCGTAGACGACGGAGACGGCGCCCCTTCGCCGCCGCTGCCCGACGACCTTCAGGAGGTGGTCGCGGGTCTCGGGCGGCTCCGGGAACGGGAACGGCGTGCCGGGGCCGTAGACGTACGAGTAGCTGACCCTCACTCCCGCGCGGTCCAGCGCCCGGACGAGGTCGCGGCTGCTCGCCGCGTAGCCGGTCGAGAAGGCGAGGAGCGACTGCCAGTGGACGTCGTGCCGGTAGCGGGCCTCGAGGGACTCCTTCCAGCGCTTCCGGAACGTCGCGCGCGAGCGCGCAAAGACCTCGTCGAACGTCTCCGGGGAGTCGGACGTGGAGCCGTGCTCGTGGTGGACGATCGTCACGTCTCCGCAGCAGAGCGTCCGGTAGCCCGCCTCCCGGGCTCGCAGGCAGAAGTCCGTGTCCTCGAAGTACGACTCGTACTCGAGCGAGAGCGGGCCGATCCTCTCCAGGAGCTCCCGCCGGAGGTAGGCGCAGGCGAAGACGACCCCTTCCACCTCGCGGGTGCGGGTGAACTGCCCGACGTCGGTCTCGAGGGAACCGATCTGCTGGCCCCAGCAGTCGTCGGGGAGGACGTAGGTCCCCGCGTGGAGGAGGCGCCCGTCGGGCAGGACGAGCCGGCAGCCGACGACCCCGACGTCGGGGGCGGAGTGGGCGGTCTCCCTCAGGCGATCCAGCCAGCCGTCCTCGCGGATCTCGACGTCGTTGTTGAGGAGGAGGACGTCCGAGCCGGGGTCGGCGGCCTCGATGCCGGCGTTGTTCCCCCGGACGTAGCCGAGGTTTTCCGGGAGGGCGACGACCTTCAGCCAGTCGAGCTCGCGCAACCGTTCGGGCGTCTCGTCGGTGGAGCCGTTGTCCACGACGAGGGCGTCGGCGGAGGAGAGGTCGGTGTGGCGGCGAAGCGTCGAGAGGCACCGCTCGGTCAGCGCCCAGCGGTTCCAGCAGAGGACGACCACCGTGACGCGGCGCGGGCCCATGGGTCGCTCGCGCGGCTCAGGCGCCGAGGCTCTCCCGGTAGACCTCGACGAGCCTCCTCGTGACGGCGTCGAGGCGGAAGCGCTCGGCCTGCGAAAGACCCCGCTCCGACAGGCGGCGCCGCTCCTCCTCGTCGGAGGAGAGGCGCGAAAGGACCGCGGCCAGGGCGGCGGCGTCCTTCGGCTCGTCGAGGTAGGCGACGGCCTCCCCGCCCACCTCGGGGAGGGAGGAGACCCGGGTGGTCACGACCGGGGTGCCGCAGGCCATCGCCTCCAGGACCGGCAGGCCGAAGCCCTCGTACAGGGACGGGTAGACGAGGGCGAGGGCGCCCCCGATCAGCGACGGCAGGTGCTCCCGCCCGGCGTACCCCAGGGTCAGGGCCCGGCTCCCCGCCTTCTCGAGCTGCCGCCTGAGGGCGTCGTTGTGCCACCCGCTGGCGCCCACCACGACGAGGGGAGCGCCGACGTCGAATCGGGTGACGGCGTCGAGGACGGTCTCGAGGTTCTTCCGGGGCTCGAGGCTCCCGAGGAAGAGGAAGTACCTCTCGGGGACGTTGAAGCGGCTGGCGTTCTCGGCCACGTCCTCGGGGAGGGGCGGGCGGAAGACGCGCTCGTCGAAGCTGTTCGGGACGACCCGGACCCGCCCCTCCGGGACGCCGAGGAGGGTGACGAGGTCCCGGCGGGTGCTCTCCGAGACCGCGACGAAGGTCGCGCCCAGGGCCAGCGCCTTCCGGTGGCTCGCCGTGCAGAGGTCGACGTTCTCCTTCGTGTGGAGCTCCGGGTGCGTCAGGAAGGAGAGGTCGTGGGAGGTGAAGACGAGCGGCAGCCTCGTCCCGTCGGGCGTCATGTGGCCGGTGCTGTGGATCAGGGCGACGTCGGGCACGACCGTCGCGGGGCTGCCGAACGCCGGGAGCCGTCCGCGGTAGACGGAGGCGTTCTTCCCCCAGCCCGAGTCGAAACGGAAACGGGTCCCGTACTCGGGGTGCGTGAAGGCGCCGAACCCCGGCAGCGCGAGGTACTCCAGGTCCTCGGGGCCGAAGCGCGCCAGCCCGTCGAAGACGTTGAGGGCGTACCGCCCGACGCCGGTGACCTCCTCGCCGATGCCGCGGCTGACGTCCACGGCCACGCACGGCCGGGAAGGTCCCGCCGGCCGGAGGCGGGCCGCCCGCGCCCCGCTCGCCGGGGCGCCCGCGATCTCGTCGAGGCGGGCCTCCAGGCGCGCCACCATCGTCCCGACCGTGAACCGCCGGGCGACCTCCTCGGCGGCCCGGCGGCCGACCTCGGCCGCCTCCTCGCGGTTCTCGACGACGTGGTGGAAGAGCTCGGCGAGGTGGTCGGGGTCGGGGTTCGCCCAGGAGAACCCCTTGTAGTAGGGACAGAGGGCCACCGCGGGGATCGTCCCCTTGCAGCGGAGGGGGTAGGCCACGTCCGCGTTCACGAACTCGGTGTGGGCGCCCCAGTCCGTGGCGATCGAGGGGAGGCCGCAGGCCATCGCCTCCATCAGCGGCATGTCCCACCCCTCGCCGTGCGACGGGGAGACGTAGCAGTCGCCGGACCTGTAGAACGCCGGGAGCTCGGCGTACGGGAGCTCCCGATTGAAGACGAAGGCGATCCTGCCGCCGCCTGTCTTCAGGTGCAGCGCCTCGATCTCGCGCCGGATGGAGAGGCCCCCGTTCCGGTTGTTCACCTTGCAGACGAGGACGACCGGGTCGTTCCGGCGGAAGGTCTCGTTGAAGACGCGCAGGAGGAGACCCGGCGCCTTGCGCTCCCCCCACTCGAAGCTCGTGAGGAAGACGAAGTCCCCGTGCGGGTTCCGGTGCCCGGGGACTCCCGGGTGGAACCGGTCCACGTTGACGCCGAGGGGCATCACGTAGACCGGGCGGGTGACGCCGCACCGGACGAAGGCGTCCCGGTTGGCCTGGGAGGGGACCCAGACCTCGTCCATCTCGTTGGCCTGCTTCACCCACTCGTCCGGGAAGCCGTCCACCTCGAGCATCGTGTAGCCGACCCGGTACTTCCCGGCGTTCGACCGGAAGACGTCTCCCTGCCCGTAGACGACGGAGATCGCCGGGCGCGCTTCGCGCTTGCGGCCCTTGACGACGTTCAGGTAGTAGTCGCCGGTGTTCTCCGGCTCGTCGATCGGGACGGGGGTCCCCGGCCCGTAGACGTACGAGTAGGTCATCCTCAGGCCCCGCTCGTCGAGCCCCCGGAGCATCTCGCGGCTCGTCATCCCGTAGCCGTGCGCGATGCCGATGACGGACTGCCAGTGGACGCCGTACCGGTAGCGGGACTCGAGAGGTCCCTTCCAGCGCCTGGAGAAGGTGGCGCGGGAGCGCTGGAAGACCTCGTCGAAGAGCTCCGGGGAGTCGGACGTGGAGCCGTGCTCGTGGTGGACGATCGTCACGTCGCCGCAGCAGAGGACCCGGAAGCCCGCCTCCCGGGCCCTGAGGCAGGTGTCCGTGTCCTCGAAGTACGACTCGTAGTCGAGCGAGAGCGGGCCGATGCGGTCCAGGAGCTCCCGGCGGAGGTACGCGCAGGCGAACGTGACCGCCTGGACCTCGCGGGTCCGTGTGAACTGCCCGAGGTCCGTCTCGAGCGACCCGATCTGCTGCCCCCAGAAGGTCTCGGGGAGGATGTAGGCGCCCGCGTGCAGCAGGCGGCCGTCGGGCAGGACGAGCCGGCAGCCCACGACCCCGACGTCGGGGGCGGAGTGGGCGGTCTCCCTCAGTCGGTCCAGCCAGCCGTCCTCGCGGATCTCGACGTCGTTGTTGAGGAGGAGGACGTCGGAGCCGGGAGCGGCGGCCTCGATGCCGGCGTTGTTCCCCCGGACGTAGCCGAGGTTCTTCGGGAGGGTGACGACCTTCAGCCAGTCGAGCTCCCGCAGGCGAGCGGGCGTCTCGTCGGTGGAGCCGTTGTCCACGACGAGGACGTCGGCCGAGGAGAGGTCGGTGTGCCGGCGGAGCGTCTCGAGGCACCGCCGGGTCAGCGCCCAGCGGTTCCAGCAGAGGACGACCACCGTCACGCGGCGGTTCATCTGTCTTCCCGCCGGGGGAGCCTCTTCCAGAGCCGGTCCATCTCGTCGAAGACGTGGCTGGGCGTCAGGAACGGCGTGTCGTCCCACCCGAGGAACAGCTCGGCCGTGGCGGCCGCCTCGTCGAGCGCGGGGGAGTCGCCGTCGAGGTAGCCGAGGTACTCCGGGGGGAGGACGAGGGCCAGCGCCAGGAGTCGCTCCCGGAGCTCCTTCAGGCGCGCCTCCGCGTCGAGCGCGCGGCGCCGCCACTCTTCCGGCGCCGCCGCCGGGGCCGGGTCCGGTCCTCTCCCGCGCGCCGTCTCGTCCCTCACGCTACCAGCGCCGCCCGACGAGCCCGCGGGCCCACTGCAGGAGCTTCCACCCGACCGAGGAGTGGAGGGCCGCCACGTAGCGCTCGCGCTCCTCGAGGCGCTGCCGCAAGGCCCCCCGGTCGGCCTCGACGAGGCTGATGTGGTGGTGGAGCCTCCGGATCTCCGTCTCGAGGCGGCCGCGGATCCTCCGGGCGACGTCCCGCTCGAAGAGCGCCTGCTCGAGGTCCGGCTCCGGCGGCGCCTCCGCCGAGCGCCCCGGCGCGGAGGGGGAGCCGGGTGAGGCCTGTCCGGCGGGGGAAGGCACGTTCGTCCTCGACACGGGCCGTCGATTGAACCAAGTTTTCCCCTGCCCGACAAGCGGAGCTTCCCGGCACGGGTTTGGCCCGCCGGGGGCGGACGGTACACTCCGCCGCGGATGCGCGGTTCACGAGCCCAGAGGGGAGGCCGGTCCTGAGCGCCACGGCCGTCCCCGTCTACCGGTCCGACCGGCGGGGCCTCCAGTTCGTGGAGGAGGCCCGGGCGCTCTGGGCCTACCGCCACCTCGTCGCCGAGCTGGTCTCGCGCGACATCAAGGTGCGCTACAAGAGGTCGGCCATCGGCATCGCCTGGACGATGCTGAACCCCCTCCTCTCGATGCTCGCCCTGACGTTCGTCTTCTCGGCGGTCCTGAAGCAGGACATCCGGAACTACCCCGTCTACCTCCTGACGGGGATGACCTTCTGGACCTTCTTCGCCCAGGCGACCAGCCACGCGGCCTCCCTGACGACCGACGCCCTGGAGATCACGCGGCGCATCTACGTCCCGTGCTCCGTCTTCGTGGCGTCGGCCGTCGGCGTCGCCCTCGTGAACTTCCTCCTCAGCCTCGTGCCGATGCTCCTGATCATCCTCGGCACCGGCTACCCTCTTCACGCCTCCTGGGCGTTCCTCCCGGTCTCCATCCTGGCCGCCTGCCTCTTCACGGCGGGCGTCGGGCTGGTCGTCTTCACCCTCGCCCTCCGCTTCGTCGACGTCAAGGAGACCTACATGGTCCTCCTGACGCCGTGGTTCTTCGTCACGCCGATCGTCTACGCGCCGAAGATCGTGCCGCCCGAGTACCGGTTCCTCGTCCGGCTCAACCCGATGACGTACATGGTCGAGATCTTCCGGGCGCCGCTCTACGACGGCTGGCTCCCGGGCTGGAAGACGCTCACGTTCGCCCTGCTCGCCGCCGTCTCCAGCCTGGCCGTCGGCTGGCTCTTCTACTCGTCCAAGATCGAGGAGTATGGCTCCCGCTCCTGACGGCGCCGCGTTCGAGCTCCAGGGCGTGACGGTCCGCTACGCGGTCCCGGCGGAGGTGATCGTCTCGCTCAAGGAGTACGCCATCCGGAAGTTCCAGGGCCGCGTCTCCCACGGCGAGCTCGTCGCGCTCAGGGAGGTCGACCTGACGGTGCAGCCGGGGGAGCGGGTGGGCGTGATCGGGGCCAACGGCGCGGGGAAGAGCACGCTCCTGAAGGTGATCGCCCGGGTGAGGCGGCCCAGCGAGGGCCGCATCACCGTCCGGGGGAGGGTCGCGCCGCTCCTGGAGCTGGGGCTCGGCTTCCACGGCGAGCTGACCGGGCGCGAGAACGTCGTCCTCCACGGGGCGCTCATGGGCTTCTCCCGCAGGGGGATGCTCGAGCGGCTGCCGCGGATCGCGGAGTTCGCCGAGCTGGAGCCGTTCATCGACGCGCCCCTCCGGACCTACTCGACCGGCATGGGGGCACGCCTGGCGTTCGCGGTGGCCACCGACGTCGACCCGGACATCCTGCTGGTCGACGAGGCGCTGTCGGTCGGCGACGAGCGGTTCCAGGCCAAGTGCCGGGAGCGGATGGAGACGTTCCGCGAGAAGGGGAAGACCTTCGTCCTCGTCTCCCACGCCCTTCCGATCGTCGAGGAGAGCTGCCAGAGGGCGCTCTGGATCGCCGACGGGCGCGTCGTGAGGGACGGGCCGGCCGCGGAGGTCTGCGCCGCCTACCGCGAGTGGGCCCAGGGCTCGGCGGACGCGCCGGCTCCGGGATGAGCCCTCGCGGGGCCGGCTGGATCCGGAGCCCGCTCTGGGGGGGCGCCGCCGTCGCCTTCGCGGGGGTCGTCCTGGCCACTCTCTCCGTCGCCCCGCGGGTCTGGATGTCGACCCTCCTCCCCCTCCTCCAGCCCCACGTGACGCTCTGGTACCTCGGCGCGGGGCTCCTCTCGGCGGCGGGGCTCGTCCTCTGGGCCCTGCGCGCCCCGCGGCGGCGCGGCGCGGCCTCGCTGGCCCTCGTGGGCGTCCTCCTGGGGTACGTGGCGCTCCTCTACGGCTACTACGCGGGGGAGCCGCCGGCCAAGAAGTTCCACCTCCTGCAGTACGGCGTCCTGGCGGGGCTGACGCTGCAGGCGGTGCGGGTCGACGAGGAGTCCCCCGGAGGCCTCGTCGCCGGGCTCGTCTTCCTCGTCGTCATCGGGACGGCCGACGAGGTGGCCCAGGGCTACATCCCGATGCGGACGTTCCGCTGGCTCGACCTGTTCGGCAACTACCTCGGCTCGGCCCTGGGCGTCCTCGCCTGGCTCGCGGCCTCGCCGCACAGCCCCTTCCGCCGCCCGCCGGGAGACGGCACGTGACCGGCCGGACCCCGGCGGCGCTCCTCCTCGCCGCTCTGCTCTCGACGGCCTGCGCCCCGGCCGGGCGCCCCGGGGCCCAGCCCCCGAACGTCCTCCTCCTGACGGCCGACTCGCTCCGGGCCGACGCGGTGGACTGGACGCCAGGAGGGGCCACGCCCGCGCTGGCCTCGCTCGCGGCCTCGGGCGTGAGGTTCGAGGACGCCTTCACCGTCGCCCCCTGGACGGCGCCCGCGCTCGTCTCGGTCTTCACGGGGCTCTACCCGCCCACCCACGGGGTTCTCAACCGGGACGACACGACCCCCGCCTCGCTGCCGACGCTCCCGCGCCTCCTGGCGGGGCGCGGCTTCACGCTCGCCAACTTCGGCTTCTTCACGACGGTCTCGTACTACCGCAACCTCGGCCTGCCGCAGCAGGCCGTCGAGGGGGCGGAGGTGATCGGGGCGCGGGTGCTCGCCGACTGGCTCGGGGCGGCCCCGGAGCCCTTCTTCGCCTGGCTCCACCTCGTCGACCCGCACCTGCCGTACGGCGCGACCGGGTACGAGGCCGCCGAGGCCCGCGTGAAGGGCTCGAGCGGGCTCGAGCGGGCTCAGGTCTCCGCCACGGTCCCCCTCGGCGCGGGGCTCGCGTTCGGAGAAGGCGACCGGGAGAAGATCCGGGCCCTGTACCAGGAGGACGTCTCCCGGATGGACCGCTCCGTCGGCGAGGTCCTCGCCGCGCTCGCGGCCCGCGGGCTCTCGTCGCGGACCGTCGTCCTCTTCACGGCGGACCACGGCGAGGAGCTCCTCGAGCACGGCTGGGTCGGGCACGCCTCCACGAGCGGCGAGGCGTCGCTGACGGAGGAGGTCCTGCGGGTCCCTCTCGTCGTCGCGGGCCCGGGGGTCCCCGTCGGGCGCGTGGCGCCGGGCCTCGCCCAGGTCGTCGACGTGGCGCCGACGCTCCTCGACCTCTGCGGGCTCTCCCCGCCCCCGGGGACGCAGGGGGTCTCCCTCGTCCCGGCCTTCGCCGGGAAGGCGCCGCGCCGCCGCGTCTACTTCGACACGACGCCCGGCGGCCACCTGACCCCGGAAGGGCGACGGGCCGAGCGCCTCCAGGGGGCCGGGGACGGCAGGCGCCTCCACGTCGAGCGGCTCGGGGCCGAGGCCCGGCCGGGCGACCCGAAGTCCCCGGACCTGGCGAAGGACCTCGCCCGCTTCCGGAAGGAGCAGGCGCGGGCCCGGCTGCGGCTCCTGTCCGGGCACTCTCTCTCGGAGCGCCCCGACCCCGCGGAGGTGGACCGCTGGCCGGAGACGCTGGCGGTCCTCGTGCCCGCGGACGGGGCCGCGCTCGGCTTCGCCGCGGAGAGGGGCGAGATCCGCCTCCGGTGGGAGGGGGACGCGCCTTCCGGTTCGCCCTTCTGGGTCGAGTACGACGTCGGCTCCGGGCTCCTCTCTGCGCGCGGCGCCTTCCCGGTCGAGGAGCCGCGGATCTCCTTCGGCCCTTTCCCCGTCGCCTTCTGGAACGACCTGGCCGGGTACTCGCCGTTCCGCTTCCGGGTCCTGGACACCGCCGGGCGGAGGCGCTCGGCCTGGCGGAGCTTCCGCCTCGAGAAGGAAGGCGGGGGACGCTGATGCGGAGCACGGCGGGCGTCCTCCTGACCGCGGGGTTCCTCCTCGCGCCGCCTTCGGCCGCCGCTCCGCCGGAGGAGGCGATCTCGGCGCTTCTCTCCAGGGGCGGCCTCGTCCTCTCGGACCTCGGCCGCTCGACGAGCGCCGACCTCCCCGGGACCCCGCGGGTGGCCTCCTCCCCGTACGCCCTGCCCCACCTCGGACCGGTCCTGGGGCAGCCGCTCCGGCTCGTCCCGCTCGCCGGATCGCTCCGCGACGCGGCCGCCCGCCTCTCCTCGGACCCGGGGCTCCTCCTCTTCAAGCTCGGGATCGAGACGCGCCTCGGCGGGTCCGGTCCTGCCGCAGGGGGCTTGCCGGAGGAGGGGGACCTCGCGCTCGCCCTCGACCTCCTCCGGAGGCCGCTGGACGCCGCGCCCCCCTTCACCGGTTCGTTCGGGAGCCTCCGGCGCGCCGTGGCCCCGGACGGGCCGGCGAGCGAGAGGAGCGCGCGCGAGTCCGCGTCCCTGCCCGGGCCGCTGCGGGGGCCGCTGGCCCGGCTCGCGCTCGCCCTGGCCGACGCCGACGCCTGGGTCCGCCTCTCCTGGAGGCGGGTCCCCGCCGGCGTGGCCGCGCGGGCCGCCTCCAGCCGCGGCCTCCTCCTCGACTTCCCGGACGGGTCGAGCTTCCCGGCCGACCTGGACGACGCAGCCCGCCTCCTCGACGCCGAGAGCCTCGCCACGGGAGCCCGGATCGCCGTCGCCGCCGCCTCCCGTGCCTCGGGCGAGCTCGGCGAGGCGCTCCGGTCGATCCCGGAGGAGGCGAGCCGCGAGCTCCGGTGGGAGGTGGAGACGCCCCGCGGGCGCCTCCTCGTCGCCGGGACGGGACCCGACCGGCACGCCGCCAAGGACCCCGCGAGCGGGTACTTCCTCGTCGTCGACCTCGGAGGGGACGACACCTGGGAGGGCGCACACGCCGCGGCGCTCTGGCCCGCGCGCCCCGTCTCCGTCGCCCTCGACCTCGGGGGGGACGACGGGTGGACCGCCGCGCGCGGGATGCCGGCGCAGGGGAGCGGTTGCGGCGGCGTCGGCGTCCTCCTGGACGCCGGCGGGGACGACCGCTACTCGGCCTCCGACAGAGCGCAGGGCTGGGGCCTCCTCGGCGCGGGCGTCCTCCTGGACGCCGCCGGGAAGGACCGCTACGCCCTCGAATCCGAGGGGCAGGGGGCCGCGCTCTTCGGAACGGGCCTCCTTTTCGATTGGAACGGCGACGACGTCTACACGCTCCTCCGCGACGGGCAGGGCTACGGCGGCCCGGGCGGAGCGGGCCTCCTCGTCGACCTCGGGGGCGACGACCGGTACGAGGCCGAGCGCGACCCCGCGACGGCGGGACGGCCCGACGCGCGCGCGGACGGGAAGGTCGCCACCTCGAACGCGCAGGGCGTCGGCGTGGGACGCCGCGGGGACGGCTCCGACGGGCACTCCTGGCCGGGGGGCCTCGGGGCCCTCCTCGACCTCGCCGGGAAGGACTCCTACTCCGCGGGGACCTGGGCGCAGGGGGCGGGCTACTTCTTCGGGACTGGCCTCCTCGTCGACGCGGGCGGGGCCGACACGTACGAGGCGACCTGGTACGCGCAGGGCTCGGCCGCCCACCGCGGCCTCGGCCTCCTCCTCGACGAGGCGGGGGACGACGTCCACGTCCTGTCCGGGACGGGAGGCGCGGGCCTCGGCTTCGGCTGGGACTTCGCCGCGGGGCTCCTGGTGGACCGCTCGGGGAACGACGTCTACCGGGCGCGCCGTCTGGCGCTGGGCGCCGCCACGCAGCGCTCGGCCGCTCTCTTCCTCGACGAGGGAGGCGACGACCGGTACGAGCTCGAGGTCGCCGCCGAGGGCCTTGGCCACGTCGACGACGACCCGGCGTGGGCGCGGCGGGACCCGATCCAGCCGGCCTGGAACGAGGCGGCGCAGGCGGGCCTCTTCCTCGACCTCGGGGGGCGGGACGAGTACCCGGCCGGCTCGCGGGCCGCCGACGGCGCGACGTGGGGGACGTTCGAGATGACGCCCGCGACGAGGGCCCCGCAGAACCTCGGCGCCGGGGCCGACCGGTCCCCGCCGCCCACGAACTGAACGATCCCTCCGAACCGGACACAGCCTGTTATTCGTCGGGCCTCGGACGACCTGCCGGCGGCCTGTCTCGAGCGTAGACTGACTCCAAGAGTCCTTTCCCAGGACGAAGGAGGTCCGGATGAGAGTTCCCGCTCGTCTCCTCGGGACGGCGGCGGTCGCCGTCTGCCTGTGCCTCGGGTCCTCCGCGTGGGGCGCCGACGTGCCGCTCAGGAACTGGGAGGTCCCGAGGTCGACGCTGGCCGACGCCGGATCCCCCGGGATCTTCGTCCCGGCGACCCCGTGCCGGATCGCGGACACGCGAGGCGCCGCCGGCGCCTACGGCGGCCCGGCCCTCGTCGCCAACGTCGTCCGTTCGTTCGTCATCGACAGCTCGCCGACGTGCACGGGGTTCCCGGCGGGCGCGGCCGCCTTCTCGCTCAACTTCACGGTCATCGGGTCGGCGGGCTCGTACCAGAACGCGTTCCTGACGGTCTGGCCTCAGGGCGGGACGCAGCCGACGGTGTCGACGCTCAACTTCGACGCCGGGCAGCTGAGGGCCAACGCGGCGATCGTGCCGGCGGGCCCAACCGGCGGGGTCAGCGTCTTCGTCAACGCCGCGGCCCACCTGATCATCGACATCAACGGCTACTTCGTGGACAACGGGGGGAGCCTCAACAGCAACGACTACGTCGGGATCTACGGGAACACCGACCCCGGCTACTCCGGGGCGTCATCGGCAACACGGGCACAGGCACCGTCGGAGTCTCGGGCGAGCAGAACAGCGCCTCGGGAAGGAACTACGGTGTGAAGGGGACGAACAGCAGCACGGGATACGCCTCGGCCGGGGTCTACGGCGTCTCCGGGAACCCGACCGCGGCGACGGGCTGGTGGCCCTCGGGCGTCCGCGGCGAGAGCCGTACCGGCAACGGCGTCCTCGGCATCAGCGAGGCCGTCGGCTCGCTGGGCACCGCCGGCTACCGCGTCGACTCCGCCGGGGGCGTCCTCCGCGGAGGCGTCCTCGGCGGCGACACCCACGGCGTGCAGTACTCCGGCGGCCTGGGCGGGAGCGGGACGAAGAGCTTCCTCGAGCCGCACCCCACCGACCCCGGGAAGATGATCGCGTACGTCGCCCTCGAGGGGCCGGAGGCCGGGACCTAC
>RHKY01000041.1 GCA_008363385.1 Acidobacteriota bacterium | reverse complement strand
CGCGCGCCGGCGACCTCGACGAGCTCGGCCGTCACGAGGCCGTAGAGCGTCTTGGAGACGTCGAACGCTGAGATGCGGGCCGCCCGGGCGATCTCGTCGATGGAACGCTGGCCGTCGGTCTTCGTGACGACGAGCCACTCCTGCGGCGTGAGGGTGACCGGCTCGGACATCCCCTCCCGGCAGACGAGCGTGGGCACGGACTCGGTGGTGGGGATCTTCTTCGAGAGGATCTTCCACTCGTCGCTGCGCCGCGCGGCCTCCATCAGGAGGTTCGTGTTCGAGCGGGTGATCGTCCGTCCGTCGCTCTCGATCCCGGGGGAGAACTGGAACTCGCCCTGGTTCCAGAGCGCGAGCGTGTAGATCGCGTCCTCGCCCTCGACCTCGCCGACCCGGGCGTGCGTGATCTGGCCGTTCTGGATGTAGACGGCACCCTTCTCGGCGCCCCGGGTCAGGGAGAACATCCCCGTCTTCCCGGAAACCGCGACGAGCTGCACGATGTCGGCGAGCGGGAGTTCTTTCAGCGAGCCTTGGAACGCCATGTTCCTGTCAATCCCGTTCCGTTCGGCGGACGATAGCACCCACGGGCGGCCTCCTCAACCGGACGGCCGCCGCCGCCACGGGACGGCGAGGCCGGGTCCGGCCTCCGGCAGGGAGGAGAGCCCCGTCCGCGCCGGCCGGAGCCGGGCTCCCTTCGTCACCGCGCGGTAGCCCCAGGCCAGCGCGATCGCCGCGGCGTCCGCGGCGTCGAGGGCGAGACGGCGCCCGGAGGAGGCCCCCGGCAGGAGCGCCAGGACCATGCGCCGGACCTGCTCCTTCTCGGCCGCCCCGGCCCCGGTGATCGCGCGCTTCACCTCGGCCGGGGTGATCTCCGCCGTCGGGACACCCGCGGAGGCGAGGGCGAGGAGGAGGACTCCCCGGGCCTCGCCCAGGGTGATGAGGCTCTGGGGGTTCCGGCCCGAGAAGACCCGTTCGACGGCGGCGGTGTCGGGACGCTCCCGGGCGATGACGGCGGTGAGCTCGGCGTGGAGGCTGCGCAACCGCTCGGAGAGAGGGGCGCCGGCCGGCGGGCGGAGGACCCCGGCCGCGCCGAGGGAGGGCGAGCCGTCGAACGAGACGACCGCCCAGCCCGTGGCGCGGCTCCCCGGGTCGACGCCGAGGACCCTCACGCGCGCGCCACGTCCGCCCCGAGGAGAGGGCGCGGCCGGTCAGGCCTGCAGGTAGGAGTCGTCGATGTCGCCGTTCGACCAGACCTTCTGGACGTCGTCGTTGTCCTCGAGCATCTCGAGGAGCTTCAGGAGCGCCGGCGCCTTGTCGCCGACGGCGATCGTGCTCTGCGGGACCTGCTGGACCTCCGCCGTCTGGACCGGGACCTTCCGCGACTCCAGCGCCTCCTTGACGCCTTCGAGCGAGCCGGTGTCGGTGTAGATCTCGAAGAGGTCCGAGTCCTCGGCGCGGAAGTCCTCGGCGCCCGCCTCCAGCGCGATCTCCATCACGGCGTCCTCGCTGGCGGCGCTCTTCTCGACGGCGACGTAGCCCTTCTTCGAGAACTGGAACGCGACGGAGCCGGCGGACGCCATGTTGCCGCCGTACTTCGAGAGGACGTGCCGGATCTCGGCGGTGGTCCGGTTCCGGTTGTCGGTCATCGTCTCGATCAGGATGCCGGCGCCGCCCGGCCCGTACCCCTCGTAGGTGACCTCCTCGTAGGAGACCCCCTCGAGCTCGCCGGTGCCGCGCTTGATCGCCTTGTCGATGTTGTCCGCGGGCATCGAGGCCTTCTTGGCCGCCTGGACCGCGGAGCGAAGCCTCGGGTTGGAGTCCACGGCGCCGCCCCCGAGCTTGGCGGCCATCGTGATCTCCTTGATCAGCCGGGTGAAGAGGCGTCCGCGCTTGGCGTCCGCGGCGCCCTTCTTGTGCTTGATCGTGCTCCATTTGTTGTGGCCGGACATGGCATCCCCCTGGTGCCGACGGCCCCCACTCAGGTGGGGCGGCGGGACGGGGAGTCTAGCAAGGCGGAGCGGCGATGGGCGAGGCAGGGGGGAAGGCCGCGACGAGGGACCCGTCCACGGTCTGCAGGAGGATCCGGAGACGGCTCCCGGGGACCGGGGCCGGTTCGAGCCCGCAGAGGTCCACGTCCAGGTAGTTGTCCGTGAGCCCCCGGCCGCCCCGCAGCGTCACGACGTCGGCGACGGACCCGACGGCCCGGGCGGCGAAGGACGCCCGAGCCCGCTCGTCGAGCCGGCGGAGGAGGCGCGCCCGGCGGGCGACCACGTCCGCCGGCACGGGTGCGGACCTGGCCGCGGCCGTCCCGGGGCGTGGCGAGTACGGGAAGACGTGGAGGCTCCCGAAGCCGGTCTCCTCGGCCAGGTCCCTCGTGGCCAGGAAGTCGTCCTCCTCCTCGCCGGGGAATCCGACGATCAGGTCGGTGGCCAGGTGCAGCCGGGGGTTGCCCGCCAGGGCGCGACGGGCCAGGGCGCGGAACCGGGCCGCGGTCAGGCCGCGTCGCATCCGGCGGAGGACCCGGTCCGAGCCGGACTGCAGGGGGAGGTGGAGGTGCGGGACGACGACGCGCGAGGAGGACACGTGCGCGACGAGCGCGTCCCCGGCCTCCATCGGCTCGAGCGACGAGAGCCGGACGCGGCATCCGGGCGGATCGGCCTCCAGCCGGAGGAGGAGCGAGAGGAGGTCGGTCCCGCGGTCCCTTCCGAAAGCGGCGAGGTGGACCCCGGTCAGGACCACCTCGGGGACGCCCGCGTCCGCGAGCCTTCGCAGCTCGGCCTCGACGTCCTCGGGGCGGGCGCTCCGCTCGGCGCCGCGCAGCGCGGGGACGACGCAGAACGCGCAGCGGCGGTCGCAGCCGTCCTGGACCTTCAGGAAGGCGCGGGTCCGGTCGGGGTCCTTCGCCCAGAGCGGGAGCGCGCCCTCGCCAGGCGCGGCCCAGGCCGTCTTCGTGGGAAGGAGGCCCGCCTCCCTCTGGGCCAGGAGCTCCGGCAGCGCGTCGAGGCGGGAGTGCCCGACGACGAGGTCGACCTCGTCGAGGCGGGCGAGCCCTTCGGGGTCGCGCTGGGCCAGGCAGCCGGAGACGACGACGCGCGCGCCGGGGTGCTCGCGCCGCAGGCGGCGCAGGAGCCTCCGGGCGTCCCGGTCCGCGCGCGCGGTGACCGTGCAGGCGTGGACGAGCACGAGGTCCCGCCCCGGCCCGAGCGTCCCGTCGAGGCGCGACGCCGCGGCGCCGGCCTCGACGCGGCTCACCTTGCACCCGAGCGCCGCGAGGTGGATTCTCCGAGCGCGGGGCTGCCCGAGAGGCCCCGAGCGGAAAACGCGCGTTGACACCTGAGACCTCGAAGGGATAATAGATGCTCTACCCGGACGGCAATCCGGAACAGCGGAGGCGTCGGGCACGGCCCGGTGGTTTATGGCGAAGAAGATCCTGTTGATCGAGTACGAGCCGAGGTACCTCGACCGGATCCGCGGTCATCTCGCGGGGAAAGACTTCGATCTGGTCGTGGCCAAGGACGGCGACGAGGGTCTCGACGCCTACCGGAAGTCCCGGCCCGACATCGTGCTGGTCTCTTCGGTCCTGCCGAAGCTGAGGACCCAGGACGTCATCCGCGGGATGCAGGCCGGCGGCCCGACCCCGCCCATCCTCCTGATGATGTCGGGGTACAAAGGGAAGAACAAGCAGGCCGACGCGCAGCGGATCGGCGCGACGAACATCCTCGAGAAGCCCTTCTCGGACGAGGACCTGCTGGCCGAGATCGACCGGGCCCTAGGCTCGGCCGCCCCGCCGTTCGAGGCGAAGGGCCCTCTCCTGTCGGCCGACGACATCTTCTCGGACGTCCTCTCCGGGATGGAGGAGGCGCCGCTCCCGGCGCCCGCGCCCACCACTCCCGGCACCGACCCCGGGATCCAGAAGAAGCTCGAGCAGACGCTGTCCGGGATCCTCCCCGGCCCCCGCCGCGCCCCGGCGGCGGCCTCCGTGCCCCGGCCCGACACGGGCTCCGTCCCGCGCGCCGCCGTCCCGCCCCCGGCCGCCGCTGGCGAGCGGACGATCAAGCTGGACGTCTCGGCCTCCGGCCTGGCGGCGCCCAGGCCCGCCGAGAAGGCTGCCGAGAGGCCTCCAGAGAAGCCGCCGGAGAAGCCGGCCCCGCGCGTCGACTCCGCCGTCGACCGGATGCTGACGGAGACCCTCTCCGGCCTCGGCCGGAAGGGCCCGGAGAAGCCCGCAGAGAAGCCCGCAGAGAAGCCTGCAGAGAAGCCGGCCGAGCGGCACCTGGAGAAGCCCGAGACCGGCGCCGTCCCCCGGGCCGCGATCCCGACCCCCAAGCCGGCCCCGGTCCTCGAGATCGGCGTCCCGGGCCTGGCGAAGCCGGCACCTCGCCCCGCGGAGCCGAAGCCGGCCCCGGCGCCCGCTCCGGCCCCCGTCGTGGCGGCCCCGGCGCCCGCTCCGGCGCCTCCCGCTCCCGCTCCGGCGGCCCCCGCGCCGCGAGTCGAGGCCAGGAAGCCCGAGCCCCCGAAGAAGGAGCCGCCCCGCCGCGAGGCCACCGTCGTCCCCGGCTCCGGCTTCGGCCGCTACCAGCTCCTCGAGAAGATCGCCTCCGGCGGCATGGCCGAGGTCTACAAGGCCCGCATGCGCGGCGAGGAGGGGTTCGAGAAGATCGTCGCGATCAAGCGGATCCTCCCGCACATGGCCGACAACGATGACTTCATCACGATGTTCATCGACGAGGCCAAGCTCGCGGCGCAGCTGACCCACAACAACATCATCCACATCTACGACCTCGGCAAGGTCGACCAGTACCACTTCATCGCGATGGAGTTCGTGGACGGCAAGGACCTCCGCTCCATCCTGAAGCTGGCGCAGGAGCGGGCCTTCCCGCTCCCGGTCGAGCTGGCCCTCTTCGTCGCCTCCAAGATCGCCAACGCCCTCGACTACGCGCACCGCCGCTCCGGCCCCGACGGGCAGGAGCTGAACCTCGTCCACCGGGACGTCTCCCCGCAGAACATCCTCATCAGCTTCGAGGGGGACATCAAGCTCTGCGACTTCGGGATCGCCAAGGCGACGACGAAGGTCTCGCAGACGCAGACGGGCGCGCTGAAGGGGAAGCTCCAGTACATGTCCCCCGAGCAGGCGTGGGGGAAGAAGATCGACCGCCGGACGGACATCTTCTCGCTCGGCATCGTCCTGTTCGAGATGCTCACGGGCGAGCGGCTCTTCACCGGCGACACGGACCTGACGATCCTCGAGCAGGTGCGCGACGCGCGGGTCGTGGCGCCGTCGACGAAGAACCCCGAGGTGCCGAAGAAGGTCGACCAGATCGTCCTGAAGGCCCTCTCCAAGGACGCCAAGGACCGCTACCAGAACGCCTCGGAGCTGGAGAAGGACCTCAACGCGGTCCTCTACTCCTTCCAGCCCGCGCCGGGGCCGGCGGACCTGGCGATCTACATGCACCGGCTCCTCGAGTCGCAGGCGCCGGTCTCCGACGAGCAGATCGACGCCGCGTTCGCGTCGGCGGCGGCCGCCGCGCCCGCGGCCGAGCCGCAGAAGAAGGGGAAGGGCCTCGTCATCTCGAAGAAGGCCCCGGTGCCCGAGAGGGCCGCCGAGCCGGCCCCCGCGCCGGCCCCGCCGATCGAGGTCTCCCAGCCGTCGCTCCACCTCTCGCCCGTGGAGGCCCCGCGGAGCCGGACGGGCCTCTTCATCGCCATCGGCGTCGCGGCCGTCGCCCTGATCGCCGTGGGCGTCGTCATGACCCGCGGCAAGGGCGGGAAGGCCCCCGAGGCGGCGCCGACGCCGGCGGCCGTGGCGGCCGCCACGCCCCTCCCCGCCGAGGTCCCGACCGCGGCCCCGGCCGAGCCCCAGAAGGTCGTCGACCCCAAGCAGGTCGAGGCCGAGGCCCGGCGGCTCGCCGCCCTGGAGGCGGAGAAGCTCCGCCAGGCCGCGAAGACGCCGCCGGCAGGAGCGGCTCCCGCCCCGACGACCGCGGTGTCGCTGGCGCCGAAGGCCCCGCTCGAGCCCCCCAAGCCCGCAGTCGAGCCCACGCGAGCCCCGGTCCCGACCGCGACGCCCGTCCCGGCCGTCCCGACGCCCGTCCCGGCGCGGCCCACCCCGGAGCCTCCGAGGGTGGCCGAGGTGATCCCGCCGACGAAGGCGCCCGTCGCGGCCGCACCGGCCGTGCCGCCGGCCGCCCAGGGCGCCCCTCTGAAGGAGGGGGACCTGGTCGGGCCCGGCGAAGGGGTCGTCGAGCCGAGGATCGTCCGGCTCGGCAGCTTCAAGCTCCCCCCGCAGGCCCGGCAGATCCAGATGAAGCAGGGCTCGCGCGAGCAGGGCCTCGGGACGCCGATCATCATGGCCCTCGTGACGGAGAAGGGCGCCGTCGCCGAGGCGCGCGTCCTGAGGCCGTCCGCCTACTCGTTCGTCGACGAGGCGGCGATCCAGGCGTTGAAGTCGGGGCAGATCGAGCCGGCGACGAAGAACGGGATCCGGGTCAAGATGTGGAAGGCATTCCCGATCACGGTCCGTCCGTGAACGACGGCCCGTGACGAGCGGCGCGTTCCCGCCCTCCGGGGCTCGACGCGCCCGGACACGGCATCACGAAATTCGAGGGAGGAGACGCTCATGACGCTGAACGAGGAACAGAGGAAGTTCTACGAGAACACGCTGAAGGTCACCAAGAAGGAGATCAGCGACCTCGAGGCCCAGATCCAGGAGGAGCTGGCGAAGGTCAAGGAGCGCCTCGCCGAGCTCCAGAACGCCCAGAAGGCCGCGCGGCAGATGTACGCCGCCGCCTGCCTGCGCATCGGCATCCAGAACGACATGGAGGAAGCCGAGGAGTCCTGATCGACGGCGGTCCCCGACCGCCCTCGCTGGCCCTCTGGTTCGCGGCCCCGGCGACGGGCCCGGGAGGCCCCGCCGGGGTCTTCGTCTCCGCGGAACCCGTGCTCCGCCGCCTGAGGTCCCCCGTCATCCGCCGCGCCGACCCCGCGCCCGCGCCCGCGCTCGCCGCCCTCCTCCGGGCGCTCCTCCTGCTCGCGGTGGTCCCGTCGTCCGCCCAGGCCGGGACGCCGGGCGCCCCGGGCGCGGCTCCCCGCCCCGTCCCCCGGAGGATCGCCGCCCTCGCCCCCTCCGCCGCGGAGATCCTCTTCGCCCTCGGGGCCGGGCCGCGCGTCGTCGCCGTCTCGGACTTCGCCGGGGACGTGCCGGGCGCCGCCGGCAAGCCGACCGTCGGCGGCTTCACCCCGGACCTCGAGCGCCTGCTGGCGTTGACGCCCGACCTCGTCGTGGTCTCGAGGGACGGGACGGACCGCTCGGCCTGGCAGCGGCTCGTCGCGCTCGGCGTCCCGGTCCTCGTCACGCGCGGCACGACGCTCCGCGAGGTCCTCGACGACGTGACGGCGGTGGGGGAGGCCGCTGGCGAGGCGGAGCGGGCCGCCAGGCTCGTCCGCGACCTGGCGGGCCGGATCGAGGCGGCGTCCGGCCGCGCCCGCGAGGCGCAGCGGACGCGGCCCTTTCCGAGCGCCGTCGTCGTCATCTGGCCGGACCCGCCCGTCGTCGCGGGGCCGAAGAGCTTCGTCGGCGACCTGCTCCGGGCCGCGGGGACGAGGAACGTCGTCCCCGAGTCGGCCGGCGAGTGGCCGCGCGTCTCGCACGAGTCGCTCGCGGCGTGGGACCCCGGGGTCCTCGTCCGCCCCGAGACGGCCGAGAACGCCGAGGCGTTCCGGCGCGCCTTCCTCGCCGACCCGCGCTGGCGGCTCGTCCCGGCAGCCCGCGACGGGCGCGTCGTGACCCTGCCGGGCAGCTGGCTCGAGCGCCCCGGCCCGAGGCTCGTCGACGCGCTGGAGCGCCTCGTCGCGCTCCTCGCGGAGCGCCGGCCGTGACAGGCGGCGCCCCTTCGCGGGCCCGGACCGCCGCGCTCCTCTCCCTCCTCGCCGCGATCGTGGCGGTCGCCGCGGCCTCGCTCCTGGTCGGCAGCGTGCCGATCCCTCCCGGCGACGTCGCGCGCGCCCTGACGGGCGAGGGCCCGGCGAGCGTGGTGGCGATCGTGAGGGAGCTGAGGCTCCCCCGGCTCCTCCTCGGGCTCCTCGCGGGGGGAGCGCTCGCCCTCTCGGGGGCCTCGCTCCAGGCCCTCCTGCAGAACCCGCTCGCCGACCCGTACCTCCTCGGCGTCTCCGGGGGCGCGGCGTGCGGCACTCTCGTGGCCACCCTCCTGGGCGTGGACGGCCCGCTCCTCCTGCCGGCCGCGGCGCTCGCGGGGGCGCTCGTCGCCGTCGCGGTGGTCGGCGCGGGCGCCTCCGTCGGCGGCCGGCTGGACCGGGGCCGGCTGCTCCTCTCGGGTGTCGTCGTGAACGCGCTCGCCTCGGCCGTCCTCCTCTTCCTCCTCTCGCTGGGAGACCCGGCCCGGACGCGCGGCTTCGTCTTCTGGATGCTCGGCTCGCTCGCCGGCGCCACGCCCGCCTCCGTCGTCTCGCTCTCGGTCTACACGCTCGCGGGGGCTCTCGTCCTCCTCTCGCTGTCCCGCGCGCTCGACGCCTTCACGCTGGGGGAGGAGACGGCCTTCACGCTCGGCGTCGGGCTGGAGCGGACGAAGCGGGCGGTCTACGTCGCCGCCTCGCTCCTGGCGGCGGCGGCCGTCGCGCACGCCGGCATCATCGGCTTCGTCGGGCTGCTCGTCCCGCACGGCGTCCGCCTCTTCGCGCGCGGCCACCGCCACGTCCTCGTCCTCTCGTTCCTGGCCGGCGCGGCGCTCCTCGGCGCGGCGGACGTCCTGGCGCGGTCGCTCTTCCCCCCGAACGAGATCGCGGTCGGCGCCGTGACGGCCCTCGTGGGCGCCCCGGCCTTCCTCGTCCTGCTGAGGCGGCGCTCGTGACGGAGCGGGTCCGGTACCGGCTGCGCGGGGTGGCGGCGGGATACGGCGCGCGGGACGTCCTCCGCGGCGTCGACCTCGACCTCGCCCGCGGGAGGGTCGTCGCGCTCCTGGGCGAGAACGGGTCGGGGAAGACGACGCTCCTGAAGGTCCTCGCCGGCCTCCTGCCGCCGCGCGCCGGGGAGCTGCTGCTCGACGGCACCCCGCTCGCGCGGTGGCGGCGGGACGAGGCGGCGCGGAGGATCGGGTACCTGCAGCAGGCGTTCGAGCCCTTCTTCCCCGCGACGGCGGTGGAGCTGGCCCTGCTCGGGAGGACGCCGCGCCTCGGCCGCCTGGGCGCCCCGGCCGAGGCGGACCGGCGTGCCGCCCTGGCGGCGCTGGCGGAGACCGACGCGACGCCGCTCTCCTCGCGCGACGTCCGGGAGATGAGCGGCGGCGAGAGGCAGCGCGTCTACCTGGCCCGCGTCCTGGCGGGCGAGCCCGAGGTCCTCCTCCTCGACGAGCCGACCGCCAACCTCGACCCGCGGCACCGGTTCCTCGTCGTCGAGGTGGCGCGCAGGCGGGCGGAGGCGGGCGGCCTCGTGGTCCTCTCCACGCACGAGCTCGACGTGGCCGCGGCGGCCGCCGACGAGGCGGTCCTGCTCCGGGACGGGACGGTCCTGGCGGCCGGACCGGTCGCCGGGACGCTGACCGGCCCGCTCCTGTCGAGCCTGTTCGGCGTGAGCGCCTGCGTGACCGAAGGGCCCGACGGGAGGCCCCTCGTGTCGCTGGCCCGTCCGGCGGCGGGGTAGACTCGGCGCCCGGCCATGTGGTTCAAGAAGGACAGGTCTCCCCGCGCCCCGCGGGACCCCCGCACGTCCGTGTCGCTGGGGGAGGGGCTCTTCCTGAAGTGCGAGGGGTGCCGGGAGACCCTCTACGTCAAGGAAGTCGAGAAGAACCAGCGGGTCTGCCCGAAGTGCGGGTTCCACTTCCGCCTGCCGGTGGAGGAGCGGCTCCGCCTCCTCCTCGACCAGGACGAGCCGGAGCTCCTCTTCGGCGACGTGCGGCCCTCGGACCCCCTCAAGTTCCGGGACTCCAAGAGGTACCGGGACCGCCTGAAGGAGTACGAGTCCAAGACGGGCCGCCCGGACGCCGTCGTGGCCGCGCGCGGCACGGTCGACGGCGTCCCGGCCGTCCTGGCCGTCCTGGACTACGCCTTCATGGGGGGCTCGATGGGCTCCGTCGTCGGCGAGGTGCTGGCCCGCTGCGCGGAGCTCTGCGTCCGAGACCGGCTCGGCCTCGTCGTGGTGACGGCCTCCGGCGGGGCGCGGATGCAGGAGGGGATCCTCTCGCTGATGCAGATGGCGAAGGTCTCCGCGGCGCTCTCGCGCCTCGGCGCGGCCCGCATCCCCTACGTCGTCGTCCTGACGGACCCGACGACGGGCGGCGTCACCGCGTCGTTCGCGATGCAGGGGGACGTCACGCTGGCCGAGCCGAAGGCCCTGATCGGCTTCGCGGGGCCCCGCGTCATCGAGCAGACGATCCGCCAGACCCTCCCCGAGGGGTTCCAGCGCTCCGAGTTCCTCCTCGAGAAGGGGTTCGTCGACCTGGTCGTCCCGCGCTCGGCGATGAAGGCGACGATCGCCAACGTCCTCCGCCTCCTTGGCTCCTGAGGAGACGGGCCTCGACTGGCTCGAGGCGCTCGGGCCGCAGCGGATCCGGCCCGGGCTCTCCCGCACGCGGGCGCTCCTCGCCGGGCTCGGCGACCCGCAGGGCTCGTTCCGCTCCGTCCTGGTCGCCGGGACGAACGGGAAGGGCTCGACCGCGGCCTTCGCCTCGTCGATCCTCGCCGCGGCCGGCGTCCGGGCTGGGCTCTACACCTCCCCCCACCTCGTCGAGGTGACCGAGCGGGTCCGCGTCGGCGAGCGGGACGTTCCCCGGCGCGAGCTCTCCGACGCGCTGGCCCTCGTGGCGGCGGTCTCCGGCGCCGGGGCGCTCGCGCCGACCTACTTCGAGGCCCTCACGGTCGCCGCCTTCGAGCTGTTCCGGCGCCGGGGCGTCACGGTGGCGGTCGTCGAGGTCGGGATCGGGGGGCGCCTGGACGCCACGAACGTCCTCTCGCCCGAGGTCTCGGCCGTGACGAACGTCGGCCTCGACCACCTCGACGTCCTGGGGCCCACGCTCGCCGACGTCGCGCGAGAGAAGGCCGGGGTCTTCCGGCCGGGCCGGCCCGCCCTGACGGCCGCCACGGGCGAGGCCCTCGCGGTCCTCGCCGAGGAGGCGGCGAGGGTGGGCGCGCGTCTCCTGACGGTGCCGCCGGCGCCGGCGGACCTCCTGGCGGGGAGCGCGCTCCGGGGGGAGCACCAGAGGACGAACCTCGCGCTGGCGATCGCGGCCGCCTCGGCGATGGCCCCCCTGGGGGACGGAGCGATCCGGGACGGGATCGCGTCGGTGAGGTGGCCGGGCCGGCTCCAGCGGCTGGCGAGGCCGGGGAGACGGCCCCTCCTCCTCGACGGCGCTCACAACCCGGACGGGGCGCGCGCCCTGGCCGCTCACCTCGACGCCGAGGGCCTCTCGGGGCGCGTCGACCTCCTCTTCGGGGCGCTCGGCGACAAGGACGTGACGGGGACCTTCGCCCCTCTCGGCGCGCGGGCCCGGTGCATCGCCCTCGCTCCGCCGCCTTCGCCCCGGGCCGTCCGCGGAGACGCGCTGGCGCGGCTGCTGGGGCGGCCCGTGTCCGAGGCGTGCCCCGACGTCGCCTCCGCCCTCGACCGGCTCGACCGGGACGGGGAGGGGCTCGTCCTCGTGGCCGGCTCGCTCTACCTCGTCGGCGAGGTGCTGAGGCTCGCCCGGGCGTAAGCTCTTCCCGAGCCCGAGATGCCCGTCCCGAAGAAGCCCCCGCCCGTCGTCGCCTTCACGCGCCGGGACCTCGAGGAGGCCGAGGAGGCCCGTCTCCCCGTCTACGCCTCCCGCTCCTCCCGCGCGCGCCGCCAGCGCCCGCTCGCCACGGAGGGGAAGAGCTTCGACTACCGGACCGCCTACCAGCGCGACCGGGACCGGGTCGTCCACTCGAAGGCCTTCCGGCGCCTGAAGCACAAGACGCAGGTCTTCATCCCGTTCGAGGGGGACCACTACCGGACGCGCCTGACGCACACGCTGGAGGCGACTCAGCTGGCCCGGACGATCGCCCGGGCGCTCGGCCTGAACGAGGACCTGACGGAGGCGTGCGCCCTCGGGCACGACGTGGGGCACACGCCGTTCGGCCACTCCGGCGAGAAGGCGCTGAACCGGATCCTCTCGGGGGAGGACGCCGCGGTCCCGGTCCCGAAGGCCGTCGCGCAGGCGGTCGGCGCCTTCAAGCACAACTACCAGTCGGTCCGCGTCGTCGACCTCCTCGAGAAGCGGTACGAGCACCCCGGCCTGAACCTGACGAACGACACGCGCGAGGGGATCCTCAAGCACACGGCCTGGCGGCGCGACTTCCCCTTCCCGAACGTCGACCCCGAGGGGCTGAACCTCTCGTCCGGGTGCCACCTCGAGGGGCAGGCGGTGGGCTGGGCCGACGAGATCGCCCAGCAGGCCCACGACCTCGAGGACGGGATGCGCCTCGTGGAGGAGGGGAAGGTCGTGGCGCTCCCGATCTCGCGGCTCGTCGTCGAGAGCCTGGGCGAGGCCTGGACCGCCGCGCGCGACGCCGACGCCCGCCGCTCGCTCCTGGTCCGCGGGATCATCCACCTCCTCGTCACGGACGTGATCACGGCCTCGCGCGCCGCGATCGAGCGGTGGCTGACGGCCCGGCGGGTGACGACGCCGGACGAGTTCTACGCCCAGCGGCGGAAGCTCCCCGGCTCCCTCGTCGCCCCCTCCTCCGGCGGCGAGCGCCTCTTCCGCGAGCTGAAGGAGTTCATCTACCAGCACGTCATCCACAGCCACGCCGTGGCGCAGCACGACGGGCGGGCGCAGCACATCGTCACGACGCTCTTCGGCGCCTTCCACCGCAACCCCCGCCTCCTGCCGGACGACGTCCTCCTCCGGTACCGGGACCTCTCCGGGGTCCCGTTCCTGCGCGACGTCCCGCTGAAGCGGGTGGAGGCCGAGGTGTCGGCCTCCTACCGCGACAGGCCGCTCTTCCTCCGGTGCATCGCCGACCACATCGCGGGGATGACGGACAGCTACGCCGTCTCCGTCTACGACGCCCTCTACTCGCCCTACCCGCGGTCGCGCCCCGGCACGCCGGGCTGACGGCGGCGCGCCCCGCCGACGGCCGGGGCTAAGATGCGCGGATGCGGATCGCGCTGGGGTCGGACCACGCGGGCTTCGAGCTGAAGGAGCGCCTGAAGGGGTACCTGCAGGCGACCGGACACGACGTGATCGACCTCGGGACGGGCTCGACCGAATCCGTCGACTACCCCGACTTCGGGTACGCGGTCGGCGAGGCCGTCGCGTCGGGGAGGGCGGAGCGGGGCGTCGCCGTCTGCGGGACGGGGATCGGGATCGCCATGGCCGTCAACCGGGTCCCGGGCGCCCGCGCGGGGGTGGCACGAGACCTGTTCGAGACGCGCCTGATGCGCGAGCACAACGACGCCAACGTGGTCGCGCTGGGGGCGAGGATCACGGCGTTCCCGCTGGCCGAGGCGATCGTCGACGCGTTCCTGGCGACCGGCTTCGCCGGGGGGCGCCACGCCGCCCGCGTCGAGAAGCTGACCCGGGGCCCGGCCCGGTAGCCGGGGCCGGCGGACCCGCCGCCCGGGGTCCCGGCGCGTTTGCCCAACCCGGCCGGGGCGCTCAGAATCCGCCTCCGGAGGACCGACCATGAGCGTGACCACGACCCCGCCCGCCCTCCTCGAGCGCCGCCTCCTCGCCGTCGACCCCGAGGTCGCCCAGGCGATCGACGCCGAGCTGAACCGGCAGCGCGAGGGGCTGGAGCTGATCGCCTCGGAGAACTTCGCCTCCCGGGCCGTGCTCGAGGCGATGGGCTCCGTCCTGACCAACAAGTACGCCGAGGGCTACCCGGGCCGCCGGTACTACGGCGGGTGCGAGAACGTCGACCGCGTCGAGTCGCTCGCCATCGAGCGGGCCAAGCGGCTCTTCTCGCCGGAGAACCCCGACGCGGTCCACGCCAACGTCCAGGCCCACTCCGGCTCGCAGGCCAACACCGCCGTCTACCTGGCGTGCCTCAAGCCGGGGGACACGATCCTCGGGATGTCGCTGGCCCACGGCGGCCACCTCACGCACGGCCACCCGCTCTCCATCTCGGGCAAGCAGTACCGCGTCGTCTCCTACGGCGTCACCCGCGAGACCGAGACGATCGACTACGACGAGCTGGCGCGGACCGCCGAGGCCGAGAAGCCGAAGCTGATCATCGCGGGCGCCTCGGCCTACCCGAGGGTGCTCGACTTCCCGCGGTTCCGGAAGGTGGCCGACTCGGTCGGCGCCCTGCTGATGGTCGACATGGCCCACATCGCCGGCCTCGTCGCCACCGGGCTCCACCCCTCGCCGGTCGGGCACGCGCACTTCGTCACCTCGACGACGCACAAGACGCTCCGCGGCCCGCGGGGCGGCCTCGTCCTCTGCGTCCCGGAGTGGGCCAAGGAGCTCGACAAGGCCGTCTTCCCCGGCATCCAGGGCGGGCCGCTCGAGCACGTCATCGCCGCCAAGGCGGTCTCGCTGAAGGAGGCGCTCTCGCCCGAGTTCGTCACCTACCAGAAGGCCGTCGTCGAGAACGCTCGCGTCTTCGCCGAGGCGATGGCGGGGCAGGGGTTCCGGATCGTCTCCGGCGGGACGGACAACCACCTCTTCCTCGTCGACCTCGGCCCCAAGAAGCTGACCGGCAAGGTGGCGGAGAAGGCGCTGGATCGGGCCGGGATCACGGTGAACAAGAACGCGATCCCGTTCGACCCGAACCCGCCGCTCGTCACCTCCGGGCTCCGGATCGGCACGCCCGCCGTGACGACGCGCGGGATGGGGACCGCCGAGATGCGGACGATCGCCTCTTGGATCGCCGAGGTGCTGGCCGCTCCGGAGGACGAGGCGGCGATCGCGCGGGTGCACGGGAACGTGAAGGAGCTGGCGGCGGCGTTCCCGCTCTACTGACTAGTTTTCTCGGGGAACCCGGGTCCTGCCGGGTTCCCCGAACCCCTCCGCGCAGGGAAGGCGGGTCCGCATTCGCGGGCCTGCTCCTTTCTCGGGAACCCGGGTCCTGCCCTCCCCCCAGCGTTCCGAAGGGTCAGGCGGGCCCGCTGGCGCGGGCCCGCGACGTTTCCAGGGGCGCGCCTCTACCCGCGCGGGGGCGGGGGGGACTCGCGGAGGGTGCGGGCGACGGTGCGGCGGATGCGGAAGAGGTCGAGGTAGGCCTGGGCGCCGCCTCCGAGGGAGACGCGCGAGTCCTCGACGTGGAACCAGAGGACGGGGACCTCGGCGATGCGGTAGCCGAGGCGGCGCGAGAGGAGGAGCGCCTCCACGTCCCAGGCGAATCGGTCGACGCGCGAGCGCGAGAAGACCTCGCGCCCGGCCTCGCGGGAGAAGAGCTTGAAGCCGCACTGCGTGTCCCGGATCCCCCCGACGCAGAGGACCCTGACGAGGAGGTTGAAGAGCTTCCCCATCAGGACGCGGTAGAGCGGCTGCTTCTCCTTGACGAGCGCCGGGTCGACGGCGCGCGAGCCGATCGCCACGGGCGTCCCCGCGGCGAGGAGCTTCTCCACCTCCTCGATCGGGGTCGAGAGGTCCGCGTCGGTGACGAGCACCCAGCGCCCCCGCGAGGCGAGGACGCCGGTCCTGACCGCGGCCCCCTTCCCGCGGTTGGCGTCGTGGCGGACCACGCGGAGGGGGAAGGCGGGCGTCGCCGAGTCCTGGGCCACGCGCGCGGTGCCGTCGGCCGACCCGTCGTCCACGACGAGGACCTCGGCCGAGAGCGGCGGCGTCCGCGCGGCGAGCCACGCCGCGATCCGCGAGAGCGAGGCGGGGAGGCGCTGCTCCTCGTTGAACGCCGGGACGACGATCGAGAGGTCGACCTCGGAGGAGCCGTTCTCTGTCACGCGGGGACCGCCTCGTAGACGAACTGGTAGCCGAAGAGCGTGGGCTTCAGGCGCGAGAGGAGAGCGGCGCTGGCGCGGACCGCCCCCGCGAACGGAGGCCGCCCGAGCGCCGGTAGGGCCAGCTCCACGGGCATGGCGGTCGCCTCGACGCGGCGCACCGCGAAGCCCGATCGCTCGAGGAGCTCGCGGCCCGAGCGGCGCGTGTAGAAGCGCAAGTGCGTCCGGTCCAGGATCCCCCGGTCCGCGTACGGGAACTGCCCGGCGAGGAGGGCGAGGCGGACCGTGACGTTCGCCGCGTTCGGGAGCGAGGCGAGGAGGAGCCCTCCGGGGACGAGGAGGCCCCGGATCTGCTCCAGGGCCTGCTCGGGCTGCGGGAGGTGCTCGAGGATGTCCCCGGCGACGACGACGTCGAAGGGGAAGCGCCACGGGCCGCCGAGCCCGGAGAGGAGGTCCCCGACGACGGGGTCGTCGAAGTAGGCGGCCCCCTCGCGCGCGGCCTCCGGGTCCAGCTCGATCCCCGCCAGGTAGCGGCATCGACCCCGGATCCGCCGCGCCAGGAGCCCGGCCCCGAATCCGAGGTCGAGCACCGCGATCCCCTCGGGCAGCGACAGCATCCTCGCCAGGAGCAGCTGGTGGGAGGAGCCCGGGATCTCCTTCCACGGGTACCTCGGGCGGTCGAGAGTCGAGACGACCTTCACGCGGTCGACTTCTTCGCGATCGGGATCCGCCGGCCGCTCCCGAACGCCTTGGACGAGACCTTCAGCCCCGGCGCGGCCTGCTGCCTCTTGTACTCGGCCCGGTCGAGCATCCGGGCCACGTCCCTCACGAGGGGCTCCGGAGCTCCCGAGGCCCTCGCGGCGGCCCGGGCCGGCAGGTTCCTCTCGACGAGCGCCTCGAGGACGGCGTCCAGGACCGGGTAGGGGGGGAGGGAGTCCTGGTCGGTCTGGTCCGGGCGGAGCTCGGCGGACGGGGCCTTCGTCAACGTCGCCTCGGGGATGACGGCTCGCCCGGCCCGGGCGTTGACGTGGCGCGCCAGGGCGTAGACCCGCGTCTTCGGCAGGTCGGAGATCGGCGCCAGGCCGCCGCACATGTCGCCGTAGAGGGTGCAGTACCCGACCGCCAGCTCGCTCTTGTTCCCCGTCGTCAGGACGAGCGGGCCGAGCTTGTTCGAGACGGCCATCAGCACGAGGCCGCGGAGACGGGACTGGACGTTCTCCTCGGCCACGTCCTCCGGGAGCCCCGCGAAGAGGGGCGCGAGCGTCTTCCGGGCGGTCTCGAAGAGCGGCTCGATCGGCACGACGTCCAGCCGGATCCCGAGGTTCGCCGCCAGGGACCGCGCGTCGGCGAGCGACCCCTCGGAGGAGTAGCGCGACGGCAGCGCCACGCCGCGCACGGCGGAGCCGCCGAGGGCCTCCACGGCCAGGGCCGCGACGAGGGCCGAGTCGATCCCCCCCGACAGGCCGAGGACGGCGGTCTCGAACCCGCACTTCGCCGCGTAGTCCCGGATCCCGAGGACGAGCGCGCGGTAGAGCGCCTCGAGCGGCTCGTCGTCGCCCGGCCTCTCCTCGCGCTCCCGCCAGACGACCTCCACAGCGGCGTCCCCCCCAGGCTCCCGGACGAGGTCCACGACGAGGATGTCCTCGGCGAAGAGGGCGGCCCGCGCCCGCACCTTCCCCGAGGCGTCGAGGACCATGGAGCCGCCGTCGAAGACCAGCTCGTCGTTGCCGCCGACGAGGTTGACGTAGACGACCGGGACGCCCCCGTCGCGGGCCAGGCGCGAGAGCATCCGCGTCCTCAGCCGGAGCTTCCCCTCGGAGAACGGCGAGGCCGAGAGGTTCACGAGGACCGACGCCCCGCGCGCCAGGAGCGCCTCGCCCGGGTCCTCACGGTAGAGGCGGCGGGCCTTCCAGAAGTCCTTGTCGTTCCAGAGGTCCTCGCAGATCGTCAGGCCGACGCGCTCGCCGGCCATCGGGACGAGCGCGGGCGAGCTCCCGGCCTCGAACCAGCGCCCCTCGTCGAAGACGTCGTACGTCGGGAGGAGGCCCTTCCTGGCGATCGCGGCCACGCGCCCCCGCCGGAGGAGGAGGCCGGCGTTGAAGAGCGGCTTCCCGGTCCTCCTCGGGTTGGGGATCGGCGCGCCGACGAGGAGGGCCGTCCGGGAGCGGCGGCGCGCCAGGGCGTCGACCGCCTCCCGGCAGCGCGCCAGGAAATCCGGACGCTCCAGGAGGTCCCGCGGGGGGTAGCCGCAGACGGCCAGCTCGGGGACGACGAGGAGGTCGGCGTCGAGCGCCTCGGCCCGGTCCAGGCAGGCCTCGATCCTGGCGACGTTGCCTTCGAAGTCCCCGACGGTCGTGTCGACCTGGCCGAGGGCGATCCGCACGCGTCAGGCCGCCCCGGTCTCCGGCGCCGCGGCGGGGGTCGCCGCCACGAGGAGCGTCCCCGACATCAGGTCGGAGAGCGAGCGCCCCTCGCGGTCGAAGGCCGCCACCAGGAGCGGGACGCCGGCCAGGGCGCCCGTCAGGAGGAAGCCGAGGAATCGGAGGAAGGCCGCCGAGAGGGTGGGCGACCCGCCGTCTGCGGCCGAGACGACGCGCAGGTCGGAGAGGGCCATCCCCGGGGTCGTCCCCCAGACGAAGGGGATCAGGACGAGGAGGACCAGGGCCGCCAGGAGGAGGAACGCCCCGAGGCCGAGGAGGGCCTCGGGGGGGAACCTCAGGTCGAGCAGGACCGCGCCCGCCGCCAGCTCGACCGCGCCCACGAGCGCCAGGATCAGGAGGTCGGCCAGCCCGGCGGCGACCCGGCGCGCGAAGGCCACCCCCTCGGCGTCCGGGATCTCCTCTCCCGGCTCGTCGACCTCGTCCGCGACCGGAGCCGGGGCCTTCGCCTCGAGCGGCGCGGGCTCCCGGCCCGGCTCGCCGTGGAGCCCCTCGAAGAGGTCCAGCGTCTGCGGGCGCTTCGCCCCCTTCGGAGGCTGCGCCGGCGAAAGGGGGTGCTCGGCCAGGGGGTCTCGCGGCGGCTCGGGCATCCGGGACGGCCTCAGGGACGCATCTGGAGGTTCTTGACGTAGACGCGGGAGAGGAGGTCCGTCGTCCCGCCCGAGTACTTCCTGGCGAACGCGGCGTGGCGCTTGGCCTCCGCGTCCTGGGGCCTGAGCTGCGAGGCCTCCTGGAAGGACGTCGTCGCGCCCTTGAAGTTCCCGGCCTGGAGGGACTGGATCCCCTCGTTGAAGTAGGACTTGAAGAGGAACTCCTCCACGTCCTGGTTCTTCATGTCCCGCTTCCTCAGGTCCCAGAGCAGCTTGATCGAGCTGCCGTAGTCCTGCTCGTTGTACGCGCGGATCGCCGCGGAGAGGGCCGCCAGCTCCTCGCGGGCCTTGGCGAGGCCCTGGGCCGCCTCGGTGTCCTCGGGGCGGGCCTTCACGACCGGGTCGAGCGTCTTCACGGCGTCGATGTACCGGCTGGCCGCCACCGCCGCGAGCCCGGTCACGCGCATCTCGTCGAGCGTGGCGTCCGAGGGCGCCGCGGCCGGCGGCGTCGGGATCGCGGACGACTTGATCCGGTCGATCATCGCCAGCACCTCGGCGTGGCGGGGGTCGGCGTCCGGGACCGAGACGAGCAGCTGGAGCGCCTCGTCCACCTTCCCCTGGTCGAAGAGTCCCTGGGCCTTGGCGATCGGGTCCTCGCCGGCCGGGGCCGGCCGGACGGGCGCGGGCGCGGCGGCGGCAGGGGGAGGGGCGGACGGCTTCGGCTGGAGCAGCTTGTACGCTCCGAAACCGATCCCCAGAAGGGCGACGAAGCCGACGCCGATCAGGACGCGCGCGTCGAGGCCCCCCTTGCGGACGGGGGCTGCGCCGGGGACCTCCTCCTCCTCCTCGACCCGCGGGGCTTCCGCCGGCACGTGCGGCTCGTAGGCGTACTCCGACTCGCCGAGGTCGACGGGGCGGGCGCTCGGGACCGCGTACTCCTCGTACGCCGGGGCCGCCGGCATCGGGGCCGCCGCCGGCGCCGCGGCGGCCGCCCGGGCCGAGATCGAGGCGTCGATCTGGTTCAGGTAGTGCCGCGCGGTACCGTCGGTCTCCGAGAGCGCCAGGACGTCGAGGAACTTGGCCCTCGCCGAGTCCAGGTCCCCGGAGTCGAAGAGCTGGATCCCCTCCGAGAGGAGGGCGTCGATGGCCTGGGAGGTCTGCGACTGCTTCTCGCGGGCGGCGTCGATGCGGCGGGAAGCCTCCTCGTTGGAGAGGTCGATCAGGAAGACCCGGCTCCAGAGGTCGATCGCCTCCTGGATCTGGCCCCGGCTCATGGCGTCGTCCCCCTGGCGGAGGAACTGGGTGATCCGCGGGTCCGCCGGCGTGGGGCCGGACGGCGCCGCGGGCGCCGGGGCGGCAGCCGCGACGGGAGGCGTGAACGGGGCGGCGGCCGGGGGCTCGGCCGGCGGGAAGGCCGGCGCGAACTCGGCCGGGGCCGCGAAGCCGAGGTCCGGCGGGGCCGGCGCGGCGAACGCGTCCGGCAGGGTCGGCGATCCGAAGCCGAGGTCGCCGGTCGGGGCCGGGAAGGAGGGGACCGCCTCCGGGGCCGCGAAGGGGTTCGGCGGCAGAGCGGGGGCCGCGGCGAACGGGTCGGACGGAAAGGCTGCCGGGCCGGGGAGCGGGGCTGCCGCCGCGAACGGGGCGGGACCGGCGGGCGCGGGCTGCGGTACCGGAGGGGCAGGGGGGGCGGCAGCGGGCGTCGCGAACGGGTCGACGGAGGCGAACTCGTCGAATCCGAGGCTGGAGAAGGCCGACGCGGTGCCGGGCCCCTGCGGCGCCTCCGCGAAGCCCGGAGGGGACGCCGGGGGGGCCGGCGCAGCCGCGGGCGGCGCGACCGGGGGGGCCGGGATGCCGCGCGGGGGCGTCGGGGGCGGCTCCGGCGGTCGGACGGGAGCCGCCGCGGCCGCCGCCGGAGCAGGGGCCGCGGCTGGAGCCGGAGCGGGAACCACGGGAGCTGGTGCTTCCTCGAACGCCGACAGGTCGACGACCGTCCCGGAGGCGACCCCCCGGAGGGCCTCCAGGAGCCTGCGGGCGGGCACGAACCGCGAGTCCATCTTGAGGATGAAGTCGCAGCCGAGCAGGGCCTCCTCGTTCCGTCCCCCGCGGGCCAGCTCGAGGGTGTGGCGGAACGTCTGCTGAACCTTGGCGCGGGCCTCTACGGAGAGAGAAGGGCTACCCGGATACTCGGCGGGATCCGGCATCGACAGAACCTCTCGGTGGCAGCGTAACAAGCACGGTTTCGCGGGGTCAAGCGCACGATCCGGGGGCGGGTTAGGATCTTCGCCCGGAGAACGCCATGAAGAGCCTCATCGAGTGCATCCCGAACATCAGCGAGGGGAGGCGCGACGACGTCGTGGCGGCCGTCCGCGGCGCCGCGCTCTCGGCCGCCAAGGGCGTCCTGCTCCTCGACAGCCAGTCGGACCGGGACCACAACCGCTCGGTCTTCACCTTCCTCGGCGACGGGCCCTCGCTGGTGACGGCGATGACCGCCATGGTGGGGGAGGCCCTCTCGAGGATCGACCTCCGGGAGCACCAGGGCGCGCACCCGCGGGTGGGGGCCGTGGACGTCGTCCCGTTCGTCCCGATCCGCGGCGCGACCTCGGCCGACTGCGTGGCCCTGGCCAGGGAGCTCGGCTCGGCCCTGGCGGAGCGGTACGCGCTCCCCGTCTTCCTCTACGAGGACGCCGCCGCCTCCGAGGCCCGGCGGAACCTCGCCACGATCCGCCAGGGGGAGTTCGAGGGGCTCGGAAAGAAGCTGCAGGACCCGGCCTGGAAACCGGACTTCGGCCCCTCGGCCCCGCACGAGAGCGGCGGGGCGACGGTCGTCGGGGCGCGGGCGCCGCTGGTGGCCTACAACGTCAATCTCGGGACGGCCGACCTGTCGGTGGCGGACCGGATCGCCAAGTCGATCCGCCACATCTCCGGCGGCTACCGCTTCGTCAAGGCGATGGGGGTGAAGCTGGAGGCGCGGGGCATCGTCCAGGTCTCGATCAACATGACGAACTTCGAGAAGACGCCGCTCCACCGCGTCTTCGAGACGGTCCGGTCCGAGGCGGAGCGGTACGGCGTGCCGGTCGTCGGCTCGGAGATCGTCGGCCTCGTCCCGCAGGGGGCGCTCCTGGCGTCCGCAGCCCACTTCCTCCGCCTGGAGGCGGACCCGGCGCCCCAGGTCCTCGAGAACAAGCTCCTCGACCTGGCCTTCGCCGCCCGCGACGCGGAGGCGTGACCCGCGGACGGGACCGCCTCCGCGCCGGCCGGTCGTCGGCCGGAGCCGCCCGGAGGGGCGGGCCTCAGAACCCCAGGACGCCCTTGACGACGGCCGTGGCGGTCCCCGTGTCGAGCGAGCCGAGACCATCCTTGAACTTCGCGATCCCGGTCAGGTCGGAGCCGGAGAGGCTGTCGAGGAAGCCCTGCTCCTTCTGGGGGAAGACGACCCCGGCGGCGTTCTTGGCGATCGAGCCCTTGACGTCCTTCGTCACGAGGGCGTCCTTGAGGACGTTGACGAGGGCGTTCGTCACCTTCGGGTCGCTCGTGACCCCCTTCACGATGCCTCCGAGCGCCGACGAGGACTTGTCCTTCTTCTCCTGGGCCAGCGCGGCGAGCGGGAGGCCGGTGGCGGCCAGGGTCAAGAGGGCGGCCGCCTTCTCGACGAGGGCGCGGCGGTCGACCCCTTCCACCGCCGGATCGGACGTGTGAACCGTGTTCTCGGTCATGGAAAGACCCTCCTGAGGGGGGATCCTATGCCTTCCGACGATCCGGCGTCACGCGGGCCCATCCCGGGCCGGGCCGCGAGCCGACCGGTCAGCGCGCCGGCGTCAGCCGCCCCTTCCCGGGCTCGCGGGCGGTGCCGCGCCGTCCGAACCACGACAGGAGCGTGTCCGACAGCAGCGCTCGAGCGTGAACCCCTGCTCCAGCACCTCCCGGACGAGGGCGCCGCTCATCTCGAGCGTCACGAGGGAGTCGACGAAGGGGAGCGCGTCCGGGACGTTCGCCTTCGTCACGGCCGGTCAGGCGGCGCGCGCGGCCGAGGCCAGCGCCGCGTCGAGCGCCGCCTGGCCCGGCAGCGGCACGCGCCCCTCGAGCGGGAGGCCCGCGGCGCGGGCGAGGACCCTCCGGAACTCCTGGCCCGTCGCGGCCGGGAGGTGCGCCGGGAGGACCCACGAGGGGGAGAGGGCGGCGTGGGCGCGCAGGGCCCGGGCGTACCGGTCGGGCCTCACGTCCGCGAGCCACGGCGAGTTGACCCGGCAGAAGGTCGACATCCCGTCGAGCACGGCGGCCTCCGGCAGGTCGGCGAACCGCTCGGCGGCCTGCGGGACGAAGGCCCCGTAGGCGTCCGAGGCGAGGAGAGCGCCGCTCTTCGAGTCGAAGACCGTCACCGTCGACGGGCAGTCGTACATCGGCGCGGGCAGGAAGTGGAGGACCCGGTCCGCGAGCGCGAGCGACTCGCCCGCGTTCATCCACGTCACGCGCGGCATCGGCGGCGCCATCGACCCCGAGAGCTTCCCCGTCGAGACCATGTTCAGGACGAGCCGGGCACAGGGCGCGCGCTCCAGGACCTGGGCGAGGGCCCCCGCGTGGTCGGCGTCGGGGTGGGACAGGACGACCCAGCGGATGTCGGCCGGGTCGACCACCTGCTCGAGCTTCCGCAGGAACTCCTCGCGCGTCCGCGCCATGCCGGTGTCGAAGAGGACCGGCTCGCGGCCGAGGAGGAGGTAGGACAGGACCGGCAGGACGCCGTAGCCCGGGACCGGCTCTTCCTGCGGGATGGCGAAGACGTCGTCCTGGACGCGGTACGGATTCATCGGAGGTCCTCCCGTCGTTCTCTCGTTCGCCCGGAGCGCTCGCGTCCGGGACGGGGAGAAGGTGGGGCGCCGCGGCGGGGGGCGCCAGCTAAGACGTGCCTAACGGAACGCTAAGAAGTCCCTATCGGGGCCTCGCGCCCCGCCGGCGTCGGCGCGGGGCGGTGCGGTAATCTCGGGCTGCGTGGAAAACGTGCGGAAGGACCTCGCGGCGCTGCTGAAGGACCTGTCGGTCGTCGCGATCGGGACGCGGGACGCGGAGCTGCGGCCCGAGTGCGTCCTGACCGCCGGCGTGACGCTCGGCCCGTCCCCGGGCCGTCTGACCGTCTGGGTCCCCGAGGCGGGCGGGGCGCGGACCTTCGCGAACCTGGGGGAGAACGGCTCCGTCGCCGTCGTCCTCGAGGAGGCGGGCACGCACCGGACCGTCCAGGTCAAGGGGCGCTGCCTCGAGGTCCGCCCGGCGACCGAGGCGGACCGCGAGGCCGTCCGGGCCGCGAGCGAGGCCTTCGGGCGCCAGCTCATGGCGGTCGGCCTCCCCGCGCCCGTCGTGCGGCGACGGTCGACCTGGCCCTGCCGCGCCGTCGTCGTCGAGGCGGGCGAGGTCTTCGAGCAGACTCCGGGCCCCGACGCCGGGCGCCCCTTGACCAGGACCGCTTCGCGATGAGCGTCCCGCTCGAGAGCCTCCGCCGGAGCCTCCTCGGGATCGTCCCGTGCGCCATCGCCACCTGCTCGCGCGACGGGACCCCGAACGTCACGTACATCAGCCAGGTCCACTACGTCGACCCTCTGCACGTGGCGATCTCGTGCCAGTTCTTCAACAAGACGCGCCGGAACCTCGACGAGAACCCGTACGCCACCGTCGAGCTGCACGACCCGGTGACGTTCGAGGCGAACCGCCTCTCGCTCCGGTTCGTCCGGGCGGAGACGTCTGGGCCCCTCTTCGACGCGATGGCCGCGCGGATCGAGGCGATCGCCTCGCACACCGGGATGGCCGGGGTCTTCCGGCTCCGGTCGGCCGACGTCTGCGAGGTCCTCTCCGTGGAGCGGCTGGAGGGGTTCCTCGAGCCGGCCGCGCCCGCGGCGGAGCGGGACGAGCCCGAGGTGGCGCCCGGCCCGCTCGGCGAGCTGCGCGCCCTCTCGATGGTCTCCTCGCGCGTCAACCGCGCGCGCGACCTCGACGCCCTCCTGTCGGACGTCCTCCTCGCCCTCGACGAGCTCTTCCGGTTCCGCCACTCGATGGTCCTCCTCCTGCAAGAGGAGAGCGGCACCCTCGTGGCGATCGCCAGCCGCGGGTACGGCGAGAGCGGCGTCGGGGCGGAGGTGGCGCCGGGGGCCGGCCTGATCGGGACCGTGGCGGAGCGGCGCGCGCCGCTGCGGCTGTCGGGCGTCGACTCGCTCCTCCGGTACGGGCGCGCCGTGAGGGGGCGGGTCCAGGCCGCCTCGGGGGCTTCGGCCGTGAGGCCCGAGGTGCCGCTCCCCGGGCTGCCGGACGCGGAGGCTCAGCTGGCGCTCCCGCTCCTCGTCGAGGACCGCCTGCTCGGAGTCCTGGCCTTCGAGAGCCGCGACCCCCACGCCTTCTCCGAGTGGCACGAGGACTACCTCTCGGTCCTCGCCAACCAGATCGCCATCGGGATCGACCGGTTCGCCGAGTCGCCCGACGAGGAGGCGCCGACCGCGGCGAAGGGGGGCGACGCCGAGCCGGGGGCCGCGCGGGCCGTCCGCCGCTTCGTCTTCTACCGCGGCGACGACTGCGTCCTCGTGGACGGCGAGTACCTCGTGCGGAACGTCCCCGGGAAGATCCTCTGGAAGCTCCTGACCGCCTATCGTCGAGAGGGGCGGCGCGAGTTCACGAACCGCGAGCTGCGCCTCGACCCGTCGCTCGGCCTCCCCGCCTACCGCGACAACCTGGAGAGCCGGCTCATCCTCCTGAAGAAGCGGCTCGAGGAGCGGGACGCCGGCGTGAGGCTCGTGCCGGTGCGCCGGGGCCGCTTCGCCCTCGCGGTCGACTCCGGCCTCGATCTCGAGGAGCGCGACGGCGGCTGAGGCGACGCGCGCCCGTCTCCGGCCTCCCCGGAGACCCGGGAGCGTGCGGGGCGTGACGCGGCTCACGGAGACCACTTCCGAGGACTCGCCCGGGCTGGCACGCGCCTTTCATCGGAAGGGACGAGACCGGACGCCGGGTCCGGACGCTCGCCAGAGGAGGTCCGCCGATGACCACGACCCGCAGGAGCCTCGTCCTCGCCGCGGCGCTCGTCGCCGCCAGCGTCACGATCGCCACGCCTTCCCTCGCGGGCGGCCGGGGCCGCAGCTACCCGTTCCCGCTGCCGCCGCTCCCTCCGCTCCCGCGAGCCGTCCCGCCGCTGCCCCCGCTCCCGCCGCTCCCGTACACCACGTCACCGGGGCCGTGCGGCTACGGCTACGACGGGTGCTACGGGTACGACTGCGGGTACGGCTACGGCTACGACTGCGGCTACCGGTACGGCTACCCGAGGTACGGGTACCGCGGGTACGCCCATCGCGGGTACCGGTACGCCCCCCCGCCGCTCCCGCGCTACCACGGCCGGCCCCACCGGGGCGGCGGGTACTCGCCGCACCACGGCGGTGGGCGCCCCGGCGGAGGCGGCCACTCCCACGGCGGCCCGGGCCGCTCGGGCGGCTCCCACGGCGGCGGCCGCCACCGCTGACGTCACGCCCGGGCCGGCTCCCCTCCGCCAGGGCGGAGGCGCCGGCCCGGGCCGTCTTCACGGCAGCCGGAAGAGCCACTTCCCGCCGCCCCAGCGGCGCGTGAGCCAGCGCGCGTAGGCGTTCGCCTCGTACCAGTTCACCAGGGCCACCGGCAGATCGTCCTCGCCGAACCGGCCGTTCCCGGGGTCGGGGGGCCGGAGAAGCGCGGTCGCGCGCGAGGCGACCTGCTCGTGCCAGGCCCACCCCTCGGCGGTCCAGCTCTCGCGGCTCGCGTAGCCGTCGGGGGCGTCCAGGAAACGCCGGAACTCCCCGTTCGTCACCTCGAGCTCGGCGAGGAAGAACGCGGCCTGCCAGACGAAGTGCGCCTCGCTGCCGGCGGGGACGAAGACGAACCCCGGGTCGGATTCGGCGAGGCGGGGCGGGGCCCCGGCGACGTTCTCCCGGACGGTGACGGCGAAGGTGCCCCCCGCGTCCGGCCCCACCCGGAACCCCTCCAGCGGGATCGGGTAGAAGAGGCGGGCCCGCGCGGTCCTCGCCTCGAGGAAGTACCGCCCGGCGGGCAGCGCGGCGCCGGACCCAGGGTCGGGAAGCGGTCTCAGGTCGTCGAGGTCCCGGCCGGCCGCAACGAGCGAGAGCCTGGCGCCCGCCGGGTTCGAGACCTGGAGCCGGATCGAGCCGTCCCCCGGGACGGCAGGCCCGCACGCCGCGAGCGCCAGGAGCGCGGCGGCGCAGGGAGGCAGGGAGACGCGGGACACTGGTGTCACCGGCGGCTCCTCGGGGAAGGGTCTGGCGTCGGAGAATGCCACCGGAGCGGGCGCCCGCCCGCCGAGGAGGCCCCATGCAGCCGTTCCGTCTCCACGTCTTCGTCTGCGACCAGCAGAAGCCGGAGGGGGTCCCCGGGTGCGCGGCGCGCGGCTCGGGCCGGACGCTGGAGGCCCTCCGGCGCGAGGTCGCCGCGCGGGGGCTCGCGGACGAGGTGCAGGTGACGGCCTGCGGGTCGATCGGCCTCTGCGAGCGGGGTCCGAACGTGGTCGTCTACCCCGAGGGGACCTGGTACTCGGGCGTCCTGCCCCCGGACGTCCCGGAGATCGTCGAGAGCCACTTCCGGCAGGGGCGCCCCGTCGCGCGCCTGATGAACGCCGACCCGGCCCTCGTCGCGGCCGAGATCCGCGGGAACCGCGACCGCTTCCTCGCGGCGCAGCGGGCCCGCGACGCGGCGGGGACGCTCCCCGACGACCTGAACCAGCTCGTCCGCGGCTTCCAGGAGAGCCGGGTCGTCCTGACGGCCCTCGAGCTGGACGTCTTCACCGCCGCGAGCGAGGGCTCGACCGCCGGCGAGGTCGCCGCGCGGATCGGGGCCGACGCGCGCGGGACGGAGACTCTCCTGAACGCGCTCGCCTCGATGGGGCTCCTCGCGAAGGCCGACGGCCGTTTCGAGCCGACCCCCGTGACGCGGCGGTACTTCACGGCCGGGAGCCGCGACGACGCGCGGGCCGCCCTCCTCCACCAGTCGAGCCTCTGGGAGCGCTGGTCCCACCTGACGGAATCGGTGAGGACGGGGAAGCCGGCCGACGCGAGCGAGATGGCCTCGCGCGGCGATGGGTGGACGCGCCCGTTCATCGCCGCCATGCACCGGGGCGCCTCCGAGCGCGCACCGCACGTCGTCCGGGCCGTCGGCACGGACGGGGTGCGCCGGATGCTGGACGTGGGGGGCGGTTCGGGCGCCTACGCCATCGCCTTCGTGGAGGCGAGCCCCGACCTCGCGGCCGAGGTCCTGGACCTCCCGCCGGTCCTCCCGATCACCGAGGAGCACGTCCGCGCGGCGGGGCTCACGGGGCGGGTGACGACGCGGACCGGCGACCTCCGGGCGGACGACTTCGGGAACGACTACGACCTCGTCCTCCTCTCGGCGATCTGCCACATGCTCGGCCCCGACGAGAACCGCGACCTCCTCCGCCGATGCCACGCGGCGCTCGGCCCCGGGGGACGCCTCGTCGTCTCGGACTTCCTCCTCGACGAGGACAAGGCCGGCCCGAGGAGCGCCGCGCTCTTCTCGGTCAACATGCTCGTCGGGACCCGCGACGGCGCGAGCTGGTCGGAGGGGGAGTACCGGGCGTGGCTCGAGGAGGCGGGTTTCTCCTCCGTCGAGCGCGTCCGCCTCCCCGGCCCGGCACACCTCCTGATCGCGCGGAGGGGCTGACTCCTTCTCGCGGCATCTCAGCCGAGGCGGAGGATCTCCTCGCGGGAGGGGAGCCCTGGAGCGGCCACGGCGGCCGCCCCCCACGCGACGGCCTTCGCGAGGGCCTCCTCCATCGGGGCGCCCCGGGCCAGCGCGTGGACGAGGCCTGCCGCGAAGACGTCGCCGGCTCCCGTGCTGTCGACGACCGGGACCGCAGGCGCCGCGGCGCTCAGGCGGCGACCCTCCCCGAACGCCTCGGCCCCCGCGGCCCCGCGCGTCACGACGACCCACCGGAGCGCCTCGCCCGCGATCCGCCTGCCCGTCTCCCACGGGGAGGCGAGGTCCGTCCCGGAGAGGTCCGAGGCGGACGCCACCAGGACGTGCGCGGGACGCGAGCCCGCCTCGACCGGCGGCACGTGCGCGACGACGAGCGCGGAGGGGAGCCGCTCGCCGAGGAGGGGAGCGAGGTCCGGCTCGCGACTCCTCACGTAGAGGACGTCGGCCGGGAGGGTCCGGAGGCGCGCGGGCGGACCCGGCTCGGCGCACCGGTGGAGGTTCACGACCGTCCGCTCCCCGTCCGGGTCGAGGAGGACGAGCGACCGCGTGCTCGGCCCCGGCACCCGCGCGATCGCCGACGTGTCGACCCCGCCCGAGCGGAGCGTCGCGACGAGCCACTCCCCGTCCGCGTCGCTCCCGACCGGGGAGACGAGCGTCACGCGGTGGCCGGCGGAGGCGAGCGGCCACCCCGTGTTCGTCGCCCCGCCCCCGGGCCGGCGCTCGACGAGCCGCCCGTCGAGGTGCGCCCCCGCGCGGAGGGGCCGCGAGAGGCGGACGACCTCGTCCACCGCGATCGAACCGACGACGACGACCCTCGCCACGCCGTCCCTGCGGTCCCTACCGGCGGGGCTTCTTCCCGCAGGACTTCTCGAAGCCGGCCGCGCACGCCTTCCGGAAGAGCTCCGCCGCCCTCTTGCCGTCCTTCGGGACGCCCGAGCCCTTCTCGTACGCCCGGCCCGCCTCGTGGCACCCCTCGCCGTCGCCCGCCGTGCAGGCGGCCTCGTAGAACGAGACGGCGAGCGCCGGGTCGGCCGGGCCGCCCGCCCCGTTCGCCCAGACCACCGCCGCGTTGAAGCAGCCGAACGCGTCGCCCCCCTCGCAGCCTCGCTCGGAGAGCTCGCGGCCCGCGGCCTCGTCCTTCGGGACGCCGGTCCCCGAGAGGTGGAGGGCGCCGAGGAGGGAGCAGGCCCGCCACCGCTCCTGCGCGGCCCCGTCGACGTCGTCCGCGCCCGGCTCCGCCTCGCAGGCGGCGCGGAAGACCGAGGCGGCGCGAGAGGGGTCCTTCGCCACGCCGTTGCCGTCGCGCAGGGCGCGGCCGAAGTTGACGCAGCCGACGAGGTTCGTCCCCTGGCAGGCCGACCCCTCGCAGCCGAGCCGGTAGAGGTCCGCGGCCCGGGCCGGGTCTTTCGCGGCCCCTTGCCCGCGCTCGACGAGGAAGCCGAGGTTGGTGCACCCGCTCGCGCTCCCGCCTTCGCAGGCTTGCTCGTAGGCGGCGGCGGCCCGGGCCAGGTCGAGGCGCGTCCCCCGCCCCTTCTCGGCCATCAGGCCGACGTTGTAGCAGCCCTTGGCGTCGCCCAGGTCGCAGGAGCGGTCGTAGAGCCGCGTGGCGCGGGCGTCGTCCCTCGGGACGAGCGTCCCGGTGGCGTGGAGGTAGGCCAGGTGCGCGCACCCCGCGCCGCTCCCGAGGTCGCAGGAGCGCGTGAGGGTCGGGATCGCCTCGGCCGAGCGCTCCCGGCTCGAGAGGAGGATGTGCCCCGCGTACGAGCACGCCTCCGCCGAGCCGATCCGGCAGGCGGCCTCGAGATCCGCCAGGGCGCGGTCCCGCTCCCCCGCGTCCGCCGCCCGCCCGGCGGCGAGCCAGGCCCTCCGGAAGCAGGCGGTGGCGTTCCCCTCTTCGCAGAGCCGACCCAGGAGCTCTCCCTCGTCCCCCGGGACGAGCTCGACCTCCCTCCGGGCGCCCGCCCGGAGGAGGACGACGCCGACGGGCCGGCAGGGGAGCCCCCAGGCCGAGAGGACGAGGTCGCAGTCGTTGGCGAGCTCCTTCCCGCCGACCGCCAGGAGGACGTCGCCCCGCAGGAGGCCGGCCCGTTCCGCGGCCCCGCCCGGGAGGACCTCGGTGACGACGGCCCCCCGTGTCTCCGGCGGCAGGCCGCGCCGCTCGCGGGCCTGTCGCGAGAGCGTTCCGGCCTCGAGGCCGAGCGTCCCGGTCTCGCAGGCGGGAGGGGACGTCTTCGACGGGGACGGAGGGGTCTTCGGCGGGGCGGCGGAACAGCCGGCGGCCAGGGCAGCGGCCAGTAAGGTGGCGGGGAAGGCGCCCGCTCGCGCGGGGCGGGGGGCCGTCGGGAGCGCTCTCGTCACGGGACGGAGGGAATCTACCCCAGCCGCGGCTCCGGCCTGAAACCCGCCGCGGCACGGGGCCGTACGAAGCGCTCGACCGACCTGTCGCGGGAGCCCGACGCCCCGCCCGAACGGGTCGAGGAGCGGGATTCAAGATGAAAGCACTCAAATTATTGAAGGTTCTCGTCTACTGCTGTACCGGCCTCGTCGCCTTCCTGGGCGTCCTCCTCGGCGTGAGGCAGCTCCTGGCCCCGAGGGAAGGGGTCGTCCCCGAGGTCTCCCTCACGCCGGCGGAGGCGGCGCGGGTCCGGGCGCTCGCCGGCGCGTCCCGCGTCGGCCTGGATGCCCTCGTCGAGGACGTGCGCCGGGTCGACGTCCTCCTCCTCGGGGAGGAGCACTTCAAGAACGAGACGGTCCGGTTCGCCACGGACCTCCTCGACCGCCTCCCCGAGCGCCGGGTCTCGCTCCTCCTCGAGCTCCCGGCCCGGGCCCAGCGGCACCTCGACCGGTACCTCGACTCCGGCGAGCCCGCCGAGCTGGACGCCGTCTGGAACGAGGGGGACGCCCTGCCGTACCGCCCGCTCGTCGTCTGGGCGCGCGAGAACCGCGAGCGCGTCTCCCGCCTCGTCGCCATGGACGAGGACTCCTCCCGGATCTTCCTCAACCGCGCCTTCCTCCGGGACACGCGGAACGCCACGATGTGCGGCTTCGTCCTCGACGCCCTCCGCGAGCGCCCGGGCGAGCTCGTCGTGGCCTACGGCGGCCAGATGCACATGCTTCTCTCCGGCCGGTACCGGTACGACGTCGAGAACCGGACCCCCGCCGGGGCCCGGCTCCTGGCGGCGGGCCTCCCTCGGAGCCGGGTCCGGACGGTCCTCCTCTCCGGGAAGGGGAAGGCCCCCGTCAGCGACGTCACCGAGCCGGGGATCGTGAACGCCCGTCTCGCCGCCGGGGAGGAGCCATGGCAGCTCTTCGTCTCCGACGCCGTCTTCCGGGCGGAGAGCGGCCGGGACCTCTTCGACTACTTCGTCAACCTCGGCGAGCTGACGCGGGTGGCATCGGCGGACTGAGGCGGTTCCGCCACGCCGCCCCTCAGCCCGAGAGCTCGGCCCAGCGGGCGTAGAGGCGGTCCACCTCGGCGCGGGCCTCCTCGATCGCCCGGGAAAGCGCGAGGAGGCGGGGGCCGTCGCTGAGGACGTCGGGCGCCTCGAGGGAGGCCTCGAGCCGCGCCAGCTCCGCCTCGGCCGCCTCGATCCTCGGCTCGATCCCGTCGAGCTCGCGCTGCTCGAGGTACCCGAGCCGGCGGCGGGAGCGGGGAGGGGACGGTACCGCGGCGGCGGCCGGGGCCTTCGGCGGGGGCGTCCTCCGGTCTCGCGTCTCCCTCCGCCAGCTCTCCCACTGGTCGAGGCCCGAGAGGCGGGTGAGGGTCCCGTCTCCGTCGGGGTCGAAGGCGAGGAGGACGTCCGTCGCGCGGTCCAGGAAGGCGCGGTCGTGCGTGACGAGGAGGAGGGCGCCGGGGAACTCGGCGAGGCTCTCCTCGAGGACGTCGAGCGTCGCGAGGTCCAGGTCGTTCGTCGGCTCGTCGAGGACGAGGAGGCCCGCGGGCCGGAGCATCAGCCGGGCGAGGAGGAGGCGGCTCTGCTCCCCGCCCGAGAGCCGCCCGACCTTCACCTCCATCTGCTCCTGCGCGAAGAGGAACCGGTCGAGGTAGCTCCGCGCGTGGAGCGAGCGCCCCCGGTAGACGACGTGGTCCCCCTCGGGGCAGACGGTCCCGAGGACCGTCGCCTCCGGGTCGAGCGACTCGCGCCCCTGCTCGAAGAAGACGACCGGAGTGCCCTCGGCGAGCGCGACCGTCCCCTCGTCGGGCGGCTCGCTCCCGACGAGGACGCGGAGGAGCGTCGACTTGCCGCAGCCGTTCGGGCCGATCAGCCCGACGCGGCTCCCGGGCGCGAGCGTCAGGTCGAGCCCCCGGAAGAGCCGCCGGCCCCCGTGCGACTTCCCGATCCCCTCGGCCACGAGGAGGCGCTTCGGGCTTCTCCCGGCCGCGTCGAAGTCGAGCCTCACGGACCGCGAGCGGTTCGAGGCCGCCAGCGACTCCACCTCCTCGGCGAGGGCCTCGGCGCGCTGGGCCCTCGCTTGCTGCTTGGTCGTCCGGGCCTTCGGCCCCCTCCTCAGCCACTCGGTCTCGCGGCGGAGCGTATTGGCCAGCGCGGCCTCGCGGCTCTCCATCGCCGAGAGGAGCTGCTCCTTGGCCGCGACCCAGGCGGCGAAGTCACCCGAGACCGACAGGAGGCCCCCGGGGTTCCGCCGGTCGAGCTCCAGGACCCGCGTCGAGACACGCTGCAGGAAGAGCCGGTCGTGCGTCACGGTGACCGTGGCGAACGGGGCGCGGGCCACCAGCTCCTCCAGCCAGGCGATGCTCTCGACGTCGAGGTGGTTGGTCGGCTCGTCGAGGAGGAGGAGGTCGGGCCGCCTCACCAGCTCGCGCGCGAGCGCAACCCGCTTCCGCTGCCCGCCGGAGAGGAGGGCGACCGGCTTCTCGGGCGAGACGCCCCCGCCCGCCAGCGAGAGGCGGGCCAGCACCTCGTCGGCGCGGGCCTCGGCCTCCCACTCGTGGTCGTCCCTCTCGGAGCGCGCCGCCTCGAGGACGGTCGAGCGGACGGTCGCCCCCTCGGCGAAGTCCGGCACCTGGGCGACGAGGCCGACCGTCAGCCCGGACGAGACGGAGACCGTCCCCTCGTCCGGGGGCGTGAGGCCCGCCAGGATCTTCAGGAGCGTCGACTTCCCGGCCCCGTTCGGGCCGATCAGGCCGATCCGTTCCCCGGTCTCGACCCCGAACGAGATCCCCGAGAAGAGCGGGCGGCTCCCGAAGGCCTTCGAGAGGCGGTGGACGCCGAGAAGGACTGCCACGGGAGGAACTTAGCAGAAGCAACGGCCCGGGCCCCGGGGGGCGCCGGGGGGGCGAGCCGGGGGCGCCGGGCTTTGTGCCGCCCCCCCCGGGTGCTAACCTCCGCTGCCGCCGGGCCGGCCGGCGGGAGCCCCCGGAAGCTCGCGCGCGAAGGTGGTTGAAACGAGATGAGATCGTCGATCCTGGCCGTACTCCTCTGGGCCCTGGTGGTCGCGCTTCCGGCGGAGGCCTACCTCGACCCGAACGCTTCCAGCGTCCTCCTCCAGCTCGTCCTGGGCGGGCTCGCCGGCGTGGCCATCGCGATGAAGATGTTCTGGGGCCACATCCGGGCGTTCTTCAGCCGCCGGCCGTCCCGTCCACCGACGACCGAGAGTGGCGGCAAGTAGCGGCCCGACGCCGGGGGCCCTCCGCGACCCCGGCTCCTTCCGGGACCGTTCCAGCCACGTCTACCACCTCGACGGCAGGGTCCTCCGCGGCCTGTCGCCGGAGGCGTCGGCGGCCTTCCACCGCGTCGTCGAGAGCGGCCTCTGGGCCGACCTCGAGGCGCGCGGCTCGGTCGTCAGGACGCGGGAGCTCGACCGGCCGGAGTGGCCCGCGAGCCTCCTGGCGGAGGGCTGGGCGGCGGTCCTGGAGCACGAGCGGGTCCCGTTCGTCTCGTACCCGTACGAGTGGACGTTCGAGATGCTGCGGGACGCGGCCCTCCTTCAGCTGGACCTCCTCGCCGCCGCGCTGGCCCGCGACCTGACGTTCAAGGACGCCACCCCCTACAACTTCCAGTTCCTCGGGACGCGGCCGATCCTGATCGACGTCCCCTCGCTCGAGCCGTACCGGCCGGGCTCGCCGTGGGTCGGCTACCGGCAGTTCACGAGCCAGTTCCTCAACCCGCTCCTCCTCGAGGCGTACCGCGGGATCCCCGTCGGCCACCTCCTTCGCGGGCACCTGGAAGGGGTCGACCCGGTCGACTGCTGGGGGGCCTTCACCGCCCGCGACCTCCTCCGGCCCGGGGTCTTCAAGCACGTCTTCCTCCACGCCAAGGCCGAGGCCCGCTTCGTCGGGACCGACCGGAACGTCACCCGCGAGCTCTCCTCCGCGGGCTTCGCCAAGGAGCTGATCCTCCACAACCTGCGGGGGATCGAGAAGGTGGTCCGGGGCCTGGCGCCGAGGAAGAAGCCGTCCGTCTGGGTCGGCTACCGGGAGGGGAACTCGTACCTGGAGGAGGAGAGGGCCGCCAAGGTCGAGGTCGTGACCGAGGCCGTCCGCTCGCTGGCCCCGCGCCTCGTCTGGGACCTGGGAGCCAACACCGGGGAGTACTCGCGCCTCGCCGCCGGTGCGGGCGCGAGCGTCGTGGCGATGGACTCGGACCGGGCCGCCGTGTCGCGCCTCTACCTCGAGGAGCGCCAGGGCGACGGGAAGGGGATCCTGCCCCTCGTCGTCGACCTGACCGACCCGTCGCCGGGGCTCGGCTGGCGGGGGCGCGAGCGCCGCGCGATCTGGGAGCGGGGGAGGCCGGACCTCGTCCTGGCCCTCGCCCTCCTCCACCACCTCGTGCTGGGCGCCAACCTCCCCCTCGCCGAGGTGGTGGAGTGGCTCGCGCAGGTGGGGGAGAGCCTCGTCGTCGAGTTCGTCGACAAGCGCGACCCGATGTCCAGGCAGCTCCTCCTGAACAAGGTCGACCAGTTCCCGGACTACACGGTCGCCGAGTTCGAGCGCCTCCTCGCGCTCCACTTCACGATCCGGCGGCGCGTCGAGCTGAAGTCCGGCGACCGCGTCCTCTACGTCTGCGCCGGTCGCGCGTCGTGAGGAGCGCTCGGGCGCCGGGGACGGCATCCGCCGGGACCGCGCGACCGTAAGGCCGTTGGCCCCCGGGGAGAAGGCGCTCCCCGTCACCGGACGGGGCGCCAGGCCCCCTCGAAAGGAGAAACCCGATGATCCGCACCCTCGGCTACGCCGTCGACGACGCGAAGAGCCCGTTCCACCGCACGGAGATCGACCGGCGCGACCCCGGCCCGCGCGACGTCCAGATCGCCGTCGAGTGGTGCGGCGTCTGCCACTCGGACCTGCACACCGCGCGGAGCGAGTGGCCCGGGACCCTCTACCCCTGCATCCCCGGGCACGAGGTCCTGGGCCGGGTCGAGGCCGTCGGGGCGGAGGTGAAGGGGTTCTCGGTGGGCGAGAGGGCCGCCGTCGGCTGCATGGTCGACTCGTGCCGCAAGTGCGAGGGCTGCGCCGAGGGGCTCGAGCAGTACTGCACCGGCGGGGCGCGGTGGACCTACAACAGCCCCGACCCGCACACGGGCAAGCACACCTACGGCGGCTACACGTCCCGGATCGTGGTCGACCAGGACTTCGTCCTCCGCGTCTCCGGGAAGCTCGACGGGGCGGGGGCGGCGCCGCTCCTCTGCGCCGGCATCACCACCTGGTCGCCGCTGAGGCGCTGGGGCGCCGGGCCGGGGAAGAAGGTCGGCGTCGTGGGCCTGGGCGGCCTGGGCCACATGGGGGTCAAGCTCGCGCACGCCCTCGGGGCGCACGTCGTCCTCTTCACGACGTCCCCGGGCAAGGCGGAGGACGCCCGACGGCTCGGCGCCGACGAGGTCGTCCTGTCGCGCGAGGCCTCCCGGATGCGCCCGCACGCGGGGAGCTTCGACCTGATCGTCGACACGGTCGCGGCCCCGCACGACCTCGCCCGGCCGTCTCCCCGTTCAACCTGATCTTCGGGCGCCGGAGCCTCGCGGGCTCGCTCATCGGCGGCATCCGCGAGACGCAGGAGATGCTCGACTTCTGCGCCGAGCACGGGATCGTGGCCGACGTCGAGAGGATCCCGATCCAGGAGATCGACCGGGCCTACGAGCGGATGCTCGAGAGCGACGTCCGGTACCGATTCTCGATCGACATGTCCTCGCTGAAGTAGGCGGGAGCGGGCCGGGCGCCCCCGGGCGGGGGCGCCCTTGACCGGCTTCGGACGCGGCGCGCAGACTGGGTCCCGGCACCACGAGACGAAGGCCGGGAGGGTCGGCAGCGCCCATGCCGGAGGGACGCCGGGAGACGCTTCCCCTCGCGCGCGAGGAGGCCCAGCGCCGGGTCGACCGGATCCGTGCCTTCCGCGAGGAGCTGTCCGAGCTCGAGCGCGAGGGCGTCCTCGTCCTTTCGGCCGACCAGCGCGCGAGCCTGGACGGGCACCACGAGGAGCTCCTCGACCGGCTCGGGCGGAGCTTCGACGTCGACCGGACGGAGGGCCAGAAGCGTCTCTCGCTGGCGATGCGGATCGCCTCGTTCCTGGGCGCCGTCGCGATCGGGGCCGCCGGCTACTTCTTCTGCCTCCGCTTCTGGGGCGGGCTGGGACCGGTCCCGCAGGTCTCGGTCCTCGTGGCGGCGCCGCTCGTGGCGCTGGCCGGGACGGCGGTCGCCGCCCGGCGGGAGCGGACGCTCTATCTCACCCTCCTGGCCGCCCTCCTGGCCACCGCGGCCTTCGTGATCGACCTGTCGGTCCTCTCCGGCCTCCTGAACCTCCCGCTCCCCCCGTCGGCGCTGCTCGCGTGGTCGGCCTTCTGCTTCGCGCTCGCCTACGGCTACGGCCTGCGGGTCCTCCTCGTCGGCGGCATCGCCTTCCTCGTCGGGTTCGTCGCCACGTTCTCGGGCCAGGCGGAGCTCTGCCTCTGGCACGCCTTCGGCCGCCGCCCCGAGAGCTTCCTGCCGCTCGGGGCGCTCCTCTACGCGTTCCCGATCGCCGTCCCGCACCGCCGGCACGCCTCGTTCCCCGCGGCCTACCGCGCCCTCGGCCTCGTCTGCCTCTTCGTCCCGATCCTGCTCCTGTCGACCTCGGGCTGGGCGAGCTTCTCGAGGGCCGGCGCCCACCGCGTCGAGACCGCCTACCAGGTGGCCGGCTTCCTCCTCGCGGGGCTCGCGGTCTGGGCCGGCGTGCGGCGGGGCGAGGGCGAGACCACCAACCTCGGGAGCGGCTTCTTCGTCCTCCTCCTCTACGTGAAGCTCTTCCAGTGGTGGTGGGACTGGATGCCGAAGTGGGCCTTCTTCCTCGTCCTCGGCCTCGTGGCCGTGGGGCTCCTCCTCCTGTTCCGGAGGCTCCACGCGACCCGGAGGAGGGCGGGCTCGTGAGGCGCGAGGCGGCCGTCCTGTCCGCGGGGGCGCTCGTGCTGCTCTGCAACGCGCTCCTCCTGGCCTCCGCCCGGCGCGACCGGGCGGGAGAGGCCGGCCCGGCGATCCGGCTGACCGAGCGCGAGCTGCCCCTCGAGGTCCGGGGGATCGACGCGACCTGGACGTCGCTCCGGATCGACTGGAACGCCGACCTCGAGCGGCGCCGCAGGGACGCCGGCTGGTTCGACCGCGACGAGCTCGCCGCACTCGGGTTCGACACGCACCTCCCGGCGGAGGACCCGGAGGCCGACGAGTTCTACGGCTGGCAGCCGCCGCGGGAGGCGTGGGTCGTCCTCGAGATGGACGGCGAGGCGGCGAGAGCCTGGCGCGAGAAACGCGAGCAGGAGCTGGCGGCGACGCTGCGGAAGCTCGGGGACGACCGTGAGTCGCCGGACGCCCGACGGGCCGTCGAGGCCTTCGAGTCGGATCGGGCGTCGCGGTCGCGCCTCTTCGCGGTGGACGCCGGAAGCGACCTGGCGGCCCTCCGCGCCCGGTACCCGGACCCCGCCCGCTGGCTCGTGGTCAGGGCGGTCGTCGCCGCCAGCTGTGACCGGCGATGGGACCCCGAGACGAGGAGCGAGTCGCCTCCCGTCCTCCGCGGCCGGATCGAGGAGCTGCGGGTCGGCGAGATCGAGGTCCCTCTCGCGAAGCGGGCGCTCCTGGACGGGCTGGCCGAGAAGGACCGCGAGGAGGCCCGCCGGGCGAAGGCGTCCGCGGGCGAGGAGGCGGTGGCTCCCGTCTCGCCTCGCCGACGCGAGCCCCGGTACGACGTGCTGCTCCGGTACGGCCGGGGACACACCCCCTGGGTGGAGGAGGTCCGTCCTCTCGCTCCGCCCCGGTGACGCCCGCGGAACCCCTGCGGACATGGGCGGAGCGGCAGCCGGCGCGGGGCCGGGGTGCCGGTACGGATGTCCAGGCTCGTTGTAGTTCTTGCCGTCACCAGCGCGGCGGGCCGACGGAGGCGGGTCCCGGAGCCGAGCGCGGGTAGCGCCGCCGCTCGCCCCACCTCGGGCCGCTCAGCCGGCGCGACGCCCTCCGCGAGACGAGGTGTTCCACGCGCAACGGCTCGGCGCCCAGCGAGGCGAAAGCCTCGATCAGCCAACGTCTTTCGGCCTCGGCGGCCGCGGCCAGCGCCGGGAACGAGAAGGGCGGCGGGGCGAGGGCCCGGCGGTCGGGCTCCCGGTCCGCTCGCCGCCGGCGCCCGGGGCGTCCTGCGGAATCTCTCATCGCGCGGGTCCTCCTTTCCTCCTGCGGGGCCTCCGCCGGCCGGTCCGTCTGGCGCGGTCCCGGGGGGAACGCAATCCGGCGGCCAACCGTCGTCCCTCCGTACCTCCCGCTTGTACGGAAGCCGCGGGCGAATCGCTCGACGCGGGGAGCGGTAGCGTTTTCTTAGGATCCGTTAGGAGCTTCTTAGCTGGCGGCCCTCCGCCCGGCGCCGCACCTTTCGGGCGTCGCGGGAACGCCCGAGCGCCCGCGCCGAACACGAGGTGAACGATGTCCAAGGCCGTGGTCTCGAACCCGAACCCCGCCGCGCTCCTGGAGCAGATGATCCTGATCCGGGGCTTCGAGGAGAGGAGCGCCTCCTCCTTCGCCGAGGGCCGCTCCCCGGGCACCTGCACCTCCGTCGGCCAGGAGGCGAGCGCGGTCGGCGTCGTCGCCGCCCTCGGGCCGAAGGACCGGATCCTGACGAACCACCGGAGCGCGGGCCACCTGCTCGCCCGGGGCGCCGACCCGGGCCGCCTGATGGCCGAGATCATGGGCCGCGCGACCGGCTATTGCGGCGGCAAGAGCGGCCCCCTGCACGTCTCGGCCGCCGAGCTCGGCGTCGTCCTGACGTCGACCATCGTCGGCGGGGAGCTGTCGCTCGCCCCCGGGGTCGCGCTCTCGGTCTCGATGAGCGGCGAGGACGCGGTCGTCGCCTGCTTCTTCGGCGACGGCGCCGCCTGCGAGGGGATCTTCCACGAGGCGGTCAACCTGGCCGCCGTCTGGAAGCTCCCGGTCCTCTTCGTCTGCGAGAACAACGAGTGGCAGGCCTTCGTCCACCGGAAGGAGACGATGCTCGTCGACGACGTCTCCTCCCGCGCCGCCGGCTACGGGATCGAGGGGCGGACCGTGGACGGGAACGACGTGGAAGCCGTCTTCGCCGCCGCCTCCGAGGCCGTCGCGAAGGTGAGGGAGACCCGGATGCCCTTCCTCCTCGAGACGCGGACGTACCGCCTGCGCGGCCACTTCGAGCCGGACGACCAGTCGTACGTCGACGCGGGCGAGCTCGCTTCGTGGAAGCGGCGCGACCCGATCCCGGCCCTGACCGGGAAGCTCCTCGCCGCGGGCGCCCTGACGCCGGCCGACGTCGCCGCGATGGAGCGCCGCGTCTCCGAGCGGCTCGAGGCCGCCTTCGCGTTCGCCGCCGAGTCCCCCTGGCCCTCGCCGGACCAGCTCACCACCCACGTCTACGCCTGAGAAGGGACGCCGCCATGAAGCAGATCACCCCCTACGACGCCATCGGAGAGGCCCTCGCCGAGGAGATGCGGCGCGACCCGCGCGTCCTCGCCTTCGGGGAGGGGATCGCCACGAAGCGCCGCGACCTCGCCCAGGAGTTCGGCCCGCTCCGCGTCAGGAACACGCCCCTGGCCGAGGGGATCATCGCCGGGACCGCGGCCGGCGCCGCCGCCACCGGGCTCCGCCCCGTCGTCGACCTCCTCTTCGCGCCGTTCCTCACCTTCAGCATGGAGGAGCTCGTCAACAGCGCGGGCAAGCTCCGCTTCATCTCGGGCGGGCAGTTCTCGTTCCCCCTCGTCGCGCTGGCGATGACCGGCGCCGGCTGGGGCGTCGGCGCCCAGCACAACCACAACCTGGAGGCCTGGTTCGTCCACAGCCCGGGGCTGAAGGTCGTGATGCCCTCCACGGCGGCCGACTTCAAGGGGCTCCTCAAGGCCTCCGTCCGGGACGACAACCCGGTCGTCTTCTTCCTCGACATCGGCCTCCTCCACGCGCCGGGGGAGGTCCCGGAGGGCGAGCACCTCGTCCCGCTCGGCAAGGCCGCGGTGCGGCGCGAGGGGAACGACGTCACGCTCGTCTCGTACGCCAAGACGGCCGTCAGCTGCCTGAAGGCGGCCGAGACGCTCGCGGCCGAAGGGATCTCGGCCGAGGTGATCGACCTCCGGACGCTCAAGCCGTGGGACGAGGAGGCCGTCCTCGGGTCGGTCACGAAGACCGGGCGGCTCGTCGTCGTCCACGAGGCGAGCCGGACGGCGGGCTTCGGCGCCGAGGTGGCGGCGACGGTCGCCGAGAAGGCCTTCGACGCCCTCCGCGCGCCGGTCGTCCGCCTCTGCGGCCCGGACGCCCCGGCGGCGGCCAGCTGGGCCCTGGAGCAGGCATTCGTCCCCCAGCCCGAGGCCGTCGTCGAGGCGGCGCGGAAGGCCGTGGCCCGGACGGGTGCGCTCGCCGCCGCCTGAAGCGGTCACCCCGCTCGGCCCTCTGGCGGCCGGCCGGGCCACGGTTCCCCTTGGAGCTTCGACGAAGTGCCCGGGGGGTTGACCGGCGGTCCGGCCGGCCCCATATTCCTGAGAAGTCATCTCAGGAGGTCCGTCGATGAGCGTTCGCCGTCGTGCCGGAGGTCGTGTCTTCTCCCTGGGTGCCCTCGCCCTTCTCGCGGTGGCGACCGTCCTGGCCCTTCCCGGCGTGCTCGCGACGGGAGGCGCGGAGACGGCCCCGGCATGGCGGCCGTTCGACCTGGGGTCCTACGGCCGCCCCGTCTCGACCCGGTCCCCCGAGGCGCAGCGCGCCTTCGACCAGGGGCTCGTCTGGGCCTTCGCCTTCAACCACGAGGAGGCCGAGCGGGCCTTCGCCGAGGCGGCGCGCCTCGACCCCTCGCTCGCCATGGCCCACTGGGGGATCGCCCTCGTCAACGGCCCGCACATCAACAACCCGTTCGTCGACGAGGGCCGTGCCAAGGCCGCCTGGGAGGCGCTGCAGAAGGCGCGCTCGCTCGCCTCGGGCGCGAGCGAGGTCGAGAAGGCGCTCGTCGAGGCCCTCGGGTCCCGCTACGCCTGGCCGCAGCCCGCGGACCGCGCCCCGCTCGACGCGGCCTACGCCAAGGCGATGCTCGGGGTGCGCGAGCGCTTCCCGTCGGACGCCGACGTGGCCGTCCTCACCGCCGAGGCGCTGATGGACACGCGGCCCTGGGACCAGTGGACGAAGGACGGCAAGCCGCAGCCGGGGACGGCTGAGGTCCTCGCCGCGCTCGAGTCGGCCAGGAAGCTCGCCCCCGACCACCCGGGGGGCCTGCACCTCACGATCCACGCGCTCGAGGCCTCGCCGCAGCCCGAGCGGGCCGCGGCCGCGGCCGACCGCCTCCGCGCGCTCGTCCCCGACTCCAGCCACCTCGTCCACATGCCCTCGCACATCGACGTCCGGCTCGGGAAGTGGACGGAGGCCGCAGCGGCCAACGAGCGGGCGGTCGCGGCCGACCGGCGCTACCAGGAGCGGACCGGCCGGATCGGCTTCTACAGGATCTACATGGCTCACAACACGCACTTCCTGGCCTACACCGCGATGATGGAGGGGCGGAGCGAGCTCGCCCTCGCCAAGACCCGCGAGGTGGTGGCCGGGCTCTCGCCGGAGTTCGTCCGGGAGAACGCCCCGTTCGCCGACGCCTTCCTCTGCGTGGAAGGGGAGGCGCTGAAGCGGTTCGGCCGGTGGGAGGAGATCCTGGCACGGAAGGCGCCCGCCGCCGAGCTCCCGGTCTCGACGGCCCACGACCGCTTCCTCCGCGGCGTCGCCCACGCTGCCCTCGGGCAGGTCCCGCGGGCGGAGAAGGAGCTGGCCGCCTTCCGGGCAGCGCTGGCGAAGGTGCCGAAGGACTTCTTCTGGGGCTCGAACCTGGCCGCCGACGTCCTCGCCGTCGGCGTCCCCTTCCTCGACGGCGAGATCGCGTACCGGAAGAAGGACCTCGGGCGGGCCGTCGCGAGGCTCCGCGAGGCGGTGAAGCTCGAGGGCGCCCTGAAGTACGACGAGCCGCCCGCCTGGACCGTCCCCTCGCGGCACGCGCTGGGGGCGATCCTCCTCGAGGCGAAGAAGCCCGCCGAGGCCGAGGCCGTCTACCGGGAGGACCTGGCGCAGTACCCCGAGAACGGCTGGTCGCTCCGCGGCCTGGCCACGGCGCTCAACCAGCGCAAGCGCCCGGCCGAGGCCGAGAAGGTGGAGGAGCGCTTCCGGGCGGCGTGGAAGCGGGCCGACATCGGCCTGGAGTCCTCCTGCCTCTGCGTCGGGAAGGGGCGGGCGGACGCGCCGGCCGCCCGGGAGGTCCCCGGCCCGCGCTGAGGCGGACGGCGACCGTCACGGTCGGGCCGGCGACGGCGCCACGGCGCCCGACCGGGGAGAATCCGGCATGCCTCACCTCCTCCTCGAGCTCTCCGCGAACGTCCCCGACCGCCCGGACCTCCGGCGCGTCCTCCTCGACCTCCACGAGGCGCTCGCCAAGACGGGCGAGTTCCGCCTCCTCGACGTCAAGAGCCGCGTCGTCCGCCACGAGGTCGCCGCGCTCGGCGACGGCGCGCCCGACCGCGCCTTCGCGGCGCTGACGATCGCGATCCTGGAGGGTCGGAGCGACGAGCTGAAGGCCCGGGTCGCCGCCGAAGCGCTGGCGGTCCTGAAGGCGGCCTTCCCCGGCACCGTCGCGGGCGGGCGGGGGAGCCTCTCCGTCGAGGTGCGCGACCTCCACCGCGCGAGCTACCAGCGCGTCCGCGCCGAGGAGGGTCCGCGGACGCGCTCCACGCGGTTCGAGGTCGACGTCGACGCGCCGCTGGAGGCGGTCTGGAAGGCCCTCACCGAGGCGGGCGAGCTGGTCCGGTGGTTCCCGATGCGGGCCGAGGTCGTTCCCGGTCCGGGCGGCTCCGTCCTCTGGGCGTGGGGGGAGGCCTGGGAGTGGCGGCACCGGATCGGAGCGTGGGAGCCGTACCGGCGGCTGACGCTCGTCCAGGACGTCCCGCAGCGGTTCGACGCGGACGGCAAGACGGTCGAGGACCGCTCCACCGGCGAGCCGATGTCCCTCGACGTCACGCTCGCGGAGAGAGAGGGCGGGACGCGCGTCACGCTCGTCCACTCGGGCTTCGGGCACGGCCCGGCCTGGGACGACGAGGTCGAGGCGACGAGCGTCGGCTGGCGGCACGAGCTCTCGGCCCTCGAGCTCTACCTCGAGAAGCACCGAGGCAAGGACCGCCGCGTCGGCTGGGCGACGGCCTCGACGGCCCTCCCGCGGGAGGAGGTCTGGCGGAGGCTCCTCTCCTCCGACGGCTTCGACCTCGAGGCGGACCGGCTCGAGAAGGGGGCCCGTTTCCGCGTCGCCGCCGCCGGGGGGGATCGCCTCGCGGGCCGCTTCCTCGAGGTCTTCCCGGGGCAGGAGGTCTCGGGCGAGCTGGACGGACCCGGCGGCGGGATCTTCCGGCTCTCGACGCACCGCGCCGGTGGCCGCACCGGCCTGTTCGCCTGGCTGTCGGCGTACTCGCCCGACGTGGACGTCGAGGGCTTCGCGTCCCGCGCGAGAGCCCTCCTCCGGCGCCTCTTCCCGCCGGAGCCTCCCGACCCGCGCCCCTGAGCGACGGCCGACCTCGTCCCCCGTGCGGGCCCCCGTTCCGGGCGCCGGCGGGCGGGGGGACGCGGGCGCCCGACGCCCGGGGGCGGGCTCAGCCCTGTACGAAGACCCAGCCGGTGCGTGTGGCCCCGCTGTACCAGAGCGTCACGCGCACCGGCTTCGGCGGGGAGAAGGCGAAGACGTAGTCGAACGTGACGTGGAGCTCGCCGCGGGCCACGCCCTCGCGGAAGCGGCCCGCGAAGGCCCGGACGTCCGTGCACGGGGCCACCTCGGTGAAGAAGTTCTTCCCGATCACCTCCGAGGCCCGCCGCCGCGCCAGGTCCTCCTCGTACCGGTTGTACTGGAGGATCGTCCCGTCCCGCGAGAGCTGGATGACGCCGAACGGGAGCGCGTCGAGGTCCCTCTCCGCGAAGGAGTCGATCCCGAGGAGGACGGGGCTGTCCGGGGCGGCCGGGTCGAGCGCCTCGCGGCACGTCCCCTCGGCCGTCCCCTCGGCCAACGGGTCCACGAGGCCCGGCGGCAGGTAGCGGAAGCACTGGACCAGCTCGACCCCGGCGGTGCGGACGACGTCGAGGAGCGCCGCCGAGCGGACCCCCTCGGCGACGACGCGCAGCCCGAGGTCGCGCCCGAGCCGGGCGGTGGCGCGGATGACGGCCCGGCGGTCGGGGTCCTCGTCGGCTCCGTTGACGAACCAGCGGTCCAGCTTGAGGTAGTCCGGCCGGACCCGGAGGAGCCGGCGCAGGTTCGAGGCCCCCTCGCCGAAGTCGTCCACGGCGATCCCGAAGCCGGCGCGCCGCAGGCCCCCGAGCGAGGCGAGGAGCTCCGACTCGCGGTCCGGCCCGTGCTCGACGACCTCGAAGACGACCTCGGCGGGGGCGCGCCCGGAAGCCGCGACGAGCCCGGAGACGGTCTCGAAGCCCCTGTCGGTGAGCGTGGTCGGGTGGACGTTCAGGAAGAGGCGCCGTCCGGCGGGGGCGGAGGCGAGCGCGCAGCGGACGCACTCGAGGTCGAGCTCGGCGAGGAGGTCGACCGAGCGCGCGAAGGCGAAGGCGAGCATCGGCCCCTCGAACGGAAGGCCGCGGGGGCCGCGCATCAGCGCCTCGTAGGCGTGGACCGACGGCTCGCCCGCCACGTCGTAGATCCCGTGGAAGGCCATCCGCGGGTCGTTCCCGTCGAGGAGCTCGGCGACCGAGCCCGCCGGACGGAAACCGGTCCGGCCGGCGGCGCGGCCGCCGGCGGGAGTCCGTCCGCTGGGGGACGCTCTCCGCCGCACCGCCGGGAATCGTACCGCCGGCGGACGAGGCAGGCCGAGCCGACGTTCCGGTTCCCGCGCGACCCGGCGCCGGGAATCCGTATGCTCGGGCGGACGTGAACGCAGACCTCGCGGTCCCGGGCCCCTCTCCCGAGCTCTCCCCGCAGGAGGTCGTCCTCCGCTTCCTCGAGAGCGTCGGGCGCCCGTCGGAGGCCCGTCTCTACCTCGACCTCTTCCGCGCGCGGCCCCGGGAGCAGTTCGCGGCGATCTCGGTCGACGCCCACGTGATGGCCGACGCCGCGGACGCGGTCGTCCAGGACCTCCGGTTCCTCGCGGCGCTCGGCCTCCTCCCGACCGTCGTCCTCGGGATCTTCCAGCCGGCCGACGCCGGGCGCCACGCCCGCCTCCTCGCCCGCCACCTCCGGCTCGAGGGGATCCCCGTGGTGGAGCTCTCCGCGTCGCGCCGGAGGCTCCCGTCCCGGGTGACGGCCTGCGCCGCGGCCGGCTCTCTCCCCCTCGTCGTCTTCGCGCCCCGCGAGGAGGAGCCCGCGTCCGCGCGGCTCGACCGGCTCGGCTCCCTCCTCGAGGAGCTCCAGGCGCGGAAGCTCCTGTTCCTCCATCGGCCCGGCGGCCTGCGGCAGGGGGGAGAGCTCGTCCCGATCGTCAACCTGGCGACCGACGTCCCGTCGCTGCTCGGGAGCCGCGAGCTCTCGCGCAAGGAGGCCCTCGTCGTCGAGCACGCCCGGCGGCTCTGCGAGGGGATGGCGCCGCTCCCGTTCACGGTCGCGGTGACCTCTCCCCTGAACCTCCTGCGCGAGCTCTTCACCGTCAAGGGGGCCGGGACGCTCCTCCGGAGGGGTGCGCGCGTGGTCCGCCACGAGGGGTGGGAGGGCGTCGACCTGCCCCGACTTCGCGACCTCCTCGCCTCGAGCTTCGGCAGGCCGCCCGCCGAGGGGTTCTTCGCGCGGACGCCCGACCGCGTCTACCTCGAGGACGGCTACCGCGGCTGCGCCGTCCTCGCGGCCTCGCCGTTCGGCGCCTACCTGACGAAGTTCGCGGTCTCGCCCGAGGCGCAGGGGGAGGGGATCGCGCGCGACCTGTGGGAAGCCGTCGCGGCCGAGAACCCGGCCGTCCTCTGGCGCGCGCGCCGCGCCAACCCGGTTCGCGAGTGGTACGCCAGGATCTGCGACGGGCTCGTGCGCGAGGCGGAGTGGACCGTGTACTGGAAGGGCTTGCCGCACGAGGCGATCCCCGCGGCGGTCGACTTCGCGGTCGGCCAGCCCGTCGACATCCCGCGCGACGAGGACTGACGGCCGTGAGCGCTTCGCCCGCGGGCCCCGGGTCCTCCGTTCACGGCGCGTCCCCTCGCGTCGCGGGATGGCTTCGTGGAGAGCGAGCCGGGAGCCGCCCGGTGAACGGGAGGGAGGGACGAGACCGATGAAGGTGATCCTCTTCGGCGCGACCGGGATGATCGGGCAGGGAGCCCTCCGGGAGTGTCTCCTCGACCCGGGGGTCGAGGCCGTCCTGGCCGTGGGCCGGCGGCCGACCGGGCAGCGCCACGAGAAGCTCCGCGAGCTCGTCCGGGAGGACCTCTTCGACCTCTCGCCCGTCGAGGCCGGGCTCGCCGGCTTCGACGCCTGCCTCTTCTGCCTCGGCGTCTCCTCCGCCGGCATGGACGAGGCGGCATACCGCCGCGTGACGCGCGACCTCACGCTCTCCGTGGCGGCGACGGTCCTGAAGGCGAGCCCGGCCGTGACGTTCCTCTACGTCTCCGGAGCCGGGACCGACGCGACGGGGCGCGGCCGGACGATGTGGGCGCGCGTCAAGGGCGAGACCGAGAACGCCCTCCTCGCGATGCCGTTCCGCTCCGCGTACATGCTCCGCCCGGGCTACATCCAGCCGGTCCACGGCGTCACCTCGCGGACGGGTCTCTACCGGGCGCTCTACGCCGTCGCGGGCCCGCTCTACCCGCTCTGGAGGGCGCTCTTCCCGCGGCAGGTCACGACGACGGAGCGGCTCGGGCGCGCGATGCTCCTCCTCGCCCGGAACGGGGCGCCCCGGCGCGTCCTCGAGACCGCGGACCTCGAGGCGCTCCTGCCGCCCGGCGGGCCCCGCTGAGGCGCGGCCCGCGCCGGGGCGGGCCGATTCCTCATCGGGTGCTACAGTATTCGCCCATGAGACCGGGGGACGCCAGGCCCGAGGGGCCGGCCCGGGGCCGGCAGGTGGAGATCACGGGGCCGCTCGTGCTCTCCGAGCGGGAGAGCCACCTCGTGGAGATGCACTCCGTCTACAACGTGCTCAATGTGGCGGTCCTGAGGATCGACGCCGTCGGAGAGCTCGCGGGCGACGCGTCGGCGGCCGACGGGGTCCGGGACGAGCTGCGGGCGTGGCACTCGGCCCTCGCCGACCGGGAGCGGGCCCTCGGCGAGCTCCGGCGGGCCCCGGAGATCCGCCGGCGCCTCGTCTCCTGGATGGAGGGCCTGCGCGGGCGCGTCGACGGGGAGCGCCGGGAGGAGCTGGAGGCCCACGTCGAGAACGTCGTGTCGATCTTCACGGTCCTCGAGGCGCGCGTGGCGGAGCTGGTCTCGCGCTCGGCGGGCCCGGAGCCGTGGCGGAGGCTCTCCGTCGACCACCTGCGGGCCAACCTGGAGCGGGCCTTCCGGGCGATCGAGAGGAACGCCTTCGGCCGGTGGCGGGTCGCGTTCTCGCCCGCCGACAGGCCGCCCGGCGCCTACCTGATGCAGGTCGAGCTGGGGAGCCGCGACGGGGAGACGCTGACGATCCCGCCGGTCCTCGAGGACGTGATGCGCGACCTGGCGGCGAACGCCCGGAAGTTCACCGAACCGGGCGGCCTCATCCGGGTGACGCTCGCCGAGGAGCCGGACGGCGTCCTCCTCGAGGTCGCCGACACCGGCCGCGGCATGCCCGAGGAGGAGATCGAGGAGGTCGTCCGCTTCGGCCGGCGCGGAAGCGACCAGGACGGCCGGGTGCAGACCGGCGGCGGGTTCGGACTGACGAAGGCGCTCCACGTCGCCCGGACGCACGGCGGGAGGATGTGGATCCGGTCGGCGCCGGGAGCCGGGACGACGGTGACGATCCGGCTGCCGCTCCCCCCCGCCTGAGCGGCTCGGCGCTCCCCCCGGGTCGGATCCGGCTGCGGCCCCGGCGAAACCTCGGCGCGGCGCCGGCGTCTCCCTTTCCGGACCGCCGTCTCGTGAAGGGGGAGTCATGACCCGGATCCTCGCCGCCGCCTTCGCCCTCCTCGCCCTCGCTCCCCTCGCCGGGCCCGCCCGCGCGGAGGACCCGAGGGCCCTCGCCGACGCCGCCCTGGCCGCCTACGGGCGGGGGGACTACGCCGCCTCGGCCCGCCTCTTCGAGGAGGCGCTGGCGGCCGGGGAGGAGGACCCCGGCGACCTCTACAACGCCGCCTGCAGCGCCTCGCTCGCGGGCCTTCGCCAGAAGGCGTTCGGATTCCTCGACCGGGCGGTGGCGCGGGGATTCTCCGGCTGCCGGCACATGGGCGAGGACCCCGACCTCGCGCCCCTCCGGACCGATCCCCGCTGGAAGGGACTCCTCGACGGGTGCGAGGCGGCGCGGCTCGCTTCGGAGCGGCTCTGGGACGGGGAGGTCTGGAAGACGCCCTACGCCGAGGACCTCCCGGCCGCCGACAAGGTGGCCGGCCTGTCGCGCCTCTGGTCCGAGGTGAAGTTCGCCTTCGTCAACTTCTCGAAGGTGCCGGGCCTCGACTGGGACCGCGCGTACCGCGACGCCCTCCCGGCCGTCCTCGCCACCCGCTCGACCGCGGAGTACTACCGGCTCCTGGCGGGCCTCCTCGCCCGGCTCAGGGACGGGCACACGTACGTGGAGTACCCGAAGGAGGTCTCGCCCCTCCTCCGCTCCCTGCCCGCCGTCTCCACCCGCGTCGCGGACGGGCGGGTCTTCGTGGCCGGCGTCCTCGACCCGGCGCTCGCCTCCGAGGGGATCCGGCCCGGCCTCGAGGTCACCGCCGTCGACGGCGTGCCGGTGGGCGAGTACGGCAGGTCGCGCGTGGCCCCCTGGGTCAGCGCCTCGACGCCGCAGGACCTCGAGGTGAGGACGTTCGAGCGCTCGCTGCTCGCGGGCCCGGCGGGGACGCCGGTCTCCCTGACGCTCGCCGACGAGAAGGGGGCGGTCGTCACGAAGACGCTCCCGCGCCTCGCCCCCTCGGAGCGGGCGAGGCTCGCCCGGCCCCGCCCGCGCGTCGAGGCGGCCGAGCTCCCCTCGGGACTGCTCCACGTCCGGATCCGCTCCTTCGACGACGAGCGGGTCGTCCCGGAGCTCGAGGCGCTCCTCCCGGAGATCGAGGCCTCCCGGGGCCTGGTCCTGGACGTGCGCGAGAACGGCGGCGGCAACAGCGCCCACGGCGACCGGATCCTCGCCCACCTGGCACGCGGGACCTTCCCGGCACAGCGGTGGTGGACGCGCGACTACCGCCCGGCCTACCGGGCCTGGGGGATGGCCGAGGGGGTCCACGGGAAGACGCAGGAGCTCACCGGGGACGAGAAGGCCTTCGAGGGGCCGATCGTCCTCCTGGTCGGGCCGAGGACCTACTCGGCGGCCGAGGACTTCGCGGCGGCCTTCCTCGGGGCGAGGCGAGGGAAGCTGGTCGGCGAGCCGACGGGCGGGAGCACGGGGCAGCCCCTGCGGATCGCGCTTCCGGGAGGCGGGGGGGCGAGGATCTGCTCGAAGCGGAACGTCCTCCCCGACGGCCGGGAGTTCGTCGGGGTCGGGATCGCCCCCGACGTCGTCGTGAGGACGCCGTTCGAGGACGCCCGCGCGGGCCGGGACCCGGTCCTCGAGGCGGCCGTGCGGCTCCTGTCGGGGGCTTCGTCCGCCCGCTGAGCCGCCGCGGCCGGGCGCCTCACCAGACCCCGGGGACGAGGCGATACCTCGTCCTCCTCGCGTAGTCGTCGTAGCCGGGGAGGTCCCGGCGCAGGACCTCTTCCTCGTTGCGGATCCGCGCGACGAGGAGCGGGACGAAGAGGGCCGAGGCGAGGAGGCCCCAGTACGACCCGAGGGCGAGCGGGCTCGGGAGGTAGACGGCGAGCGTGGAGACGTACATCGGGTGCCTCACGACCGCGTAAGGACCGGTGGTGACGAGCGACTGCCCCGCCTCCACCTCCACGACGCGCGAGGCGAACCGGTTCTCCCTCAGCACCCGGACGAACAGCAGGTACCCCGCCACCACCACGGCGTCCGCCGCGACCACGAGCGCCGCCGGGACCGAGGACCACCCGAAGCGGCGGTCGAGGCCCGGCAGGACGTACGCCGCGAGGAAGAGGGCCCCTCCGAGCCCGAGGATCCGCCTCTGGGGGGCCTCCCTCTCCCGCGTCCTCATCCGCCGCTCGAGGAGCTCGGGGTCCCGCCTCAGGAGCCGGGCGACGAAGAGGGCCGCCGGCACGAGGAGCGACGTGAGGAAGAGCCAGGCCTGCCACCATCGGAGCGTCCCCGCGGGGACGAAGAGGAGGAGCGCCAGGAGGGCGACCGCGGCGAGGCCTCGGACGAGGAGGACACGCACCAAGTCCCGCGGTCCCCGCTGGCCGGCGGCTGGCCCGTCCCCGGGGCTGGCGGCGCTTCCCATGGCTCCCCCGGTCCTGCCGGGACGCTACCACGTGTCGTCCTTCTTGCTCCGTTTCCGATTCCCCTTCCGGAGCGCGCCCGGGACCCCTCGACGGCGCGCGGGAAGGAAGGGACCGGGAGATGTCCCAGAAGTACGAGCAGCTCAGATACAAGGCCGCCGCGATCGCCGTCCAGGAGGAGTCGCGGAACGTCCGCGAGGAGGGGGAGAACAACCGGGGGCCGCGGATCGACGTCTACAAGCTCCGCGCCAACTCGCCCCTGTCGGCGAACCACAACTGGTGCGGCTTCTTCGTCTACTACTGCCTGAGCGAGGCCGCCCGCTGGTACAACCAGCAGCTCCCGTTCATCCCCGAGAAGCTCTGGAGCGGGGGGCGGCTGACGGAGTGGGCGGGCCTGAACCCCGACGCGGTCGTCTCGGCGCCCCCCTACCTCCCCGGCGACTTCTACGTCATGAACCACGGGCACATCGGGATCGTGGTGGAGCACAGCGGCGGCGACGTCCTGAAGACCGTGGACGGGAACCAGTCGTCGGTGGGGAAGGGGAAGAGCCTGAGGCACCGCAAGCGCCACCTGGCCGACATGCGCGTGGTCATCCGGATCTGAGGCCGTCGCCGGAGAGCGCCTTGTGCAGCCAGGCCCGCGCCCGCTGCCAGTCGCGCTGGACGCTCCGCTCGGTGATGCCGAGCGCCTCGGCGATCTCGGCCTCGGTCATCCCGGCGAAGAAGCGGCACTCCACGACGCGGGCCAGGCGGGGGGCGAACTCGTGCAGCCCCTCGACGGCGCGGTTCACCGCGAGGACGGACTCGACGTCGGACGAGGCCCCGGCGACCTCCTCGTCGAGAGGGGCGACGGCGGCCCCGGCGCCGCGTTTCTGCGCGAGCCGGCCCCTCACGTGGTCCACGACGACCCACCGCATGACGCGCGCGGCGACGCCGAAGAAGTGGGCGCGGCTCTGCCAGTCGAGCGGCGCGTCCTCGACCAGCCGGAGGTAGGCCTCGTTGACGAGCGCCACGGTGTCGAGCGTCTGGCCGGGCCGGAGGCGGCGCAGCTGACGCCGGGCCATCCCGCGCAGCTCGTCGTGGACGAGCGGCACGAGCGCGTCGAACGCGGCCGCGTCCCCGGCCTTGTGGGCCAGGAGGAGGCGCGTGATCTCGCCGCCGGGTCCTCCGGTCATGGGGCTGGGGAGGCATCCTACAACGCGGGATCGGCGCCGTTGCGCGGGCCGGACCGCTTCCTGTAGGGTCGCCGCACGCGTCATGGCGCAGGGAACGGAGGACCGCAGGGCCCGGGTGGACGCCCTGTTCGCGGCCGCCCTCGAGCGCGAGGCCGGGGAGAGGCCCGCGTTCCTGGGCGAGGCGTGCGGCGAGGACGGCGCGCTCCGCGCCGAGGTCGAGGAGCTGCTCCGGCTCGCCGACCTGCCGTTCCCGCCCGTCGACGGGGGCGCGCCGGCCCTCGACGAGATCCGCCGGGAGGCGCTCGACGCCGTCCTGTCGGCCGCGGAACCCGAGGCCGAGGGGACGAGGGTGGGGCCGTACCGCCTCGGGCGCGAGATCGGGCGCGGCGGGATGGGCGTCGTCCACCTCGCCGAGCGGGCCGACGGCCAGTTCGAGCAGCGGGTCGCCGTGAAGCTGGTCCGCCGCGGGATGGCCACCGACGAGATCGAGGGCCGGTTCCTCCGCGAGCGCCAGATCCTGGCCAGGCTCGCCCACCCCGGGATCGCGAGGCTCCTCGACGGCGGGGTGACGGAGGACGGCCGCGCCTACTTCGCGATGGAGTACGTGGAGGGCGAGCCGGTCGACCGGTACTGCGACCGGAAACGGCTCTCGGTCCGGGAGCGGGTCGAGCTCCTCGCGCGGGTGGGCGACGCGGTGCAGTTCGCCCACCGGAACCTCGTCGTCCACCGCGACCTGAAGCCGGGGAACATCCTGGTCACGCCGGACGGGCAGGTCCGGCTCCTCGACTTCGGGATCGCGGCGCTCCTCGAGGAGGGGCGCGAGGGCCCGCTCACGCGGGCCGGGGCCGGCCCCATGACGCCCGACTACGCGAGCCCCGAGCAGCTCCGCGGCGAGCCGGTGACGACCGCCTCCGACGTCTACCAGCTCGGGCTCCTCCTCCACGTCCTCCTCGCTGGCGTCCGGCCCGGGCCCGACGCGCGCCCGAGCTCGTCGGCTGGAGGCGCGCCGGACCTCGCGGCCCTCTCGGCCGCCCGGAGGACGACCCCCCGCGGCCTCGTCCGCGAGCTGCGAGGCGACCTCGACACGATCGTCGCGATGGCCCTGCGGCCCGAGCCCGAGCGGCGGTACGCCACGGCCCAGCAGCTCGTCGACGACCTCGGGCGCCACCTCTCGGGCCGCCCCGTCCTGGCCCGGGGCGACTCGGTGGCCTACCGGGCGCGCCGCTTCGCCCGCCGCCACCGGGCCGGCCTGACCGCGGCCGTCCTGTTCCTCCTCGCCGCGACGGCGTACGTCGTCACGGTCACCGGGCAAGCCCGGGAGATCGCTCGCGAGCGGGACCGGGTCCGGACGGAGGCGGCCAAGGTGGGCCAGGTGCGCGACTTCCTCGTCGGCCTCTTCGCGGGGGCCGACCCCTCGACGCCGGAGGCGCAGACGATCACGGCCCGCGAGCTGCTGGAGCGGGGCGACGCCCGGGTCCGCGCCGAGCTCGAGGGGCAGCCCGAGGTCCAGGCCGAGCTCCTGGACGTGATCGGGACCCTCCACGCGAGCCTCGGCTCCTACGAGCTGGCGGTCGAGCGGCTGAGGACGGCCCTCGCCCTCCGGAAGGTCGCTCACGGCGAGCGGTCGGCCCCGTACGCCGACACCCTCTTCCACCTCGCCGACGTCCTGCGCGAGAAGGGGAGCTACGACCAGGCCGAACCCCTCTTCCGGGAGGCCCTCGACCTGCGCCGGGCGCTCCACGGGGAGGAAGACCCCGCCGTGGCGCGGGTGATGGACAACCTCGGCCTGACGTACGCCGAGATGGGCGACTACGCCCGGGCCGAGCCGATGATCCGTCAGGCCCTCGCGATCCTGCGGCGCCACGAGGGGGAGGAGAGCCCCGTCGCCCTCGGGACCCTCGGGAACCTCGCCCTGACGCTGAAGTGGAAGGGGGACTTCGCCGCGGCCGAGCCGCTCCTGCGCGAGGCGCTCTCGCTCACCCGGAGGATCCGCGGCGAGCGGCACCTCGACACGGCCTGGGCGATGGAGCGCCTCGGGGTCTTCCTCGGGCAGCGGGGCGACCCCCGGGGCGCCGAGCCGCTGATGGTCGAGGCCCTCCGGATGGCCGAGGGCCTCCTCGGCGACTCCCACCCCGACGTCGCCCTCATGACGAACAACCTCGCGAAGCTCTACGCCGTCTCGGGCCGGCCGGGCGAGGCCGAGCCGCTCTTTCGCCGCGCCCTGGCGCTGAACCGGAAGCTCTTCGGCCCCCGCCACCAGCGGGTGGCGATCAACCTGGGGAACCTCGGCGACGTCGTCTGCGGCCTGGGCCGGCACGCCGAGGCGGTCCCGCTCCTCGCCGAATCGCTGGCGATCCGGCGCGAGCAGCTGGGGCCGGACCACCCGGAGACGGCCCTGGCCCTCCACTACCTCGGCCGCGTCCACCTGGCCCTCGGCGAGGCGGAGCGAGCCTGGGCGATCTACCGGGAGGCCGTGCGGGTCGCCCGGGCGGCCTGGGACGCCGACCACCCCTTCCGCGCCGACGTCCTGGCCGGCGCCGGGGAGGCCGCGCTGTCGGCCGGGCGCCGGGCCGAGGCGGCCCGCCTCGCCGCGGAGGCGCTCTCCATCCGGGAACGGGCCCTTCCGCCCGGGCACGAGAGCACGCGGAAGGCGGCCGACCTCCTCGCCCGGGCCTCGGCGCGCCCGGCCCGCTGACCCTCCCTCCCCCCCGGATCCGGTGACGGCCGGCACACCTTGTCGGCCTGGCGGCCCCGTTCCCGATTCTCCTGGTCGACGGCGGCGCCGAGACCCGGACGCCGGCCGGATCGACAGAAGGAGACGACATGAGCCCCCTCGCGCGAAACCGCTGGATCCGAGCCGCCGCCCTGATCGGGGCGACGGCCTCCCTGACGCTCCCGCCCGTGGCGCTGGCGCAGACCGTCGCCGGCCACGTCAAGGTCTTCGACGGGAGGACCGAGCCGAAGCCCGCTCCGGTCCTCCTCGTCCTGGCCAACCGCGACTTCTCCTACCCCGAGTACTCCGCGCTCCGCTCTTCCCTGGAGGCCGCCGGGATCCCGGTCCGGGTCGGGGCCGCGCGGCTGGAGCCGTGCGTCCCGCAGGGCGGCGACCCGTCCCAGGTCGTCCAGCCCGACGTCGAGCTCGCGATCGCACCCTTCGGCGACTTCTCGGGCGGTGTCTTCGTCGGCGGCTGGGGGGCGTCGAGCTACCAGTGGGCCTTCGACGGGACCTACCTCGAACCCGACTACCGAAGGGACCCCGAGGCCGCAGCGGCCGTGAACCGGCTCGTCGAGGGGTGGCTGGCCGCGGGCCGGCCCGTCGGCGCCGTCGGTCACGGCGTCTCCGTCCTGGCCTGGGCGCGCGTGGACGGAACGAGCCCGCTCCAGGGCCGCCCGGCCGCGGCCTCGGTGGAGGAGGGCCCTCGTTTCTGGAAGGGCCGCCGCCTCGTCGCTTCCGCCACGGCCCGCTGGCACGCGGAGGCCAACGGCGCTCTCCTGGCTCCGCCCGGATCGGTCGGGGACCCGTCGACGCCGGCCGACGACGTCGTCGTGGACGGCCGGATCATCACGGCCGAGGACTGGCCCTCGGCGCCCGCGCTCGGAAGCGCCCTGGCCGCGGCGGTGCGCGAGCAGGGCCCGGTCGTCGAAGGCCCCAGGCGCGTCCTGATGGTCATCGCCAACCGCGACTTCTGGTACCGCGAGTACGCCGAGCCCCGGGCCGTCCTGGAAGCGGCCGGGATCCAGGTGGAGGTGGCGGCCGCCGAGGCGGTTCCGAGCACGCCGCAGGCGGGATCCGGGTTCGGCGGCGACGGGATCGTGGTCCCGGACCGCTCCGTCTCGGAGGCGCTCGAGCTCTTCCGGGCGGACCCGGGCCGGTACGACGCGGTCACCTTCGTCGGCGGCTGGGGCGCGAGCTCCTACCAGTACGCCTTCCCGGGCACGTACGACGAGCCTTCGTACAACGGCGCGTTCCGGGTCCGCCAGGACGTCTCGGACCTCGTGGAGCTCTTCCTGGCCCGGGACAAGCGCGTCGCCGCCCTCTGCCACGGCGTGACGGTCCTGGCCTGGGCCCGCGTCGACGGGGTCTCGCCGCTCCAGGGCCGCACCGTGGTCACCTGGCCGGGCCTGGCCCCCGCCGAGGTGGGACCCGACGGGCAGCCCTTCCAGCGCCTCACCCGCGAGCACGTCGAGGCCAACGGGGCCGTCGTCCTGCCGGCGGGCTCGGTCGGCGACCCCGGGACCTCGGCCGACGACGTCGTCGTCGACGGCAGGATCATCACGGGGCAGGACTACGACTCCTCCCGCGCCTTCGGCCTCGTCCTGGCCCGCGAGCTCCTCGCCGAGTAGGGGAGACACCGGGGCGCCGGCTCTGTCCGGCGCCCCGGCGAGCCGCGTCGGAATCCGGCAAGCCGGTCGGGCCTGCCGGATCGCCGCGTTTCCGGTGCGACAATCGACGCCGTCCGATGGAACGCGCCGTCGACCGCCTCCGCGACAGGACCTGAACGGTGAGGCGCCTCGTCGAAAGGACGTCCCGGGTCTGGCGGAGGGAGGAGGGCTCCTGGCTCCTCCTGGGCTTCCTCCTGGTCACGCTGTTCGTCGTTCCCTTCCTCCGCCAGGCGTTCCCGATGCTCGCCCCGGCCAGCACGGGGGCCTTCATCCTCCTCCTCCTCACGGGCGTCCTCGTCGTCTCGCGGAGCACCTGGCTGACGCTCCTCTCCTGCGTCCCGGTGGGCTTCTCGATCGCCCTGGAGGTCTCCCGCCAGATCGCCGGGGGGGACCCGTTCGCCGAGTGGCGGATCGGCGCCGCCTGCGTTACGGTCGGCCTCTTCACGGTCGTGACCCTCCTGCGCGTCTTCGCGCCGGGGCCGGTGACCGCGCACCGCCTCGTCTTCGCCGTCTCGGCCTACCTCCTCGTCGGGCTGACGTGGACGTTCGCCTACGAGTGGCTCGAGGTCGTGCGGCCGGGCTCCCTGAGCGCGGCCGGCGACCCCGCGGAGGGGGCGTACCCCCCCGTCCTCTACTTCAGCTTCGTCACGCTGACGACCGTCGGCTACGGGGACGTCACCGCCGTCTCGCAGGCGGCCCGGGCGCTCTCGAACCTGGAGTCGCTCATCGGCGTCCTGTACCCCGCCGTCCTGATCGGCCGGCTCGTCTCCCTGCACGCGGCCGCCGGCCCGCCGGCGGGTGCGCAGCCTTAGGCCGGCACCGCGAGGCCGACCGAGGCGCAGGAGCCCTCGCGCCCCGCGTCCTGACCGTCGATGACGTCCGGGTTCACGGCGCGGGGGCCTGGGCGGACGGGAGCCTGAGGACGAGCGCCGCGTCGCTTCCCTCGGGGTACTCGTCGACGACGGCCAGGGAACGGAGGGAAGGCCGCGCCGCGACCCAGCGGGCGTTGTCCGTCTTCCGCGTCAGGACCCAGCCCCGCGGGTTCTTCTCCAGCCACGCGACGAGCTCCTCGGGCGTCTTGACCCAGTCGACGCCCCGGTCGAGGGCGATCAGCGGGTAGCAGCGGAACCGCTCGATGGCGTAGGCCAGCGGCTCGCCGCCCGAGACGTGCGGGCGGAGCCGCTCGTAGAGCGGCCGGGCCGTCTTGCGCTCGTCCAGCGCCGGCAGGACCTTCGCGCCGACGGCCGCCTCCGCCAGCCAGAGGCTGGCCACCAGCGCGAAGGCGGGGCCGGCGACGTCCTGCCGCCGCCGCGCCAGGAGGGCGAGCGCCGCCGCGGCGCCCAGCCCGAGCGGGATCGCGACCCAGGGGACCAGGCCCGCGTCGGAGGGCGCCTTCCGCGCGGCGACCGGGAAGAGGGCGATCGAGGCCGCGACGAGGAGGCCTGCGAAGACCCCGAGGATCCAGCGGACCGCGCTCCGCGCCTTGCGCGCGGGCTCGTCCCCGGCCTCCCTCAGGCGCGAGACGAGGAGGGCGAGGACCGCCGCGAGGAACGGGTAGAGGAAGAGGAGGTACTTCCCCTGCTTGGACCGGGAGACCGAGAAGAAGAGGAAGGTCACCGCGAGCGCGCGGAGGAGGGAGCGGAGCCGTCCGTTGCTCTCGACCTCGCCGCGCCTCCAGAGGAAGGCGACGGCGACGAGCGCCGGGAGCGTCCACGGGAAGAAGTCGACCCAGACCTTCTCGACGGCGTAGTACCAGAACGGGTGGATGTGGTCCCAGGCCGCCGCGAACCGCACCAGGTTGTGCCGGACCAGGAGCTCGTAGGCGTACTCCCACCCGAAGCGGTGGATCGCCAGGGCGTACCAGGGGAGGGCCACGAGCGCGACGACGAGGGCCGCGCGGAACGGGTAGAGCGCCTTCACCGGCGCCAGGGAGCGCGAGGCGAGCGCCGAGGCTCCCGCCACGAGGACCGAGACCGCCAGGCCCAGCGGCCCCTTCGTCAGGACCGCCAGGCCGAGGAGGACGTGCCCGCCGAAGGCCAGCCAGGGGTGCGGCTCGGGGTCGCTCTCGAGCTTCAGCTGGACGAGGAGCGCCGCCGCCAGGAGCCCGGAGAAGAGCGCGTCCATCTGCAGGAACTGCGACTGCCAGAAGGTGATCGGGGCGACGGCCACGGCCGCGCCCGAAAGCCACCGCTCGCGCGGCGCGCCGAGCCACGCGGCCGCCCCGACCGCGACGAGGACGAGGAGGGCCCCGCCCACGAGCGACGGGACCCGGCTCCCGAACGGCGTCACCTGGCCCCCGGTGAACGGCGTCGTCGCGACGACGGCCCAGTAGGTCAGGATCGGCTTCTCGGGGAAGGGGACGCCGTTCTGGTACGGGACGACGAAGTCCGAGCGCTGCACCATCTCGCGGGCGTGCTGGGCGTAGTCGGGCTCGTCAGGACGCCAGTAGTCGCGTCCGGCCGCGGCGATCGCGGCCGGCAGGATGGCCGCCACGGCGAAGAGCGCCAGGAGCGCGAGTCCGGTCCCCTTGCGGGCGCTGTCGGTCAAGAGCGGAACCCGTCCCGAAGCTACCTCAGAAGTCGAACCGGTAGAAGGAATTCGGCCCCTTCCACCGGTTCGAGTTGAGCTCGTACTGGAATCCGATCCCGGTGAAGGGGAGGCGGAAGTACTTGAAGAAGCCGAGGACGATGGCCCCCCACCACTTGTCGGGCGGGACGCCCAGGGCGAGGGCGACCTGGTGGAAGTCGAGCCCCAGCTCGAACCCCAGGAGGCGCTGGCGGGCCGACTCCTCGACCCACTGGTAGCCCTTGGAGCCGTACGTGACCGAGAACAGGAGGAAGCGCGCCAGCTTCGGGTCGGCCTTCAGGCGCGGGAAGAGCCCGGCGAACCTCAGGTCGAGCGTGTAGACCTCGCCCGAGTAGTGGTTCGGGTCCGCGAGGATCACCGAGGGGTCGTCGGGGAGGTCCTTTCCCACCATCCCGAACCGCATCGTGACCGTGTCGTCCCAGCCGAGGCCGGAGATCACCGACCCCACGATCCCGCCCCCCGCGGTGACCACCGCGTCCTCCCAGGAGAACCCGTAACCGTGGTAGGCGTCGCCCACCTCGACGAGCGTCCCGATGACGGTGACGAACGCCGCCGAGAGGATCCGGGCGTCCCGGGCCGGAGTGCCGGTGCGCTGGAGCGCCGCGTCCACGATCCGCCCCGTGATGTAGCCGCCCACGATGTGGGAGGCCTTGTCGGCCCCCCCGGCGTAGGTGTACCGCCCGAACCAGCCCTCCTCGCGGAACTGGAACTCCTCGTTCACGTTGGCCGACGACCAGAAGGCCGCGTACTCCAGGCCCAGGAACGCGACGCCGAAGCCGCCCATGACGAGCCAGCGCCTGTCCTTCTTCGGGGCGACGGTCGGAGCGCCCCCCTCGCCGGACGTCTCCGCCGAGCCGGAGGAGCCGAGGCGCGGGCTCGCCGCGTCCACGCCGGCCTCGAAAGCGTCCGCGGCACCGTCCACGGCCGGGGACCCGAGGTCCTGCTCACCGAGCCGGAACGAGGCGGAGCCGGGCTCCCGCGGCGCCAGCAGGTCCGGAGGGAGGTGAAAGCCCGCCCCGGCCCCCGAGACGGGGCCGGACGGGAGGAGGAGGGCCAGGGCGAGGAGGGCGCTGGGCAGGATGCTCGATCGGGACAGGGTCATCGGCGGGCCGGGGCGCGAGGATAGAGTCCCCGGCACCCGCTGGCAAACGGGCCGCCCCCTGGCCCTGCCGGAGGGCCACGGGCGCGGGGTCCGGGGGGCGGCCCGTGGCGCCCGGTGAACGCCCGGCGGCCCCGGCGTAGACTGACTCCGAGCGGGGGCTCGCTTGCCGGCGACGACGACCTCCCGTCCGGGGCGGGCGCGATGACGCGCGGGGGCGCGCTCCGTGTCGGGGCTGTCGCGCTCGCCTCGGGGGCGCTCCTCCTGTGGAGCTGTCGGCGGCTCCCGTCGCTCGCCGGGCGCGTCCCCTCGACGGCCCTCCTCTACACCGCCGATACCGCGCTCGGGCGCCGGGTCGGCGCGCGCGTCGCCGCCCACCCGGGGAAGTCGGGAATCCAGCCCCTCTTCGACTCGCGGGAGGCCTTCGCCGCCCGGGTCCTCCTGGCGCGCGCGGCCGAGCGGACGCTCGACGCGCAGTACTACATCTGGCACAAGGACCTCTCCGGGACGCTGATGCTCGAGGCCCTCCGCGAGGCGGCCGGCCGCGGCGTCCGCGTCCGGCTCCTCCTGGACGACGCCAACACGTCCGGCCTCGACCCGACGCTCTCGGCGATCGACTCCCACCCGAACGTCGAGGTGCGGCTCTTCAACCCGTTCGTGACCCGCCGCTCGCGCACGGTCGGCTACCTGACGGACTTCTCCCGCCTCGACCGGCGGATGCACAACAAGTCGTTCACCGCCGACAGCCAGGCCACGGTCGTCGGCGGGCGCAACGTCGGGACGGCGAGCGCCTTTTCGTCGGCTCGATGAACCTCGACCCGCGCTCGGCGTCGCTGAACACCGAGATGGGCTTCGTCCTCGAGAGCCCGGCGCTGGCGACGAAGCTCGCCGCGCTCTTCGAGGGAGCGGTCCCGCGGACGGCCTACGAGGTCCGGCTGTCGGAGACGGGGGACCTCGTCTGGATCGAGCGCCGGGGCGCCGAGACCGTCCGGCACGACCACGAGCCGGGGGCGGGCTTCTGGCGCCGGGCCGGGGTCGCGGTCCTCTCGCTCCTGCCGATCGAGCCGCTCCTGTAGCCGGGCCCGGTTCAGGCCGGCGGCTTCACCCGGAGCTCGGGCCTCGGCGTCGCGTCGGTGCTCGGGGGGAGGACCGGGTTCTCGACCTTCGGCTGCCGCCCCGTCAGCGTCCGGAGGAACTCGGTGATGCCGGCGACGTCGGCGTCCCCGAGCGGCTCCCCGAGCTGGGCGGACCCCATGATCTTCACCGCGTCGGCGAGCTTCCAGACCTTCCCCGAGTGGAAGTAGGGCTGCGTGACGGCGACGTTGCGGAGCGGGGCGGCGCGGAAGACGTACCGGTCGGCCGAGGTGTTCGTCACCTTGAAGCGGCCGACGTCGCCGGCCGGCCGCACCTCCTCGGGAGGGGCCTCGACGACGCCGAACGGGTCGTAGTCCTCGCCCCCCACGTTCACCCCGGCGTGGCACCGGGCGCAGCCCTTGTCGACGAAGAGAGCCAGCCCCGCCTTCTCCGCCGGCGCCAGCGCCTTGCCGTCGCCCTTCAGCCAGAGGTCGAACGGCGCGTCGGGCGTCAGGAGCGTCGCCTCGAAGACCTCGATGGCCTTGGCGACGTTGTCGAACGTGACCGGGTCCGCCTCGCCGGGGAACGCCTCGCCGAACGCGGCCACGTAGCCGGGGAGGCTCTTCAGCGTCGCCACGACCCGCGCCGGGTCGTTGTTCATCTCGACGGAGGCCTGGACGGGGCCCTTGGCCTGGGCCTTCAAGTCCTCCGCCCGGCCGTCCCAGAACTGCGCGACGTTGAAGACCGCGTTCAGGACGGTCGGCGCGTTGCGCGGGCCCTTCTGCCAGCCGTGCCCCGTGGAGGTCTCCTGGAGGTCGGCCCCGGCGAGGCTCACGTTGTGACAGGTGTTGCAGCTGATCAGCTGAGACGAGGAGAGGCGCGGGTCGAAGTAGAGCATCCGCCCCAGCTCGACCTTCGCCGGGCTCGCCGGGTTCCCCTTCGCCGCGGGCGCCTGCGCCGGGATCGGCTTGAAGAGCTGGCGGCCCTTCGCCAGGAGATCGTCCTTCTCCTCCGCGGCTCCGACCGAGGAGACCAGCGCCAGGGCGACCAACGCGACGAGCCGTCTCATGGTCCCTCCTCTGCCACCTCGCGGCGGGCGACGACGGGCGCGACGGCTCGCCGGACGGCGGCGAGGAAAGTCTACTGCCTCGCCGCGGCTACCGGTGCGTCTCGTCGGCCTTCTTCTTCGCCTCCTCGCGCTCCTCCTCGCTGGGGGTCCCGAAGACGAGGCGGTTCGGCTTGGCCTTCAAGAGCTCGATCAGCTCCCGCGTCGACTCGAGGGTCTGGTGCAGGGCCCTTAGGCTGCTCGTCGCGTCGGGACCGGCCTCCTTCAGCAGGGCCTCGAGGTCCTTCCCCAAGACCTCGTACTGCTGGACGGTCCGGACGAGCTGGACGATCAGCGTGTCGAGGTCGACCTGGCGCCGCTCCATCAGCACCTCGAGCACCCGCAGGCTCCTCTCCAGGCTCGCCGCGTCGCGGTCGAACGCGTCCAGCGTCCTCTCCGCGTGGGCGAAGGTCTTCTGGGTGGCGAGGGACGCGGTGCCCAGGTGCCCCAGCGCGGCCCGCGCCTCCGCGAGGGTCCTTCGGACCTCGGGCAGCCCGAGGGTCGCCTCGAGGCGGCCGGGCTCGAGGTTCCGTCGCAGGTCGGAGACGAGCCCGTCGAGGTTCGCGGTCAGGACCGTGACGTCCGCGAGGAGCCCGGTCAGCGACGCGCCCGTCTCCCCCTCCAGCGGCTCGCCCGGCGCCAGCGCCACCCGGCGCTCGGCGGGGGGCGGGAGCCTGAGGTCCAGGAACGCCCCGCCGACGACCCGCGTCACCAGGACGCCCCTCGTCCCGCGCCAGAGGACCACGTCGGGCCGGAGGCCGATCGTCGTGACGAAGCGGTACTCGGTCCCCGTTCGCTCCATCTCGATGGCGCGGACCTCTCCCACGCGCAGCCCCTGCAGGAGGACCTCCGTCCCCACCGGGAGGTCCGCCACGCTCGTCATGCGCACCGTGTAGAGGGCCTCGCGCTTCAGCAGCAGGCGCAGCGTGCGGTGGAGGGCGAACGAGGCGAAGAGCGCCAGCGCGACGAGGACCAGGCAGCCGACCTTGGCGTCGTCCCGTTCGAGCTTCACGTCGACTCCTCCGCGGCCGGCGCCTCCCGCAGGCGGAGGACGTCCCCGGCCAGCTCCCGGTACCGCGGGCCCTCCCCGACGAAGAGGAACGTCGTCGCCGGCGGCCCCGGCAGGCCTGCCAGGAGGCGCCGGGCCCGCTCGAGGCCCTCCTCGTCCAGCGCGTCCAGGGGCCGGTCCATCAGCCACAGCTCGGCCTCCATCAGCGCCGACCGGGCCATCGCCCCCAGCTGCCGCTCGCCCGGCGAGAGCGCGTGGGGCCGCAGGTCCGCGTCGCCTCCGAGGCCGAGCCCGTCGAGCGCCTCGGCGGCCCGCGCCTCGGCCTCCGCTCGGGGGACCCCGCCCACGAACCGGAGAGGGAGGGCGACGTTCTCGGCCAGCGTCAGGTTGGCGACGAGCCCCCCGCCCTGCGGGACCCAGCCCAGGGCGCCGCGGCGGAGGAACGGGTGCGACCGCGCGAGCGGGTCGTGCGGGACTCCGTCCAGGACGACCCGTCCCTCCTGCGGCTGCGCGAGCCCCGCGCAGAGGCGCAGGAGCGCCGTCCCCCCGCTGCCGCGCCCCCCGGCGACCCGCACGCGCCCGCCCCGCGGGAGCTGCCAGTCGAGCCGCTCGAAGACCGTCCGTCCCCCCGGCGCGCGGAGGGTGACGCCCTCGAAGGCGACGAGCGGGGCCGGGCCGGGGTCAGGCATAGCAGGCCACCGACACGATCGCGCTCAGGACGAAGATCGCGAGCATCGACTCGACCGTGGCCCGCGTCACCACCTGCGGGATCTCGGTCGAGCTCCCCGAGAGCCTCAGGCCCGAGTGGCAGGCGACGAGCGGGATGGTCAGGCCGAACGAGGCGGCCTTCAGGAAGGTCCCGGCCACCTCGGCCCCTCCGACGGCCACCTCGAGGGCGGAGAGGTAGAGGCGGAGAGAGAGAGGGAACCGGAGCGAGGCGACGACGAAGCCGCCGACCAGCGCCACGGCGTCGAAGAGCACGACGAGGACGAGGAGCGAGACGACCCCCGCGGCGAGCCGCGGCGCCAGGAGGTAGGCGACCGGGTCGACCCCCGTCGCCCAGAGCGTGTCCACCTCCCCGTCGAGCTTCATCGACGCCATCTCCGCCGCGATGGCCGTCCCGCTCCGCCCGACGACCAGGATCGCGACGAGGACCGGCCCGAGCTCCCGCACCACGAGGAGCGCCATCAGCTGGCTCAGCTGCGCCTCCAGCCCCAGACCCGAGAGCTCCCCCAGGGCCTGGAAGAGGGCGACCCCGCCCAGGAGGAGGGCCGTCACCGCCGCGAGCGGGAGGGCGTCGAGCGCGGTGAACCGGACCTGGTTCCGGAAGGTCTGCCAGAAGACGCCCCACGCGCCGCCGCGCAGGGAGAGGAGGGCGGAGAGCGACTCCCCGCCGAGCCACGCGACCGAGCCGAGGCGCGCCAGGGAGAGCCGCAGCCGGGCCCCCGCTCCCGCGAGGAGGCCGCGCGGAACCGGGTCGCCCTGCGACGAGCGCGCCGTCGGGTCCATCGCCCTCGGAGGGATTCTCGCATCGCGCCGTGCCGGCGGAGAGACCGTCGGTCCGGTTGACGCCGGCCGAACCGCTGCCCGAGACTGCGCCGGGGAGGGGTCGAATGGGACAGGACGCCGGGACCCGCTTCACCGCCGGGGAGGCGCTCGCCCGCCTGGCGGAGGGAAACGCCCGCTTCGTGAGGGGAGAGGCGCGCTTCCCGACCGTTCAGAAGGAGGTCTTGGCGGCTCTCGCGAAGGGCCAGCAGCCGTACGTGACCATCCTCGGCTGCAGCGACTCGCGGGTCCCTCCCGAGCTCGTCTTCGACGCCGGCTTCGGCGAGCTGTTCGTCATCCGGCTGGCCGGGAACGTCCTCTCGGACGAGGTGGCCGGCACGATGCAGTACGCCGGGGTCCACCTGAAGACCCCCCTGTTCGTCGTCCTCGGGCACGAGGGGTGCGGTGCCGTCCAGGCCGCCCTCCGGGCGCTCCGGCACGGCGCGCGCGAGCGGAGCCGGATCGAGGCGCTCCTCGAGGGGATCCTGCCCGCCCTCGGATCCGTCGACCCGGGGCTCCCGGAGGAGGCGCAGCTCCGCGCCGCCGTCGAGGCGAACGTCCGGTGGACGGTGCAGCGGATCCTCGAGACGCCCGAGGCGAAGGCCCGGGAGGCCGAGGGCGTGATGAAGCTCGTGGGAGCGGTCTACGAGCTGTCGACGGGCGTCGTCCGCTTCCTCGAGCCCCCGTCCCGCCAGGCCCCCTCGCCGTGACGCGGCCAGAGGCCGCCCGGAGGCGGCCTCTGGCGCCCGGCCGGACGCGTCCACCACGGTGCCCGTCGTGCCGGGCAGGGAGGACGGGCATCGGAGCCCGGTGAGATGATGGAAGCCCGGAGGTCTGAGGAGGCGTGGTGGCCACGGGTCCGTCCGGCGCCAGGTCCCGCCCGTTCGGCGCGACCCTCGTCCTGCCTGTCCTCCTCGCGCTCTCCTCGCCCGCCCCGGCGCAGCTCCCGTTCGAGGTGATCTCGCTTTCGGACGGGCTCCCGCAGTCGCAGGTCCCGTCGATGGCGCAGGACCGGGACGGCTTCCTCTGGATCGCGACGCTGGGGGGCCTCGCCCGGTTCGACAGCGCCGCGATCGCGACGTTCACGACGAAGGACGGCCTCCCGTCCAACTTCATCCAGGAGCTCCTCCTCGACCGGGAGGGGACGCTCTGGATCGGGACGGCGGCCGGGGTGGCCCGCTTCCGCGACCGTCGCCTCGAGCGGTTCGAGCCCGCGGGGAGCGCCCGGTGCCGGGCGGTGGCGGAGGACTCGCGGGGCCGGATCTGGCTCGGGACGGAGGAAGGGGTCCTCCGGTGCGAGTCCGGGGCCTGCGTGCCCGTCCTCGGCGGGCCCTCCGAGCCGGCGGTCGTCTACGACGTCCTGGCGGCGGGGGAGGAGGCGTGGGCGGCGACGAGCCGCGGCGTCTTCCGGATCGGGGCGCGGGGCACGGAACGGGAGAGCTGCCCCCCCGGCCTCTGCGAGGACGCCCGCGCCCTGGCGCTGACGTCCGAGGGGCTCTGGGTCGGGACCGCGACGCGGGGGCTCTGGCTCGGGGCGGGCTCTCGCTGGGCCCCGGTCCCGCTCCTGTCGCCGGGGGCTCGCGCGGTCTACCGGATCTCCACCGGGGCGTCGGGGACGTTCTACGTGGCGACGAACGACTCGGGGCTCTTCCTCCGCCGTCCGGGGTCCGCCGTCTTCGAGCGCTGGAGCACGGAGAGCGGGCTTCCCTCGAACGTCGTCAACTTCGCGTTCGAGGACCGGGAGGAGAACGTCTGGGTGGGGACCGACGTGGGGGGCCTGGCGCGCTTCCGCGGGACGCTGGTGCGGAACCTGGGCCCGGCCGAGGGGCTCCCGTCGGAGTGCGTCTTCTCGGTGAGCGAGGTCGCCTCGGACGGGACCCTCTGGGTCGGCACGCTCCGCGGCGCGGCGAGGCTGCGAAGGACGCCCGAGCCGCGCGTCGTCGAGGTCGTCGGGGCGGCGCAGGGGCTGGCCAACGACCTCGTCTTCCGCGCGGAGGAGGGGCCGGAGGGGACCCTCTGGGTCTGGTCCGAGGGAGGGCTCCAGCGCCGGCGCCCCGGCTCGGCGCGGCTCGGGCCTGTCGAGGAGCTGGCACCCACGGTCAGCGCCGACGTCTGGGGCTTCGCCTTCGACGCCGGCGGCAGCCTCTGGGTCGGGAGCCGGGGCGTGAAGGGGGGGCTCGCCGTCCTTCGCCCCGACGGGACCTCCCGCGTCTTCGACCGGCTGCCGGACGGGACGAGGATCGACCTGGCGCACGCCGTGGCCCGGCGGAGCGCGGGCGGCGTCTGGGCGGCGTTCGGCGGGCGGGTCGCCGCCTGCGACGGCGAGCGGGTCCTGCCGCTCCCCGACCCCCCCGAGGCGATGAGGCGGCCGTACGTCAACAAGCTGTTCGAGGACGGCAAGGGGCGCCTGTGGGCCGGGAGCAGCAGCGGCCTGGCCCGGCTGGAGGCGGACGGGTCCTGGACGCTCCTGACGGAGAGGCTCGGCAGCCCTTACGTCTACTTCATCGGCGAGGACGGGAGCGGGACCGTCTGGGCCGGGACGACGCGGGGCGTCTACCGCTTCGGGGCCTCTGACGCCGTGGAGCCGTTCACGCCCGACGACGGCCTCGCCGGCTGGGAGACGAACCTCAACGCCTTCCACGCCGACCGCGACGGCGTGGTCTGGGTGGGGACCGTCTCGGGGCTGTCGCGGTACGACCCCGCGGCGCACCGCCCGAACGCGCACCCGCCCCGGGTCGTCGTCGAGGCCGCCGAGCTGCCGGAGCGGACGGTCGCGTTCCCGGCGTCGCTCACGCTCTCGTGGTCCGAGCGGTCCCTGGCCTTCCGCGTCGCCGTCCTCTCCTTCCGCTCGCGCAACCGGACCGCCTACCGCGCCCGCCTCGCAGGGCTCGAGGAGTCGTGGCTGCCTCCCCGCCGCTCGCCGGAGCTCCGCTACACCAACCTCCCGGCGGGGGACCTCCGCCTCCTCGTCCAGGCGGTCAACGAATCGGGGCTCTGGGGGGACGTCGTCGAGCTCCCCGTCCGCGTCCGCCCGCCCTTCTGGATGACCACGCCCTTCCGTGCCGCGGCCCTCCTCGCCCTCCTCGGCCTCGTCGCCGGGGCGCACCGCTCGCGGACGCTCCTGCTCAGGCGGCGGAACCAGGAGCTGGAGCGGGTGGTCGCCGAGAGGACCGACGCGCTGGCCAACGCCAACCAGCGCCTGGTCAAGGCGCAGGAGGAGATCGCGCGCCTCCTGGAGGCCAGCCCGGCCCCGTCGGAGAACGTCGCGCAGTGGTCGGCGGCCCTGGCGGCCGAGGTCGCCTCGGCCATCGGGGCGGAGCGGATCGGCGTCTTCGAGGTGCAGGGCGACTCCGTCGTCCCGCTGTCGGACGACGAGCTTCCGCCCCCCTCGGTCGAGGAGCTCCGAGCCGCGGGGCCGGGCCCGACGCGGGCGCCCTCGGCGGGCGCCGGAGGGACGCTCGTCCCGGTCTCGGGCATGAGCGCCGAGCTCCGAGGGGCCCTCCTGGTCCAGGGCTCGTCGGTCGTCTGGGACGAGACGGAGCGGCGTCTGGTCGGGGGCTTCGCGCACCAGCTCGGGGCGGCCCTGGACATGACCCACATGCGCCGCCGGCTCGCTGCGCTCCACGAGAAGCGCGCGGCCACGCTCCGCGAGATGCACGAGAAGGGGATCGCGACCCTCCAGGTCTGCCCGCTCTGCGGGCGCTGCTTCGACCAGACGGCCGCGGCCTGCTCCGAGGACGGCTCGTCTCTCGAGACACCCCGCCCCCTCCCGTTCCGGCTCCTCGGCCGGTACCGCTTCGAGCGCGTCCTGGGGCAGGGAGGGATGGCGACGATCCTCGCGGCCCGCGACGAGCGGCTCGCGCGCGACGTGGCCATCAAGCTGATCCGCCCGGAGCACTTCGGGGACTCCGAGATGAAGGCCCGCTTCGAGCGCGAGGCCAAGGCCGTCGCGAGGATTTCGCACCCGGGCGTCGTCGGGCTGTTCGACTCGGGGGAGCTGCCGGACGGCACGGCGTACCTCGTGATGGAGAAGCTCTCGGGCCACGACCTGTCGTACCTCCTCTCGCGGGACGGGCCCGGCACGTCGCGCCAGGTCGCGCAGCTGGCGCGAGAGGCGGGCGCCGCGCTCTCGGCCGCGCACCGGGCCGGGGTCGTCCACCGCGACGTCAAGCCCGCGAACCTCTTCCTCGTGGACGACCCGGCCGGGTTCCGGGTGAAGGTCCTCGACTTCGGGCTGGCCAAGTCGATGACCTACGAGAAGGGGCTGACGCAGACCGGGATGATCGTCGGGACGCCGGAGTACATGTCCCCCGAGCAGGTGCGCGGCTGGAACCTCGACGCGCGGACGGACGTCTACTCGCTCGGCGCTGTCTGCTACGAGGCGCTCTCCGGGCAGCGCGCCATCGGCGGCGAGGACGTGGGGCGCGTCATGGTGAACGTCCTCGTCGAGTCGCCGGCGCCGATCTCGACGCTCCTCCCCGGCGTGCCGGAGGAAGCGGCGGCCGCCCTCGAGGCGGCGCTCGCCAAGGAGCCGCGCGACCGCCCGTCCGACGTCGCCGCCTGGGCCGAGGAGCTCGCTTCGGCCCTCGACCGGATGCCGGAGGGGGTCCCCGGCTGGCGGTTCGGGGGCCTTCCCGGATGAGCGCCCGCCGTCTCCCCCCAGCCGGGCTCGTTCCCCTCCTGGCGGCGCTTCTCCTCCCGGCCTGCCGCTCGGCCGCTCCTCCGCCCCCGCCGGAGAGCCCGCCGGCCGACAGCACCGCCGAGCTGCTCGACCGCGTCGGACGGCAGATCCAGCCCGAGGCCCCCTTCGTCGGCGAGTCGCGGGTCGTCGAGCGGCTCGAGCGCTTCCGGTACGACGGCTCGCCCGAGGGTTTCGACCGGCGGCTCCGGCTGGCGCTGGCGCTCCTTCGCGTGGGCCGCGCGGCGGAAGCCGTCGAGCTGTACGACCTCCTCCTGGAGGAGGCGATCCGCCGCGGCCTCCCGGACGAGGAGCGGATCCCGCGCGTGGAGCTCCCGCGGGCGGTCGCCTGCCTCAGGCTCGGGGAGCAGGAGAACTGCGTCGGGCGCCACACGGGCGACTCCTGTCTCTTCCCCCTCCGCGACGGCGCGATCCACACGGAGCGCCGGGGCTCGACGGCGGCCGTCGAGGCCCTGGAGAAGATCCTGGCGCGCCGCCCGGAGGACCTCCTTTCCCGGTGGCTCCTGACGATCGCCCGCCAGACCCTCGGGGACGGTCCGGAGGCGATCCGGCCCGAGTGGCGCCTGGACCCGTCCCGCTGGGCGCCCAAGCGTGCCTTCCCGAGGTTTCCGGAGGTGGCCGGGCCGCTGGGCCTCGGCGTGAACGGGCTCGCCGGGGGCTGCGTCCTGGACGACTTCGACGGGGACGGGCTCCTCGACGTGATGGCCTCGGCGTCCTATCCGATCGAGACCGACGAGGGGCAGCTGCGGCTCTTCCGGAACCTCGGGGACGGCTCCTTCGAGGACGTGACGGAGGCCTCGGGGCTCGCGGGGATCCGGGGAGGCCTCGACCTCGCCCCGGCCGACTTCGACGGCAACGGCTACCTCGACGTCCTCGTCCTGCGCGGCGCGTGGCAGATGGAGCACGGCCGCTGGCCGAACACGCTCCTCAGGAACGACGGGGGGAGGTTCACGGACGTCACCGTCCGCTCCGGGATCCTCCGGTTCGAGACGACGCAGGCGGCCGCCTGGGGGGACTACGACCTCGACGGGGACCTGGACCTCTTCGTCGGGACGGAGCTCGGCTTCCCGGGGGTCGCGACGGGGACGATCGCGAGGCTCGTCGTCGGGATGATGGGTACCTGGCGCCGGCTGACGGGGCCCGCCGAGCCTCCGGCGCACCTCTGGCGCAACCGGGGCGACGGCACGTTCGAGGACGTCTTCCCGTCGCTCGGCCTCGACGTCGAGGGGTGGATCAAGGGGGCGGTCTTCGGCGACTACGACCGCGACGGGAGACCCGACCTCTTCCTCTCGCGCTACGGCGCGACCAACGTCCTCCTCCACAACGACGGCCCCGGGCGGGTCGGGAGGTGGTCGTTCACGGACGTGACCGCGCACGCCGGCGTCGGGGCGCCGGAGCTGAGCTTCCCGGCCTGGTTCTTCGACTTCGACGACGACGGCTGGGAAGACCTCTTCGTCGGCGGCTACCCCCGGATCGACGCGGCCTTCCCGCCGAGGGGGCTCCCGGTCGAGCTGAAGACGTCGGCCGCCGACGAGATCTCGGAATTCCTCGGCAAGAGCGTCGCTTCCGAGGACGGCAAGCCGAGGCTCTACCGGAACCGCGGGGACGGCACCTTCGAAGACGTGACGAGGGCCGCCGGGCTCTGGGTCGCGATGTCGGCCATGGGGGCCAACTTCGGCGACCTGGACAACGACGGCTTCCTCGACCTCTACGTCGGGACCGGGACGCCCCCCTTCGAGTTCCAGGTCCCCAACCGCGCCTTCCGGAACGTCGGCGGCAAGCGCTTCGAGGACGTCACGGTGGCCGCCAACGTCGGGAGCCTCGCCAAGGGGCACGGCGTCGGCTTCGGCGACCTGGACGACGACGGCGACCAGGACCTCTACGTCGTCCTGGGCGGCGCCTTTCCGGGGGACGCGTTCCCGAACGCCCTCTTCGAGAACCCCGGCTTCGGGAACGACTGGATCTCGCTCCGGCTCGAGGGGGTGAGCGCCAACCGTTCGGCGGTCGGCGCCCGGATCGAGGTGACGCTCGCCGACCGGTCGGGTGCGCCCGTCCGCCGGCTCCACCGGACGGTCGGGAGCGGGGGGAGCTTCGGCGCGTCGAGCCTGAGGCAGGAGATCGGCCTCGGGCGGCTCGTGGAGTCCGGCGGGTCGATCCTGGACGTCGAGGTCACCTGGCCCGACGCCGCGGGGACGCGCCAGCGGCTCGGCCCGCTCGCGCCGGACGCGGCGTGGTCCGTCCGGCAGGGAGAGCCCGCCGCCCGCCTGGCCCGCAGGAGCTTCTCGCTGCGGACGCCGTGAGCGGGGAGCGGCCTCCGGGCGTCAGAACCGGATCGTGACGCCGCCGACGGCGTACGCGAACCAGGCGAAGCTGTAGACCTCGTCGTTGTCGGCGCCCCCTTCCAGGGTCCTCGCGCCCACGAAGAGGTCGACCCGGTCCGAGAGGCGGGCTTCGAGGCGCAGCGCGACGTCCTCGGCCCTCCCCTGGCCCGAGGCGAGCGCGTCGACGTCCAGGTCGAGCGCGAGCGCCGGGGTCATCTGCCACCGGACGCCTCCGTAGAGGAGAGGGACGAAGCCGGTGTCGGTCTTGGCCGCCTCGAGCGACGAGCCCGACAGCTCGATCCGGGCGGAGCGCAGCTTGGCGGTGAGCCCGGCCCGGAACGAGACGGGGCCTCTGGACCGGAACCGGTAGACGTACGAGAGCCGGTACGAGTCGAAGACGTACCGCACGTCGAGCGGCTGTCCGGCGGGGAACGTCACGCCGTCGAACTCGACGGGGCCGTCGGGCGTCAGCGAGGCCGTCGTCCGGAGGGGCGCGGCGAGGAACCGGAGCGAGCTGCGCTCGGAGAGATCGGCCCAGAGGGTGGCCCGGAAGGCGGGGAAGGGGCCGCCGTTCGCCTCGTCGATCGACAGGCGCGTCCCCGTCGTGCCCGGGACGGCGAAGTCGTTCCGGAGCTGCCAGGCGGCGCCCGCTTCCAGCTCCAGGCGGAAGCCGGAGGCGACGGCCGGGGCGGACGCCCACGCGGCGAGGGCGAGGAGCGGGAGGGCGGTCAGGCGCCCGAGACGTCGAGACACGTGCCCACTCCGCGCGCGGGAGGCCCGGCGGATTCCGCGGACCGTCGGGACGGCCGCGCCCGGCCGCCCCGGCCTCCGGACGGCCCCCGGCTCCTAGCCGGCCAGGGCCAGAGAGACGAGCGCCCGGGCCTCGGACTGGACGAGGCGGAGGTGGTCGCGGCCCCGGAAGCTCTCGGCGTAGATCTTGTAGACGTCCTCGGTGCCGGAGGGGCGCGCCGCGAACCAGCCGTCCGCAGTCGCCACCTTCAGCCCGCCGATCGGGGCGCCGTTCCCGGGCGCCTTCGTCAGGATCGCCGTGATCGGGGCGCCGGCGAGCTCCTTGGCCTTCACGTCCTGGGGCGAGAGCTTCCCGAGGCGCGCCTTCTGCTCGGGAGTTGCCGGCGCGTCGACGCGCTCGTAGACCGGCTCGCCGTGCCGCGCCGTCAGCTCGCGGTAGACCTCGCCGGGGTCCTTCCCGAGGACGGCGGTGACCTCGGCGGCGAGGAGGCCCAGGATCAGGCCGTCCTTGTCCGTCGTCCAGGCCGTCCCGTCGCGGCGGAGGAAGGAGGCGCCCGCGCTCTCCTCCCCGCCGAAGCCGAGGTCGCCCGACAGGAGCCCCGGGACGAACCACTTGAACCCCACCGGCACCTCGACGAGCTTCCGTCCGAGCCCCTGGGCGACGCGGTCGATGAGGCTCGAGCTGACGAGGGTCTTCCCGATCCCGGCGTCCTTCCGCCAGCCGTCGCGGGCCCCGAACAGGTAGTGGATCGCCACGGCGAGGTAGTGGTTCGGGTTCATGAGGCCCGAGTGGGTGACGACCCCGTGCCGGTCGGAGTCGGCGTCGTTGCCGACGGCGACCTGGAAGCGGTCGCGGATCCCGATGAGGGAGGCCATCGCCGAGGGGGACGAGCAGTCCATCCGGATCCGGCCGTCCCAGTCGAGCGTCATGAACGAGAAGGCGGGGTCGACGCGCGGGTTGACGACGGTCAGGTCCAGGCGCCAGCGCTCGGCGATCCGCTGCCAGAAGTCGACGGACGAGCCGCCGAGCGGGTCCACGCCGATCCGCACGCCGGACCGGTGGATCGCCTCGACGTCGACGACCGAGGCGAGGTCGTCGACGTACGCCGACAGGTAGTCGTGCCCTCTGGTCGTCGCGGCCCGCCGCGCGCGGGCGAAGGGGACCCGCTTCACCCCGTCGAGCTCGGAGGCCAGGAGCGCGTTGGCGCGGTCCTCGATCCACCTCGTCGCGTCCGTGTCGGCGGGCCCGCCGTGGGGCGGGTTGTACTTGAAGCCGCCGTCCTCGGGCGGGTTGTGGGAGGGCGAGATGACGATGCCGTCGGCGCGAGGGCCCTCGTGGGCGCGGTTGAAGGAGAGGATCGCGTGGGAGACCACCGGGGTCGGCGTGTACCGGTCGGCCGCGTCGACGCGCACCTCGACGCCGTTGCCGGCCAGCACCTCGAGGGCCGTCCGGAACGCGGGCTCGGAGAGGGCGTGGGTGTCCTGGCCGAGGAAGAGCGGCCCCGTCGCGCCGTTCCCGAGGCGGTACTCGCAGATCGCCTGCGTCGTGGCGAGGATGTGCGCCTCGTTGAAGCTCGACTTCAGCGAGGAGCCCCGGTGGCCGGACGTCCCGAAGGCGACGCGCTGGCTGCGCTCGGCGGGGTCCGGCCGCTCCGTGTAGTAGGCGGCGAGGAGCCGGGGGACGTTCACCAGGTCGGAGGCCTCGGCGGGCTTCCCGGCGCGCGGATGGCTCATGGGGGTCCTCCGCGGAGGACCGTAAGCGGCCCGGGGGGCGGAGTCAACGGCCGCGCTGCGGCCGCGCGACGTCCGTGAGGTCCCCCCGGCGGAGGGACACTTCCCCGGGGAGCGTTCGGCTCCGAGGAGGCCCGGCGTGAAACGAATCGTCCCGACTCTCGCCCTCGCCCTCGTCGCCGCCCTCGTCGCGACCGAGGGTTCGGCCGTCAGCCCGCCCCAGTACCGCCAGCAGCGGGTCATCCGAGGGTCCGTCGGGGCGAGCCCCCTCGTGAGCGTCGGCGAGGTCGTCGAGACGTCCGGCGCCTACCGGGTCGACGTGGCGTGCGCGAGCCTCGAGGTCGCCCGGGGAGTCTCTTTCCTCCTCCGGAAGGACTACGACTTCGGCGGCCTGGTCCTGAGGGTGCGAGTCCTCGACGAGCGCGGGAACGTGGTCGAGGTCGACGAGTCGGGGATCACGGGCGACCCGGTCGAGGCCAGCCGGGAGTACCTCTCGGCGGCCCTCGACGGGAACCCCCTCTTCGACTCCCTCTCCGCCGGTTTCTTCGCGCCCGTCACCGTCCTCGTGCGGCCGGAGGTCGTCCAGTTCTGGAACGACAACCTCGCCGACCCGCACGGCAACGAGAGCCTCCTGGCGGCGGAGGCCTTCGCGGAGTGCGCCCGCGAGTCGTTCCTCGGCGGCTCCGTGAGGCCGGTCTGGACGACCGCCCCGGCGGCGCCGAGGGGCGGGGACCTCTCGGGCTTCGTCCCCGCGGTGGTCCGGTCCCCCGGCCTCTTCGGCTCCCTCTGGACGACCGACCTCCTCCTCTTCGGCGAGCCGGGGACGCACGTCGTGCTCTGGTTCCACGCGGCCGGAAAGGACAACACGGGAGCCGTCCCCGTCCCGCTCACGCTCGCGGGAGGGCTCACGTCGGTCCCCGACGTCCTCGACGCGCTCTTCCACGCGAACGGGCACGGCGCCCTGCGCTTCGAAGCCGACCGGCCGGTGCGCCTCTCGGCCCGCACCTCGACCGGCGTCCCGGGCGGGACGACCGGCCTCTTCACACCCGGTCTCCCGCTTCAGGCGGCCGCGCTCGGCGGGACGGCAACCGCCACGCTCCAGCTGGGCGTCGACCAGCACCCCGGCTTCCGCGCCAACCTCGGCCTCGTCAACGCCACGCCGCGGACGGTCGACCTCCTCGTCGAGGTGACGCTCGGGGACGGCAGCCCGGCCCCCGGCTTCGCCCCGTTCCCCGTCACCCTCCCGCCGTACGGCATGACGCAGGAGGCCGACCTCCTCGCGAGGCTGGCGCCCGGGGAGCGGCGGGGCCTCCTCGTGAGGGTCCGCGTCCTGACGGCCGGGGGAGCGGCGTTCGCCTTCCTCTCCGAGATCGACAACGGGACGAACAGCCCCTTCTACCAGCCGGCCGTCGTCCGCTGAGGGGCCGGCCTCGGCGACAGACCCGGGCCGATAATCGCGTGGTGAGCGCCTACCCTCACCTCCTCGCGCCGCTCGACCTCGGCTTCACGACGCTCTCGAACCGGGTCCTGATGGGCTCGATGCACACGGGGCTCGAGGACCGGGCGTCGAGCTTCCCGCGTCTCGCCGCCTACTTCGCCGAGCGCGCGCGGGGGGGCGTCGGGCTGATCGTCACCGGCGGCTTCGCGCCGAACGTGGAGGGGTGGCTGACCCCCTTCGGCGGCCGGCTCTCGACCTCGCGGGCCGCGCGGGCGCACCGGACGATCACGGGAGCGGTCCACGCCGAGGGGGGGAAGATCGCGCTCCAGGTCCTCCACGCGGGGCGCTACGGCTACTCGCCCTTGGCCGTCGCCCCGTCCCGGGTCAAGGCGCCGATCAGCCCGTTCACGCCGCGCGCCCTCTCGGCGGCGGGGGTCGAGCGGCAGATCCGCGCCTTCGTCCGCGCCGGCGTCCTGGCCCGCGAGGCGGGGTACGACGGCGTCGAGGTGATGGGCTCCGAGGGGTACTTCCTCAACGAGTTCCTCGTCACCCGGACGAACCGGCGGACCGACCGCTGGGGCGGCAGCTACGAGAACCGGATGCGCCTCCCGGTGGAGGTCGTCTCGCGCCTGCGCGAGGCCGTCGGTCGGGACTTCATCCTCGTCTACCGGATCTCGATGCTCGACCTCGTCCCGGGCGGCAGCACCTGGGCGGAGGTCGTCCAGCTGGCGAAGGCGATCGAGGCGGCCGGCGCGACGATCCTCAACACGGGGATCGGCTGGCACGAGGCCCGCGTCCCGACGATCGCCACGAGCGTCCCCCGCGCGGCCTTCGCGTGGGTGACGCGGAAGCTGAAGGGGCAGGTCGGGATCCCCCTCTGCACGACGAACCGGATCAACGACCCCGCCGTGGCGGAGCGGATCCTCGCCGAGGGCTCCGCCGACATGGTCTCGATGGCCCGCCCGCTCCTGGCCGACCCGGACTTCGTCAGGAAGGCGAGCCAGGGGCGGGCCACGGAGATCAACACCTGCATCGCCTGCAACCAGGCCTGCCTCGACCACGTCTTCAGCCGGAAGCTCGCCTCCTGCCTCGTCAACCCGCGCGCGTGCCACGAGACGGAGCTGGTCCTCGTGAAGGCCTCTCCGAGGAGGCGGATCGCCGTCGTCGGCGCGGGCCCGGCGGGACTCTCCTGCGCGACGGCGCTCGCCGAGCGCGGACACGAGGTGACGCTCTTCGAGGCGGCCGAGGAGGTCGGCGGCCAGTTCCGGATGGCGATGCGGGTCCCCGGCAAGGAGGAGTTCGCCGAGACGCTCCGGTACTTCGACGGGAGGCTGAAGTCGGTCGGGGTCGAGCTGCGACTCGGGACCCGCGTCGGCGCGGCCGACCTCGTCGCGGGGAAGTACGACGAGGTCGTCCTGGCCACGGGCGTCGTCCCGCGGGACCCGAGGATCCCGGGACAGGATCACCCGAAGGTCCTCACCTACGTCGACGTCCTCCTGCACAAGAAACCGGTCGGGACGACCGTGGCCGTCGTCGGCGCCGGGGGGATCGGCTTCGACGTGGCGGAGTTCCTCGTCCACGGCGACGGGGCGGAGGGGCGGAAGGGGCCGGACCTGGCCCGCTGGATGGCGGAGTGGGGCGTCGCCGACCCCGAGCTCTTTCCGGGCGGCGTGACCGAGCCCCGGCCGGAGCCCCCGGCGCGGAAGGTCTATCTCCTCCAGAGGAAGAAGACACGGCCGGGGGCGGGCCTGGCGAGGACGACGGGCTGGATCCACCGCGCGGCGCTGAAGATGAAGGACGTCGAGATGCTCGCCGGCGCCCGGTACGAGGGGATCGACGACCGCGGGCTCACCGTGAGCTTCGGCGGGAACGGGGAGGGGACGCGCATCCTCGAGGTGGAGAACGTCGTCCTCTGTACCGGGCAGGAGCCCCTCCGCGACCTGGAAGCCCCGCTCCGCGAGGCCGGCGTCCGCGTGCACCGGATCGGGGGCGCCGACGTGGCGGCGGAGCTCGACGCCAAGCGGGCCGTCGACCAGGGGACCCGCCTGGCCGCGCGGCTCTGATCGCTCCGGCACCGGCGGGATGATGTAGGCTCCGCGATCCAGTCGACGGCGACCGGGGGAGGGGATCCCGGCGAGCCGGCTTCGGTCAGGAGGGCACCCGGATGACGAAGGACGGCAGGTCGAAGCGTCTCGCGGTGGCGGGACTTCTGGTGGCGGGCGCTCTGGCAGCGGCGGCAGGACCGGCCGAGGCGGAGGAGCTGCGCCGGATGGCGACGCCCCAGCTCATCGAGGAGGCGCGCGCCTCCGGGGCGATCGACGACGACACCGCCGCCCTCTACCTCGCCTACGCGCTGCGCGCCCCAGACAGGCTGCCGGAGGCCTACCGGAGCGACGTCCCGTGGCGCGGGACGCTGCCGCTCCGGTCGCTCCGCCAGCGGGCGGAGACGATGAAGCAGAGCCCGGCCCGGGCAGCGGTCCAGAGCCTGCTCGCCGGGACGTGCAGCGACGCCAGCGGGACGCTGCCGAGCGTCCTCGACACGACGAACTTCCACATCCAGTACGGCACCGTGGGCGGCGGGCTGACCGCGAGCGACTACGGGACGTCCCTGGAGACGACCTGGGGCACCGAGGTGACCGGCTTCGGCTGGGCGGCGCCGCCGGTCCTCGCCTCGAACCCGCCGCCGGGGAATCGCTACCACGTCCGGATCGAGTCGCTCGGCGGCGGCCTCTACGGGTACGTCGACGTGAACGGCGACCACGCCGGGTTCGTCGGGAACAGCCCGAACACGCCCTGGGACGACCTGGACGCCTACGCCTCTTGCATGGTCTTGAACGACGACTACTCGGGGTTCCCCGGGACGCCGCAGACGGCGCTCGACGCCACGACGGCGCACGAGTTCAACCACTCGATCCAGTTCGGTTACGGGGCGCTCACGGGCTCCGGCCGGGCCGACGACGTCTTCGTCGAGGGGGGCGCGAGCTGGGTCGAGGACGAGGTCTTCGACTCCTCCAACGACAACTACGGCTACCTCTGGCCGAACTTCACCCAGTGCCTGGGGCAGTACACCGCGTCCCCGTACAACTACTGGATCGTCTTCCGGGCCCTGACCGAGCGCTACGGCGCGAACACGCCCGGCGGCGGCGAGCAGGTGATGCAGGACTTCTGGGAGGAGACCAGCAAGCGGACGACCCAGAACCTCGTGGCCCTGAACACCGCCCTCGTGAACAAGGGGACGAACCTGGCCGACGCGTTCCACGCCGCCGCGATCACCTCCAAGCTGAACAGGCCGTGCGGCGGCGGCTACGTCTACCCGTACTGCTTCGAGGAGGCGGCCGGCTACGCGGCGGCGGCCGGCTCGCCCGCCTGGACGCGCACCATCTCCACCGTCGGGTCGTCGGCCACCGCCACGACCCCCGACAACTACGCCTCCGCCTTCGTGCGGCTCCCCACCACCGGCGGCTCGTTCTCGGTGACCCTCGCGAACACCGACGCGGCCGGCGGCGAGCTGAGGGCGAGCGTCGTCTGCGACACGGGCACGGCGTTGTCGATCACCCCGTTCCCGGCGGTGGTCGGCCCGTCCGGGTCGAGCACCCTGAACCCGGTCGACCCGACCGGCTGCACCACCCTCGGGCTGATCCTCACCAACCAGTCGCAGACGGGCGCGAACCCGAGCTCGTGCACGGCGCGGGCCTGGACGGTCACGACCGGGGTCGTGCCGGTGGAGCTCCAGCTCTTCACCGCCGAGTGATCGGCCGGCCCCGAGCCGGGGCTTGCCGTCGAGGACGTCGAGAGGGCGGCTCGCAGCGCCTCCTCGGGCCGGCCCTCCGGGGCGCGGGTCAGGGGGCGCCGCTCTCGGCGGGTCCCGAGGGCTTGTACCGGTGCTCCTCGCAGAAGGTCGACTCGGGGGCGTGGGACGGCCGGTAGCAGACGCGGCAGGTCCCCGGCACGGGAGGCGGCCCGGCGGCCTTCTCGGGGTTCCGCTTCATCAGGTCGGCGAGGTAGACCACGGCGAAGACCCCGGCCGCGACGATCGCGCCCGCCGGCAGCGCGAGGAGGCCCGTAAGGCCGAGGAGCGTCAGGCCGGCGGCGGCGGCCACCCCTCCGATCCCGGCGAAGACGGCGGACTTGAGGAGCCCTCCGCCCGAGGAGGCCTTCTTCCGTTGCTGCGTCAGGAGGGCGGCCCGGACGTGCTCCTCCGGGATCCCGAGCTCCTCGGCGAGCGCGAAGGCGTCGTCCACCGAGGCCAGCGAGGAAGCGCCCGCCTGCCGGAGCTCCTGCCCCTGCCGGCGGCTCGCCTCCTGGATGACCGAGGCGAGCTCCTTGCTCGTCAGGTCCATCGCCGGGACCCCCGGGCGCGGGCGATGCCGCTGGGACTGCATCTCCATGCGGAGGATTCTAGGCCCCCTCGTGCGCCCGGCCGCGGCCGTCGCCCGCGCTCACCCCTCCTCCCGGCCCGCGAGGGAGGACCCTCACCGCGACAGCCGTGCCCAGGCCAGGCGCGGCGAGGCCCCGTCCACGCGGACCGCCAGGGCCGCCGAGAGCCGCCCCACGAGCGGGAGCGCCTCGGCGGTCGACAGCAGGCCCTCCCGGCGGATCCGCTCCGCCACCGGCAGGCCTGCCCCCCCTCGCGCCGGGTGTCGCCTATCCGCTCGAAGGAGAGGGCGATGAGCATCGAGCTGCTCCTCTACGATCGCTCCACGGCGGGCGCGGGGAACGTCTGCCAGCGGATCGACCTCGACGTCGGCAGCCCCTGGGGCTGGCGCCTCCTGAAGCCGTTTCACAGCGAGGTCCTCACGGACGGATACGGCGTCTACAAGAGCGCCACCTCCGTCGTCCAGACGTTCACGGGACCCCGGCAGGGGGAGACCGTGACCCTCTGTACCCCCGACGGGAAGAAGCGGCTCGTCGACCTCTTCGCCTTCTACTGGGGCGGCGGCGCGGCCGGCTTCGCGAACATCCACCGCGACTACGCGACCATCGGCACCGCCACCACGAACGGCAACGCCGACTGGGTCTCCCTCGGAACCGCGTACGACTGGTCGAAGGTCTGGATCGGAGCCGGCGCGAAACGGGGCGGGCAGTGCTTCATCGGCGGCGTCGAGACGACCGTCGCGTGGATCTGGAACGTGGCCGACCCGGCCAGGAGCTGTCTCCTCAGCATCCGGGGCATCCGCCTCGGTCCCGGGCTGGGCGCCTCGGCCGGCGCGACGTTCGTCCTGGCGGTGAACGTCGACGACCCCGTCGACCTGCTGAACGTCACGGCCTCCGGCTTCGACTTCAGCCTCTCGCTCGAGGAGAAGTGGAGCGCGGTCATCAGGTTCCTCGGAGACCAGAGCTACCTGCCCGCGATCGGGGTCCTCGCCTCGACGATCGTCGCCAAGGGCGGCGTCATGGACATGGGGCAATGGGAGAGCTTCGCGAACTACGGGAAGCTCCTCGCCTCGGCCGTCGGCGTCGGCAAGGACATGAGCCTCTCGGTCTTCGACGTCCCCTACGCGTCGAAAGGCCTCGAGCTGACCCTCTGCTACTCGTGGAGCTCGGTCACATCCCTCGAGCGCCACTAGCCTCCGACGGGGATCGAGGGCGGGAATCGTGTCCCGGCCCGTGAGGCGGTTCGAGGCGCCCCCCCGGGCCCGCCCCCGTACAATCCGCCGGCCATGAGCGAGCCGGTTCCGGGGGCGCCGGAGGAGGCGCGGCGGGGGACCTTGTCGCGGGTGGCGGCGGTCGTCGCGCTCTCGTTCTCGTCCGGCCTGCCGCTCGGGCTCGTCTGGATCGCGATCCCCGACTGGATGCGGTCCATCGGCGTCGACATCCGCGTCGTCGGCCTCTTCACCGTCGCGCAGGCCCCCTGGACCTTCAAGTTCCTCTGGTCGCCGCTCATGGACCGCTTCCGGCTGCCGTTCTGGGGCCGCCGGCGGGGCTGGGTCGCGGCGGCGCAGGTCGCGCTCGCGATCGCCGGGCTCGGGCTCTCCGGCGTGGGGGACCGCCCCGAGACGCCGTGGGTCGCGCTCGCGCTGACGCTCGCCGTGGCGCTCGCGGCCGCCACGCAGGACATCGCCATCGACGCCTACGCGGTCGACGCCCTGCGGAAGGAGGAGCACGGCGTCGCGGTCGGCCTGCGCACGGGGACGTACCGGGCGGCGATGACCCTCTCCGGAGGGCTCTCGATCTGGGCGGCGGCGAGCCTCGGGTGGGGCGCGGTCAACCTCCTCCTCGCCCTCGCCTACCTGCCGCTCGTCCTGGTCACCTGGCGCTCCCCCGAGCCCGAGGAGCCGGCCGCCGCGCCGAGGACGCTCCGGGACGCCGTCTGGCAGCCGTTCCTCGAGTGCCTCTCGCGCCACCGCGCCGTCGAGATCCTCGTCTTCGTCGTCCTCTACAAGCTGGCCGACGCGCTCTCGCAGTCGCTCCTCAGGCCCTTCCTCATCGACATGGGGTACGGCGAGTTCGACCGCGGCTTCGTCCTCGGCACCGCGGGCGTCGCCCTGACGATCACCGGCACGTTCCTCGGCGGCCTGGCCTGCACCCGGATGGGGCTCGGGCACGCCCTCTGGGTCTTCGGCTTCCTGCAGGCCTTCTCGAACATCGGGTACATCCTGATCACCTACCAGCCGGGCGGGCGGGCGGTGATGTACGGCGCGATGGCGTTCGAGATGATCACGAGCGGCCTGGGGATGGGGGCGTTCGGCGTCCTCCTCCTCCGCATCACGGAGAAGCGCTTCTCGGCGACCCAGTACGCGCTCTTCTCCTCGCTCTTCGGCCTGCCGCGCATCCTCGGCGGCCCGATCACCGGCCTCGTCGTCCACGCCGCCGGCTGGCGCGCCTTCTTCTGGCTCACGATCGCCGCCGGCGCGCCGGGGCTCCTCCTCCTCCAGCGCTTCGCGCCGCTCGGCGTGCGGGAGCCGCGCTTCACCGTCGAGACGGTCGAGGCGAGGCGGCGGATGACGGGCCGGCAGATCGCCCGGGGAGGGGTGATCGGCGCCGTCGTCACGGCGGTCGTCGGCGGGGCCTGGATGACCGGGCTCGGCGCCGTCAAGGCGTACCGCGCGAACGCGGCCGCCGGCTGGGACTTCGGCGCCGCCGCCGCGGCCTTCTTCCGCCCGGTCACGGTGGGAGGCTGGACCCAGCTCGTCGCCGTCCTCGTGGTGGCGGCCCTCGGCGGGCTCGGCACCGCGGCGCTCCTCACCGCGCGGCACGGAGAGCGGGCCACCGACGGCGGGGAGGGGAGCGGGCCGGCGGCAGAGGCCGGAGAGGAGGACCCTTAGGCGAAGCGGCGGGCCCGGAGGGCTCCCCGCCGCTCGGCCCGATACGCGGATCGCCGGGAACACGAAGGGCGCCGGTCGTAACTGACTGGCGCCCTTCGGTTTCCGTCTGGTTGCGGGGGCAGGATTTGAACCTGCGACCTTTGGGTTATGAGCCCAACGAGCTACCAGGCTGCTCCACCCCGCGTCGTGGGAGGCGGAAGATATCCGCGAGCCCTCCGGCTGTCAAGCGGCGGGCGGGCCGCGCGGTGGGACGGGGAGGGACGGGCCGAGGCGGCAGCCCCTCTAGTCGGCGGCTCCCGCCGCCGAGGCGAGCGCACGGACCTCCCGCCGCAGCTCCTGGATCTCCCTCTGCTGCTTCTGGAGCGCGTCGAGGAGGAGCGGGACGAGGAGGTGGTACCGGACCGTCTCGGGCCGGCCGTCCTCGCCCAGGACGACGAGGTCGGGGCCCGAGCACGTCGCTACGCTCCCCGACGTCCTCGATCCCGGTCTTGTACCGGCGGGAGGAGGTCGTCGTCCCGAGCTTGCCGGAGGAGTTGACGAGGACCGCCACTCCGGAGGCACTCGTCTGGCCGGAGACGCCGCCGAGGAAGACGGCGGTGTGCGCGGCGCCTCCGGTCGGAGGCGCTGCCTGGTTCCCGATCCGGATCGTGTTCGACTCGGCACCGCCGGCGGCGTCGACGTTGTAGCCGAGGTAGACGTTGTTGCTGCCCGTCGTCAGGACGCCGCCGGCGCTGCTCCCGATCGCGACGTTCTGCGAGCCGGTGCCGAGGGAGTTGAGAGCGGACGTGCCGAAGCCGGCGTTGTCGCTCCCCGTCGTGCTGAGGAGAAGCGCGTTGGAGCCGAAGGCGGTGTTGAAGGTGCCGGTCGAGCTCGCCGCGAGCGCCTCCGAGCCGAACGCGGCGTTGTTTCCCGCCGTGCAGCTCTTCAGGGCGGACCAGCCGAAGGCGGCGTTGTCGCTTGCCGTCGTGCTCGCCGAGAGCGCGTCCTTCCCGAAGGCCGAGTTGCGCTGTCCGGTCGTGTTCGCCTGCAGGGCGAAGGCCCCGAAGGCCGCGCCGTCCTCCCCGGTCGTCGTGGAAGTCAGCGCCAGAGACCCGAAGGCCGAGTTGTTGCTCCCCGTGGCGCCCTTGAGCGCGTGCGTCCCGAAGGCCGAGCTGTCGTCGCCGGTCGCGTTCGCCTCGAGCGCGAGGGCGCCGAACGCGGCGTTGCGGTTCCCCGTCGAGTTGTTGAAGAGCGTCGAGTACCCGAACGCGGCGTTGCCAGTCCCTCCCGCGTTGCTCGAGAGGGCGAAGTACCCGAAGGCGGAGTTGAAGCTCGCGACGTTCTGGGAGAGGGCGCCCGAGCCGAAGGCGGCGTTGCAGCAACCGGTCGTGACCATCGCGAGGGCGAAGCTGCCGAACGCCGAGTTGTGGATCCCGGTCGTGTCGTTGCTGAGCGCGACGTGGCCCACCGCCGTGTTCCCTTCCCCCGTGCCGAGAGAGAAGAGCGCCAGCGCGCCGACCGCGGTGTTGGAAGCTCCGGTCGTGGCGCTCCCCCCTGCGGAGGCACCCAGGAACAGGTTCGTGGGGCTCCCCGTCCGGTGCAGGAGCCGCTCGGCGGCCGTCGTGAGGAGGTGCGGGCTGCCGGTGAGGTCGATCGTGCCCGCCGCGAAGCCGCCGGACGCGTCGCGGGAGACGATGGCGCTCGTGGTGTTCGAGGACGTGGCGTTCGACGTGACCGTGATCGCCTGGCCGACGCGTGACGCGGTGATCCCGTTCGTGCCCGTGAGGGTCAGGGCGCCGGTCCCCCCGGCGAGGCTGGTGACGACCGAGCCGGTCTGGGAGGAGAGCGGGACGTAGTAGCCGTTGACGTCGACGATGAGGTGGGCGGCGGCGGCGACGAAGACGTCGAAGGAGCCGCCGGTGCCCGCCGGGACGACGGCGGCGTTGGCGACGAGCTCCCCGCCGTCGAAGTTGAGGGTGGAGACGGTGGGCTGGGCGCCGCCGGTGGGGAAGACGGTGAGGAAGGCGTTCTGGTAGGCGCCGGGGGAGGCGATGACGGTG
>RHKY01000094.1 GCA_008363385.1 Acidobacteriota bacterium | reverse complement strand
TCGTCCTGACGCACCACCCGCGCGCGCCGATCGAGATGGCCGGCGGGACGGTCTTCCGGTTCGTGACGGACGGGATCCGCTCCGCCCTCGAGCAGGCGAAGGCCGCGGCGGGCGTCCTCGACGTGAGGATCGGCGGCGGCCCGTCGACGGTCCGGCAGTACCTGCAGGCGGGCCTCGTCGACGAGCTGCACCTGGCCCTCGCCCCGGTGCTGCTCGGGCGGGGAGAGCCGCTCTGGGCCGGCCTCGACCTCGACGCCCTGGGCTACGAGTGCGCCGGGACGGTCGCGGGCGAGCGCGCCACGCACGTCTTCCTGCGGAGGCGCGCCTGACGGGCGCAGGACAGGGGGTGCGATGACGGACCTCCCCGAGGCCTTCGGCCACGCCGGCGCGGACCGCGAGCTCGCCACGTCGCGGCGGATCCGCGCGCCGCGCGAGCGGGTCTTCGCCGCCTTCAGCGACCCGGGCCTCCTGGCGACGTGGTGGGGGCCGGCGGGCTTCACGAACACGTTCGAGACTTTCGACCTGCGCCCCGGGGGGAGGTGGCGGTTCGTGATGCACGGCCCGGACGGCAGGGACTACAGGAACGAGAGCGTCTTCGTCTCCGTCGAGCCGCCGCGGCGCGTGGTGTTCCTCCACGTCTCCGGGCATCGGTTCGAGATGACGATCACTTTCGAGGAGGAGGGCGAGGAGACCGTCGTCGGCTGGCGCCAGCTCTTCGAGTCGGCGGCCGAGCGAAACCGGGTCGCCGAGTACGCCGTCGCCGCCAACGAGCAGAACCTGGACCGGCTCGAAGCGGTCGTGCGGGGGTCCGCCCCCCCCGCCGGGGCGTGACGTGACCTTCCGCGGCGTCGCGCCGCTCCTCTTCGCGGCCTCGGTCGGCTGCGGCCCGCCGGCGCCCTCCGGCGGCCCTCCGACGCCCGTGCCCGCCGACGCCCCGACCGCGGCGGTGCCGGTGCGCCGCGCTCTTCGGCTGGTCGTGTCCGTCCCGAGCCGGACCCCTGAGGTCCCGCGCTCCCGGCGGCTCGGCGGGCCGCAGTACCGGGAACGGCGGACTGACGGCGAAGCCCGAGGGGCCGACCGAGAGCTACCCGCTCGTCCCGGTCCTCGTGGAGGTGGAGGTGGACGCGGAGGGCTTCGTCCTCTCTGCCCGGGTGCTTCGCTCCGGGGCTCCTCGCGTGGCGGACGAGGACGTCGTGGCACGGGCCCTGACGATGCGGGTGGGCCCCGACGGGCAGCCGATCTCGGCCCCTTGAGGGAGGGGTGCGGGCGGGGCCGCTCGCGCGTGCCTCAGCCGCCGTCCGGGACCTCCGCCTCGACGAGCTTGGCGAGGAGGACGAGGGACTCCTGCCAGCCGAGGGTGCAGGCCTCGACCGGGATGACGTCGGGGATCCCCTCCTGCGTGATCGCCACCTCGGTCCCGCAGGAGACCTTCTTCAGGGAGATCGTCACCTGCATGGCGCCGGGCAGGTTCGGGTCGTCGAAGCGATCCACGTACCGGATCCGCTCGTGGGGCACGAGCTCGAGGTACTCGCCTCCGAACGAGTGGCTCTTGCCGGTGCCGAAGTTCGTGAACGACATCTCGTAGGTGCCGCCGACGCGGACGTCGGCGCGGTGCACCCGGCCCGTGAAGCCGTTCGGGGGGAGCCATTTGGCCATCGCGTCCGGGTCGAGGAACGCGCGGTAGACGCGCTCCGGCGGGCACCTCAGGACGCGATGGAAGTGGACGGTGCCGGGCACGTCACTCCTCCTCGCAGAGCCGCGCGAGCCGGGCGAGGGCCTTCGGCCACGCGCTCGACATGAACTCCTCGAAGTCCGGGGTCACGTCCAGCTCCACGCGGAGCTCGGTCGCCGCCCCCGACTCGGTGAAGACGTACGTCTCGAGGGCCCCCTGCCAGCTCCGGGCCATCCCGCTCGTCGTGTCCTCGACTCCGGCCTTCAGCTCGCCGAGGTGCCGGATGGAGAGGAGCTCGGGCGGCCGGCTCTCCGCGATCTCCGAGAACATCCCGCTGCCGTCCGGGCCGAGGAACCGGATCCGCGAGCCCTTCTCCCACGAGCCCTCGTAGGTCGACCCCTCCGTGAACGCGGAGGTCCAGTCGCGGTAGGTCTCGAGGCCGAGCATCGTCCTCCAGACCCGCTCGCGCGGGGCGGCGATGAGCGTCGAGAAGACCATCTTCTTCACGAGGAACCTCCCCTTCACCGGTCGCCGGCTCGCGGCACTGACCCGCCCAGAATCTTTGAGATGCTATCTCAGGAGAGGCGGCCCCGCGAGCCCGGTGACTCGGGAGCGACTCACGCCGCCGCGGGCGTCCCGGGCGACGCTCCGGGGACGGCCTTCCTCCGGAGGATCCCGGCCGAGACGAGCGTCACGACGAGCCCGACGGGGAAGACCTCGAGGAACGTGATCCCGACGTTGAAGAAGGGGTTCCGGTAGAGCTCCCGGAAGGTCCTCATCTTCTCCGTCTCGGCCGCGAGCCGCTCCGGGCTCGCCCCGTCGGCCTTCAGGTTCTCGAGGACGTGCGCGGCGTACGTGTCGCCGAAGTCGGGGAGGAACCCCCAGTAGACGATCTCCCATCCGACCACGTAGATCGCGCACGTGACGAGGGTGATCAGGAGGCCGACCCGGAACGCCCGGCCGAACGTGATCGCGCCGCCCAGGACCTGCTCCCGGTAGGTCCGGACGCCGAAGAAGACCGCCAGGAAGGAGAGGACCATCGCGGAGTAGCCGAGGAGCTCGCTGTTCTCGAACCGGATCGTCCCGTTCATGCACAGGGGGAGCATCACGGCGGTGAGCCCCGCCAGGATGCCGCCGGAGAGGAGACCGAAGGTCAGCACGATCTTCCGCATCGGAGGTTCCCTTTCGACCGGCGAAGATGGGGCTCGGCGCACCGTCCGTCGACCTCCTTTCGGGTGATTTCGCCCCCCGGAGAGCGAGATTCCGACTTTGGTTGACCCCCTTCCCGTCAGGGGACGAGGCCCTGCTCCCTCGCCGCCTGGACCGCCTGGACCCTCCTCTTCACCCCCAGCTTCTCGAAAACGCGGGAGGCGTGGGTCTTCACCGTGTTCTCGGCCACGAACAGCCTCTCGCCGATCTCGCGGTTGGAGAGCCCCTGGGCGATGAGCCCGAGGACCTCCAGCTCCCGAGGGGTGAGGCCGATCGCGGAGGCCTTCGCCTCATCCCGCATGAACTCCGCCCGGGCAGGGACCTCCCGGACGACGACCACCTCCCGCCGCCGGGCCCACCGCAGGCCGAGATAGATCCCCACCCCGGTGAAGACCACCGCGATCAGCCCTCCGTAGACCCCGGACGAGACCGTCCTGACGAAGTGCTGGTACTCGAGCACCCGCAAGAGGACGATGAGGACGCCCCCGACCGTCCCGTAGAGGAGGACCCGCTTCAAGGAAGGGACAGTCTAGCTCGGCGGCGCCGCGGGAGGCCCGGGCTCCCGCGCCGGCCGTATGATCCGGGGGCACGCACGGAGGGGGCCCCGTGCCGGACCTCGCCGCCTCCCACCCTCGCCTCGCGTAGCCGCCCCGGCGCATCGGCCCCCTCCAGCTGCCAGAGGAGGACGCGATGCCCAAGGCGACCGTCTTCTACCCGTCCCATCCCGATTTCGCCCTGGTTCGGCCGTACTACGCGGTCGCGGACTTCGAGCCCAACCCCCCGCCGAACGGCGAGTTCCAGGTCACGAAGTGTGTCCCGTACTCGAGCTTCAAGAACCTGGTCGAGCTGATCTGGGACTCCCAGGTCAGCCACCCCATCGTCGTGACCCACGGCAGCGACTACTACGGCGTGCACATTCCGCTGGTGCCGAACGGGCACTCCACCGGGCGGTGTCTGTACGCGCTGCTGCTTCTCGTGGACTACATCGAGCTCACGCAGTACAGAGGGCCCGGGAGCCCGGGCCTGCTCGACCTGGAACGGGTCGCCCAGCTCGTCGACGGCTGGGGCATCCCGGCGAGCGCCGGCCTCGACATCGCGTACACCTGCTTCAAGATCCGCAAGTCCTCGAGCGTCTGCGCGACCTTCAACGTCCGCGGGTGCGAGATCGGCGCGGACCCGGAGAAGAACCTCCGGCCCCTCGGGAGGCTCTTCGACTCGAACGTCGTGACGGCGCCCCGGTCGCCGATGTTCTACGTCCGCGTAGTGAAGCCGTTCGTGGGCAACGTCGACGGCTGGGCCGAGCGGACGGCGATCCTCGGCCGGCGCTGGCGCTACAAGGACCCGTCCCGCCCCACGATGATCCTGGACATCGAGTACGCGGGGGACAAGGCCGAATCCCAGGTCGCGGTGGCCAAGCTGGACGGGATGGGCAAGTGGGCCCAGGTGATGCTGAAGCTCGCGGCTCCCACCGCGAACAGCGGGTACATCGTCGCGGGGCTCTACCCTCACGACGACGACGACTACCACCTCGCGCACGAGTCCGGCTACGTCAGCCGGATCGTCAAGCTCGAGTGGCCGTAGGGCGGCCTCCTTCGCGGCGCGGGCGACCTCGGAGTTCCGGGGGAAGGTCCGGCGAGCTGCCCGGATCGGGGTAGTCTCCGCGCAACCGAAAGGAGCAGGGTATGGAGCTGGGAGCCTTCTCCGTCAGTCTCGCCGTGAAGGACCTCGAGGCGTCGAGGCGGTTCTACGAGAAGCTCGGTTTCTCGCACTTCGCCGGGGACGCCGCGCAGGGCTGGCTGATCCTGAAGAACGGCGACGTCGTGCTCGGCCTCTTCCAGGGGATGTTCGAGAGGAACCTCCTGACCTTCAACCCGGGCTGGGACCAGGACGCGCGGAAGCTCGAGAGCTTCACCGACGTCCGCGAGCTGCAGCGCCGGCTGAAGGCGCAGGGCGTGACGCCGGTCCAGGAGGCCGACGAGAAGACGACCGGGCCCGCGAGCTTCGTCATCGTCGACCCGGACGGCAACCCGATCCTCTTCGACCAGCACGTGTGAAGCCGGGCGCGCCTGGGCGGGCCGCCTCCCGGTTCGATCTCCGCGCGGAGGTGGAACGGCTCATCGAGGCGTTCCGGTCCGTGGGAGGGGAGCCTCCGGGCCGGACTCCTCGCGGATTCGGAGGGTTCGGCGGGAATTCCGACCCGTCGAACTGGATCAAACGGATCACTTGACGGACGTCTCCAGCGGCTGATAGCTTGAATACCGCGCGCCGGGTCGTGTCGGGCAGCTCCTCAGGGCTGCCTCCGGTCCGGGCCAATCAACTTGTTACCGTCGTCGAAGATCGAGTCCCGAAGGTGCCGGCCGGCAGGAGGGAGCCTTGGGCCCCGCCGGCCGAGCCGCGTGGCGGGCGGCGCGTGCCGTTCGGCGGCCTCGATGTGCTCCGGCGACGAACATGCCGAGCAGCCGGTGTGATCTTGACCACCACCGTCGGCGGGGACGCTGCGCGCCGCGAAACGAAGACAACGATGCCGAGACACGCCCTCCCGTCCTTCGCCGCGTCCCTCTGCTCGCGTCTCCTCCTCCGCCTCCCGCTCGTGGCGCCCGCCGTCCTCCTCGGGGCGGCGCTCCTGCCCGCTCCGCGGGCTGTCGCCCAGAACGTCAGCTCTGTGGCCCTGTCCCCGGCCGCGGTCGTCGGTGGATCCGGGTCTACCGGGACGGTCACGCTGTCGGGGAACGCGCCGGCCGGCGGGTCCGTCGTGACCCTGGCGTCCAGCAAGGCCCAGGCGGTCGTCCCCGCGAGCGTCACCGTCCCGGCCGGGACGAAGGTCGCCACCTTCCCCGTGACGACGACAGCCGTCACCGCCAGCACCTCGGCGTCGATCACCGCGACGCGCGGCACCAGCTCCAAGTCGGCCACGCTGACGATCCTCCCGCTGCTCTCGTCGCTGACAGTCAGCTCGGCCAGCGTGGTCGGCGGCGCCGCCGCGCCCACCGGAAAGATCACGTTGAACGGCCCGGCGCCGGCGGGCGGCGCAACGGTCACGCTCACCAGCTCGGCCACCAGCCGGGCGACCGTACCCGCGACCCTCGTCGTCCCGGCGGGGACCTCGGTCGCGACATTCCCGATCACCACCCTCGCCGTCACGTCGAACGGCTCGACCACCCTCACCGCGACCCACGCCGGCTTCAGCAAGACCGCCTCCCTCCAGGTGACGAAGACGTCGGCCTGCCTGGCGATCGCCCTCGACCGGCCCGGAGCCGCCTCGGGGACCACGATCGGCGGCACCGTGCAGCTCAACGGCGTCGCGCCGGCCGGGGGCGCCACGGTGACCCTGACCAGCTCCAACACGGCGGCGGCGACCGTCCCCGCCTCGGTCGTCGTCCCCGCGGGGGCTCGCTCCGCGACGTTCGCGGCCACGGCGGGCACCGTCGCGTCCGCGACGAACGTCACGCTCACGGCGGCGTTCGGGGGGGTCAGCCGGACCGTCACGCTCCCGGTCACACCCGCGACGGCGATCCTCGCTGTCTCCCTGGATCCCGCTAGCGTCAGCGCCGCGCGCCCCTCGACCGCGACGATCCGGCTGAACGGACCGGCGCCCTCGGGCGGCGCCACGGTGACGCTGACCTCCTCTCGGACCTCCGCGGCGACGGTCCCCGCGTCCACGACGATCCCCGCGGGGAGCCTGTCGGGCACGTTCACGGTCACCTCGAAGGTCGTCACGGCGACGACGAGCGCCACCATCTCGGCGGCGTACGCGGGGACCACGAAGACGGCATCGCTCCAGGTGTCGGCCTCGCCCCTGGCGCTGAGCGTCACGTTCGCGGCCAGCCCGGTCACCGGGGGCGCCGGGACGACGGCGACGATTCGCCTGAACGGTCCCGCACCCGCCGGCGGGGCGGTCGTGACGTTGTTCAGCTCCGCGACCGGTGTCGCGACGGTCCCGTCCACGGTCACGGTCGCTTCGGGTGCCGACTCCGCCACCGCCGCGGTGGCGACCTCCGCGGTCACCTTCGAGTCCGAGGTCGCGATCTGCGCCAGCTACGGTGGCGCCCTGGCGGCCGGCACGCTGGTCGTCGCTCCGGGGGCGCCGCCCGTCACGCTCTCGACGCTGAGCGTGGCGCCGACGTCCGTCGCGAGCGGAGGTTCGGCGACCGGCACGGTCACCCTCACGGGCGCTTCGCCGGCCGGGGGGAGCACCGTCTCCCTTACCAGCTCGAGCCCCTCGGCGGCCACCGTGCCCCCGAGCGTGACGGTCCCCGAGGGGGCGACGACGGCGACGTTCCCGGTGACGGCGGGAAGCGTCTCCACCGACACCGGCGTCACCCTCACCGCGAC
>RHKY01000040.1 GCA_008363385.1 Acidobacteriota bacterium | reverse complement strand
CCGCCAGGAACTGCCCCTCCATCCCGACGTTGAGGACCACGGCCCGGAACCCAACGATCGTGGCGAGCGCGCAGAGGAGGAGGCCGGTCGTCCTCGTCAGGGTCTCGCCGAGGCCGGCGGGGGAGAGGAGCGCCCCGTCGAGGAGGGCCTCGAGCGCCTCGCCCGGCGAGGCCCCCGCGGCCAGGACGAAGGCGGCGGAGGCCGCGAGCGCGCCCGCGACGGCGAGGCTGGGAAGCAGGAGGCGCCTCACGCGGCCACCCCGGCCATCCACCGCCCGAGGAGCGCGACCGGCGTGTCGGGCGGGAACGGCGCCGAGAGCTCCCCGCGGTAGACGACCCGGATCGGCGCGCCGAGGGCGCGGGCCTCGTCGGGGTCGGACGTGACGACGAGGACGGCGGCCCCCTCGGCGGCGGCTCCGGCGATCCGGAGGAGGACCTCCGCGGTCGAGGCGATGTCGAGGCCGCGCGTCGGGTGGACCGCGACGAGGACGCGCGGGGGGCGGTCGAGCTCCCGCGCCAGGACGAGCTTCTGCTGGTTGCCGCCGGAGAGGTCCCGGGCGCGGGAGGACGGACCTCCGGCGCGGATCCCGAACCGGCGGATCCCGCCCTCGGCCTTCTTCGCGAGGTCCGCGCGGCGGAGGAGGAACGGCAGCCCCGGGTCGCCGAGGGCGAGGTTCTCGGCCAGGGGGAGGGAGCCGACCACCCCTTCGGCCCTCCGGTCGGCGGGGACGAACGCCCCGCCGGCGAGGCGGAAGGCGCTCGGGTCTTCGGGCCGCAGCGCCTTGCCGCCGACGCGGACCTCTCCCCGGGCGGGCCAGGTCCCGGCGATCGAGGCGGCGATGCGGTCGGCGCCGTTGCCGTCGATCGAGAGGAGGACGAGCGTCTCCCTGGCGTGGAGGTCGAGGGAGAGCGGGGGAGCCTGGCTCCCCTCGGGCACGAGGCCCGAGACCGAGAGGAGAGCTCCGCCCGCGACGGCCGCCGTGCCGGAGGGCAACGGCTCCTCCTCGACGCCGATGGAGGCCTCGGCGAACCGCCGCTCGGCCGCGTCCACCCCGGCCGAGGCCAGGAGGAGCTCGGCGACCTCCTCGCTCCTCGTCCCGGCGACCGGGCTCTCCCTCACGGTCCGGCCGCGCGAGAGGACCGTGAGCCGGTCGGCGACGGCGAAGACCTCGCCGAGCCGGTGCGTGATCAGGACGACGGCGTGCCCAGAGGCCGCGCGCGCCCGGAGCGCGGCGAAGAGGGCGGCCGACTCGTCGGGCGAGAGGAGGGCCGTCGGCTCGTCCAGGACGAGGACGGCCGGGTCGGGGATCAGGGCCCCGGCGATCTCGATCCGCTGCCGGGTCCCGACGGGGAGGTCTCCCGCGAGCGCGTCCGGCGGCCCGAGGGAGAGGCCGAAGCGGGCGGAGAGCTCCTCGACGCGGCGGCGGCGGGCCGGGCGCGACTCGAGGAACGGGGCGCCCGGGTCGAGCCGGGCGAGGTTCTCGGCCACGGTGGCCGCCTCGACGAGGAGGTCGTGCTGGGGGACGAGGGCGATCCCCGCCTCGCGGGCCTGCCGCGGGGAGCGGAAGGAGACGCCGCGGCCCGAGACCTCGATCGTCCCTTCGTCGGGCGCCAGGAGCCCGGCCGCGATCGAGACGAGCGTCGTCTTCCCGGCGCCGTTCTCGCCGAGGAGCGCGTGCACCTCGCCGGGCAGGAGCGTCAGGCGGGCGCCGTCGAGCGCCCGGGTCGGGCCGAAGCTCTTCCGGATCGCGTCGAGGCGGAGGGCCGGAGGGCCCGGGTCCCCCGCGGCCATCCTCAGAAGTCGCCGCGAGGGACGCGGACCTCGCCGCGCTCGATGGCCCCCGAGACCCGCCTCACCTCGTCGACGACCGGCGCGGGGACCTTCGAGACGGCCGTCGGGCTGAAGACGAACGAGATGACGCCGCTCGAGAGGCCGTACCGGATCGGCTTGCCGTCGAACCGGCCCTGCTGGACCCGGGCGGCGGTCTCGACGAAGGCCCTCGGCATGTCGATGACGGCCGAGGCCAGGACGGAGGGCGAGAGGGCGTTCTGGTCCTTGTTCGTCCCGAAGGCCCAGACCCCGCGCTCGGCCGCGGCGCGGAAGACGCCGAGGGCGGCGGCGTCGGCGTTCTGGAAGAGGAAGTCGTGTCCCTGGTCGGCCAGCGCGAGCGCGGCCGTCTTGGCCCCGGCCACGTCCTCGAACGACCCGGTGAAGACGCTCGTGGCCCTGGCGCCGGGGTTCCCCGCCTTCAGGCCCGCCTCGAAGGCGAGGAAGGTGGAGCGGATCGACGGGAGGTCGACGCCGCCGACCATCCCCGCCTTGGCGCTGCGCGACATCCGGCCGGCGACGAGGCCGCAGAGGTAGGCCGCCTCCTCCAGCTCGAAGACGATCGGGGCCAGGTTCGGGCCGGTCCGCGACCCGGAGGTCGTCACGAAGACGGTCTTCGGGTACTCGCGGGCCACGCGGGCCGCGGCGTCCTGGAACTCGAAGCCGTGCCCGAAGCAGAGGGCGGCCCCGCGCGCGGCGTAGGCCCGGAACTGCTCCTCGTACTCCGACGGCGACTTGACCTGGACGTGCGAGACCCTGGCGCCCAGCTTCTCGCGGATCGCCTGCAGCCCCTCGTAGGCCCCGGCGTTCCAGCCGGCGTCCGAGACCGGCCCCGGGGTGAGGAGGGCCACCTCGAAGCCGGGGCTCGCGGCCGGGGCTCTCTCGCGCCGGCAGGCAGGTGCCGCGAGCGCGAGGACGGCGAGGGCGGCGAGGCCGGCGGCGGGAAGGACGCCCCGCCTCCGGGGCGCGTCACCAGTCGTCACGGAAGCGTTCCTCCTCGAACGGGTCCCCGCGGGAGTGGTAGCCGTTCCTCTCCCAGAAGCCGGGGGAGTCCTCGGCCAGGAGCGTCAGGCCGGTCAGCCACTTCGCCCCCTTCCAGAAGTAGACGTGGGGGATCACGAGGCGGCAGGGCCAGCCGTGCTCGGGGGAGAGCGGCTCGCCGCCGTGGTGGGTGGCGACGAGGTTCTCCTCGCGGTCCACGTCGGCGAGCGGCAGGTTCGTCGTGTAACCCCCGGCCGCGGTCTGGAGGACGAACCGGGCCTCCGGCTTCGGAACGGCCCGGCGGAGGAGCTCTTGGACCCCGACGCCCTCCCACTCGTTGTCGAGCTTGGACCAGTGCGTCACGCAGTGGACGTCGTTGACGCGCTTCTGCCGCGGCAGCGCGGAGAGCTCCTCCCAGGTCAGCGTCAGCGGGTTCTCCACGAGGCCGCCGACCGTCAGCCGCCAGGACGCCAGGTGGACCCGCGGCACCTCCCCGTGGTGGAGGACCGGCCAGGCGCGCGTGACCACCTGACCGGGGGGGAGACGCCCCCCGAGGTCGTCCTCGACACGGATCGCGCGCTCTCTCTGGTCCCGGGGCGGCACGGCCGGGATTATGCCCGCGGGCTCGGGCGCGTCAGACGACCGACCGGCCGGCGTCCACCGCGAGCACCTGGCCCGTGAGCGAGCGGTTCCTCACCATGGCGACGGCCACGGCGACCAGGTCGTCCGTCGCGACCCGGCGCCTCAGCGGCGTGCGGGCGACGAGGCGGTCCACCTCCTCGCGCGTCATCTCCTCAGGGGGGAGGACGATCCCCGGCGCGATCCCGTTGACGCGGACGCGCGGCGAGAGCGCCACGGCCAGGTTGACGACGAGGGAGTCGATCGCCGCCTTGGCCGCGGCGTGGGGGACGTGGCGCGGCCAGGCCTTGCGGGCCGCCACGTCCGAGACGAGGAGGATCGAGCCGTCCTCGCGCGAGAGGGCGGGCGCGGCCGCCTGGGACAGGAAGAACGCGGCGCGCGGGCCGACGGAGAAGACGGCCTCCCAGTCGGCGAGCCCGACGCCTTCGACCGGGCCCTCGACCCAGGGCGAGGCGGCGTGGACGAGGGCGGAGAGCCGCCCGAAGCGGGCGAGGACCGCGGCCACGAGGGAGGCCGGCGCCGCAGGGTCCGAGAGGTCGGCGGGGAAGGCCGCGGCCGGAGCGCCGAGCCGCGCGGCCTCCCCGACGGTGGCGTCGGCGGCCTCTCGCGAGGAACGGTAGTGGACGGCGACCGCGTAGCCGGCGGCGGCGAACCCGAGGGCCAGCTCGCGGCCGACCCGGTGGGCGGCCCCGGTGATGAGGGCGACCGTCACGGCAGCTCCATCGAAACGCTCGATCCGCTCGTCTCGTCCGCGGCGAGGCGCCCCGGACGACGTCTCTAGTGTCGCACTCGCGGGACGGACGCGCGACCGGCCGCTAGAATCGGGCGTCCCCATCTCGGTTCGGAGGTCCGCATGACTCCTCGCACGCTCGTCGACGTCTTCCGGGGGCTGGAGGGGCTCAAGAAGCCCGACCTGCAGCTCTTCAAGAAGGACGGGAAGTGGCAGCCGGTCTCCTCGGACGAGTTCGTCGCGCGGGTCCGGGCGATCGCCTCGGCGTTCCCCGGCCTCGGGGTGGCGCCCGGGGACCGGGTGGCGCTCCTCGCCGAGAACCGCCCGGAATGGTCGCAGCTCGACTTCGCCTGCCAGTGCTACGGGGCCGTCCTGGTGCCGGTCTTCCCGACGATGGTGGCGGCGCAGGTCGAGTACCTCCTCGCCGACAGCGGCACCGTCGTGGCCTTCGGGTCGAACGCCGACCAGGTCAAGAAGGCGCTCGACGCGCGGCAGTCCTGCAAGGGGCTCAAGCACGTCGTCGCGTTCGACGACGTCCCGTTCGCGGGGGTCGTGAAGTTCGACAAGGTCCTCGAGGACGGCAAGGCGGCCTGGGCCGCCGACCCGAACGGCTTCGAGGAGCGGGCCTCCTCGCGGAAGCCGGACGACCTGGCGACGCTGATCTACACCTCCGGGACGACGGGCGAGCCGAAGGGGGCGATGCTCACCCAGAACAACTTCGTCTCGAACGTCCTGGCGGGCTGCTCGGTGCTGCCGTTCGACTCGTCGAACGTCTGCATGTCGTTCCTGCCGCTCTCGCACGTCTTCGAGCGGCTCCTGGAGTACTGCTACTACTACCGGGGCGCCACGATCGCCTTCGCCGAGTCGATCGACGCGCTGAGGGACAACCTCCAGGAGGTGAACCCGACGATCTTCGGGGCCGTCCCGCGCGTCTACGAGAAGGTCTACGCCCGCGTCCAGGACAAGTTCGCCAAGGAGTCCGGGCTGAAGCGGAAGCTGATCGACGCGGCGCTCGCCGCGGGGAAGGAGGCCCTGGACCTGAAGAGCCAGGGCAAGACGCCGGGCGCCCTCCTGTCGCTCCAGCTCCTGGTCTTCGACGGCCTCGTCTTCGCGAAGATCCGCGCGGCGCTCGGCTCCCGCTTCCGGTTCGCCATCTCGGGCGGGGCGCCGCTGGGCAAGGAGCTGGCCGAGTTCTTCTGGTCGGTCGGCGTCGAGGTGTACGAGGGGTACGGCCTGACCGAGACGAGCCCGGTCATCGCCGTGAACACGCCGGCGGCGTGGCGGCTGGGCTCGGTCGGCCGGATCCTGCCGGGCGTGGAGTGCCGGATCGCCGAGGACGGCGAGATCCTGGCCCGCGGCCCGAACATCATGAAGGGCTACTGGCGGAAGGAGGAGGCCACGAAGGAGGCGATCGACGCCGACGGCTGGTTCCACACCGGCGACATCGGGGTCATCGACGAGGACGGCTTCCTGAAGATCACGGACCGCAAGAAGGAGATCCTCGTCAACGCCAACGGGAAGAACATCGCGCCGGCGCCGATCGAGAACGCGCTGAAGGCCGACCCCTGGGTGGCCCAGGCCGTCTGCATCGGGGACCGCCGCAAGTTCCTCTCCTGCCTGATCGTCCCGAACGTCGAGAAGCTCGTCGACTGGGCGAAGGCGAACGGGGCGGAGGGGAAGAGCGCCGAGGAGCTGGTCGGGGACTCGCGCGTGTTCGCGCTCTTCCAGGGGATCGTCGACCGCTGGAACAAGGACAAGTCGCCCGAGCAGCAGATCCGGAAGTTCGCCCTCCTGCCGCAGGAGCTGACGATCGAGGGGGGCGAGCTGACGCCCACGCTGAAGGTCAAGCGCCGGATCGTGGACAAGAAGTTCAAGGACGCGATCGACAGGATGTACGAGGGCGGCAAGGACTGAAGCGGCTGTGGACCGGGGGAACCCGGGGCCTTCCGGTTTCCCCCGGTAGCCCCCTCCGCGAAGGAAAGGCGGGCCCGCTTGCGCGGGCCTGCTGAGCTTCCGGGGGAACCCGGGGCCCTCCGGGGGGCGGTTCCGCCGGGCGTTGACGCGGCGCGTCGAGCTGGGATACGCTGCTGAGTGATGGCTCATTCACGGCCCGCCCGTGAGCCCCTCGCCTCCGTGACCGAGCAGCCGGGCGAGGCCCCCAGGCCCGTCCCCGGCGCCGACCCCGAGAAGCGGAAGCGGATCCTGGCCGCGGCCGTGAAGACCTTCGGGAGCCGCGGCTACCACGAGGCCCGGATCGCCGAGATCGCCGCGCAGGCCGGCGTCGCCGAGGGGACCGTCTACCTCTACTTCCGGAACAAGGAGGACCTCCTCGGCGTCGTCTTCGACGAGACGATGGACGAGGTCCTCGCCGAGGGGCGGCGGATCGTCCGCGCGGACCTCCCGGCCGCCGAGCGGCTCGCCCGGATGGTGGAGCTGCACGTCGGCTTCCTCGGGGCCGACCGGGACCTGGCCTCCGTCTTCCAGATCGAGCTGAGGCGGAGCGCCCGCCTCGTCGAGCGGTTCTCCCGCTCGAAGCTCGTCGAGTACTTCCGGATGCTCGACCACGTGCTCCGGCAGGGGGTCGAGCGGGGCGAGCTCCGGAGGGACCTCGACCCGCGCCTGGCGGTGCGGATCCTGTTCGGCGCCGCCGACGAGATCCTCTCGGAGTGGCTCCTGTCGGGCGAGTCGCGACCCCCTTCGGACGGGCGCCGGCTCGTGGAGACGCTCCTTCACGGGTTCATCGCGCGGGGCCCGGCCGCCACCCGGCGGAAGGCCCCGAGGAAAGGGGACAGCCGTTGAGCCGAGCCGTCTACGTCGTTCAGGGAGCCCGGACCGCCTTCCTCCGGGCCGGGACCGGATTCAAGGACGTGCCCGCCGTCGACCTGGGCCGCGCGGCCACGGTGGAGGCGATGGCGCGCGCCGGGATCGAGCCCGCGGAGGTCGACCAGGCGATCTTCGGGAACATCGCCACCCCGGTCGACGCGGCGAACATCGCCCGCGTCGTCGCCCTGCGCGCCGGGATCCCGAAAGAGCGCCCCGCCCACTCGGTCTCGCGCAACTGCGCCTCCGGGATCGAGTCGGCCGTCCAGGCCGCCCGGCTGATCCTGACGGGCGAGGCGGAGTGCGTCGTGGCGGGCGGCGTCGAGAGCATGTCGCTCATCCCCTTCCTCTACACCGAGCGGGTCAAGACCGTCCTGACCGAGGCCGGGACCGCCCGGAGCGCGACGGACCGCCTCCTGGCCTTCTCGAAGATGCCGTGGACGGACCTGCTCGACCCGGTCATCGGCCTCAAGCAGGGGCTGACCGACCCGGTCTGCGGCCTGAACATGGGAGAGACGGCCGAGGTCCTCGCCAAGGAAGGGAAGATCTCCCGCGAGGAGCAGGACGCCTTCGCGCTCCGCTCCCACCAGCGGGCCGCCGCCTCGCGCGAGAAGCTGGCCGAGGAGATCGTCGCGGTCCCCCTCCCGCCCGACTTCGCCAAGCTCGCGACGGAGGACAACGGCGTCCGCGAGAGCCAGTCCGCCGAGGCCCTCGCCAAGCTCCGGCCCTTCTTCGACCGGAAGTTCGGCAGCGTCACCGCGGGGAACTCCTCGCAGATCACCGACGGGGGGGCGGCGCTCGTCGTCGTCTCCGAGGAGTTCCTCAAGCGCCGGAAGCTGAAGCCCCTCGGTCGGCTCGCGGGCTGGGGCTTCGGGGGCCTGGAGCCGGAGCGGATGGGGCTCGGCCCGTCGCGCTCGACGCCGCCCGCCCTCGAGGCGGCCGGCGTCGCGATGAAGGACGTCGGCCTCGTCGAGCTGAACGAGGCGTTCGCCGCGCAGGTGCTGGCGAACCTGCAGGTCTTCGCCAAGGACCCCGCGCTCGGCCCGATCGACCCGGAGACCCTGAACGTCAACGGGGGCGCCATCGCCCTCGGCCACCCGGTGGGCGCCTCGGGGACGCGTCTGATCCTGACGCTCCTGATGGAGATGCGCCGCCGCAAGGTGAAGACCGGCCTGGCCACCCTCTGCATCGGCGGGGGGCAGGGGGCCAGCGTCGTCCTGGAGGCCGCATGAGCGAGACCGCGACCGTCAAGACCCACAGGACCGGCACGGCGTTCGAGCTGGCCGTCGAGAGCGACGGGCTGGCGACTCTCACCTTCGACCTCCCCGGCGAGAAGGTGAACAAGTACACCGCGGCCGTCCTGGACGAGCTGGAGGCCCTCCTCGACGAGCTCTCGCGCCGGCTGGACGTGCGGGCGCTCCTCTTCGTCTCCGGAAAGCCCGACATCTTCGTCGCCGGGGCCGACATCGACGCCATCGCCAAGGCGACGGCCGAGGAGGCGCGGCCCGGCGTCCTGCGCGGGCAGGCCGTCTTCCAGAAGCTGGCCGACCTCAGGTTCCCGACCGTGGCCGCCATCGACGGGGCGTGCCTCGGCGGGGGCCTGGAGACGGCTCTGGCCATGGACTGGCGGCTCGCCACGGACTCGAAGAAGACGCAGCTCGGCCTGCCGGAGGTCAAGCTGGGGATCCTCCCCGGCTGGGGCGGGACGTCGCGCCTGCCGCGGATCCTGGGGCTGACCGCGGCGCTCGAGCTCCTCCTGCAGGGCAAGACCCTCGACGGCAAGCGGGCCCGCCGGGCGCACCTCGTGGACGAGGTCGTCCCGAAGGCGATCCTCCTCGACGTGGCGCGGGGCTTCGCGCGGTCCAAGTTCGGGACGAAGAAGCGCTCGAACACCGGCCCCGGAGGAGGCCCCGAGCGGGTCAAGCCGCTCGCGCCGCAGGACCGGATCCTGGACGGCATCGGCCACGCCATCGTCTTCTCGCAGGCCCGCTCGACGGTCCTGAAGGAGACGCACGGCAACTACCCGGCGCCGCTGGAGATCCTGCGCGTCGTCGAGGACGGCTTCGGCAAGACGCTGGCCGAGTCGCTCGCGCTCGAGGCCGAGGGCGCCTCGCGCCTCGTCGGGACGCCCGTGATGCGCAACCTCGTGAACCTCTTCTTCCGGATGGAGGAGGTCAAGAAGGAGACCGGCGCCGGCAAGGGCGTGACGCCCCGCGAGGTGGCGCGGGTCGGGGTCCTCGGGGCCGGCGTGATGGGGGGCGGGATCGCGCAGCTGGCCGCCGACCGAGGCTACCCGGTCCGGATGAAGGACATCAAGACCGAGCAGCTCGCCCTCGGCTACGCCGCCGCCGCGAAGATCTGGCAGGAGAAGGTCCGGCGGCGCAGGCTGTCGAAGACCGAGTTCGCCGGGAAGATGTCGCTCCTCTCCGGAGGCCTCGACTGGACCGGCTTCACGACGTGCGACGTGACCGTGGAGGCCGTCCTGGAGAAGCTGGCCGTCAAGCAGGCGGTCCTCGCCGACTGGGAGAAGGTCTCGCGGGAGGACGCGATCTTCGCGTCGAACACCTCGACGCTGCCGATCACCCAGATCGCCTCCAAGGCCCGGCACCCGGAGCGCGTGGTCGGGATGCACTTCTTCAACCCGGTCCACAAGATGCCGCTCGTGGAGGTGATCGTCGGCGAGAAGACGGCCCCGAAGGTGACGGCGACGATCTTCGACCTGGCCAAGAAGTGGGGGAAGACCCCGGTCGTCGTCAAGGACGCGCCCGGGTTCCTCGTGAACCGGATCCTGGCCCCGTACCTCGGCGAGGCGGTGCGGCTGCTCCTCGAGGGGGTGCCGATGGAGGCCGTCGACCACGCCCTGCGCGCCTTCGGGATGCCGGTCGGGCCGATCGAGCTCCTCGACGACGTCGGGATCGACGTCGCCGCCAAGGGGGCCGAGGTCCTCTCGGCGGCGTTCCCCGACCGGATGCCCGTGGACCCTGCCTTCGGCAAGCTGGTCGAGTCGGGCCGGCTGGGCCGGAAGTCGAAGAAGGGCTTCTACCTCTACGACGGGGACAAGCGGACGGGGCCGGACGCCACGGCGTACGCCGACCTCGGGCTCGCCGTGCCGGGGAGGAGCCCGCTCGGTGCCGATGCGATCGCCTCGCGCTGCGTCCTGCCGATGGTCAACGAGGCGGCCTTCTGCCTGGCGGACGGCATCGTGGAGAGCCCCGCCAAGCTCGACCTCGCCATGATCTTCGGGACGGGGTTCCCGCCGTTCCGCGGTGGCCTCACCCGTCACGCCGACGCCCTGGGCCTGGCCGAGGTCGTCGACTCGCTGAAGCAGCTCGCCGACACGAAGGGGCCGCGTTTCGCCCCCTCCAAGAACCTCCTGGGCCTCGCAAAGGCCGGGAAGACTTTCAACGGGCAGGAGTAAGCCATGTCGACCGTCAAGACACCGACCGAAGTGACGTCGTTCCTCAAGGCGCTCGCCCAGGGTCACGTCGAGGAGGCCCTCGTCTTCCCGTTCCCGGAGGTCCCGGCGGACGTCAAGGAGACGGTGGCGGCCTTCACGGACGCCTACAAGGACTTCGACGCCGCCAACATCGACTCCGAGAAGATCGACGCCGACCACTTCTTCCCCCGCGAGGCGATCAAGGGGCTGGGAGAGCTGGGCGCGATGGGGATGACGATCCCCGAGGAGTACGGCGGGAGCGGGTTCACCGCCAGCGCCTACTGCAAGATGATGGAGACGATCGGGCCGCTCGACGCCTCGGCGGCGATCGTCATCGGGGCCCACCAGTCGATCGGCATCAAGCCGCTCCTCCTCTTCGGCTCCGAGGAGCAGAAGAAGCGCTGGCTCCCGCAGCTGGCGACGGGCGAGATGGTCGGCGCCTTCGCGCTGACGGAGCCCGAGGCGGGCTCGGACGCCGCCTCGCTGAAGACGACGGCGGTGTACGACCCGGCCACGGACGAGTACGTCCTGAACGGGACGAAGCAGTGGATCAGCAACGGCGGCTTCGCGAAGTTCTTCACCGTCTTCGCCCGGATCCCGTCCGACGTGGCCGAGAAGCACAAGGAGATCGTCTGCTTCGCCGTCGTGACGAACCCCGACGGGACGCTCCCGGGCCTGACCCGCGGCCCCGAGGAGAAGAAGCTGGGCCTCTGCGGCTCCTCGACGTGCCAGATCATCCTGGAGAGCTGCCGGGTCCCGTCGGCGAACCTGATCGGCGGCAAGGGGAACGGCTTCAAGGTGGCCGTCGAGACGCTGAACACGGGGCGCACCTCGCTGGGCGCGGGCGCCGTCGGCGGCTCGAAGGTGATGCTGAAGCTCGCGGCCGAGCACGCCACGCAGCGCAAGCAGTTCGCCACCCGGATCGCCGACTTCGAGATCATCCGGAACAAGTTCGCCAAGATGACGGCGAACACGTACGCCCTCGAGTCGATGGTCTACCTGACGACCGGGCTGATCGACCGCTACATCCCCGACTACTCGCTCGAGGGGGCGTGCTGCAAGGTCTTCGGGACGGAGATCCTCTGGGACAACATCAACGAGGCCCTCCAGATCGCGGGCGGCAACGGCTTCATGAACGAGTACCCGTACGGGCGGGGGCTGCGCGACAGCCGGATCAACATGATCTTCGAGGGGACGAACGAGATCCTGAGGCTCTTCCTCGCCCTGTCGGCGATCAAGGAGGTCGGGGCGGAGCTGAAGGAGGTCCAGGGCGCCCTGAAGGACCCGCTCAAGGCCACCGGCATCCTGACCGACTACGCAACCCGGCGGATCACGGGCCTCCTGACGAACGCCAAGATGGAGAAGGTCGCCCCGTCCTTCGCGCCCGAGGCCGACGCCGTCGGCCGGTACGCCACCGCCCTGTCCAACGCGCTGCAGATCATCGTCTGGCGCCACGGCAAGAAGGTGGTCGAGCGCCAGTACCAGCACCAGCGGATCGCCAACGTCATGATCGACCTGTACGCCTCGACGGCGGTCCTCTCTCGCGTCACGGCGTCGATCGGGAAGAAGGGGGAGGAGGCCACGGCCGCCGAAGCCTCGGTGGCCCGCTGGTTCCTCAACGAGGCCCGCCACCGGATCGTGGCGAACATGAAGGCCCTGGAGAAGAACCGCGACCGCGACGCGACGGCGGTCAGCGACGCGGTCTACGAGGCGCTCGGCTACCCCTTCGAGCTGTGGTCCTGAGCGGCTCCCGCCGCGACGTTCCTCGGACGGGGCCCCGCGGCGACGCGGGGCCCCGTCGTCCGGGGCGGGGCCGCGCCGCGGGGCGGGCCCCCAGGCCGCCCCGGGTCGTGACGATCCCGGTCCCGACCCCGTTCCCGGTCGGGCCCGTGAACGTCTTCCTCCTCGACGGCGACCCCCTGACGCTGATCGACACGGGGCCCGAGACCCGAGAGGCCCGCTCGGCCCTGACCGCCGGCCTCCTCGCGGCGGGGTACGCCCCGGAGGACCTGCGCCGGGTGCTCTTCACGCACGGGCACCACGACCACTTCGGCCTGGGGGCCTGGCTCGGGGACCGCTCGGGCGCCCAGCTCCTCGGGGGGCGGCTGGACCGGCGGCACTTCCGGATGGAGCGGGAGGGGCGGCGGGCCCTCGACCGGCTGAGCCGGGCGGGCTTCGGCCTGTCGACCCGGGTCCTCCTCGTCGCCGCCCTGGCCGGGATCGACCGGTACGCCCGGCCCCTCGCCGCCTGGGACGAGCTATCGGGTGGGGAGGTCCTCCCGGGGGACGGCTGGTCGGTCGTGGTCCGGTCGACGCCCGGGCACACCCCGGGGAGCCTGACGTTCGAGATCCCGGAGGCGGGCCTCCTGTTCACCGGCGACACGGTCCTGCGCGACATCACGCCGAACGCGATCGTGGACGAGGACCCGGAGAGCCCGGGGGAGACCTTCCGGAGCGTCACGCGGTACTTCGAAACGCTCGACGGAATTCGCGGGACGAGCGGCCGGTCCCGGCTGCTGACCGGCCACGGGGAGGAGATCCCGGACTACGCGGAGCACCACCGGAAGGTGGCGGGGCGCTACCGGCGCAGGATCCGGCAGATCGAGGAGGCCCTGGCGGGGGGGCCGAGGACCGTCCGGGAGCTCGTCGTGACGGTCTTCCCGAAGCTGGCGACGGTGAACGTCTACCTCGCCTTCTCGGAGATCCTGGGCTTCCTGATGTACCTGGAGGACCGCGGCCGGGTCGAGCGGCGGGAGGGGCCGAGGGTCGACGAGTACCGGCTGAGAGGCCCGGCCTCTCCCGCGGACGGGCTGTCCTCCTGATATCCTATTCTTCCGGGAGGAAACGAGATATGGCTGACGACACCCCGTCCTCGGTGAACCTCGCGCCCGGGACGCCCGCTCCGGGCTTCTCGCTCCCCGGCCGCTCCGGGAACGTCGTTTCCCTGGGGGATTTCGCCGGGAAGAGCGACGTCCTCGTCTACTTCTACCCGAAGGACGACACGCCCGGCTGCACGAAGGAAGCGTGCAGCCTGCGCGACGCCTGGGCGGACCTGAACGCCGCCGGGATCGCCGTCCTCGGCATCTCGCGCGACGACGCCGCCTCGCACGAGGCCTTCGCCGCGAAGTACTCGCTCCCGTTCGAGCTCCTCACCGACGCCGACCACGCGGTTCACGAGGCCTACGGCTGCTGGGCCGACGGGCCGGTCCGGAAGTCCTTCCTCGTCGGCAAGGACGGCGTCGTCAAGCACGTCTTCGCCAAGGTCGAAACCGCGCGCCACGCCGAGCAGGTCCTCGAGGCCGCTGGCTTCGCCAAGCCCGCCCCCGCGGCGGCCGAGTCGGTCGTCGAGGCGATGAAGTCCGCCGTGGCCGAGGTGAAGAGGGCCGTCGAGGAGGTCGTCGAGAAGCCTGCGGTCAAGAAGGCCGTCGCCGCCGCGAAGAAGGCCGTCACCGAGGCCAGGGAGGCCGTCGAGGAGGTGGCGGAGAAGCCGGTCGTCAAGAAGGCGACCGCAGAGGTCAAGAAGGCCGCCGCCGGCGTGCAGGCCGAGGTGAAGAAGGCCGCGGCCGAGGTCCAGGCCGAGGTGAAGAAGGCCGTCGCCGGGGTACAGAAGAAGCCGGCGGTCAAGAAGGCGGTCGCGGCCGCGAAGAAGGCGGTCGCCGACGCGAAGAGGAAGCCGGCGGTCAAGAAGGCGGTCGCGGCCGCGAAGAAGGCGGTCGCCGACGCGAAGAAGAAGCCGGCGGTCAAGAAGGCCGTCGCGGCCGCGAAGAAGGCGATGGCGAAGGCCAAGAAGGCCGTCGGGGCGAAGCCGGCGCGCAAGCCGGTCCGGAAGCCGGCCCGCCCCGCGAAGAAGGCCGCTCCGCGCAAGCCGGCGCGTCCCGTCAAGAAGGCGGCCCGGAAGCCGGTCGCCCGGAAGCCCGCCCGGAAGGCCCCGGCGAAGAAGCGCCGCTGAGCCTGGAGTTCCGCTCCGCCCGGGGCTCGGTGTCCCGGAAGGACGAATGCTGGTAGAGTCCCGCGGGGGGTCGAGGGTCTCCCTCGGCCCCCCGATCCGTGTCCGGCAGGCCGGCGCGGCGACCCAGATCGAAGACGAGAAGGAGACGGCGGGACCCGCGCCCGCCCGTCCGGGCCCCGCTCCGGCAGGGGTCCGCCGACGGGGACGAGGCCCGCGACACCAGTCATGGCCAAGCACCACCTCTCGCGCAAGGAGCTGAAGGAGAACGAGCTGGAGGACGCCCTCCTGGGCGCCCGGGACTTCGTCAGCTCGCACAGGGACCAGACCCGGCGCTACGCGCTGATCGGAGCCGGTGTCGTGGCGGTCGTCGCCCTCGTCTGGGGGGCTCTCTCGCTCCGGAGCCGGAGCCAGTCGGCCGAGCTCTCGAGCGCCCTGGCGATCTTCGACGCGCCGCTGGCCTCCGACGGCGTCCCGCCTGCCGAGGGGCAGCAGCTGTACAAGACCTCCGCCGAGAGGCAGAAGGCCGCCGTCGAAGCGATGCGCAAGCTGGCCGGCTCCTCGTCGTCCGCGGGCAAGGCGGCCGCGGTGGTCGTCCTGGCCTCCGACGGCAAGGCGGGCGTCTCGGGGACGAACGTGGACCGCGTGGCGGCCTTCGTGAACGGCGAGTCGGGGACGATGGCCGCGGGCTTCGCGGCGGTGTCGCTGCTCGAGGCCCGCGCCGCGGCGGGTCAGGTCAAGGAGGCGATCGAGACGGGGAAGAGGTACCTCGAGGCCTCGCGGCCGCCGGTCCCCAAGGACGTCCTGATCTTCACCCTGGCCAGGCTCTACGAGAAGGCGGGGCAGCCGGCCGAGGCGAAGAGCTTCTACCAGCGGGTCGTGACGGACTTCCCGGACTCGCCGGTGCGGGCCGAGGCGCAGCAGAGGGTCAGCAGTCTGTAGTTTCCTGGGGAACCCGGGACCGTGCGGGTTCGCCAAACCCCTCCGCCACGGTGAAGCGGGCCCGCTGGCGCGGGCCTGCTGAGTTTTCGGGCGGCGCAAACCGCCGGATCTCGGTTATCCTCGTTCGCTCGTCCTCCTTCGCCCGTCCGGGCGTTCGCCCGGGGTGGCGCCGCGACCTCGCGGACACGGACGGCCGGGGGCCCGGACGCGCTTCAGCTCGATCCCGCAGGAGGAACGCTTGCAGCGCTTCACGGGGCTCATCGGACTCGCGGTCATCCTCTTCGTCGCCTGGCTCCTGTCCAAGAACCGGGACAAGATCCGCTGGTCGACCATCGTCTGGGGCGTGATCCTCCAGTTCGCCCTCGGGGGGCTGGTCATCGCCTGGCCCGGCGGCGCCAACGCGCTCAAGAAGTTCTCGGACGGCATCACCGGGGCCATCGCCTACTCGGACGCCGGCGCGGAGTTCGTCTTCGGCTGGCTGGCGACGCCCGCGGTCGGGGGGAAGATCGGCGCCGCCACCGGGATCGACTTCTCGCCGTTCATCTTCGCGTTCAAGGTGATGCCGATCGTCATCTTCATCGCGTCGTTCTTCACGATCCTCTACTACCTCGGGATCATGCAGCGGGTCGTGCAGGTCTTCGCGATCGTGATGACGAAGCTCCTGAAGGTCTCGGGCGCCGAGTCGCTCGCCGTGGCGGCGAACATCTTCATCGGGCAGACCGAGGCGCCGATCATCATCGCGCCGTACATCCCGAAGATGACGAAGTCCGAGCTCCTGACGATGATGACGGGCGGGATGGCGCACATCTCGGGCGCCGTGCTCCTGGCCTACGCCGCGATGGGGATCCCCGCCAACTACCTGATCACGGCCTCGGTCATGGCCGCGCCGGCGACGATCGTGATCGCCAAGCTGCTGAGGCCCGAGGTGGAGGAGCCCCAGACCGCCGGGACCGTCAAGGTGAAGATCGAGCACGAGCAGGCCAACGTCATCGAGGCGGCGGCCGCGGGCGCCTCGCAGGGCGTGTCTCTCGCCATCAACATCTGCGGGATGCTCATCGCCTTCATCGCCCTCATCTCGCTCTTCAACGGCCTCCTCGGCCTCGCGGGCCCGCTGTTCGGGTTCGCCGAGCCGGGCCCGGGCGTCGACCCGGCGACGACGCTCTCGCTCCAGTGGCTCTTCTCCAAGCTCCTCTGGCCGCTGGCCTGGGTGATGGGCGTCCCGGCCGCGGACTGCTCGAAGGTGGCGCGGCTGATCGGGTTCAAGACCGTCATCAACGAGTTCGTCGCCTACGCCGAGATGTCGAAGATCCCGATGTCCGAGTGGACGGAGAAGGGGAGGCTGATCGCCTCCTTCGCCCTCTGCGGGTTCGCCAACTTCTCGTCGATCGGGATCCAGATCGGCGGGATCGGGGGGCTGGCCCCCAGCCGCAAGAGCGACATCGCGCGGCTCGGGCTCTGGGCGCTCCTGGCCGGGTCGCTGGCGACCTTCATGAGCGCCACGATCGCCGGGATCCTGAAGGGCTGAGGGGAGGAAGGTCATGGACGTCCGGCTGTCGGAAGCCACGCAGTTCCTGAGGGAGAAGCTCCCGGTCCCGCCCGTCGTGGGCGTCATCCTCGGCTCGGGCCTCGGCGAGTTCGCCGAGCGCCTCTCGGACGCCGTCCGGATCCCGTACGCCGAGATCCCGGGCTTCCCGGCGGCGGCCGTCGTCGGGCACGCGGGGGTCCTCGTGTCGGGCCTCGTCGGCGGAGCCCCCGTCGCGGTCCTCTCGGGGCGGATCCACTACTACGAGGGGCACCCGATGTCCGACGTCGTCTTCCCGGCGCGCGTCCTCGGGCTCCTCGGGTGCCGGACGGTCATCGTCACGAACGCCGCCGGCGGCATCGACCGCGGGCTCGCGCCCGGCGACCTGATGCTGATCGAGGACCACGTCAACGCGTTCGGGACGAACCCGCTCGTCGGCGCCAACGACGACGCGCTCGGCCCCCGCTTCCCCGACATGTCCGACGCCTACAAGCGGGACCTGCGCACCCTGGCGGCGGCCGTGGCCCGGCAGGAGCGGATCCCGGTGAAGAGCGGCGTCTACGTCGGCGTCCACGGGCCGTCGTACGAGACGCCCGCCGAGATCCGGGCCTACCGCGGCTGGGGGGCGAACGCCGTCGGGATGTCCACCGTGCCAGAGGTGATCGCGCTGAACCAGATGGGCGTTGGCGTCCTGGGGATCTCCTGCATCACGAACATGGCCGCGGGCGTCCTGAAGAAGCCCCTCCGCCACGAGGAGGTCCTGGAGACGACGCAGCGCGTCAAGGAGCGCTTCGTCAGGCTCCTGACCGCGCTCGTGGAGGCGGTCGGTAGCGGCCGGTCCGGCGACACGCTGACCCGCGCGCCCCGCCGGGCGGCCGCGAAGGCGAAGGCCGCGAAGGCCAGGGCCAAGACCAAGACCGGGGCCCGGCCCGGGCGCGGGAAGAGGTGACGGCCGTGGCCGCCCCGCCGCTCCCCGACGACGTCGTCGCGCGCCTCCTCTCGGCCGCGGCGAAGGTCCGGGAGAACGCCGCCGCCCCGTACTCCGGGTTCCACGTCGGGGCCGCCCTCCTCGCAGAGGACGGGACGGTCTTCACCGGCTGCAACGTGGAGTCGGCCACGTACGGCCTGACCTGCTGCGCCGAGCGGACGGCCGTCTTCAAGGCCGTCTCCGAGGGGGTCCGGAAGTTCCGAGCCGTCGCGGTCTTCACCGGCGCCGACAGCCCGACGCCGCCCTGCGGGGCGTGCCGGCAGGTCCTCTGGGACCAGTGCCGCGACATCGAGGTCGTCATGGGGACGACCGGCGGCAAGCTGGAGCGGATGCGCCTGGCCGAGCTCCTCCCGCGGGCGTTCGAGTTCGAGGGGCCGCGGTGAGGCGGCCGGCAGCTCTCCTCGTCGCCCTCGTCCTCACCCTCCTCGCCCCGCTCGCGGCCGCCGGCCCGGCGGCGGCGGGGAAGGCCCCGTGCGACCTCGTCGTCGAGGCGGGGACCGTCCTCCCGATGGACGAGGCGTTCTCGGTCCTGACCGACGGCGCGGTCGCCGTGAAGGACGGGAAGGTCGTCGCGGTCGGGCCCCGGGCCGAGGTGGCCGCCCGGTTCGAGGCGGTGCGGACCATGAGGCGCCCGGACTCCGTCGTGATGCCGGGCCTCGTCAACACGCACACGCACGCCGCGATGAACCTCCTCCGCGGGATCGCCGACGACAAGCCGCTGATGGAGTGGCTGAACGAGTCGATCTTCCCGGCCGAGGCGCGGAACGTCTCGCCGGAGTTCGTGAGGGCCGGGACGACGCTCGCCTGCCTGGAGATGATCCGGGGCGGGACGACGACGTTCGCCGACATGTACTACTTCGAGTCGGACGTGGCGGCGGCGGTCGACGCCTGCGGGCTCCGCGGCGTCCTGGGCGAGACCTGGATCGACTTCCCGGTCCCTGGCCACAAGGACCTGGCCGAGACGAAGGCCGTCACGAGAGCGTTCCTGGAGAGGTGGAAGGGGCACCGCCGGGTCGTGGCGGCCGTGGCGCCGCACGCCCCGTACACGTGCGGCAAGGAGACGCTCCTCGCCGCCCGCGAGATGGCCGACGCCTACGGCGCCCCCCTCCTGATCCACGTCTCCGAGACGCTGGACGAGCAGAAGACGATCCGGGAGAAGTACGGAACGACGCCCGTCGAGTGGCTCGACGCGATCGGGTTCCTCGGGCCGCGCGTCGTCGCGGCACACGGCGTCTGGCTCTCGTGGACGGACCTGGCGCGGATGGCCGCCAAGGGGGCCTCCCTCTCGCACAACCCCGAGTCGAACATGAAGCTCGGCTCGGGCGCGGCCCCCGTGGCCGCGGCCCGGAAGGCGGGCGTCGTCGTCGGCCTCGGGACCGACGGCGTGGCCGGCTCGAACAACGACCTCGACATGATGGAGGCGATGGACTTCGCCGGGAAGCTCGCGAAGGTCACGGCGCTCGACCCGACCGCCCTCCCGGCGCGCGACCTCCTCCGGATGGCGACCTCCGACGGGGCGAAGGCCCTCGGCCTCGGCGCCGTCACCGGGAGCCTCGAGCCGGGGAAGGCTGCGGACCTGATCGCCGTCGACCTCGACGACCCGCGCACCTGGCCCGTCTACGACGTCGCCTCGACCGTCGTCTACGCCGCCAAGGCGGGCGACGTCTCCCTCACGGTGGTGGACGGCCGCGTCCTGTGGGACGGGCGGACCTTCACCACCCTCGACCCGGTGGCGGTGCGGAAGGAAGCCGCGGCCTTCCGCGAGCGGATCGTCAAGTCGCTCGCCAGGCCCGCCGCGGCGACCCAGGAGAAACCATGAGCCTCTTCGTCCGGACGATCGTCAAGAAGCGCGACGGCGGCACCCTCACGGAAGGGGAGGTCGCCGACTTCGTCTCCGGCGTCACGAGCGGCGCGATCCCCGACGAGCAGGCCTCGGCCCTCCTGATGGCGATCTGCTGCCGCGGGATGACGACCGAGGAGACGGCGGCCCTGACGTTCGCGATGATGCGGTCGGGGGAGACGTGGGACCTGTCGTCCCACGGCTTCGTCGGCGACAAGCACTCGACGGGCGGCGTCGGCGACAAGGCGACGCTGCCGCTGGCGCCGCTGCTGGCCTCGTGCGGCGTGAAGGCCGGGATGATGTCGGGCCGCGGCCTTGGCCACACGGGGGGGACGCTCGACAAGCTGGAGGCGATCCCGGGCTTCAAGACGGGCCTCCCGAAGGAGGAGTTCGACCGGCTCGTGGCGAAGGTGGGCTGCGCGCTCATCGGCCAGACGGCCACGATCGCCCCGGCCGACCGGCGCCTCTACGCCCTGCGCGACGTGACGGGGACGGTCGAGTCGATCCCGCTCATCACCGCGTCCATCCTCTCGAAGAAGCTCGCCACCGGCGCCCACGCCGTCGTCTTCGACGTGAAGACCGGCAACGGGGCCTTCATGACGGACCCCGCCGACGCCGAGAGGCTGGGCCGCGCGCTCGTCGACACGACGCGCGCCACGGGGCGGAAGGCGAGCGGCTACATCACCGCGATGGACCGCCCCCTCGGCGAGGCGATCGGCAACGCGAACGAGGTGGCCGAGTCGATCCAGTGCCTGAAGGGGGAGGGCCCGGCCGACCTGAGGGAGAACGTCCTCCTCCTCGGCGTCGACCTCGTGCTGGCCGCCGGCCTCGAGACATCGCCCAAGGAGGCCCGCCGCCGCCTCAACTCCGCGCTCTCCGACGGGCGGGCGCTGGAGGTCTTCGCGCGCCTCGTCTCCGAGCAGCAGGGCGACGCCGCGATCTGCGAGGACCCGTCCCGCCTCCCGCAGCCCGTCCGCAAGGCCGAGGTCCGCGCCGCCGAGGCGGGCGTCGTCACCCGGACGGCGACGCGCGAGCTGGGTCTCCTGGCGATCGAGATCGGCTGCGGCCGCGCGAAGAAGGACGACGTCGTCGACCCGGCCTCCGGCTTCCGGATCCTGAAGAAGCCCGGCCAGAAGGTGGAGAAGGGCGAGCCCCTCCTCCTCGTCGAGTTCGGCCCGAAGGCCCGCGAGGGCGCGGGCTACCTCGACCGCGTCGGCGCCTGCTTCACGATCGCCCCGGAAGGTGCCCCGGTCGAGTCGCTCCCGTTCGTCGTCAAGACCTTGTAGCTCTCCGGGGAACTCCCGGGCGGAGGGAGAGGATGACGGACGACCGGATGTACGTCCTCGAGGTGAACCGCCTCGTGATGGGGTGCTCTACGGACGACCTGCCCGACGGAGACGGGTCCTGGCAGCTGTAATTCGAGCACTCGTCCTGGAGTCCGTTCCGGCCGCCCGAGCGGTACCAGGACGTCCCGGTGACCTCCATGGTCGTCTTCCCGATGGAACCCCGCCTCCCCGAGGCGGTCTACCGGTGCGTCCTGACCCGGGAGAACGCCCCCCGTTCCAGATCGTCCAGGTCCGGCCGTTCTCCCGCCGCGCTGCGAGCTCTTCCGTCCGGCCTGGGACCTCCTCGCCGAGACACCCGAGACCGGCTCCTGGCTCTGCCTGCCGGAGCCCCCGGACGAGGAGTGGGCACGCCGCCACGAGGAGCTCGACGACGAGCTCTACGAGGCCTCCCGCCACAAGGCGCTCGACGCGAACTGAGGCCGGGGCACGGGGGAGAGTCGGGCGCCTGCTTTCAGGAAGCCCCCGTTGTTCCCGTTGCCAGGTCAGCCCTCGCCGGTTGACGGGGCGAGGCCGAGGAAGAGCCGGAGCCCCTCGTCCACCGCCTCCATCGAGGCGGGCCCGAGGGTCCGGTAGACAGCGACGACCCGGCGCTTGTCGATCGAACGGACCTGGTCGGTCAGCGCCCAGGAGTCCTTCCTCAGGCCGCCGCTGCCCGCGGGGAGCATCGGGTAGAGCGCGCCTCGGCCGGGCGTGCCCGTGAGGGGAACGACGGCGACGAGCGGGTAGCGCTGGTCGGCGCTCACGAGAGGGTCGCTGACGACGACGCAGGGACGGACGCTCTTCTGCTCGTGGCCGAGCGTGGGGTCGAGGTCGACGAGGACGACGGTGCCGAGGTCGAGCCTCATCGAGAGGCGTCCGTCCAGCCCTTGCCGTCCACCCACCTCACGCGACGGCCCTGCGAGGGCTCGAGGAGCCCCTCCGCGTCCTCCTCGGGGAGGGAGCGGCCCCACTCCCCGAGACCGGATTCGGCGACGAGGAGGCTCTCCGGGTGGGGAGCGGAGAGCGAGGCGCGGAGCGCGGCCCTGCGGCGGCGCCCGAGCTCGCGCGTGACGGCCTCGAGGACGAACCGGCTCCGGTTCGACGCGGCCCGGTCCATCTCTGCGACGACCTCCTCCGGGAGCGTCACGGTGACTCGCGACAACGGCATTCGGACCTCCCCAGTAGGATCATATCCTTCCTCACACGGCGGAGCGCACGGACCAGGTTCCGGGAGACGGTGAGTCCGTCCCTCCGGGGCGCTGCTGCTGGCGGGCCGAGGGCCGCCCTCCCGTTCCTGCGGGGTGTCCTGGTGGCGTACGGGCTCTCGTTCTCGAGAGCAGGTTCGTTCCCTACGGAGGATCCGGGGGTGATCACGCCCGTGGATGTCAGGTTCTTCCACAACCACGGGCCGTGGCGCGATCACGAGGACCTCTACGCCAGGTGAGTGCGCTGCTCGAGGCGACGATCCCGGGCCCCGGGGGCGTCGGCAGGTGGGGAAGTCGTCGCCATTGTGGAGAGGATTCCCCCGGTTCTGTCGCGAGACGTCGTGCGTTGCCTTCCGGCTGGCCCGCTGAGCTACGCGCGGCGAGCCCGCGACCGCCGCAGGGCGAGGTAGTCCGCTGGCGTGAGGACGAGGATGCCTGCCAGGGTCCTGCCCAGGAACGGGCCGAAGTCGCGGCGATCGCCGGTGACGAGGTGCGTGGCACCGGCGCCGAGCGCGGCGGCGAGGACGGGGCGGTCCTTGTCGCGAAGGTCGAGGCCGGCGGGGAGAAGCGTCTCGCGCTGCTCCGGCACCAGCCGGAGACGCTCCACGAGGGCCTGGAGGCGGGCCCGTGCCTCCTCGGTCTCGAGGTTCCGCCGGGCTTCCTCGACGACGTACGCGGAGGCCAGCAGCTCCGTGCCCCGGGGCTCCCAGAGCAGCCGCAGTCGCGATCCCGCGCTCCACGCCGCCGAGAAGAGGACGTTGGCGTCGAGGAAGGGCCGATGACGACGGCTCATCGAGCCGGGCGGGTGTGCGGGACGCTGTCGGGGTCGATGCCCAGCCGCTCGCTGACCTCCCGGCGCGCCCGGCGGTAGTCCGCCGCGTCGACGGCGGTGTCGAGGATCAGCGCGGCCTTCCGCTCGGGAGAGTAGGTCTCGACGGGGAAGGCCACGGCCGGCCGGATGAGGACCCCGTCCGGAGCCTCGTCGAAGACGACGAGCGTGCCGTCGGCGATGCCGAACCTCCTCCGGAGACGCGCGGGGATGACGACCGCGCCGCGCTTGCCGACCCTGGCGGGCTCACCCATGTTCGCCTCCTGTGCCCGATTATCGGAGTATCGGGCGCCTCTCTTCAGGATACGCGCGATCCGGACGCCCGGTGGGCCCTCGCCGGCCGGCGGGGCCAGCCCGAGGAAGAGGCGGAGCCCGTCGCCGATCGCCTCCAGCGAGGCAGGCTCGACGGTCCGGTAGACCGCGACGACCCGGCGCTTGTCGATCGAACAGACCTGATCGGTCAGGGCCCAGGGACGAGCGACGGTGTCTGGGGAGAGCGACAGATGTCCCTCGGTCGGTCGGATCGTCCCCGTGCCCGGGACCGCGCGAGGCGTGCGCTACGCCCGGGTCGTATCTCGCGGCCTTCGCAGATGTGCCGACGACACACCTACGCAGTCAGGGGCTGCAAGATTCGGCTCGCGGCTCGACCAACGCCGACGCGAGGCGGGCACCCTCTCCAGACGGGCGGATTCCTCGCCGCGCGGCTGGAAGTCTCGCAGGGGACCAATTCTCAGTCCGGAAGCCCGATCGAGCTCACGACGGACCGCCCTCGGGATCGGCCGTGAGGCCGACGGCGAAGGCCAGCGCCCGATCGAGCGCGGCGAGCTTCGCGGGGGAGAGCGAGCCGACGTAGTTCGTCAGGACGGCCTTCGGCAGGCTCATCAGCTCGTCGCGGTGGACGCTGCTGTCGTGCTTCAGCCCTTCGTCGACTCCGACGTCGACCTGGGTGTGGAGGCCGTCGCGCCGGGTGTAGACGGGTGCGCAGATCGCCGTGGAGAACGCCGAGTCGAGGAGGAGCTGGCGGCTGACGATGACGAAGACCCGCTGCCGGCGCGGGTCGCGTGATCCAGGGTGCTGGACGAGGTACAGCTCCCCCCTCTTCACGGCATCACGCCTTCAGAGAGGGACCTGGTACGAGAGGGCGTCCTCGGCCTCGGCGTTGAGCGGCCCCGCGTGGGCGTTGATGGTCGCGAGGTCAGCGGCGTCCTCGCCGGTCCCGGGCCGGGAAAGGTAGGCCCGGAGCGCCGCGGCGACCAGCTCGTCACGCGCGGGCCCGGCGGGCGCGCGCCTGTCGAGCGCAGCCTTGACGTCCTCGGGGAGAGCCACGACGGTCTCGACCACGTCTCGATGGTACCAGCCCGCCCCCTGCGGAACGACCCCCTCGCGACCCCGCGCCTGCCCCTGGAGGGCCGCCCCCCGCCCTCGGCTATCCTCCGCGCGTGCTCTACCGGCTGGAGGGGATCCGCAAGGGATTCGGGAGCAAGGAGGTCCTGACCGACGCCACGTGGCAGCACGACCCGGAGCGGGTCGTGGGGCTCGTGGGGCGGAACGGGGCGGGGAAGTCGACCGTCCTCTCGATCGTGGCGGGGACTCTGGAGCCCGACGGCGGGCGGCGGCTGGTGGCGTCGGGGACCACGTTCGCGACGCTGGAGCAGGCAGTCGAGCCCGAGGGGGACGAGCCGCTCCGGGCGTTCGTGGCCCGGGCGCAGGAGGGGCTGGCCCTTCTCGCCGCCGAGATGGCGCGCCTGGAGGAGGCGATCGCCACGCACGGGGCCGCGCGGGACGAGGCGGCGCTCTCGGCGCTCCTGGCCGAGCACGACGAGGTGCGCGAGCGGTTCGAGCGGGGGGGCGGCTGGGAGGCCGACTCGCGCGTGGAGCGCGTCCTGACCGGGGTCGGGCTGCCTCGGGCGTCGTGGGACCGGCCGGTGGGGGAGCTGTCGGGGGGGCAGAAGCACCGGGCCCAGATCGCGCGGATGCTCCTGTCGGACGCCTCGGTCCTCCTCCTCGACGAGCCGACGAACCACCTCGACGTGGCCGGGATCGAGTTCCTGGAAGTCTGGCTGAACGAGCGGCGGGACCAGGCGGGGGCCTCGGCCCTCGTCGTCTCGCACGACCGGAGGTTCCTCGACGCCGTGGCCGACCGGATCGTGGAGGTGGCCCACGGCCGCCTCTTCGACTACCCGGGGAACTACGACGCCTACCGGAAGCTGAAGGACGAGCGGGACCGCGTCCGGGCCAAGGCCGCCGACCAGCAGAAGAAGCTCGTCGAGCGGACCGAGGACTTCATCCGGCGGAACATCGCCGGGCAGAAGACGAAGCAGGCGCAGTCCCGGCGGAAGATGCTGGCGCGCCTGGAGCGGATCGAGGCGCCGAGCGAGGACGCCAACGAGGTCGTCTTCCGGTTCGACGAGGCGCGCGCCTCGGGCGACCGGGTCCTCGAGGCGAGGGACGTCGTCCCCGGATACCCCGAGACGGGGCCGCTCCTGGCCCCGCTCTCGCTCCTGCTGCGGCGCGGGGACCGGGTGGCCGTCTGGGGCCCGAACGGCTGCGGGAAGACGACGCTCTTGAAGACGCTCGCCCGGGTCCTGCCGCCGCTGTCGGGGAGCGTCGTCCCAGGGGTCGGCGTCCTCGTGGGGTACTACGACCAGGAGATGGCGGACCTCCCGGGCTCGGCGCGGGTCCTCGACGCGGTCACCGACCTCGACCCGACGCTGACCGACGGGGAGGCCCGCGACTTCCTCGCCCTCTTCGACTTCCGCGGGGACGAGGTGGAGCAGAAGGTGACGAGCCTCTCGGGCGGGGAGAAGGGGCGGCTGTCGCTTTCGCGGATCGTCTTCGGCGGGTCGAACCTCCTCCTCCTCGACGAGCCGACGAACCACCTCGACCTGGACGCCCGCGAGCAGCTGGAGGAGGCGCTCTCCGCCTTCGAGGGGGCGATCGCCTTCGTCTCCCACGACCGCTGGTTCGTGGACCGGATCGCCAACCAGGTGCTGGAGATCCGGGACGGGCGCGCCGAGCTGGAGCTGGGGAACTACTCGGACCTCCTGAGGCGCCGGCAGGAGGAGGCGGCCGCCCCCGCCGCCGAGCGCGTCGCCGCCGAGGCTCCGATGGGGGCCGCCGCCCTGGCCCGGAGGGCCGCCAAGGACGCCAAGGCCGTGCAGCGGGACCGCGCGAAGGCCGAGAGGCGGAGGGACGCGCTGGAGGAGGAGATCTCGCGGATCGAGGAGTCGATCCGGAACCTGGACCTCTCGCTCGCCTCGCCCGAGGTCTACCTGGACGGCGGGAGGACCCGCGCCGTCAAGGCGCAGCGCGAGGAGCTGACGAAGCTCCTCGCCGCCCGGATGGGGGAGTGGGAGGAGACGGCGCGGAGGCTCTCGGAGGAGGTCTCGGCGTGAGCTCCGCGGCCTCGATCCTGGCCGTCGGGAGCGAGCTCCTCGGGACGACGCGCCTCGACACGAACTCGCTCTACCTCACCGGGGAGCTCGAGGCCCTCGGGATGCGGCTCGTCCGGAAGGGGTGCGTCGGGGACGGGTGGGAGGACCTCCTCGCGGAGCTGACGGCCGCGCTCGACCGCGCGCCGGTCCTCGTCGTGACCGGGGGCCTCGGGCCGACGGCCGACGACCGGACGAAGGAGGCGGTGGCCTTCCTCTTCGGCCGCAAGCTCGTCAGGGACGAGGCGATCCTCGCGCGCCTGCGCGAGCGGTTCCGGCGGCGCGGGCGCGAGATGCCGGCCGTCAACGAGAAGCAGGCCGACGTCATCGAGGGGGCCGTCGTCCTCCCGAACCCGCGCGGGACCGCCCCGGGGTACCTCGTGGAGTCGGGCGGGAAGACGGTCGTCCTCCTCCCGGGGATCCCGGCCGAGATGCGCGGGATGTGGGAGGAGGAGGTCCGCCCGCGCCTCTCGCGCCACGCGCCCCCCGGCGGGATAAGGCGGCGCGTCCTGAAGGTGGCCGGGATGCCGGAGAGCGCCGTGGAGGAGATCGCGACCCCCGTCTACCGCGCCTGGCCGGGGCACGACTTCACGATCCTGGCCGCCTCCGGGGAGATCCAGCTCCACTTCAGCGCCCGGGGCGAGCCCGAGGAGGCCGCGCGGACGCTCGACCGGATCGAGGCGGACTTCCGGAAGGCGCTCGGCAACGAGATCTTCGGGCGGGACGACGAGACGCTGGAGTCGGTCGTCGGGGACCTCCTCCGCTCGCGCGGGCAGACGCTCTCGCTCGCCGAGTCGTGCACCGGCGGGCACGTCGCGGCGCGCCTCACCGACGTCCCGGGGTCCTCCGACTACTTCCTCGGCGGCGCCGTGACGTACGCCAACAGCGCCAAGATCGGCCTCGTGTCCGTCGACCCCGCGACGCTGGAGCGCCACGGGGCGGTCTCCGAGGAGGTGGCCCGCGAGATGGCCGCGGGGGCGCGCCGGACGTTCGGGGCCACGATCGGGGTCGGGATCACCGGGATCGCGGGCCCCGGGGGCGGGACGCCGGAGAAGCCGGTCGGGACGGTCCACCTCGCCCTCGACGCAGCGGACGGCACGCGCCTCCACAGGCGGTTCCTCCTTCCGGGGGACCGGGCGCTGATCCGCCGCTGGTCGAGCTCGGCCGCCCTGTCGCTCGTCCGGTTCCACCTCCTCGGCCGGCCGGACGCCGTCGGGAGCCCGCCGCGGTGAGCTGGTACCTCGTCGAGGTGGTCCTGGCCTCGGTGGCGGCGTACCTCCTGGGGTCCCTCTCGTTCGCCACGATCCTGGTGAAGCTCTTCCTCGGGATCGACGTCCGGGACCACGGCTCGGGGAACGCGGGAGCGACCAACGTCCTCCGGACCGCGGGCAGGCGGCTGGCGGTCTTCACCCTCCTCCTCGACGTGCTGAAGGGGAGTCTGGCGGTCCTCGGCATGCGCCTCCTGACGCCGGACCCGACCTGGCACGCCACGGCGGCGGCGGCCGTAATCTTCGGGCACGTCTTCCCGGTCTTCTTCGGCTTCCGGGGTGGCAAGGGGGTGGCGACCGCGGTCGGCGCGTTCCTCTGCCTGTCGCCGCTGGCGGTCCTCGTCGTGGGGGCCGTCTTCGGGCTCGTCGTCTGGCTGACGCGCCTCGTCTCCCTCGGCTCGCTGACCGCCGCCTGCCTCCTGCCGGTCGTCATGGGGCTCCTCTTCCGGGCCCCGGACGCCGACGTCCTGGCGGCGGTCGCCAACGCGGCGTTCCTCGTCTTCTCGCACCGGGCCAACGTGAAGCGCCTTCTCGACGGGACCGAGCGGCGCCTGGGCCAGAAGGAGCCTCCGGAAGAATGAAGCGGATCACGATCGCGGGGACCGGGGCCTGGGGGACGGCGCTGGCGACGCACGCCGCGCGCACGGGGCTCGGCGTCTCCCTCCTCGGGCGCCGTCCCGACCTCGTCGAGCGGCTCCGCTCGACGCGCCTCCACCCGGCGCTCCCGGGCGCGCCCCCGATCCCGGACGGGGTCGACGTGTCGACGGACGCCGAGGCGGCCTTCGCCGGCGCCGACGCGATCCTCTGGTGCGTCTCGGTCCAGGCGACGGGGCAGGAGCTGTCCCGCCTGAAGGGGACGATCCCGCAGGGGACGCCGGTCGTCGCCGCGTCGAAGGGGCTGGAGCTGGGGACGGGCCGGCGGACGACCGAGGTGATCCGGCAGGTCCTGGGGCGCGACTCCGGGATCGCCGTCCTCTCGGGGCCGACGTTCGCGCTGGAGGTGGCGCGCGGGCTTCCGGCGGCGGCCGTGGTCGCCTCGATCGACGAGGAGCTGTCGGCCTCGATCCAGGCGCTCCTCTCCTCGCCGACGATGCGCCTCTACCGATCGCCCGACGTCCTCGGCGTCGAGATCGCGGGCGCCTCGAAGAACGTGGTCGCCATCGCGGCCGGGCTGGTGGACGGCCTCTCGCTCGGGCAGAACACGCGCGCGGCCCTCCTGACGCGGGCGCTCGCCGAGATCCGCCGGCTGGGGCTGAAGCTGGGCGGGGCGCCGGAGACCTTCTCGGGCCTGGCGGGGGTCGGGGACCTGATCCTGACGGCGACGGGCGACCTCTCGCGCAATCGCCGCGTCGGGCTCGCGCTGGCGTCGGGGAAGACGCTCGACGAGGCGCTCGCCTCGCTCGGCGGCGAGGTGGCCGAGGGGGTGCCGACCGCCTCGGTCCTGGCCCAGCTCGCCCGCGAGCACGGCGTCGAGATGCCGATCGCCGAGGCGGTCGTGGCGATCCTCTCGGGCCGGATCCCGCCGCTCGACGCCGTCACGCGCCTGATGACCCGCGGGCTGAAGGAAGAGGCGAGATAGACCCCCGGCCGACGCGGCGGGGCTCTTCTGGCTGCCCCGGATGGGCGGGTTTACCCGGACCGGACGGTTCGGGCAGAATCCGCGACGGCCGATGGCAACGAACGCCCCCCTGCGGGCCTCCGCGTCGCCGCCGCCGCGAATCGAACCCGAAGATCCCGGCCTTCACTTCGTCCGGGTCTCCCGGCGCGGCGACGAGCCCACCCCCGTCCGCGGGGTGGTGGACGTCGCCGTACTGGACATGCACCACGGGTTCGCCAACCTCGGGCACGAGTCGATCGTCGACACGCTCCTGGACCTGGCCCGGCAGGAGCGGGCCAACCTCGGAGCGGGCGCCCCGGGCTTCCGGGTGGTCAGCTTCGACGTCCGGCTCGGGATCGCCCTCCCGGAGCGGCTGCGCGGCCGCTACCCTCTCGTGGTGGGCACGGGCGGCCCCGGGGCGCTGGACCCCCGGCTGAACGACGGCGAGTCGGAGTTCGCGCAGGGGGTCGCCGAAGACCCCTCCTGGGAGACCCCGCTCTACCGCCTCTTCGAGGAGGCGCTGGCCGACCGGGAGGTGTCGCTCCTGGCCATCTGCCACTCCTACGGCCTCCTCTGCCGGTGGTCCGGCGCGGCCGACGCGGTCCTCCGCCCGCCGTCGAAGGGGGGGAAGAGCATGGGCGTCCAGCCGAACCTCCTGACGGAGGCCGCCCGCTCGCACCCCTGGTTCGGGGCCTACTGGCGGGTGAGCCGCGGGTCGAGGGTGCAGGTCCTCGACAGCCGCCTCTTCGACCTCGTCCCCGCGCCGGGGAAGCGGGTCGGGACGCCGCTGGCGTTCGAGGCGACGGAGGGGGGCGACCGGCCGGGCGTGGCGATGACGATGCTGGAGATGGACCGGGACGCCGACGGCGTGGGCCCGCGCGTCTGGGGGGTGAACCACCACCCGGAGATCGGGGACCGCGGACAGCAGCGGGCCCGGCTCGACCGGCTGGAGCAGCGCGGCGAGGTGAGCCGTTCGTGGGTGGAGGAGCGGCGGTGGGCGCTCGAGGCGTGGAACGCCTCCGAGTCGCACGAGCGCGGGCTCCAGTGGACGTCGTCCTACACGTTCGAGGGGCCGCTCCGGAGGATCGTGGCCCGGATCCTCGCCGAGAGGCGCGGGCCCCTCGGCCTCGTCCCGTCCCCCTGAGCCGCCGTCGCGGTCTACACTCCCGCGGGCTTCCGCCTCAGAGCGGGCCGTGGAGGTCGCAGTGGTCGCCGTGGGGACAGTGCAGCACGCCGTCGACGAGGTAGTCGACGTGGTCCCCGTGGACGACGGCGGGGTGGCCGCACCCCTCGCCGTGCCGGCCGGAGCACTCGACGGGGGCGCAGGCGGCGGGCCGCCTGCGGTCGACGCCGACCGGGTGCTCGTCCACGTGCTCGCCGTGACGGGTGTGTAGGCGGCCGTCGTGGAGGTAGTCGACGTGGTCGCCGTGCCGGACCTCCGGGTGCCCGCACCCCGGTCCGTGTTCGTGACTGTGTTTCTCCGCGCACGGGCAGGTCATCGCCGCTCCCCCCGGGCGAGGATCCTCGCCTCGCGGCGAGGCCCCGTCAAGGAGCGGGCCGGACCGAGGCGCTTCGCCGCGCTGCCGGCCCTCCTCCTCCTGGCCGCCTCCGGGTGCGCCCCGGCTCCGCCGACGGGGAGGCCGGTGGCGGCGGCCACCATCGCCCCGCTGGCGGACCTGGCGGCGCGCGTGGCGGGCCCCGACTGGGAGGTCCGGACGGTCGTGCCGCCCGGCATCTCGGCCCACGTCTTCGAGCCGGAGCCGTCCGACGTGAGGCGGCTCGCCTCGGCCAGGATCGTGGTGGTGGTGGGCGCCGGGTACGACGGCTGGGTCCGGCGGATGGCGGAGGCGTGCGCCTCGAACGCCCCGGTCCACGACACCGCCCTCTCGCTGGGGATCGGCGCCGGAGAGGGATCCGAGCCGCACGAGCACGACCACGGCGAGGGGCACGACCACGGCCACGGGGCCGAGGACCCGCACTGGTGGCTCTCGCCGGCCCTGACGGCACGCGCGATCGGCCCGCTGGCCGAGGCGTTCGCCGGCGTCGACCCCGCGGGGCGCGAAGCCTACCGCGCGCGCGCCCGGGCCCTGGAGGCGGAGCTCGAGGCTCTGGACAGGGAGATCGAGGCGAGGCTGCGGCCGGTGAAGGGGCGCTCGTTCGTGGCGGCCCACGCGGCCTGGAGCCACTTCGCCGGGCGCTACGGGCTGAGGGAGCGGGGCGCCATCGAGCCGGTCCCCGGCCGCGAGCCGTCGGCCCGCGAGCTGAAGGCGCTCGTCGACGGGGCGCGAGAGGCGGGGGACGGGGTCCTCTTCACCGAGCCGCAGTTCCCCGTCGGGGCCGCCCGGGCCGTGGCCAGCGACGCCGGGCTCGGCCTCGTCCTGGTCGACCCGATCGGCGGCGTCCCGACGCGCGCCACCTACGCCGAGACGATGCGGTTCAACGCCACCGCGTTCCTGACCGGCCTCTCCGCGCGCGCGGGCCGGCCGGAGGCCTGAGCGTGGAGATCCGGACGGAGGGGATCGGCGTCGCCCTCGGAGGGGTGGAGGTCCTGTCGGACGTCGGGGTCTTCTTCCGGCGGGGCGAGCGGACCGCCCTCGTCGGGCCGAACGGGGGCGGGAAGACGACGCTCGTGCGGATCCTCCTGGGGCTCCTGCCGGCGGACCGGGGCCGGATCCGGTGCGTGGGCGACGACGGGCGGGAGGTGCGGCCCCCGCGGCTCGGGTACCTGCCGCAGCGGAGCTCCCTCGCCCCGGAGGCGCCCGTCTCGGGGCTCGACCTCGTCGTCCTCTCGATGACTCCCGGGCCCGGCTTCTCCGGGACCGCGTCCGCCTGCGAGGAGGCCAGGTGCGCGCTCGCGCGGGCGGGGCTCGACCCGGCCCTCTGGACGCGCCCGGTCGGGCGGCTCTCGGGCGGGCAGAGGCAGCGGGTCCTCCTGGCCCGCGCTCTGGCGGGATCGCCGCCGTTCCTCGTCCTGGACGAGCCCGACACGGCGCTCGACGCCGAGGGGCTGAAGACCCTGCGGCGGATCGTGGCCGAGGAGATCGGGCGCGGGCACGGCGTCATCACGGTGACCCACGACAGCGACGCGATGGGGGGCGCCGACCGGATCTGGCGGATCGACCGGACCGCCGCGGAGGTGCCCGTCGGATGAGCGAGTTCCTCTCGTACCCGTTCTTCCAGAGGGCGCTCGTGGCGGGGCTCCTGGCCGCGGTCCTCTGCGGGACGCTCTCGTTCTTCGTCATCCTCCGCCGCCTGGCGTTCGTCGGGAGCGGGATCGCCCACGCGGCCTTCGGCGGCGTCGCGCTGGCCGTCCTCTTCGGCCTGCCTCCGGCCGCGGGGGGCCTGGCCGCCGCGATCCTCGTCGCCGTGGCCACCTCGCACGCCGCCGCCTCGGGGCACGTCAGCGAGGACGCGGCCGTGGGCGTCTTCACCGTGGCCGCCATGGCGGCCGGGGTCGTCGCGCTGGGCTTCGTGAGGACGAACGTCGACCTCTTCGGCCTCATGTTCGGGAACATCCTGACGGTGGCGCCGTCGGACCTCCTGCTCCTGGCGGTGGCGGGCCTGCTGGTGCTGGCGACGCTCGCCTACTTCTTCCGTCCCCTGCTCTACGCCTCGGTCGACGAGGAGGGGGCGGAGGCCTCCGGGGTCGACATCGGCCGGATGCGGCTCCTCCTCTTCTGCCTCCTCGGGGTGGCGGTCGTCGCCTCGATCAAGGTGGTGGGCATCCTCCTCGTCTCGGCCCTCCTCGTCCTCCCGGGGGCCGCCGCCCGGCCGCTGGCCGCCCGCTGGCCCGCGCTCCTGGCCCTCTCGGTCGGGGCCGCCGTCGTGACGGTCGAGGGGGGCCTCCTGGCCTCGGTCGTGGCAGACGTCCCGCCCGGCGGGGCGATCATCCTGGGAGGAGGCGTCCTGTTCGTCGCGGCGCTGGCCGTCTCGCGCCTGCGCCAGCCCGGCTGACCGGACAGCGCGGGGCACGGTCCCTATACTCCGCCGCGTGCCGCTGATCGAAGCCCGCGGGCTGACCCGCGTCTACCGCCTCGGCCCCGAGAAGGTCGTCGGGGTCGAGGAGGCCACGCTCCGGATCGAGCCGGGGGAGTTCACCGTCCTGGCCGGTCCCTCCGGGAGCGGGAAGACGACCCTCCTGAACCTCCTCGGCCTCCTCGACACGCCCGACGCCGGGAGCCTCGTCTTCGAGGGGCGCGACACGAAGGGGCTCACCGAGCGCGAGCGGGCCCGGGTCCGCCGCGAGCGGATCGGGTTCGTCTTCCAGTCCCACCAGCTCGTCCCCGTCCTCTCGGCCGAGGAGAACGTCGCGTTCCCGCTCTGGCTCCGCGAGAGGCCGGAGGACGAGTGCCGCGCGAGCGCTCGCGCCGCGCTCGCGTCGGTGGGCCTCGAGGGGCTGGGCGACCGGAGGCCGGACGCCCTGTCGGGCGGGCAGCGGCAGCGGGTCGCCGTGGCGCGAGCCCTCGTCGGCGAGCCGGCCGTGATCCTGGCCGACGAGCCGACGGCCTCGCTCGACTCGGAGACCGCCGCGCGCCTGCTCGACCTCTTCTCGGAGCTGCACGACGCCCGGGGAGTCGCCTTCGTCTTCTCCAGCCACGACCCGAGGATCGTCGCCAGGGCCAGGAGGCGCGTCGACCTGCGCGACGGGCGGATCGCCGCCGACACGGCTCCCGGGGAGGCTTCGTGAGCGCGCGCTGGTGGCGCCTGGCGGCGCGGAACCTGGGGCGCCACCGCCGCCGGACCCTCCTGACGGGCTCCATCGTGGTCGTCGGCTTCGTCGCCACCACGATGACGGCCGGGTTCGTCGCGCAGACCTTCTCCTCGCTCGCCGAGGCGACGATCAAGGGAGCGGGCGGCCACCTGAAGCTCCTCGACCCGCGCGCGGAGGGGAAGACCGACGACGAGGCCGCGAGCCTCCTCCTGCCCGACTGGGAGGGCCTGGCTGCGCGCGCGAAGGGCGACCCCGAGGTCGTCCGGACGATGCCGCGGCTCTCCTTCTTCGGCCTCGCGGTGAAGGGCGAGAAGAGCGCCGCCTACCTCGGGACCGGGACGGTCCCCGAGCTGGAGAAGACCTCCACGCTCGTGGCCGAGTCGGTGGTGGAGGGGAAGTTCCTCTCCGACCCGGAGGCGGACGACGTGATGCTGGGCGGGGGCCTGGCCCGCGCGCTGGACGCGAAGGTCGGGGACCTCGTGACGGTCATGGCGACGACCCCCGACGGCGGGCTGAACGCGGTCGACGCGACCGTCACGGCGATCCTCCGCTACCCGATCAAGGAGCTGGACGACCGGGTCCTCTACGTCCCGTACGCCCCGGCGGCGCGGCTCCTGATGACGCCCGGGGCGGCCTCGTCCGTGGCGATCCTCCTCCGGAGCGGGGCGGACGTGGACGCCGCCGCGCGCCGGATCCGGGAGGGCCTGGAGAAGGCGGGGCGCCCCGTGATGGTCCGCACCTGGATCGAGACGGCGGCCTTCTACAAGCAGGTCCGTCTCCTCTACGTCGCGATCTTCACGTTCACCGGCCTCGTCCTCTCGACGGTCGTCATCCTGGCCGTGGCCAACACGATGACGATGTCGGTCTTCGAGCGGACGCGGGAGATCGGGACGCTCCTGGCCATCGGGATGGAGCGCGGGGCGGTGAGGCGGCTCTTCCTCCTCGAAGGGCTCCTGATGGGCCTGGCCGGCTCGCTCGTCGGGGCGGTGGCCTCGCTCCTGCTCCGCGCGGCGCTGAACGCCTCGGGGATCGAGCTGCCGCCGCCGCCCGGAGGGACGACCGGCTCGGTCCTCCACGTCCAGTTCATCCCGCTCGCCTACCTCAGCGGGTTCCTCCTGATGACCACGACGCTCCTCGTCGCCTCCTTCTGGCCCGCCCGCAGGGCGTCGAGGCTCGACCCGGTCGAGGCGCTGGCCCATGTCTGACCGCCGGCGCGGCGCCCCGGCTCTCCTCGCGGCCCTCCTGCTGGCGAGCGCCGCCTCGCACGGAGCCGGGCCCACGCCCGCCGAGATCCTGGCCCGGGCCGACCGGGCCCGGGCCGCCTGGGAGGAGGCCGTCCTGACGATCTCGGTCACCACCGAGGCCCCCTCTCAGCCGGCCCGCTCGGGCCGCTTCCAGGTGGCCGTCAAGGGGCGGGACCGGACCCTCGTCCGTTTCCTCTCGCCGGGGGACGAGGGGAAGCTCCTCGTCCTGAGAGGGAAGGACGCCTGGCTCGTCCTGCCGACCGCCCGGAACCCGATCCGCGTGCCGAAGAGCCACCGTGTGGCGGGCGGGTTCAGCGTCGCCGACGTGTCGCGGACGAGGTTCGACGAGGACTACGAGGCGGTCCTGGAGCGCGAGGAGGAGCTGGACGGTCTCCCGTGCGACGTCCTGCGGCTGACGGCGCGAAAGGGGCGGACGGTCTCGTACCCGGTCGTCCGGCTCTGGGTCGACCGGAAGGAGGGGCTGAACCGCCGGGCGGTCTTCCTGGTCGCCTCCGGGAAGACGGCCCGGGACGTCCGCTTCGAGGCCTACCGGCCGTTCGACGGGATCCTCTCGCTCTCGCGCCTGACGGTCGTCGACTCCCTCCGGCCGGGGCGGACGGAGGTCGACTACCTCTCGTACCAGAAGCGGAAGCTCCCGGACGGGCTCTTCGACCCCGCGACGGCGCGCGAGGAGGCGGCCCGGCTCCCTTGAAATCCGCCCGGCCGGCGGATATCGTAATCGCGGCGAAGGGGAGTAGATCACCCCCAACGGGTCCGCCGGATCGTCAGCACGGGCGGCAAGCCGCTCCGGTCCGTCGGCGAGGGCCTCCGGGAGGCCCGCGGATCGAGACCTTCTGCGGACTCGTCTCCGCAGAGGTCTCTCTGCGGGACACGGAGGGAAGAGATGAACCGGATGAAGACCCTTTTCCTGCTCGCGGTCCTGACCGCCGCCCTCCTGGGGCTGGGCCAGTGGCTCGGCGGCCGGGGGGGCCTCATGATCGCCCTGCTGCTCTCGGGGGTGATGAGCTTCGGAGCCTACTGGTTCTCCGACTCGATCGTCCTCCGGATGCACGGGGCCAAGGAGATCGACGAGTCCCAGGCGCCGGGGCTCTTCGCGATGGTGCGCGACCTGGCGCAGCGCGCGGGGATCCCGATGCCGCGGGTCTACGTCATCCCCGAGGAGGCGCCGAACGCCTTCGCCACGGGGCGGAGCCCCGAGAAGGGGGCCGTGGCCGTCACGGAGGGGATCCTGCGCATCCTCGACCGGGAGGAGCTGGCCGGCGTCGTCGCCCACGAGCTGGGCCACGTGAAGAACCGCGACACGCTCGTGATGACGGTCGCCGGGACCCTCGCCGGCGCCATCAGCCACCTCGCGTCGATGGGGATGTGGGGCCTCTTCGGCCGCTCCGACGACGAGGAGGGGCCGAACCCCCTGGCGTTGATCCTGGGCGTCGTCCTGGCCCCGATCGCCGCGAGCCTCGTCCAGATGGCGATCTCGCGGTCGCGGGAGTTCCTCGCCGACGAGGCGGGGGCCAGCATCTCGGGCAACCCGCTCGCGCTGGCGAGCGCGCTCAGGAAGCTCGAGTCCTGGAAGGCCGACGTCCCGATGCACGCGGCCTCGCCGGCGACCGCGCACCTGTTCATCGTCAACCCCTTCACCGGCGGCGGGCTGGCCTCCCTCTTCTCGACGCACCCGCTCACGGCCGAGCGGATCGCGCGGCTGGAGGCGATGGCCATGGGGGGCGTGAGGCCCTCGTGAGGCGCAGCGCGCGCCTGCCGGGTTTCCCGGTATCCTGACCGCGTCTTTACGGCGGGCCCTCCCGGGCCCGCCCTTTCTCCGTCCGCCGCAACGGCAGGAGGCCCGCCGCACTTGCCCGACGTCGCCCTCTACCCGTTCTCGGAGACCTGGTGGCTGTACGGCGTCTTCCTGGTCCTCGTCCTCGGGATGCTGGCTCTGGACCTGGGCGTCTTCCATCGCAAGGAGCACGCCGTCGGGATGCGCGAGGCCGCGGCCTGGACGGTCGCCTGGATCGTGCTGTCGCTGGCCTTCAACTGGGCTTTCTACCGCACCTCGCTCTGGTGGCTGGCCCGGGACGCGCGGCTCATGGCGATCCCGGGCTTCGACCCGGTGGCGGCTTCCCGCGACGCGGCTCTCGAGTTCCTGGCGGGCTACCTCGTCGAGAAGGCCCTCTCGGTCGACAACATCTTCGTGATGGTCGTCCTCTTCTCGTACTTCGGGATCCCGGCCAAGCACCAGCACCGGGTCCTCTACTACGGGATCCTCGGCGCCATCGTCTTCCGCGGGGTGTTCATCGGAGCCGGGGCCGTCCTTCTCCAGTTCGAATGGGTGATGTGGGCGTTCGGCGCCTTCCTGATCTTCACGGGCGTGAAGATGTGCTTCGTCGACCCGGGGCCGAAGGACCCGTCCCACAACCCGGTGCTGAAGCTCCTGGCGCGGTTCCTCCCGATCACGTCGAGGATCGACGGGCGCGCGTTCTTCACCCGGGTGGACGGGCGGATCGCGGCGACCCCGCTGCTGGTGGCCCTGGTCGCCGTGGAGACGACCGACGTGGTCTTCGCGTTCGACTCGGTGCCGGCCATCTTCGCCCTGACGCGCGAGCCGCTCATCGTCTTCACGTCGAACATCTTCGCGATCCTGGGCCTGCGCGCCCTCTACTTCCTCCTGCAGGGAGCCGTGGACCGCTTCCACCTGCTGAAGTACGGCCTCGGGGTCGTCCTCGTCTTCGTCGGGCTGAAGATGGTCTGGCTGAACGAGCACTTCGGCGGGAAGTTCCCCATCACGGTGTCGCTCGCGATCATCGGGGGGACGCTGGCCGCGTCGATCCTCCTGAGCCTCCTCTTCCCGAAGCGGGAAGAGGGCGTCAGTTGACCGGCGGCGAGGCGGCGGGAGCGTCCAGGCGGGCGGCGGCGGTCTCGGCCTCGGTCGACCCGGGGAACCGGTCGACGATCTCCTCCCACGCGGCGACGGCCACCTCGCGCGCGCCGACCTGGTCGGCGATGTCGGCCCTCTGGAGCTGGCGTTCCGCCGAGTCCGGGAGGAGGGCGGCCAGGAGAGCCGCCGTCCGGTACTCGCCCCGCGAGTCCCTCTCCTTCCGGTAGGCGACGAGCAGGTTCAGGAGGACGCGCTCGAGGAGCTGCGGGACCGTCTGGGCGTCCAAGAACTCGTCCCGCCAGGCCAGCCGCCCGCCCGTCAGGGCGCGGACCCGCCGCCGGCACTCCTCCTTCGAGACCGGGATCCCCGCCTCGAACGGGTCGCAGAGGACGCCGCCTTCGCCCCCGACCCGGACGACGTAGTGCCCGGGGATCCCGACGCCGTCCACGGTGACGCCGGCCCGCCGGCCGACGTCCATCCAGACGGCCGAGAGGAGGATCGGCAGGCCGCGCCGGCTCCCCAGGACGTGATGCAGGTGGGAGCTCCTCGGCTGGTGGAAGTCGCCCGCGTCGCCCCGGAAGCCCAGCTCGACGCCGAGGACCTCGGCCAGCGCCCGGGCCTGACCCTGGCGGTAGGACGTCCCGGAGGCCGGGATCCTCAGCGCCGTCCGGGCGGCCCACCCGTCCAGGAGGCGCTCGTCCTCGCGCGCCACGTCGAGGGACACCCCCTCGATCGCGTGCAGGGCCGGCACCAGCCGGTGCCCGCGCGCCGCCAGGACGAAGCGGCTCAGGTCGTCGTCGTCGCGCGACGACCAGAGCTCGGGGATCGCGGCGAGGTACACCATCCAGGCCCAGTCTATCCCCGCGCGGGACCGGCGGAGCTTCCCCGGTTCGCGGAGGGGGTGCTAGCCTCTCCGGCCGGGGGAGGGCGCGGATGACGGACGCTCGCGAGGTCCGGGAGTTCATGACCGCCTGCCCGCACGTCCTGACGCCTGGCCAGTCGGTGGCGGCCGCCGGCGAGCTGATGCGGCAGCAGCGGATCCGGCACGTCCCGGTCGTGGAGGAAGGACGGCTCTGCGGCCTCGTCTCCGAGCACGACGTCACCCTCGTCCTTTCGCTCGTCGACGTCGACCCCGGGAGGGTCCGCGTGCGCGACGTCATGTCGCGCGACACGTACACGGTGAGCCCGTCGACCCCGCTGCAGGACGTGGCGGCCGAGATGGCGGAGTCGAAGGCCGGGTCGGCGGTCGTCGTGGCCGAAGGGGGCGAGGTGCTGGGGATCTTCACGACCGTCGACGCGCTGCGCGCGCTCGAGGCGATGCTCGACCTGGGGCCGCGTTGAGGGGGCAGCGATGGCGATAAGGCTCCTGATCACGGGCGGGACGTTCGACAAGGAGTACGACGAGCTGACCGGGACCCTCTTCTTCAAGGACACCCACGTCGGCGAGATGCTCCGGCTCGGACGCTGCCACGTCCCGGTGTCGACCCGGACGGTCATGATGGTCGACAGCCTGGAGATGACCGACGCGGACCGGGAGCTGCTCCTCGACCACTGCCGGAAGGCGAGCGAGACGAGGATCGTGATCACCCACGGGACGGACACGATGGCCGAGACGGCGGGCGTCCTGGGGAGGGCCGGGCTGGCGAAGACGATCGTCCTGACCGGGGCGATGGTCCCGTACGCGTTCGGCAGCTCGGACGGCCTCTTCAACCTCGGCAGCGCCCTGTCGTTCGTCCAGGCGCTGCCGCACGGCGTCTGGGTCGCGATGAACGGCCGGTGCTTCGCGTGGGACGACGTCCGGAAGAACCGGAAGACGGGGGTCTTCGAAACCGTCAAGTGAGAGCCGCGCCGAGCGCGGCTCCCGCTCCGCGGCGGGCGGGGGCTGCTACCTGGCGGCCCGGTCCGCGATCTGGCGGCGGATCGACTCGGGGAGGAGCTGGTCGGAGAGGGGGTAGAGGAGACGCGTCTCGCGCGCCTGGTGGCGGGCGAGGGCTTCCCGGAGCTCGCGGAACGCCTTGGCGCGCCGGCTCCCTCGGGCGAGGTCTCCCGCGAACTCCTCCAGGGAAGCCCGCATCTGGACGTGCTCCTCGAGGAGGACGTCGACCGCGGCCCGTGCCTGGTCGCTCGTGAGGTAGAGGACGAGCGGGAAGATCGCCTCCTCCTCCAGGCGGAAGTGGTCCTTCACGTGCTCGGCCAGCCGCGCCTGACCCTCGCGGAGCTGGGGGAGCGGGCTCCGCGCCTCGATGAGGCGGGCCATCCGGCGGACCTCGGCCCCGATCCGCTTGTGGTCCAGGACGAGAGCGTCCGCCACCTTCGTGGGGGGCGCCGGCGGGCCGGCGGTCCGCAAGGGGCTCCGGCGGGGCGCGCCCTTTCCGACGGGGTTCATGACGCCGGACGATAGGAGAGGGCGCGATCCGGTCAAATGGAGCAAATGGATCATGCCGCCGCGCCGTGATTCATCCGTCGCCACGCGAACGCCCCTTGATTTCCGGTCGGGAGGACCCACATTGGGGCAGGGTCCTCCGGGAGGTTCGAATGGCGGAGTCCGTTCGCCTCTACGATGCGGTTCGCGGCAGGGAGCAGGTCCTGCCCGCGAACGAGCTCTGCGTGGACGTTCCGGTCGGCATGGACGTCCTGAACGGCGTGGCCCGGGAGCTACCCGCCCCCAGGCGAAGGGCGACCGTCACGCTGGAGTTCCCCGAGACCGGCGGGGAGACCTGTCGCGCGATGGCGGCCCCGTTCCCCCTGGGACAGAAGCCGGACGGCGAGTTCCTGGTCCGCTCCGGGGACGTGGACGAGGAGGGGAGACGGGTGTGGCACGTGGCGCATCTCGTTCATTTCCTCGGGGAACCCGGGACCGTGCGGGTTCAGCGATCCTGATCGGGGGAGCGTGCTGACGCCGCTCCCCCGCGCCCCCTCGGCCCCTCCGCCACGGTGAGGAGGGCCCGCTGACGCGGGCCGGGCCTCCTTGCACGAGCCGGCCCGGTGACCGGATGATGCGCGGTGCGGCCGCGCCGGGAGGGTCCCGGCGGGAGCCGGGAGGACAGATGCGCATCGACTCGTTCCGGGTGGTCCCCGCTCTGCCGGAGGCGCTGAAGGGGCTCCGCGACCTGGCCTACAACCTCCTCTGGTCGTGGGACGACGAGATCCGCGTCCTCTTCACGCGGATGGACCTGGAGCTCTGGAACGCCACCTACCAGAACCCCGTCCTGATGCTGGGGCAGATCTCTCAGCACCGGCTCGACGAGCTGACGAAGGACGACGGCTTCATGGCGTTCTACGAGCGGACGCTCGAGCGCCTCCAGGACTACAAGGACGAGCCGACCTGGTGGGACAAGCGCTTCGACGACCGCCCGCTGGTGGCCTACTTCTCGGCCGAGTACGGGCTGGCCGAGTGCCTCCCGGTCTACTCCGGGGGCCTGGGAGTCCTGGCGGGCCACCACCTCAAGAGCGCCAGCGACCTGGGCGTGCCCCTCGTCGGCGTGGGCCTCCTCTACCAGCAGGGGTACTTCCGCCAGTACCTCACCTCGGACGGCTGGCAGCAGGAGCGCTACCCGACGAACGACTTCTACAACCTGCCGCTCCAGCCGCAGGCCCGCGCCGACGGGTCGCCCCTCAAGGTCGGCATCCGGATGGCGGGGCAGGACCTCCTCGTGCAGGTCTGGCGAGTCGACGTCGGGCGGCTGCCGCTCTACCTCCTCGACACGAACCTGCCGGAGAACCCGGCCGACCTCCGGCCGATCACCGACCACCTCTACGGCGGCGACAGCGAGACGAGGATCCGGCAGGAGATCGTCCTGGGGATGGCGGGGTTCCGGGCCCTCCTCGAGATGGGCCTCTCGCCGGTGGTCTGCCACATGAACGAGGGACACGCCGCCTTCCTGGCGCTGGAGCGGATCCGGACGCTCGTGAAGGCGCACGGGTTGACGTTCCCGGAGGCGCTGGAGGCCGCCCGGGCGGGCTGCATCTTCACGAGCCACACGCCGGTCCCGGCCGGGTTCGACATCTTCTCGGGCGAGCTGATGGACCGCTACTTCGCCGAGTACCGGGAGGACGTCGGCGTCTCGCGGAAGCGGTTCATGGCCCTCGGGAGCGGGGACGCCAACGGCGGGGACGACTCGTTCAACATGGCGGCGCTGGCGCTCCGGTCCTCGGCGATGGCCAACGGCGTCAGCGAGCTGCACGGCCACGTCTCCCGGGCGCTGCTGTCGAGGGTCTCCCCGGCGATCCCGGTGGACGAGGTCCCGATCTCGCACGTGACGAACGGGGCTCACACGCGCAGCAGCGTCTCGCGCGAGATGGCGACGCTGTTCGACCGGTACCTGGGCGGCGACTGGTGGCGCCGGCCCGGGCAGCCCTCGACCTGGAACAACGTCGACAGCATCCCCGACGAGGAGCTCTGGGCCACGCACGAGAGGCGCCGGGAGCGGCTCGTCGCCTTCGCCCGCCAGCGGCTGATGAAGCAGATCCTCTCGCGCGGCGGGTCCCAGCGGGACGTGGAGCGCGCCCGCGGCGTCCTCAGCTCGCGGGCCCTGACGATCGGCTTCGCCCGCCGGTTCGCGACGTACAAGAGGGGCACCCTGATCATGAGGGACCCGGAGCGGCTGGCCCGGATCCTCCTCAACCCGGAGCGGCCCGTCCAGATCATCTTCGCCGGGAAGGCGCACCCGAAGGACCACGAGGCCAAGGAGGTCCTGAAGGCGGTCTTCGAGTTCTGCCAGCGGGAGGACGTCCGGCCCCACGCCCTCTTCCTGGAGGACTACGACCTGGCCGTCGCGAGGTACCTGGTCCAGGGCGTCGACGTCTGGCTGAACACCCCGCGGAGGCTGATGGAGGCGAGCGGGACGAGCGGGATGAAGGTGCTCCCGAACGGCGGCCTGAACCTCTCCACGCTCGACGGGTGGTGGGCCGAGGCGTACCAGCCCGAGATGGGGTGGGCGATCGGCAAGGGCGAGACCTACTCGGACTACGCCTACCAGGACTACGTGGAGTCCAACGCCCTCTACGAGCTCCTCGAGAAGGAGGTGGTCCCGCTCTTCTACCAGCGCTCCGCCGACGGCCTCCCGCGCCCGTGGATCGCGCGGATGAAGAGGTCGATGAAGACGCTCTCGCCGCAGTTCAGCTGCAACCGGATGATCTGGGAGTACTGCGAGCGGTTCTACGTGCCGGCCGCGCGCTACCACCGGGAGCTGATGGCGGACGGAGCGGCCCGGGCGCGGAAGCTGGCGGACTGGAAGAAGGAGATCCTCCGGTCCTGGAGCGCGGTCGCCGTCCTCTCGGTGGAGGCGATGGCGCCGGGGGTGAGGACGATCGGGGAGGGGTTCGAGGTCCGGGCGCTCGTGGACCTCGGGGCGATCCCGCCCGACGAGGTGCTGGTCGAGGTCTACCACGGCCCGCTGGACTCCGCCGGCGAGATCACCCGCGCGCGCTCGGTCCCGATGGGCCTGTCGGAGAGCCGGGGGGACGGCACCCACGTCTACGTCGGGAGCGTTCCGTGCGACCGGACCGGGATGCAGGGGTACACCGTGCGGGTGAGGCCCGAGCACCCGGACGCCAACAACCTCATCGTCACCGGCCTGATGACCTGGCGGTAGCCGTCGCCGCGGGGGCGCCCCCGGCCGGGAGGGTCCGGGCCCCGGCTCTCTGTCCGTCCGTCTCCAGGGCCGGGCCGACGGGCTCCGGCCAGGCGTCCCCGTCGGGCGGGCTCGCGGCGAGGACGGGGCAGAACGAGGCCGCCCAGGCCTCCAGGTCCGGAGGTCGCGTGGACGGTTCCTTGGCGAGCGCGCCCGCGAGGGCCGCGTCCACCGCCGGGGGGAGGCCCGGCCGGAGGAGGGAGGGGGCCGGAGCGGGATCGGCCAGGATCGACTGGAAGATGGTCCCCAGCGCTTCGGAGACGACCAGCCGCGAGCCGGTCAGGAGCTCCCAGCCCACGACCGCCAGCGAGTAGAGGTCGGTCCTCGGCGTGGCGGGCTCGCCCCGGACCTGCTCCGGCGCCATGTAGGCGGGTGTCCCGACCACCATCCCGGTCCGGGTCAGCCCGGCGGCCGGACCCAGCGGCCGGGCGAGCCCGAAGTCGAGGGCCTTCACGCGGAAGTCGTCGCCGTCGGGGACGAGGAAGAGGTTCCCGGGCTTGACGTCGCGGTGGACGATGCCGGAGCGATGGGCCGCGGCCAGGGCCGAGGAGGCCTGCGAGAGGACCCGGGCCGCCTGCGAGGCCGACGGCCGCCCCCAGCGCTCCAGGGCGGCCTCGAGCCCCGTCCCGCGGAGGCGCTCCAGGACGAGGAAGAGCGACCCGTCGTCGAGGGCGCCGGAGTCGAAGAGGGCCACGACGCCCGGGTGCTGGATCCGCGCGGCGGCCCGGGCCTCGCGCTCGAACCTCAGCCGGACCGACGGGTCGTCGAACCGCTCGGGCCGGACCAGCTTCAGGGCCACCTCCCTCCCGAGCTTCTCGTCGTCGGCCAGGAAGACCCGCCCCATCCCCCCCTCGCCGAGGAGCCGGCGAAGCCGGTAGCGCCCCTTCACGGCGAGCGGGAGGAGGCCCTCCGTGACGAGCGTCGCCCCGTCCTCCGCGCACGTGGGGGCGCCGGCCGGGCGGCAGACGCCGCAGGCCGGGCAGAGCGCCACCGTCTCGACCCCCCTCTCCAGGAGGCTCTGCCTCACGAGGCTCCGGGCCGCCTCGGCGTCGGCGAGCCGGCGCCGGAGCTTGCGCATCTCGAGCGCTCCCCCCAGCTGCTGCGCGAACGCCAGGACCAGCCGCTCGGCCGCTCCGGCGTCCCCCGGGTCGAGGCCGTCGACGACGAGGACGGCGAGCAGCTCCCCCGAGGCCCCGGCGGCCGGGACGAGCCTGCGGTCGTGGCCCTGCGTCACCGTCTCGCCCCTGCCGAGGCGGGCGAGGAGGTCGGCCCCGAGGGCGACCTCCGAGGAGCCGGTCAGGAGCGAGGGCCGCTCGGCGTCGAGCGTCAGGACGGAGATCTCCCTAGCCCCCACGGTGCGGGCGATCTCGGAGGCGGCCGCCCCGGCCCAGGCGGCGACGTCCTCCTGGGCCTTCGCCCCGCTGGCCAGGAGCTCGTCGACGCGCCGCTGCGCCTCCCGGAGGCGCTCGTTCGCCCCGGCCAGCTCCCGGGTCCTCTCGGCCACGCGCGCGGCGAGGACGAGCGCCCGGTGACGGAGGGTCCGCGTCCTCCAGGCCACGGCGCCCGCCAGCGCCGTCACGAGGGCGGCGGTGAAGCCGGTGAGCGCCGTCGGCGTCGCCCACCAGGGGGACCCGACGGAGAACCGGAGGACGGAGGGCGAGGGGCTCTCTCCCCGGAGCGAGACCGCCCGGACCTCGAGCGCGTAGCTCCCAGCCGGGAGGTTGGTGTACCGCTGCCCGGGTTCGGCGTGCGGGGGGGACCAGTCCCTGTCGTAGCCGACGAGCCGCTCCTGGAAGCGAGTCGCCTCCTCGGCGACGAAGGTCGGGGAGCGGTAGGCGAACGTGATCGTGTTCCGCCCGTGCGGCACCAGGGCCCGGGGAAGAATGGCGTTTCCAGCCCCGTCCCAGGCGCCGAGGAGGACGACGTCGGGGAGCGGCCACTCCCGCCTCCGCTCGTCGAGGTCGATCACCACCGCTCCCCCCACGAGCCCCGCCCAGAGCCTCCCGGAAGCGTCGGCGAGGAGGCAGTTCTCCGCGGTCGTGCTCTCGAACGCGAGGCCGGTGGCGCGGTCCAGGACGGAGACGACGCGGTCATCCCGGAGCTCCGCGAGCCGGTCGGTGAGCGCGACCCAGACCGCCCCGTCCCGCCCGGGCGCGAGAGCGACGACGTACGGGCGTCCGAGCCGGTCGCCGACGAGGGGCACCGGCTCGATCCGCCCGGCCCGCCACCGGAACAGACCGGCGTCGGTCCCGATCCAGACGACCTCCCCGTCGCACAGGACGGTCCGGCAGACCCCGGTGGGCAGCCCGTCGGCGGCGCCGAGCCTCCGCAGCTGGCTCCCGTCCCAGCGGAGGAGGCCGCCGCCGTCCGTCCCGAACCAGACCTCGCCGGAGGGGAACGAGTCGACGCCGCGTACCTCGCCGACGGGCTCGCCGCCGGACTCGGAGAGGAGGAGGACGTCCACCGGCCGGCCTCCCTCCCACCGGAAGCGGACCACACCGTCGTCGGTCGACGCCCAGACGAATCCGTTCCGGTCCCGGTGCAGGTCGTAGACGCGGCCCCGCCCGGCCAGCGGGAGCCCGGGGACACGCTGGGCGCCTCCTCTCCCCACGCGCGAGATCCCGGTCTTCGTGGCGACGAGGGCCTCGCCCGGCCCGAGGGCCAGGACCGCCCAGACGCCCCGGTCCTCGGCGCTCCCCGGCAGGGGGTCGAGGAGCGTCGCGCCGTCCCCGGAAGCGAGGGTGACGCCCTCGTCGTGACCGATCCAGGTCCCGCCCCCGCCGTCCGGGGCGAAGCTCAGGACCGTCTCGCCGATCCGTCCCGGCCGGCGCGGGTAGACCGTGATCGCCAGGTCCAGGACCTTGACCAGCCCGTTCTCGGTCGCCAGCCAGAGGAGGCCGTCGCGGTCCTCGACCGCGGCGTGGACCGAGTCCGAGAGGAGCCCCTCCTCTCGACCCAGGTTCCGGGGCTCCCCCTGGCGGGGCAGCAACCACGCGCCCCGGCCGGGAGTCAGGACGACGAGCCCGCCGTCGTGGCTGGCGGCTCCGCTCGGGTTCAGGCCCGCCGGGAGGCGGAAGCGCGGGTCGACGACGAATCCGCTGCCGCCGAGGCTGGACACGCCGTCGCGGGCGACGAGGAGGACCTCGTCGCCGGAGCGGACCGTGGCGACGGCGGGACCGTGCGCCGCCGGGGCCGCGAAGACGGACGGAGTGCGCTCCGGGCCCAGGAGGGCCACCCGCCCGCTCGCCACGAGCCACGCCTGGTCCGCCGTGACGGGTCCGAGCCAGGAGACGTCGCTCCCCCGGAGCCCGTCGGGGAGCGGGACCCTCTCGAGCGTGCCGTCGCGGTACCGGAAGAGGCCGGGAGCCCCCGCGAGCCAGAGGGCGGGCCCGGAGGCGGCCAGGCGGGTGAGGCCCCCGGTGGCCAGGGAGCGGACGGAGTCCGGGAGCGGGACCGGGCGCGGGGCGCCGTGGGGCCCGCCCGAGGGGGAGATCCGCGCCAGGCCCGCCTGCGTCAGGACCCAGACGGTGCCGACCTCGTCCTCGGCGACCGAGAGGACCGAGTCGTGCGGCAGGCCGCGCGCCTTGTCGACCGTCACGAACTCGCGTCCGTCGTAACGCGCCAGGCCGTACGAGGTGCCGGCCCAGAGGAAGCCTCGCCGGTCCTGGAGGACGCAGAAGACCTGCGAGTAAGGGAGGCCGTCCCGGATCGAGTAGGACCGCAGGGCCGGTTGCCCGGCGTCGAGACGAGGGGCGAGCCCGAGGAGCAGGAGGAGCCCGACGCTCCACGGGCCGGAGGAGCGCATTGGTAGATCCTGCTAGTCCTTTCGCGGCGGAGCCGCAAGAGTCGTCACAAGACCCCCTTTCAAACCGTGCGTGCGGGTTTCCCGCACACGGCTTT
>RHKY01000039.1:92500-94977 GCA_008363385.1 Acidobacteriota bacterium | reverse complement strand
GCCGGGGCGGCCGCGGGCTTCGGGGCCGCGGCGGCGGCGGGTTTGGCGGCGGCCGGCTCGGCCGGCGGGGGGGCGGGCTTCGGGGCGGCCGGCTCGGCCGGCGGGGGGGCGGGCTTCGGAGTCTCGTTCGGGGGGACGTCGGACATGGGGCTCCTCAGGAGGCCCGGCGCAGGACGCGCATCTTCTGGATCTTCTTCTGGAGCTCCATGAGGCCGTACAGGAGCGCCTCGGGCCGTGGCGGACAGCCCGGGATGTAGACGTCGACCGGGACGATCCGGTCGACGCCCTGCGTCACGGCGTACGTCCGGTACGGGCCGCCGCAGGTGGCGCAGGAGCCCATCGCGATGACCCACTTCGGGTCCGCCATCTGGTCGTAGAGGCGCTTGACGATCGGCGCCATCTTCTCGGTCACGGTCCCGGCCACCAGCATCATGTCGGCCTGGCGCGGCGAGCCGCGGAAGACCTCGGCGCCGAAGCGGGACATGTCGTGACGGCTGTCGGTCACGGCCATCATCTCGATGGCGCAGCAGGCAAGGCCGAACTGCAGCGGCCAGAGCGAGCTCTTGCGGGCCCAGCCGAAGAAGGCGTCGACGTTGGTCGTCAGGACGTTTTCCGGGAGGGTCCCCTCGATCAGGCCCACGACAGCGCCCCCCGCTTCCAGACGTAGACGTATCCGACCAGCAGGATCACCAGGAAGATCACCATCTCGATCAGGCCGAAGAGCGCCAGGTGGTGGTACATGACGGCCCAGGGGAAGAGGAAGACGGTCTCGACGTCGAAGACGACGAAGAGGACGGCCAGGAGGTAGTACCGGACCGAGAACCGGTGGTCGTGGGCGTCCGTGACCGCCGCCACCCCGCACTCGTAGGGCGAGAGCTTCGTCGGGTTCGGGCGTTTCGGGCGCAGGAACGCGAAGATCCCGAGGACGGCGAGGACGAGCGCCGCGGTGAACGCGGCGACGAAGGCGAGGGCAAGGTACTGGACCATAGACAGGCTCGCTCCCGACGGGGTCTCCCCCGTTCCCACACGGGCTCGGGCATTCTCCGGACCCCCCCCGGGGAAGTCAAACCGGCAAGCGGCTCATCGGCTAGTGCCGATGCATCATGTGCGGCCCCGAGCGGGCCCCGCCGCCGCCGGCCGCGTCAGGGCGGCCGCCTCCTCGCGGGGAAGCCCCGGTCCACGGGAGGCGACGAGGACGCGGATCGACTCCCCCATCCCCCCCGGGGCGAACAGGGCCGCCACGGCGCGCCGCTCCGCGATCCGCTCGGCGCTCGCGGGAGCCTCGGGATCCTCCGTCGTCAGCTCGCCCGCGATGCCGAGCGACAGGAGGAGCCGGGACTGCGACACGAGGCCGTGCACCTCGAGCCCCTCTCCCGCCAGCGCCTCCTCGACCTCTCCGAAGTCGACCCAGGCGGTCAGGTCCCTCTCGCCGGGCTCGTCGAGGACGTCGCGGCTGACCTCGTGCCCCCGGAAGGCGGAGAGGGTCCCCTCCCTCCGGACCGGCCCGTAGAGGGCGCGGGTGGGGGCGCCGTAGTCGAAGACGAGGAGGATCCCCTCCCGGAGGGCGCCGGCCAGCGCGCGGGCCACCGGCACCGCCCCCGGCCGGACCTCGAACCGCTGCCCCGGGGCGAGGACGACGCCCCGTTCCGACAGGCGAGCCCGGATCGCCGCGCCGTCCGGACAGGGGCCGGCCTCGAAGACGAGACGGCCCCCCGGGCCCTCGGCGACGCGCCGCTCCAGGAGCTCGCCCCGCTTCCCGATCTCGAGCGCCCGGACGGGGAGCGCGTCGATCAGCTCGTACGCCACGACGAGGCCGGTCACCGGACCCGGCAGCTCGTCGAGCGAGGCGAACCACCGGGCCGACGCGACGCGAGCCTGGGCGAGGCGCCGACGGACCGCCGAACGCTCCACGCCGAGGAGGCGGGGCCGGAGGGCTCCGGGGAGGGAGGCCGCCGCGGAGGCGAGGAGCTCCCCCTCGCCGGCGCCGACGTCGAGGAGCTCCGGCCCCTCCCCGGCAGGGGCCGGGAGGCGCTCGAGGAGCCTCGCCAGGCAGCGCCCGAACGCGGGGTGCCAGGTCGGGGCGGTGACGAAGTCCCCCGACCGGCCAACCCGCCCGGCTTTCTCGTAGTAGCCGTCCGCTTGGTCGTAGAGGGCCAGCTCCTGGAACCGGTCGAAGCCGAGGGGGCCGTCGCGGCGGACGAGCTCCAGGAGCCGGGCGTGGAGGGTCGTCACGTCACTCTCCCTCTGCGCTCCCCGCCGCGCCGTCGTATCCTCTCGCGTTGCAGGAGGGGGCAAGATCGTGCCGTACGCGCTCGTGAAGAAGGGAGACCGGCTCGAAGCGACGCTGACCGGAGCGGACCGGGACACGTTCTTTCGGGACGCCGTGGCGCTCGGTCTGGAAGCCGTCTACTCCGGGATCCCGGCCGGGGAGGCCGGGACCGGCGCGATGGTCCCGGTCCAGGCGGCCGGCGCCGACG
>RHKY01000039.1:0-85000 GCA_008363385.1 Acidobacteriota bacterium | reverse complement strand
TCCGTCCGCCACCGTCACGGCCTCCTGGGCGAGGATCGGCCCGGAGTCCATTCCGGCGTCGACGACGTGGACGGTGACGCCGCTGACGCGGACGCCGTGGGCGACCGCCTGCGCCTGGGCCTCCTTGCCGGGGAACGAAGGGAGGAGCGACGGGTGGATGTTCAGGATCCGGAGCGGGAAGCTCGCGACGAAGCCCGGCCCGAGGATGCGCATGTACCCGGCGAGGCAGACGACGTCCACCCGGGCCTCTTCGAGGAGCCGGGCCAGCCGGGCTTCCTGCGCCTCCCGCCCCCCGAGCTCCTTCGGGACGAGGACGTGCGTGGCGAGGCCTCTCGCCTCGGCCCGCGAGAGGCCCGGCGCGTCCCTCCGGTCCGAGACGACGGCGACGATCCGGGCGGGCACGTCCCCGCGGGCGCAGGCGTCGGCCAGCGACTCGAAGTTGGAGCCGCGCCCCGACAGGAGGACGGCCAGGCGCGCCGGGAGCGGGACGAGGGGCGTCGGGGCGACGACGGGCTCGGCGCCGGGTCCGCTCACGCGAAGACGACGCTCCGGGCTCCGGCCTCCACCCGGCCGATCTCGACCGCGGGCTCGCCCGAGCCGCTGAGGCCCGCGACGACGCGCGCCGCGTCGGCCGGACGGACGAAGAGGACCATCCCGATCCCGCAGTTGAAGACGCGGAGCATCTCCTCCCGCGCGACCCGCCCGCGCTCCTCGATGAACCGGAAGAGCGCGGGCCACGACCACGCGGAGGGCCGGACGACCGCCCGGAGCCCTTCGGGGAGGACCCTCGGGAGGTTGTCCGGGAAGCCGCCGCCCGTCACGTGCGCCATCGCCGTGAGGAGCCCCTCCTCCACCAGCGGGAGGACGGGCCGGAGATAGCTCCGGTGGACGGCGAGCAGGGCCTCCCCCACGGTCGTCCCCAGCTCCGGGACGGTGTCGGAGGGCCGAAGCCCGAGCTCCTCGAAGAAGAGCCGCCGGGCGAGCGAGTAGCCGTTCGTGTGGAGGCCGCTGGAGGGGAGGCCGAGCAGGAGGTCTCCCTCCCCGACGCGCGACCCGTCGAGGAGCTTCGGCCGGTCGACGACCCCGACGATCGTCCCGGCCAGGTCGTAGTCCCCGGGGGCGTAGAGGCCGGGCATCTCGGCGGTCTCCCCTCCGAGGAGCGCGCAGCCGTTCTCGCGGCAGGCCGCGGCCACCCCGGAGAGGACCTGGCCGACGACCTCCCGGTCGATCCGCCCCGCCGCGAAGTAGTCGAGGAAGAAGAGCGGGCGCGCCCCCTGGACCAGGATGTCGTCGACGCAGTGGTTGACGAGGTCGCGGCCGACGGTGTCGTGGACCCCCGCCGCCGTGGCGACCCTCAGCTTCGTCCCCACCCCGTCGGTGGACGCGACGAGGAGGGGCTCCTCCATCCCGGGGAAGTCCGCGCGGAACAGCCCGCCGAACCCGCCCACGTCGCCGACGACCCCGGGCGTGAACGTCCCGCGGATCAGGTCGCGCGCGCGGGCGACGGCCCCCATCTTGGCGTCGATGTCGACGCCGGCCGCGGCGTAGGTGAGGGGACGCTCCGGGTCCATCGGCTCCCTCCGCGCCGCGCGCCTCCCGGGCCGCGGCCGCGGCGGATCCTACCAGCCCGTCAGGGCTCGGACTCCGGGGCGGGGGCGTCCCCGGCAGCTTCGTCGGCGGCCTCGTCGCTCTCCCCGGTCTCGGGCAGCGCGTGGAAGAGGCCTCGCTGCGCCTCGTGGCGGGCCCACGGCACCGGGTAGCGTCCCGAGAAGCAGGCGGCGCACATCTGCTCCTCGGTCCGCCCCTCGGCGGCGAGCATCCCCTCGAGGGAGAGGTAGCCGAGCGAGTCGGCCTCGATGAAGCGCCGGATCTCGGAGACGTCGTGGGAGGCCGCGATCAGCTCCCGGCGCCGCGGCGTGTCGATCCCGTAGTGGCAGGGGTTCGTCGTCGGCGGCGAGGAGATCCGCATGTGGACCTCGGTCGCCCCGGCCGCCTTCAGGAGGCGGACGATCTTCTTCGAGGTCGTGCCGCGGACGATCGAGTCGTCGACCAGGACGACCCTCTTCCCGCCGACGACCGACCGGACGGCGTTCAGCTTCACCTTGACGCCGAAGTGGCGGATCGACTGCTTCGGCTCGATGAAGGTCCGGCCCACGTAGTGGTTCCTCACGAGCCCCATCCCGAACGGGACGCCGCTCGCTTCGGCGTACCCGAGCGCGGCGAAGACGCCCGAGTCGGGGACCGGGACGACGACGTCGGCCCCGGCCGGGTGCTCCTCGGCCAGCCGCCGCCCGAAGGCCCGCCTCACGTCCGCCACCGAGCGGCCGAAGACGGTCGAGTCCGGGCGGGCGAAGTAGACGTGCTCGAAGACGCAGAAGGCCGTCCGGCGCCCCATGGCGAAGGAGGCCGACGCCACGCCCCCCGCGTCGAGGACCACCACCTCCCCCGGCTCGACGTCCCGCACCGGCTCGGCGTCGAGGAGGTCGAAGGCGCAGGTCTCGGAGGCGACCAGGTGGGCGTTCCCGAGCCGGCCGAGCGTCAAGGGGCGGAAACCCTGCGGGTCGCGCGCGGCGATGACCTTCTCCTCGGCCAGGAGGACGATCGAGTAGGCGCCTCTCACGCGGAGGAGGACGTCCCGGAGCGCGCCGACGACCCCCTCCTGCCTCGACCGGGCCATCAGGTGGAGGAAGACCTCCGTGTCCGAGGAGGTCGTGAAGATCGACCCCTCCTCCTCGAGCTCCCGGCGGAGGTCGTCGGCGTTCACGAGGTTCCCGTTGTGGGCGATGGCCAGGGGCCCCTTGTTCGTGTTGTAGACGATCGGCTGGGCGTTCTCGAGGAGGGACCCGCCCGCGGTCGAGTAGCGGACGTGGCCGATCGCCGAGGCCCCCGGGAGCCCCGCCAGGCGGGTCTCGTCGAAGAGGTCCGCGACGTAGCCCATCCCCTTCTCGGACCGGATCCGCGATCCGTTCCACGTGGCGATGCCGGCCGACTCCTGGCCGCGGTGCTGGAGCGCGTAGAGGCCCAGGTACGCGAGGTTCGCCGCGTCGGGGTGGCCGTAGATGCCGAAGACCCCGCACTCCTCGCGAAAACCGTCGATGCCGGGTGCCACGCCGCCGGAGTTTATCCCCCGCCCGAGGACGCGCTCAGGCGGGCGGCGGCCCGGGCGCGGACGCGCTCGGGACCCGGAGGGTCGTCCCGCCGATCGACTCGGCGAACCGGGCGCCGAAGGCCGCCGAGGGGGTCGTGGCGCCGGGAACCACCGTCCCGCCGAGCACCCGGGCCAGGCACGCCACGGACGCCTCGGCCGTGAAGGCGTACCCCTCGAGCGTCTCCGCGGTCCCCTCCACGAAGGCGCCGTCGTCCCGCTCGACCCGGCCCCAGAGGTACGAGCGCTCCCGCGCACGGGCCCCCTCGTCCGGCCCCGGGAAGGCCTTCCCGACGGCCGCCTCCAGGAACCACCGGACGAGGGCCAGGGAGAGGAGCGGGGCAAGAGCGTGCCCGGCCCGGGCCGAGGCGACCAGGGCGGGGGGCGCGGTCATGTAGGTCTCGATGTTCGGGATCCCGGTCGACCGGTAGGCCGTCGAGAGGTCTCCCCAGGAGACGGTCATGGCGTTCCGGGGGTGGTCCGCGAAGGGGATCTCGCGCACCTTCCAGGCGGGCGGCACGGGGACGAGGGCGCCGTCCACGCGCGCGGCGCCGCCGTTCGGGAGGCTCTCCAGCATCGTCCGGGCGGTTCCCGACGAGGGCGCGAACGCGCGGAAGGCCAGGAGCAGCCGCGAGGCCCCGGGGAGCTCCGCGGCCAGGGCCGCCGCCAGGCAGTCGGACGGGACGACGTCGAAACCGGTCCCGGGGAGCAACGTGACACCCGCCCTCTTCGCGTCGGCGTCGCGCGCGAAGACGGACTCGAAGACGGCGATCTCGCCGGTGATGTCGAGGTAGTGCGTCCCGGCGGCCAGGCAGGCCTCGACCACCGGCGCGCTCGTCCGGGAGAAGGGGCCGGCGGCCAGGAGGACCGCGTCGAAGGCGGCGACCTCCTCGGCCACGCGCTCCGGGTGGTCGAGGCGGAAGGCCACCCAGGGCTGCCCCGTCTCGGCGGCCACCCGGGCGACGGCCTCGGGCCGGCGGCCCCCGAGGGTGACCGGGAGCCCGTCGCGCCGCGCGACCGCGGCGATCAGCCGGCCGGTGAAGCCGTTGGCCCCGTACAGGAGCGCGCCAGGGCGCCGACGACGGCGGCTCACGGGCACTGCATCTCGACCCAGACCAGGATGTCGACCCGCTCCCGCCACGTCTCGACGGTGGCCAGCTGGAGGAGGAAGCTCCGCTCGGCCGGGCCGACGCCGGCGAAGACGCCGATCGACTCGGCGAGCTCCAGGAGGTCCGTCACCAGCCGCCGTCCCGCCTCCCGGGTCGTCCTCACCGCCGAGGCGGTCCCCATCAGCTCCTGCCGGTAGCGCTTCTCGCCCTCGGCGGCCGGGACGTCGAAGAGCCGCCGGATCGGGCGCGTGAGGGCCGCCTTCGTGGCGGACAGGGACGGTCCCTCCGGCGGCAGCGGGACGAAGAAGACGAGCTCGGGCGTCAGCCGCGCCAGCGCGTAGCCCGCCTCCTCCAGGACGGCGAGCGCCTCGGAGACCCGCCGCAGGATGGCGATCCTCTCCCGCACCGAGGCTCCCGGGCGCTCCGTCCGCAGGTAGGCCGTCACGTCCAGCGCCCCCTCCAGGAGGGGCCGGACGATCCAGACGAGGAACCTCCCCCCCGTCTCCTGGCGGACGAGGTCGCGGAAGCTGCCGGGGAAGAGCTCCGGGTGGCGGAGCCTGACCGCGTTCAGGTCCTTCAGGAACGCGGAGCGCTCCTCGTAGAAGGCCTCCTCCGCCTCGCGCGTGGCGAGCTCGAACGGGACGCCGACGAGCCTCCGGCCGAACGGGTCCGCCAGCTCCGCGAGCGGCAGCCTCTGCCCGTCGCCGGGAACCCGCGGGGCGAAGGAGGGGTTCACCAGGCGGTACGGCCCCACCAGCTCCACGGCGGGAGGGGCCGCGGCCGGCCGGGGCGGCGCGGCCTCGGCGGGCCGCGACAGGACCGCCTCGCGCTCGGCGGGCGAGGCGGCCCGGCGCGCGGCGCCCAGGAGGCGGATGACGACCGAGAGGGACGGGCGCTCGGCCCAGTCGGAGCGGCACATCGCGCGGAGGAGGTCCTGCATCGGGCGCGGCAGGGCGTCGGGCAGCGGGAACTCCAGCTCCTCGCGGTCGACCTTCTTCTGCAGGAGGGAGGCGACCTCGGTGTAGAAGCTCTCCGGGAAGCGCCCGTTCAGGAGGCGGACGAGCGTCAGCCCCAGGGCGAAGACGTCCTTGGAGAAGACCATCCGCCGCCCGACGTCGGGGTCCTCGGGGACGTCCGTCCGGAAGTTCTCGGGCGGCATGTAAGGCAGCGTCCCGTCCAGGCCGTTGCCGAGGGCGTACTGCCGGAGCTGCTCCTCGGGGGAGGAGACGATGTCGAAGTCGATGACCGAGACGAGGAGCGAGACGCGAGATCCGTCCCGCCTCTCGAGGACGCAGAGGTTCTCCGGCTTGACGTCGGCGTGGACGAAGCCGTGGCGGTGGAGGTGGAGGAGGCCCCGGGCCGCGTGGTAGCCGGCGTCCAGGAAGGTCCCGTACCGGAAGCCGTGCTCGGCGACGTACTTCCCGAGGCTGACCCCGGGGGCGAAGTCGAAGACGTCGCACGCCTCGTCGTCGACGGACCCGCTCGCCCAGTAGCGCTGGATGACCGGGTGGCGCGGCAGGAGGGCGAGCCGCTCCCTCACGAGCGCGTTCCGCTCCCGCCGCGCCGCCTCCTCGACGGCGCTCTCGGCGGGAAGGTGCCTGCGGACGACGACCGGCCGCCCCGCGAAGAGGTCCGCCGACCGGCAGACCGTGTTCATCCCGCCGCCCGCCAGCGGCACGAGGCCCTCGAGCGGCAGGGAGGCCGGCCGCCCGTCGTCCTCGCTCACGAGGAAGGCGGGGGGAGCCGAGACGAGCGCCGCCTGGCCCAGAGCCGGACGGCCGAGCTCGGCCCGGACCCGGTCGACGACCGCCTCCCATCCGGACGGCTCCGCGGCGATCTCCCGGGCCGCCCGGCGGATCCGCTCGCGCGCGACGCGTGGCGAGCGGAGGCGCCGGAGGGGCTCTCCGCCGTGGCCGGTCGCGGGCGAGGCGGTCATGCCGCCGCAACCGTAGGAGAGTCGGGCGGCGGAAGTCAACCGGGGTCGCCCCGGGGGAGGGGCCGGAGCGGCGCTGTGCTATACCGCGCCGCCATGAAGACGACGCTCCCGACCCTCCTCGCCCTCCTGCCGCTCGTGGCGGCCTTCGCGGCCTCGGCCGAGCCCGGCAAGGCCAACCCCGTCGTCGTGATGAAGACCTCGATGGGGACGGTGAAGATCGAGCTCTACCCCGACAAGGCCCCGGCCACCGTCAAGAACTTCCTCCAGTACGTGGACGACAAGTTCTACGCCGGGACGATCTTCCACCGCGTCATCGACGGCTTCATGATCCAGGGCGGCGGCTTCGACAAGGAGATGTCGAAGAAGGCCACCCGCGCCCCGATCCCGAACGAGGCCAAGACCGGCGTGAGGAACGCGACCGGGACGATCGCCATGGCCCGGACGAGCGACCCGAACAGCGCCACGGCCCAGTTCTTCATCAACGTGAGGGACAACGCCGCCCTCGACTACAGGGGGGACGCGGCCAACGAGATCGGCTACTGCGCGTTCGGCAAGGTGGTCGAGGGGATGGACGTCGTCGACAAGATCAAGGCGGTCCCCACCGGCGTCAAGGCGGGAATGAAGGACGTCCCCGAGACGCCGGTCGTCATCGAGTCGATCGAGCGGGCGAAGTAGGCCCCCGGCCGTCGTGAGGGGCCCAGGGGCCCCTCACGCGCCCTCGGGGCCGGATCCGGCCGTCACGACCTCGAGCTCCGGCGGGTCCAGGACCGCCTTCTTGACGGCGCACTGGTCGGCCGCCCGGAGGACCGCCTCCCGGTACTTCTCCGGGAAGCCCGCGGGAAGGGCGAGCTCGATGAGGACGCGGGAGAGCCGCTTCTTCTGCGGGTCCCGCTCCGTCGTGAGCGTCACGCCGAGCCCCTCGGTCGAGAGCCCCCGCTCCTGGCAGAACCGGAGCGCGTAGAAGCCCGCGCAGGTCGCCAGCGAGACGAGGAACAGGTCGAACGGCGAGGCGGCGCTCCCCTCGCCGAGCGGCGGGGGCTGGTCCGTCCGGACGACGTGGGAGCCGAAGGCGGCCTCCACGGCGACGCCTCCCGGGAAGCGGACGTCCATCCGCATGCTGTCACCCTCCCGCCCCGCGGGGTCGGGCCGCCACGGGGCGCGCGGATCCTAGCCCGTCCCGTGGAATGATCGCGAGGTGCCCCGTCTCGCCCGCGCGGCCGCCCTCGCCCTGCTCGTCCTCTCCTCGCGGGCGCTCTCCGACCAGCCGCCCGTCCGGTACAACCTCTGGTACCGCTCCCCCGCCGACGGGGCGCTCCGGGGGTACGACCTGCGCACGCCGGCCCGCTACGACGCCGGACGGAGCTACCCGGCGGTCCTCTTCCTCCCGGGGCGCGGGGCGCCGAAGGAGACCTTCCAGCTCGACGAGGTCCACGCCGAGGCAGACGCGCGCGGGTACGTCCTCGTCTTCTGGATCGGCCGCCTCGTCTCCCCCGGCCTCTGGTCGACCCACTACGTCGACGGCGCCGACGGCCTGCCGGACGAGGCGGACGTCCTGGGCTGCCTCGACGACGCCCTCTCCCGCTTCGCCGTCGACGCGGCGCGGGTCCACCTGGTCGGCTTCTCGCAGGGGGGAAAGGGAGCGCTCCTCGTCGGCCTGAAGAACCCGGACCGTTTCGCCTCCGTGACGGCGGGCGCTCCGCCGACCGACGCGTGGCAGGGCCAGCTCTGGGCCCCAGCCTTCCCCGACTTCCGGTCCGCGGCGGGCGGCGACTCCTCCTCGGGATCGCCGGAGGTCCTCTCGCGGTGGTACGGGCAGTCGGCGCGGTTCTTCCTGCCGAACGGGAGGAACCTGCCGCTCTCCCTCCGCCACGGGACGCTCGACGCGGTCGTGCCCGACTCCCCGGCGCTCTTCCCGTACCTCAACACGCACCACGTCGCCGACACGCCGGGCTTCGGCGACGCGCGCGGGCGCACTCCGACCCTCCTGGAGCTCGCCTCCGCCGACCCGGGGGGCTACCCGTTCGAGGCCCGGTACCCCGTCGCCGGGCACGACCAGCGGGCGGTCCTCCCCGCCCGCGAGCTCTTCGACTTCTTCGGAGGGAAGAGCCGTCCCGCCCGGCCGGCGCGGGTCGTCGCGCGCCACTGGGACGGACGCGAGCGGCGCTTCTACTGGATGTCGCTCTCCCGGACCGGGCCGCTCGACGGGGTCCCGGCGGCCGTCTCGGCCGAGAGCGTCGCCGAGGCGAACCGCCTCCTCCTCGACGCCTCCGGGCCGTCGGGGGTCCTGGTCGGCCTCCCCGCGTCCGGCCTCGACGCGTCCGCGCCGCTCGAGGTCCGCGTCGCCTCCCCCCCGGCCCGCCTCCGGCTCGCGGGGCCGTTCCCCCCGGGCCTCGCGCTGACGCGCGACGGCGTCCTCGTGCCGCCGGGCCCCGGCTACCGGCGCGACGGCGAGGCGGTGACGTTCGAGGCGCCCGTCCTCTCGGCCGGCGTCACGCTCGTCCTGGCCCCGGCCCCGGTGGGCGCCGTGGCCGAGTCCGACCTCCTCGCCCCGGCGCTCGTCGCCGCCGAGGGGCAGAACGGCGCGAGGTTCGAGAGCGAGCTCCTGGTCACGAACCTGTCGGGGGTCGACGCCAGGCTCGAGGCGCTCTTCCTCGACGGGGACGGGAGGCTCGCCTCGATCGACGTCCCCGCCCTGTCGGTCCGCGCCTTCCCGTCGGCCTCGCTCTTCTCCCGCCTCGGCCTCCCGGGCGGAGCGTCGCCCCTCCGCCTGCGGGTGACGGCCGGGGACCCGTCGGCCGTCGTCGCCTCGACGCGCGTCTTCAACCGCCTCCCGGGCGGCGGGACGTACGGCCTCTCGTTCCCCGCCGGACGCGCGGGCGACGACCTCCTCGTCGCGGGCGAGCGGGCCGTCCTGTTCGGCGGGCGCGGCACGCCGGCGGAGCGGGTGAACGTCTCCCTCTTCGCCCCGTTCGAGCCGTCCGCGGCGGCCGTCTTCGTCGTCGCGGCGGACGGGACGACACGGGAGACGGTCGCGGTCTCCCTCGCCCCGCTGGAGCGGGTGCAGCTGAACGACCTCCTCGCCGCGGCGCCCGACGGCGCGCGCCTCGAAGTTGCCGTGACGGCCGGCCGGCTGCAGGCCTACGGGACGGTGGTCTCCAACTCGCCGACGAACGACCCGTTCCGGAGCCCGGCGCTCGCCGTCTCCTCGGCCGCGGCGTCCTGGACCGTCCCGGCCGTGGCGGCGGGCGAGGGGAAGAACGGCGCGGTCTTCTCGAGCGACCTCCTCCTCGCCGTCCCGGGCGGCGGCACCTCCCCGGCGACGGTCGGGATCACCTTCCGCCCGCAGGACGGCTCGCCCCCGCTCGCGGCGGAGCTCCTCGTCCCGGCCGGGACGACGCGGGCGATCCCGGACGTCCTCCGGCAGCTCTTCCCGGCGAGCGTCCCGTCCGCCGGGGCCCTCGACGTCCGCTCCGACCGGGCGCTCCTGGCGTTCGGCGTGACGCGGAGCGACCCCGAGACCGGCCCCTCCTCCCAGGACCTCGCGTGCGTCCCGGCCGGGGGGGAGCTGACGGCCGGCTCGCCCGCGGCGTTCCCGGGGGTCGAGGAGGGAGAGGCCGCTCGCACGAACCTGGTCCTCGCCAACGCGGGACCCGACACGACGGTCGCGCTGCGGCTCCTGACGGCGGACGGCCCCCGGGCCGAGGTGACCGAGCCGCTGGCCGCGGGGGCCGTGCGGCAGCTCGCCTCGGTCGTCGACCTCTTCGGCCCGCGCCCGGCGGGCCCGGCGACGCTCGTCGTGCGGCCGGGGCCCGGGGGGAAGGTCGTCGCCGCGGCGGCAAGGATCGACAACCGGACAAACGACCCGACGGGGCTCGTGCCCCAGCCGGTCCCCGCCGACTGAGAACGGCCCCTACTGGGCCTTCCGGGCGTCCTCCTCGGCCTTCTCCTTCGCCCCGGAGGTCGACCGCTCGACGGCGCCCTTGACGTCGCGCGCCGTCCGTGCAGCCTCATCGGCGGCTTCGCGCGCGTCTCCGGCAACCTGCCGGCCGGTCTCGGCGGCCTTCTTCCGCGCCGCCTCCAGGTTCCGCCGCGCCTCTTCGGCCGCCTTCTCCGCCTCGCGGGCCAGCTCCCGGGCCCGCTCGTCCGCCTCCCGCCGCGCCTCCTCGAGGGGACCGGGCCCCTTCCCGCACGCGAGGGCCAGGCAGAGGAGAGGGACGGCGAGGGCGCAAGGGATCCTCACGGCCGGTCCTCCTCCCCGGAGGTGGACCGCCCGGCGTCCGCCTCGATGACGTAGGAGGCGCGGAGGACGTACGACATGGAGTGGAGCGCCGCCGTGGCGAAGCCCGCGCGCCCGTCCAGGAAGCCGCGCTTCAGGACGTACGCCCGGAGGAACTCGACGAGCGGACGGAGGAGGAGGGCCGCGCCGCTGGCCCGCGCGCCGCGGTCCCTCCGGTCGAGCGCGGCCAGCCGCGCGTACGACGAGATCCTCCGGACCGCCTCGGAGACGGTCCGCCCCTCGTCGTGCAGGAGCGGCGAGGCCAGACGCCCGACGGGCCCGTCCACGACGAGGTACTCGTGGACGCGCCCCCCCTCGGCGCGCAGCCCGGCCGAGCGCCGCCCCAGCCGGAGCTTCCGGTCGGGGTACCAGGTTCCGTGCCGGATCGGCCGGCCCATCAGGTAGGAGAGGCGCGGCATGAGGTACCCGGCGAAGCGGTCGCCGTCCCGGGCCAGGGCGGCGAGGATCTCGTCGCGGAGCGCGGGGCTCACCCGCTCGTCTGCGTCGACGAAGAGGACCCAGTCGTTCCTCACCTCCCGGAGCGCCCGGTTGCGCGAGGCGACGTACCCCTCCCACGGGACGCCGACCACGCGCGCGCCGGCCTCCCGCGCCAGCTCGGTCGTCCCGTCGGCCGACCCGGTGTCGACGACGACGACCTCGTCGGCCCAGCCGAGGCCGGCCAGCGTCGCGGGAAGCCTCCTCTTCTCGTCCTTGACGAGGAGGAGGGCGGAAACGGGCGTCATCGGGTCGATTATCCTCGTCGGACCATGAGGGTGCTGGCGCTCGACCTCGGCCCCTCGCGACGCGGCGGGCAGCGGCAGACGCTCCTGGTGTCCGAGGCCCTCGTCCGCCTCGGCGCCACGGTCGGCGTCACGACCCTGGCGGGGTCGCCCCTGCACGCCGACGTGGAGACGAGCGGGGGGCGGCTGGCCCTCTACCCCGTGCGCGCCGGGTCGGAGGCCTCGCCCCCGCTCCTCGTGGACGTGGCCCGCGTCGCGCGCCGCTTCCGGCCCGACGTCCTCTGGGCCGGCGACTCGCGCGCCCACGGCGCGGCGGTCTGGAGCCGCCTCCACCGCCGCGTCCCCCTGACGGTCCACCGGCGGGTGGCCTTCCCGCCCCGGCTCAACCTCCTCTCGCGGATCAAGTACGCGGCCCCCCGCCGCTACTTCGCCGTCTCCGGCGCCGTGGCGGCCGAGCTGCGCGCCGCCGGGGTGCCGCCGGACCGGATCCGGCTCGTCCCCGACGGCCTCCCGAAGGAGGCCTTCGTCGACGCTCCGCCTCCCCCGTCGCCCCCCTTCCGGCTCGTCCACGCCGGGGCCTTCGACGGGAAGAAGGGGCAGACGGTCGCCGTCGAGACGCTCGCGCGCCTCCGGGCCTCGGGGGTCGACGCCCTCCTGGTCCTCCTCGGCGACGGCCCCGAGCGGGCCGCCGTCGAGGACCTGGCGGTGCGCCTCGGCGTCCGGGCGGCCTGCGACTTCCGCGGGGAGATCCCGGCGATCGCGCGGGACCTCGCCGCGGCGAACCTCCTCCTCCTCCCCTCCGAGAGCGAGGGGGCGCCGCTCGTCCTGGCCGAGGCGATGGCCGCCGGCTGCCCTTGCGTGGCGAACGACGTCGGGGGGGCAGCGGAGGTGCTCGAGGGGGGACGGGCCGGACGGCTCGTCTCGGGCCTCTCGCCCGAGCTCTGGGCCTCGGAGGTGACGGCCCTCCTCCGGGACGCCCCCGGGCGCGAGGCGCTCGTGGCGGCGGGCCGCCGGGCGGCCTCGGTGCGGACGCTGGAGAAGACCGCGCGCGACCTCCTGCGCGAGCTCGGGGACGTGGTGGCCGAGTTCCGGACCGACCGCGAGAGCGACGGTTGAGGACGCTCCTGAGGGCCCCGAACTGGGTGGGGGACGTCGTCATGTCCCTCCCCGCCCTGAGAGCCCTCCGGGCCTCGGCCCCCTCCGACCGCCTCGTCGTCCTCTGCCGCCCGTGGGTGGCCGACCTCTACCGCCTCCTTCCCGAGGTGGACGAGGTCCTCGTCGAGGACCCGGCCGAGCACGCGGGCCGCGCGGGGCTCGAGCGGCTCGCGGCGAAGCTCCGCGAGGCCCGCCTCGACCGCGCCGTCCTCCTCCCGCGGAGCTTCGTGACCGCCTGGACGGCCTTCCGCGCCGGGTTCCCGGAGCGGATCGGGTACCGCGGGGAGCTCCGGAGCCCGCTCCTGACGCGGGCCGTCCCGATGCGCCTCTCGCCGGGCGAGCACGAGGTCTTCCGGCACCTCCGCCTCGTCGAGGCGGCGGGGGCGCGGGCGGAGGGCCCGCCGGACACGTCCTTCCCCGTCGAGAAGGAGCTACAGCGGTCGGCCCGGAAGCTCCTCGACGCCGCGGGGGGGACCGGCGGCCCGTTCGCCGCCGCGCACGTGGCCTCCTTCGCCCACGCCGCCAAGCGCTGGAGCCTCGCCCGCTTCGGCGAGACGTTCGACGCCCTGTCCGAGCGGCACGGCCTCTCGGTGGTCCTCCTCGGGAGCGCCTCGGAGGCGGCGGTGAACCGCGAGGCGGCCGCGGGGGCGCGGAAGGCCCGCGTCCTGGACCTCTCGGGCAAGAGCTCGCTCCCCGAGGTCCTCGGCGTCCTGTCCCTGGCCTCGCTCTTCGTCGGGAACGACTCCGGCGTGTCGCACCTCGCGGGCGCCGCCGGGACGCCGACGCTCGTCACGTTCACCTCGACCGACCCCGACGCCACGCGGCCCTGGGACGGCCCGCGCGTCGACGGCCGCCCCGCCCGCGTCGCGGTGGCCAGGGCGCGCCCGCTCTGCGCCCCCTGCCGGTTCCGCGTCTGCCCGATCGACGCCCGGTGCCAGGAGGAGCTCTCCGTCGGGAGCGTCCTGGCGGCGGCCGAGAGGCTCCTCGCCTCCCGGCACGAGCCCTCGGCTCCCCGAGCCTCCTGACCGGCGAGCGGGCTACGAGCCGGGGCGGGAGAGGACCCGGCGGGCCTCCTCGAGCCACTCGGCCGCGTCGGGGTCCCCGCCGGAGGCCAGGCGTGACGCGAGCGCCGACGCCCTCCGGTAGGCCTCCCGCGCCCCGTCCGGGTCCCCGGTCTTCTCGAGCGCCTCGCCGAGCGCCAGGACGTTCGGCGGGTGCTCCGGGAAGAGCGCCTCGGCCTTGCGCGCCTCCTCCAGCCCGGCGTCGGGGTCCCCCGGGCCCGAGGGCCACCCGGGCGCTCGGAGCTGGACGAGGGCGAGGACCCGGTGCGGCCCCCCAAGGTCCTGCCTCTCGTCCCCGGCGATCGCCCGTTCGAGCGCCGCCACCATCTCCTTCAGGCCGTCGAGCGCCGTCGCGGGCCGCTCCCGGGCCTGCTGGCCGAGGGCGATCGCCAGGGCGTACTCGCACGCGGGGTTCCCGGGGGAGCGCCCCAGGCACCGCTCCCCGGCCCGGACGGAGGCGGTCGCCAGGCGCTCGCGTTCCTTGGCGTCCCCCTCCCGCTCGATCCGCCACGCCACCGCTCGGGCGTAGCCGAGGAGCCCCGCGACGCCGCCTTCGTCCGCGAGCGCCGCCCTCCCGAAGAGCCGCGCGGCCTCGCGGACCGCCCCCACGTCGGGCCGGCGCGCCCAGCTCGCCTCGGCCGCGCCGAGGAGGCCGTCGACCGTCGTCGGGTCTCCCGCGGACCCGGCGACGCCCAGGTCGGCCGCGAGAGTAGGCCCCGCCTCCGGGCCCCGCAGGGCCGGGGCGCACGAGGCGAGCGCGAGCGCGCAGCCCAGGAGCGCGAAGGGAAGGGCCGCGCGCGGGCGCCTCAAGGGCCCTCCGGCGCCGCGGCGAAGGCCGCGCGGGCGGAGGCGAGCGAGGCCTCGTCGACCGCGACGAACCGCGTCACCCGGATCCCGGCCAGGGCCGCGGCGCCCGCGGCGCTCGCGTCGAGCTTCCGGAGCGCGTCGGCGACGGCCTTCTGCCTCGGCTTCGCCGCCCTGCCCGAGACCGTGCAGAAGACGGAGACCGGCACCGTCGCGGAACGGTGGACCACCTCGAGCTGCGCGGCGAACGGCAGGGTCGCGAGGCCCGCCGCCTGCTCGGCGTCCAGGAGGACCGCCACCTTCTCCCCCGCCGCCGCCTTCCGGAGCGCCGAGAGGACCGAGCCGGAGGTGACCAGCTTCGTCCCCGGAGGAACCGGCCCCCAGCCCCCGAGCGCCGTCCCCCGGACGAACCGCGGCGAGTAGGACGCCAGGCTCACGAGCTGCCAGCCGTCCAGCCCCGCGGGCGCGGTCAGCTTCCCCTTGCCGGCGACGAGCGTCCAGCTCTCCCCGGCTTCGCCCCCCTTCCGCACCGCCTGCGAAAGGGGCGCCAGGCCGAGCGGCTTCTCGTGCTGGAGGAAGAACGAGAGCGGCACCAGGGCGAAGGCGGCGTCCGGCCGCCCCAGCCGCGCGAGCCCCCCGGCCTCGGTCTGGTGGTAGACGGCCTTCAGGCCGTCGCGGCCGAGCCCCGCCCCTTCCGCGAGGGCGGCGGCGAAGGCGTCCATCGTGGGCTGGGCCTCCTCCGTCGTACCGGGGTAGCCGGGCGCGCAGGCGACGACGACGGGCGGCTCGGCGGCGGAGACCGCGGCCGGACGGAACCCGGCGGCCACGAGGAGGGCGGCGGCGAGGAGGGCGGACCCCGATCTCATGCCCCGTTTCTACACGATCCGGGGCTCCTCCGGGCCTATCATTCCGACCGCGTTGGAACCGACGTCGGCGCCGCCGAGAGCGGTCGCGTTCTTCCGGTGGCTGTCGGGCCGGAGCGGCGCCGTCCTCGCCGCCTACGCGCTCCTGGTCCCGCTCGCCCTCGTCTTCGCCCTCCGGGTCGGTCAGGACCACTCGATCGAGCGGATGATCGTCGAGTCGGACCCGGACCGGGTCGCCACGCGCGAGTTCCAGCGGCTCTTCCCGGAGAGACGGCCGCTCCTCCTCCTGTTCGAGTCGCGCGACCCGTTCGAGAACGGCTTCCTCGAGCGCGTCCGGGACCTGGAGGAGCGCCTCCGCGGCCTGCCGCGCGTCGAGCCGTTCTCGGCCCTCTCCGCCGCCGAACGGCTCCGCCCCGGCGTCTCGACCGACCCCTCCCGGCGGGCCGAGCTCCGGGCGTTCCTCCTCGGAACGACCTTCTTCCGCAAGCAGGCCCTCGTCGGCGACCGCCACATCTCGATCGCCCTCCTCCTCGACGCCTCGACGCCGGCCGAGCGGGACGAGGCGCTCCGGGCGGTCGACGCGGCCCTCCGTTCGGGCGGCGCCGCCGGCGCGCCGCTCCCCGTCCGAAGGCTCGGCGAGCCGTGGGTCCAGTCGTGGCTCGAGCGGCAGACGCGCGAGTCGAGCGCGCGGTTCTTCCCGCTGTTCGGCGCCTTCGTCGTCCTCCTGAACCTGTTCCTCTTCCGTTCCTGGCGGACGCTCGTCGCGATGCTGGCGACGCTCGGCGTCTCGGTCCTCCTCGGCACCGCGGTGGCGGGGCTCCTCGGCTACCCGAACACGATCGTCTCGGCCCTCGTGCCGCTGACGCTCCTGATCACGGCCACGGCCTCGCTCGTCTACATCCACGCCCGCTACGTCGAGTGCCCGCCCGGCGTGGCGCCCGAGGAGCACCAGCCCGTCGCGCTGGCCAACAAGCTCCTCCCGGTCACCGCCTCGGTCTTCGCGGCGGCCGTCGGCTTCGCCGCGCTCTCGGTCTCGAAGATCCGGCCCATCCGCGAGATGGGGATCTGGACCGCCTCGGGGCTCCTCCTCTCGTGGGTCGTCTGCTTCACGCTCTTCCCCGCGCTCCAGAGGCTCCTCCGGACGCCGGTGAGGGCCGAGCGGGCGCTGGCCGGCGCCTGGGTCTTCCGGGCGGCCGAGCTCCTTCCGCGCCGGTCCTACCTCTGGCGCTGGCACCTCGTCGTCCTGGCGCTCGTCCTCTCGGCGGCGGGCGCCGTCGCGGTCTTCGGCCTCCCCGGGGCCGTCTCGCCGATGCCGCTCGAGGTCGACTCGGTCGCCTACCTCCCAGAGGACCTGCCGCTGGCCGAGGACGCCCGGTGGTTCCAGGCGAACGTCGGCGGGCGGGCCTCGTTCTCGCTCTGGGTCACGACGCCCCCCGGGCGCGTCGTCGACCCGGAGTTCCTCGCCGCTCTCGACACCTTCGCCTCGCGGCTCTCGGAGGACCCGCGGGTCGGGTCGGTGACGGGGCTGACCTCCGTCCTCCGCCTCCGGCGGTACGCCTCGGGCCTCGGCGACACCCTCCCGTCCGACGTCGAGGGCCTCGAGCGAGCCGCCGCGGACCTCGAGCAGCTCCTCCTGACCGAGCCGTGGCTCCGCTCGATGGTCGACGTCGGGACGCTGGGCGCCACGCACCTCACCGTCCTGACCCGCGCCGGGAGGCCGGTCTCGATCGACGAGCTGGTCCCGGCCGCTGCCTCCCTCTTCGAGGAGGCGCGCGGGAAGAGCCCGGCGCTCGCGGGCTGCACGCTGCGCGCCGTCGGGCAGGGGCTCCTGACCGAGAAGATCGGCCGCTACCTCGTCCCGACGCTCGTCGAGAGCTTCGTCCTGACCGCGGCCGTCATCTTCGCGGCCTTCTTCTTCGTCTTCCGGAGCCCCGCGGCGCGCCTCATGGCGATGGTCCCCTCGCTCTTCGCCATCCTCGTCATGTTCCTCTTCATGCGGGGGACCGGCATCCCGCTCAACGTGGCGACGATCCTGATCGCCACGACCGTCCTCGGCGCCTCGGAGAACGACCAGGTCCACTTCTTCTACCACTTCCAGGAGGCGCGGCGCGGCGGCTCCTGCGAGGCGGCGCTCTCTCACGCCGTCCGCGTGGCCGGCAGCGCCATCTTCTTCGCCACCGTCGTCAACGCGGGCGGCTTCCTGGCGCTGACCCTCTCCGACCTGCCGCCGATGCGCCAGTTCGGGGTCCTCTCCTCGCTGGCGTTCGTCCTGTCGATGCTGGCCGACTTCACCGCCCTGCCGGCCGCGCTCTGGCTCGTCTTCCGGGAGCGCCCGGACCGGGAGCCCCTCGCCGACTGACGGCGGGAGGGGCCGGTAACATCGCCCCGTGGACTACGCGCGGGTCCTCCGCGAGATCGCCGGGGAGGTGGAGCCCCTCGTCGGGAAGGGGCGGGTCGCCGACTACATCCCGCCGCTCGCCCGGGTCCCGCGCGAGCGGTTCGGCATGGTGGTCCGGACGGTCGCGAACGAGGTCTACGCCGTCGGCGACGCGGAGGAGCGGTTCTCGATCCAGAGCATCGCGAAGGTCTTCAGCCTCACGGTCGCGATGCGGCTCGTGGGGGACGCCGTCTGGGAGCGCGTCGGGCGCGAGCCGTCCGGGACGGCGTTCAACTCCCTCGTCCAGCTGGAGGCCGAGCGCGGGATCCCGCGCAACCCCTTCGTCAACGCCGGCGCGCTCGTGGTCCTCGACGTCGTCCTCTCTCACCAGCCTGCGGGGGAGGATCTCGTCCTCGACTTCGTGAGGCGTGCCTCGGCGAGCCCGACGGCCGCGTACGACGAGGCGGTGGCCGCGGCCGAGGGCGCCACCGGCCACCGGAACCGCGCCCTCGCCCACTTCCTCCGGTCGTTCGGGAACCTCCGGAGCGACCCGGACCGCGTCCTCGCGGCCTACTTCCGCCTCTGCTCGATCCCGATGAGCTGCACGGAGCTGGCCGCGGCGTTCCACTACCTCGCCACGGGCGGGCGCTCCCCCGCGGGGGAGGCGGTCGCCACCGCGCGGCAGGTGAAGAGGGTGAACGCCGTCATGCTGACCTGCGGCGTCTACGACGAGGCGGGCGACTACGCCTACCGCGTCGGCCTCCCGGCCAAGAGCGGCGTCGGCGGGGGCGTCGTCGCGGTGCTGCCGGGCCGGTTCGTCGCCGCCGCCTGGTCGCCCGGCCTCTCCGAGAAGGGGAACTCGCTCGCCGGGACCATGGCGCTCGAGCTCCTCACGACGAAGACGGGCCTGTCCGTCTTCTGAGCCGGGGGGAGCCCCGCCCGCGCGGGCTCAGGCCTCTCGGGCGGGCTCCGCCTTCCCGGGCCCGGGGACGCCCTCCTCCGGAGCCTCGGGACGTCGCCGTCGAACCGCGCGGAGCCGCGCCAGGGCGTCGTCGAGGAGGCTGTAGCCGGCCGGAACGACGAAGAGCGTCAGGAGCGTCGAGACGGCCATGCCGCCGACGAGGGCGAGCGCCATCGGGCGCTGGACCTCCGCCCCCGGCCCGATCGCCAGCGCCGGCGGGAGGGCCCCGGCGATCGTGGCGACCGAGGTCATCAGGATCGGCCGGAGCCGGATCGGGCAGGCCGTCAGGAGCGCCTCGCGCTGCGGGACGCCCCGCTCGCGCACCTGGTTCGTGAAGTCGACGAGGAGGATCGAGTTCTTCTTGGCGATCCCGACCAGGAGGATGACGCCGAGCAGGCTGTAGACGTTCAGGCTCTGGCCGCCGGCCCAGAGCGCCAGGAGCGCGCCGCTGACGGAGAACGGCAGCGCGAGGAGGACCGTCAGGGGGTGCGAGAAGGAGTTGAACTGCGAGGCGAGGACCATGTAGGCGACCAGGAGGCCGAGCCCGAAGGCGAACCAGAGCGACTGGAAGGACTCCCGGAAGGCCTTCGTGCTCCCCGCGACGACCGCCCGGTAGCCGTCCGGCAGGACGGCCCGGGCGATCTCGAGGGAGCGGTCGACGGCCTCGGCCTGGGAGGCGCCCGTCGCCACGTTCGCGAAGACGGTGATGGCCCGCTCCCGGTCCCGGCGCGTGATGGCCTGCAACGTCGGCTGCTGGTCGATCCGGATCAGCTGGCCGAGCCGCACGACCTCGCCGCTCCCGGTCCTCAGGAGGAGGCGCGAGATGTCCTCGGGCCGCTCCCTCTGCGGCGCCAGGAGGCGCCCGCGGATGTCGAAGCGCCGCCCCTTGTCCTTGAACTTCCCGATCCTCGCCCCCCCGATCGCCGCGTTCACGGTCTCGCCGATCGCGGCCATGCTCACGCCGAGGTCGGCGGCCCGGTCCCGGTCGGGGACCACCTGGATCTCCGGCATCCCGACCTGGTAGTCGGTGTCCACGTCGGTGACGAGGCCCGACTGGCGCATCCGCTCGGCGATCTCGCGCGCGGAGGAGGCCAGCACGCTCCAGTCGGGCCCCCGGACGTTGAACTCGATCGGGAAGCCCCCGCCCCGCGAGGGGCTGAAGCCGGTCTGGGAGATGTCCTGGAGGCTGATCCGGCCGCCCGGGATCGTCGCGGCGTGCTTCCTCACGACGTCCATGAACTCCAGCTGCGTCAGGCGCCGCCCCTTCTCGGGGTCGACGGGCCGCTCCCGGGGCTCCTTCATGTTGACGTAGGCCTGGGCGGTGTTCACGTCGCTCCCGCCCCCGACGCTCCCGGCGAAGAGGGTCACCTCGGGGCGCGTCATCAGGAACCGCTCCACCTGCCGGAAGTAGCGGTCCGTGGCGTCGAGGCTCGTCCCGACGGGCGTCTGGAAGCGGATCGTGAAGCGGCTCATGTCCTGGCTCGGGATGAACTCCTGGCGGAGGAGGCGGAGCGTCCCGAGGGAGAGGACGAACAGCGCAAGGGAGCCCGCGAGGACCTTCCCCCGGTTCGCGAGGACCGGCCCCAGCGCCCTCGAGTAGTGGGCGGAGAGCCGCGCGAAGAGCCGGTCCGTCGCCCTCCCGAGCCGCCCGCGGTGCTCGACCTCGAGGAACTGCGAGCAGCGCATCGGGGCGAGCGTGAGCGCCTCGAGGAGCGAGATGAGGACCGCCACGGAGATCGTGACCCCGAACTGGAAGAAGAACTTGCCGATGATCCCCTTCAGGAAGGCGACCGGCAGGAAGATCGCCACGATCGCCAGCGTCGTCGCGGCGGCCGCGAACGTGATCTCGCGGGCGCCGACGGAGGCCGCCCTCACCTTCCCCTCGCCCGCCTCGCGGTGCCGGTAGATGTTCTCCAGGACCATGATCGCGTCGTCCACCACGATGCCGACGACGAGCGTCAGGCCGAGGACGGTGTAGGTGTTCAGCGTGAAGCCGAGGAAGTAGACGACGATGAACGTCCCGAGGATCGACGTCGGGATCGCGAGGAGGACGTTCACCGTCGTCGACCACGACCCGAGGAAGAGCCAGCAGACGAGCCCCGTCAGGAGGGCCGCCAGGACGAGCGTGAAGAGGATCTCGTGGATGGCGCGCTCGACGAACGCGGTGGTGTCCCAGTTGACGTCGAGCTTCAGCCCCTCGGGGAGCTGGGCGGCGAGCGTCGCGATCTTCGCCTTGACGTCGCGGCCGACCTGGACGGCGTTGGCGCCGCGCAGCTTCGTGATGCCGAAGCCGATCGACGTCTCGCCCATGGCGCGCATGAGCCGCCGCCGGTCCTCCAGGCCGTCCTCCACGACGGCGACGTCCTCCAGGCGGACCGGGGCGCCGTCCTTCCACGAGACGACGAGCTTCCGGAAGGCCGACAGGTCGATCGCCTCGCCCTGGGCGCGGACGTTCATCTCGCGCTCGGCCCCCTCGATCCGGCCCGCCGGCACCTCCTGGTGCTCGCGGGCGATGGCGCGGTTGACGTCGAGGACGGTGAGGCCGTGCGCCTCCAGGCGCGGGGCGTCGTACCAGACCCGGACGTTCCGGTCCCGGAAGCCGAAGACGTGGATCTCGCCGACGCCCTCGATCATCTGGAGCTGGGGGCGGATGACGTTCCGGACGTAGTCCGCCAGGAAGACCGGGGGCCGGTTGCCGGAGAGGACGAGCCGGATGATCGGCTGGTCCTCCGGGTTCGTCTTGGAGATGTCGGGGGCGTCGACCTCGCGGGGCAGGTCGTGCATGGCCCGCGAGACCTTCGTCTGGACGTCCTGGAGCGCCGCGTCGACGTCGCGGCCGATCGCGAACTCGAGCGTGAGGCTGGCCCGGCCCTGCCGCGCCGTCGAGGACATCTGCTGCACGCCCTCCACGGTCGAGCAGGCGTCCTCGAGGACGTCGACGACGTCGGTCTCCATGATCTCGGGCGAGGCCCCCTCGAGCGACACCGAGACGGTCACGATCGGGAAGTCGACGTCCGGGTTCTGGCTGACCCCGAGCCCGCGGAAGACGTCGCCGAACCCCGTGTAGCAGAGGACCCCGAACCCGATCAGGGCGACCATCAGGATCCAGGCGAAGACGTGGTTGCGGATCGAGATGTCCGCGAGCGTCATCCCCGTGGCGATCTTCCTCGGGTCCTCCGGACCGGGAGCCTCGCGCGTCGCCGGCATCACCGCACCGGAGCGCCGGTCCCGGGCTCGCCGCCGGCCCCCCCGCCGGGGACCCGGTCCGCCACGGCCTCGACCGCGATTCCGTCCGAGAGCCGGTCGGAGCCCTCGGTCACGATCGTCTGGCCGGCCGAGAGCCCCGAGACGATCTCGACCGCCCCGTCCGCGGTCCTCAGGCCGATCCGGACGGGGCGCGCCCTCGCCTTCCCCTCCTCGACGACGTAGACGACGAAGCCGCGCTCGGTGGCCTGGACGGCGCCCTCCGGCACGGCGACCGCGTCCGCGTGCCTCCCCGTGGCGAGCGTCACCTCGGCGAAGAAGCCGGGCCGGAGGACGCCCGGGTTCTCCGCCCAGGCGAGCACCTCCACCTGGCGCGTCGCCGGGTCGGCCACGGCGCTGACGTGGTAGACGCGCGCCTCGAAGCTCCTCTCGCCGAGCGCGGCGACCCGGAAGGCCACGGACTGCCCCACCTTCGCCTTCAGCGACTCGGACTCGGAGACCTTGAAGCGCAGGCGCAGCCGCCGCGGGTCGACGAGCGTCGCCAGGACGTTCCCGGCCTGGACGAACTGCCCGGTCTCGACGGTCCGGGTGTTGACGACCCCCGCCCGCGGCGACCGGACCGCCGAGCGCTCCTGGTTCTGGAGGGCGATCCCGAGCGCGGCCTTCGCCGCGGCCGCGTCGGCCGCCAGGCGCTCGGTCTCCAGGCGCGCGCGGTTCAGCTCCTCCGGGGAGACGAGGCTGTCCACGGCGAGCGCCTCCCGCCTCCGGGTCTCGGACTCGGACCGCTTCCAGTCCGCGACCGCCTTGCGAAAGGCCGCGTCGGCGCGCTCGGCCTCCAGGCGGTAGCGCTCCGGGTCGATCCTCACGAGGACCGTCTCGGCGGTGACGCGGTCCCCGGCGTTGAACCGGACCTCCTTGGCGGCGCCGCCGACCTCGGCCGGGATCTGGACGAGCTCCTCGGGCTCGAGCGACCCCAGGACGCGCACCTCGTAGGCGACGTCGCGCGGGGCGACCGGGGCCGCGCGGACGGCGAGGCCCTTCCCGCCCTTGCGGCTCGTGGCGGCAGCGCCGCCCCCCTGGCAGCCCGCGAGCACGGCGCAGGCGGCGGCGACGGCGAAGAGCTTCACGTTCCTGGACACTCGGACCCCCTCGATCGCACGCGTCGAGCGCGACCCGGCCGCCCGTCCCGGGAGCCGGCGCCGGGATCCGCCCGGGAGGCCGGGCGGAGCGCCACCGGGCATTGTGGCCCCCGCCCCGCGGCCCGTAAACGCCCGATGCGGCGAATCGTCAGTCGTCGTCACGGTCGTGTGCCTTCCGGCCGCGCTCGAGGCTCCGGCCCTCGAGGCGGATCGTGTCGTCCTCGTCGCCCGAGGGATGGCAGCGGCGGCAGCCGTCGAGGTTCGTGACCCCTTCCTCGCGGTGCTTCGCCTCCATCCGGGCGAGGGAGTGCTCGTGGCAGCCCGTGCACGAGTACTCCTTCAGGCTCCGGCCCGGCGCGTGGCAGTCGGCGCAGCGCGGCGGGTGGTGGCGATCGAAGCGGAACGCCCTCTCGTGGTCGAAGGCGGCCGGCTTCCAGCCGGAGACGCCGTGGCACGGCGCGCACTCGGAGGTCGCGGCGGCGTGGAGCTCGTCCTTCGGCCGCGCGTCCGCGTGGCAGGCCGTGCACCCGGCCGCGACCTCGGCCGGGAGGAGCGCGTGGGCGAAGCGTCGGGTGCCGAGGCGGCCCCCGTGCTCCGAGTGGCACCGGTCGCAGCCGGTCCGGAGCGTCTCGTGGATGCGCCGCGCGCGCTCCTTCGGCGCCGCCAGCGGCTCGCCCTTCGTCGTCCTCACGCCGACGTCGCCGGGTCGGTGGCAGGCGGCGCACTTCTCGGCCGGCGCGCCGCGAAGGAGGGTGTGGCAGGAAAGGCAGTCGTCGCGCTGCCCGAGGTGCCCGGCGGAGAGCGTCCCGGGGGTGATCGCCCGGTAGGGGAAGAGGATCGCCGCGGACGTCGCGGCCGCGAGGGTGAGGAGGAGGGAGACCCAGGTCCGCCTCACCTCACCACCTCCAGAAGAGGAGCGTCGCCACGACGTGGACGAGCGCGAGCCCCGCGAAGACCATCGTCAGCGGGAGGTGGACCTTGCGCCACTGCCTCATCGCGTCGACGAGGAGCGAGGCGCCGAGGAGCTCCCTCTCGACCTCGGCCGGCGCCCGTCCGGCGCGTTTCATCTCCTCCGCCCTCTCGCGGAGGCTCTCGCGGGCGTCCTCCAGGAGGAACCTCCCCGTGAGTCCGCTCGCGACGACGACGACCATCGCGAGGAGGGCGAGCCACGGGACGAGGGCGTTGAGGTGGATCCCGCCGTGGACGAGGACGAGGAGGGCCCCGGCCCAGCCGAGCGCCTCGTGGGCGCGGAGGAGCCCCTTCGGAGAGCCGGCCGACAGGAGCTTCCGCTTCCGCGCCGAGTAGAGGAACGAGGAGAGGATGAGGACCGTCCCCGCGATGCCGCCCCAGCGGCCGACCCACGCGAGGCCCGCGCGGTGGAGGACGAGGTCGCCGAGGAGGGCGGCCGCGAGGAGCGCGGCGAAGAGGGCGGCGGACGGCAGGATCCGGGTGACGGTGATGCGGAGGGCCATGCTTCAGCTCCGTGCAGGCGCCGGGGCGGCGAGGAGGCGCCGGGCGATGTCGGCCACGACGAAGCTGGCGAGGGCCCCCGCGGCGGACAGGGCGAGGAGCTCGGGGTGCGGCGTCGCGAAACCGAAGAGCTCCCGCGCGCCGGGGACACCGAGCGCCAGCGCGAGGAACCCGACCGCGCCGACCGTGACCCAGCGCTGGGGGCGGTTCGGGGAGCGGAGCGTGTCGAGGAGGGACCGGGTGCCGGCCCGGTTCAGGAAGATGAGGCCGACGTTGCCGAGGACCATCGTCGTGAACGCGAGCGCGCGCGCGACCGGCTCGCCGTGGGCGGAGAGCGCCCAGCCGAAGATCGCCACGTCGACGGCGAGCTCGCCGACGCCCTGGACGAGTCCGAGGAGGAGCCCGCGGCCGCCGAAGATCGGCTCGTCCGGCTTGCGGGGCGGGCGGTCCATGACGCCGGCCTCCTCCTCCTCGGCCTCGAAGACGACCGTGCAGGCGGGGTCGATGATCAGCTCGAGGAAGACGATGTGGATCGGCAGGAGGGCGAGCGGCCAGCCGAGGAGGACCGGCACCAGCGAGAGGCCGGCGATCGGCACGTGGACGGCGAAGATGTAGAGCATCGCCTTCTTGAGGTTGTCGAAGATCCGGCGGCCGGTCCGCACGGCCCGGACGATCGAGCCGAAGGCGTCGTCGAGGAGGACGAGCGAGGCCGCCTCGCGGGCCACGTCGGTGCCGCGCCCGCCCATCGCGATCCCGATGTGGGCCGCCTTCAGGGCGGGCGCGTCGTTGACGCCGTCGCCCGTCATCGCGACGACCTCCCCGTTCGCCTTCAGGGCCGAGACGAGGCGCAGCTTCTGCTCGGGGACCATCCGGGCGAAGAGGCTGACCTCGCGGACCCGGCGGGCCAGAGCGGCGTCGTCCATCGCCTCGATCTCCGGCCCCGTGACGACCTCCTCCGGGTCCGGGAGGCCGACCTCGCGCGCGATGGCGCGGGCCGTCCCGGCGTAGTCGCCCGTGATCATCAGGACGCGGATGCCCGCCCGCCGGCACTCCGCGATCGCCTCCGGCACGCCCGGCCGGACCGGGTCCGAGAGAGCGAGGAGGCCCACGAGCCGGAAGCCGAAGTCGTGCTGCCCGCCCGGGAGAGGGCTGCCGGTGAAGCTCGCCCGCGCCACGCCGAGGACCCTCCGCCCCCGCGCGGCGAGCCCGGCGATCCGCCGGTCGAGCGCCGCGACCTCCTCGGCCGGGAGGTGGCAGAGGTCGGCGATCGCCTCCGGCGCGCCCTTGGCCGCGATGACGTACTCGGTCCCGTCCGGGGAGCGCCAGACGCGGGACATCGCGAGGATCTCCCGCGAGAGCGGGTACTCCCGGAGGAGCTCCCAGTCGCGGTGGAGGTGCTCGGTCCCCGCGAGCGTCCGCTCCCCCAGCTCGCGCATCGCCTTCTCCATCGGGTCGAACGGGTCGACGGGGCTGGCCAGGATCGCGAACTCGACGAGCTCGTGGAACGCCTCGGGGAGCGAGACCCCCTTCGGGTCGACGGAGAGGACGTCGTCGCCGACGGCGAGCTCGGCGACCGACATCCGGTTCAGCGTCAAGGTCCCGGTCTTGTCGACGCAGAGGGCCGTCGCCGCGCCGAGCGTCTCGACGGCGGGGATGCGGCGCGTCAGGACCTGGTGCCGCGAGATCCGCCACGCGCCCAGAGCCAGGAAGATGGTGAGGACGACCGGGAACTCCTCGGGGAGCATCGCCATGCCGAGCGTCAGGCCGGCGAGGAGGCCCTTCAGGAAGTCGCCGCGCGTCAGCGTGAAGGCGGCGACGACCGTCGCGCAGAGCCCGAGGCCGATGAACGCCAGGAGCCTCACGAGCCGGGCCGTCTGGCGCTGGAGGGGGGTGTCCTCGGGCTCGAGGACCGAGAGGGCCCGGCCGATCTTCCCCATCTCGGTGGCGGCCCCGATCGCCAGGACCTCGGCGACGCCCTGGCCCTTGACCACGAGCGTCCCGGAGAAGACGAAGGGCGAGTCGTCGCCCCCGGGCGGCCCCGGCGCGTCGTCGCCGAGCGTCGGCGACTTCCCGACGGGGACCGACTCGCCGGTCAGGAGCGACTCGTCGACGGTGAGGCTCGTGCCGGCCCGCACGACCGCGTCGGCCGGGACGCGGTCTCCCTCGGCGAGGAGGATGACGTCCCCCCGGACGACCTCGCGCCCCGCGATCCTCCTCTTCTCGCCCGAGCGGACGACGAGCGCGCGCGGGCTCGCCAGGTCGCGCAGCGCCTCGAGCGCCCGCTCGGTCTTCCGTTCCTGGACGAACGTGATGCCGACGACGACGAAGACGAACCCGAGGAGGAGGAGCGCCTCGCCGACGTCGCCGAGGACGAGGTAGAGCGAGCCGCAGGCGATCAGGAGGAGGAACATCGGCTCCTTGACCACCTCCACGGCGATGGCGAGCGGCCCCCTCTTCCGCGACGAGGGGAGCTCGTTCGGTCCCTCCGCGGCGTGCCGCCGGGAGGCCTCCTCCTCCGTCAGCCCGGCGGGACGCGCGAGGTCGAGCCGGACGTCTCCCGAAGGCTGCCCGGTCTCGCTCGACGCTGGCCTCTCTCCCACGCATTCCCTCCTCGCGGTGCCCGGGCGACGGCCGCCCGGGCGGGCTTCCGGGGGTCCCCGGCCTGCCGCGGGCGTCTCAGCGGCGGAGCGAGACGAGGAGGACGTGCCGGGGCGGGGAGCTCGAGAGGGCTCGCTCCGCCGCATCCGATCCGGATACCTCGTGACCAGTCCCCTGCGGCGCGCTCTGGCGCGCTGCCGGGGCGCCGGGCACGGGCCCCGGGTCCGCCGTTCCCGACGTGCCGGGGCCGACCCGGGCCGCGTGGTCGTGCGCGGGGAGCCTCCCGCCGTGCGCGTGACCGTGGACGAGGAGCTCGACCAGGAGGACCGGGTGGTCGACCCGGCCCGCGTCGAGGAGGTCGATCGCGGCTCCCGCCCGGGCCGCGACCGGCAAGAGGAAGGCGGCCAGGAGGACCACGGGCCGGAGGGAGCTGGGCACCGCGGAGCAGTATGCCACCGGGCCCGGGCCCAGCGGAGGCGGGTCCCCGAGGTCCACGCCTCGACCTTCACGGACGGGACGACCTTCTCCGTCAGGGAGCAGCCCCGGCGCGGCGCTAGACTGGCCGAGCGGGGGCGCCCCGCCCCTGCGAAGGAGCAGACGCCGTGAAGACACTCCTGGCCGCCGCCGTCGCCGCCGCCCTCGCCCTCCCCGCCGCCGCGCAGACGGCGCCGCCGAAGGGAGGGGTCGTCCAGGCCGACTACACGATGATCCGCGCCACGGTCGTGAAGGTCGACCTCGCCGCGCGCGAGGTCGAGCTGAAGGACGAGGCGGGCAAGGCCTTCACGATCTCCGTCGGGGAGAAGGTGAAGAACCTCGACCAGCTCCGCCCCGGCGACGTCGTCGTCGCGTCGCTCACCGAGTCGATCGCCTACGAGGTCAAGGCGCCCGGGAAGGGGAAGCCCGGGGAGAGCGTCGTGTCGTCGGGGGACGCCGGGAAGCCCGGCCAGAAGCCGGAGGGGACGGCGAAGACGGTGACGACGAAGGCCGTCACGGTCACCGCGATCGACGAGAAGAAGCCCTCGATCACCTTCCGGGACGCCAAGGGCGCGACGAAGACCCTCGTCGTCAAGGAGCCCTCGCGGCTCGTCGGCGTGAAGGTCGGCGACGTGGTGGAGGTGACGTACACCGAGGCGCTCGCCTTCTCGGTCGAGAGGGCCCCGGCGAAGAAGTAGCGCCCGGAGCGGACCCCTCAGTGCGGCATCGGGTAGGCGCCGCCCCCCACGGGCGGGTGGGCCACGATCCCGCCGCCGGCCGGGCCGAAGCAGCACGAGCCCCAGCCCGCCGTGGAGTACCCGCCGTAGACGCCGTAGCCGACGCCCACGTAGGTGGTGGAATAGACGTCCCCGGTCGTCTCGCATCCCGGGAGGACGAGGCCGAGCACGACGACCGCCAGGACGGCGAGGGCGCGCGCGACGTTCCTCTTCATCTCCTGCCTCCGCCCTCTCACTTCGCGCCCGCCTCGATGGGCCACTGCTGCAGGGCCACGGCGGCCCCGGTCGGGTCGGTCACGATGGCGAGCGTCCCCTTCCGCACCTCCGGTCTCGGGGCGAGGACGACGCGGCCCCCGAGCGTCTCGGCGCGCTTGGCAGAGGCCGCGGCGTCGGCCACGCGGACGTAGGGGAGCCAGTTCGAGCGGAGCTCCTTCCAGGGCCGCTCGTAGAGTCCGGCCCGGGGCCTTCCGGCGCTCGTCAGGGCGTGGTACTCGACGTGGGACGCCCCGCCGTCGATCCGCCCGGAGGTGAAGCCGAGGGCGGCTCCGTAGAACGCCAGGGCCGCCGGGACGTCCTCGGCGACGTACTCCATCCAGAGGAAGGTCCCCACGGACGGCGGCGGGTCGTCGGGGGGATCCCCGCGCGCGATCCTCGCCAGGCCGAAGAGGGCCCCCTTCGGGTCGACGACGACCGCGGCGCGGGCCTGCGTGCCGAGATCGGTGGGCTCGCGGAGGACCGTTCCGCCGTGGTCCCTCACGCCGGCGACCGCCCCGTCGACGTCGAGGACCGAGACGTAGCTCAGCCACGTCGAGGCCGGGACCTCCGCCTTCCGGGCCGAGACGTCCACGATCCCGCCGACGGGGACCCCGCCGAGGCGCGCGACCTTGTAGGGGTTCTGGCGCCCCGCCTGGGCCTCGAAGGTCCAGTCGAAGAGACCGCCGTAGAACCTCTCGGCGGCCGGGGAGTCCGTGGTCAGGAGGTCGTGCCAGACGAACTTGCCGGGGAGCTGGGGACGCGGGGCGTTCGGCTGCCGGACCGCGTCCGCCGCGAGGAGGACGGCCGGGGCGAGGAGGGCCGCGGAAGCGGCGACCCGCCACCTCCGACTCGCGTGCGCTCGTGACATTCTCGGTCTCTCCTTCCCGTGGCCGGACCCCGGACCGCCCCTGGGCTCCGCCGGTCCGGCGACACCCGGACGACAGGCTACACGCGTGGCGCCGGAGGCCCCCCTGCCCCGAAGGGGAAGCTCCGCCGCGCGGGCGCGTCGTCCTCCGCGGCCCGGCGCACCGGCCGGCTGGTAACCTCCCGCCGGCCCGGCGCCTCTCCCGCGCCCGGAGGTGGGTCCGCGGTCCGGAGGGGGGCCCGGCGCCGGACGGAGGGGACCGATGGCCGAGGCGACGGGAACGAGCGGGCGCACGCTCCGGATGCCGCACACGCTGGTGATCGTGGGGAGCCTCGTGCTCCTCGTCCTCGTCCTCTCCTGGGTCGTCCCCTCCGGAACGTACCAGCGCGTGGAGCAGGGGGGACGGCTCGTGACGGTCCCGGGGACGTACGCGCCGGCGGCCAAGACCTACCTCGGCCCGCAGTGGCTGATGCTCGCCCCGATCAAGGGCTTCCTCGACGGCGCGCTCATCATCGCCTTCCTGGTCGTCATCGGCGGGGCGTTCGCCGTCGTCCAGGCCACCGGCGCGGTGGAGTTCGCCATCCGGCGCGTCACGGCCGCCCTCGCCTCGCGCCCCGCGCTGGAGGCGTTCCTGATCCCGGTCCTGATGACCCTCTTCTCGCTGGCGGGCTCGGTCTTCGGGATGTCCGAGGAGGTCATCCCGTTCGTCCTCGTCACCGTGCCGCTCGCCCTGTCGCTCGGGTACGACTCGATCGTCGGCGTGGCGATCCCGTTCCTCGGCGCGGCGGCGGGCTTCGGCGCGGCCTTCTTCAACCCGTTCACGGTCGGGGTGGCGCAGGGGCTCGTGGGCCTTCCGCTCTACTCGGGCCTCGGCTACCGGGTCTTCACCTGGTTCGTCACGACGGCCGTCATCGTCGCCTGGGTGATGGCGTACGCGGCGCGCGTCAAGCTCCGCCCCGAGTCGAGCCCCGTCTACGAGCTGGACCGTACGCGGGAGAAGTCGGCGGCTCCCCACGAGGGGGTCGAGCCGTGGACCGCCCGCCGGGCGGCGGTCCTCGTCCTCTTCCTCGTCGGGATGGGCGTCCTCGTCTGGGGGATCCTCGCCAAGCAGTGGTTCATCGAGGAGATCGGCGCCCTCTTCCTCTGCCTGGGGCTCGTGGCGGGGGCGGCCGGGGGGCTCTCGCCGAGCCGGATCGCGGTCGCGTTCGTGGGCGGCGCCCGGGACATGGTCGGCGTCACGCTGGTCATCGCGTGCGCGCGGGCCCTCCTGATCCTCGCCAAGGAGGGGCAGGTCCTCGACACGATCCTCTTCCACAGCGCCGGCGTCATCTCGTTGCTGCCGCGCGTCGTCGCCGCGCAGGTCATGTTCGCCGTCCAGGCCGTCATCAACTTCTTCATCCACTCGGGGACTGCCCAGGCCGCCCTGACGATGCCGGTCATGGCCCCGCTGGCCGACCTCGTCGGCCTGACGCGCCAGACGATGGTCTACGCCTACCAGCTCTGCGAGCTGGTCAACCCGATCCTCCCCACGTCGGCCGTCACGATGGGCGTCCTCGGGATGGCGAAGATCCCGTGGGAGACGTGGGCACGGTGGTTCCTTCCGCTGATGCTCGTCCTCTCCTTCCTCGCCTGCCTCCTCCTCGTCCCGCCCGTCCTCCTGAACTGGGGGCCGTTCTGATGCGGGCCCTCCTCGCGCTCCTCCTCCTCCTGGGCGCGCCGGCCCCCGCTCGGGGCCAGGCGCCGTCCCCGGGGAAGCCTCCCTCCGACTTCGTCCGGAGGGAGGCGGAGCCGGCGCCCCTGCCCGAGCCGCTCGACCGGCTCGCCGCCGGGATGAGGGCCGGGGCCCTGTCCACGCACGTCGCGTTCCTCGCCTCCCCCGCCCTGGAGGGGCGCGGGCTCGACACTCCGGGCCTGGCGGCCGCGGCCGGATACGCCGCCTCGCAGCTTTCGCTGGCCGGGATCCCGCCGCTTCCGCCCGGCGACGGGAAGGGGGCCCTCGCGGCCTACTTCCAGGCCGTGCCGGTCCGCGAGATCCGCGAGCCGGGGGGGACGGTCACGGTCGAGCGGCGGGAGGGGGCGACGGCGACCACGCGGACTCTCGTCTCGGGCGTCGACGCGCTCGTCCCCCCCGCGACGGACCGGACCGTCTCGGCGCCGGCCGTCTTCGCCGGCTACGGGATCCGCGAGAGGTCCCCCGAGCGGGACGACTACCGGGGGCTCGACGTGAAGGGACGGGTCGTCGTCCTCCTCGAGGGCCTCCCGGCCGGGGAGGAGTGGCGGACGAAGGCGCTCCGCTCCCGGTACGCCGCCGAGGACGCCGAGGACCGCTGGGCCGTCAAGCTCGAGACGGCGCGGTCGCTCGGGGCCCTGGCCGTCGTCGGCGTCGAGGGCGTCGAGTGGGCCGCGAGGATCACCGGCAAGGACCGGCCGCCGGCGTTCGTCTTCCGCGGCGTCGCCGACGAGTCGCGGGAGGCCGAGCCCCTCCTCGTCCGGGTCTCCCCGGCGGGCGGTCAGGCGCTCCTGGGCGCCGGGCCCGCCCCGAACGACCAGCCCCGTCCGCTCCCGGGCGTGACGGTCACCGTCCGGGCGCAGGGGCGCGAGCGGCTGGCCGTGAGCCGGAACGTCGTCGGCTTCCTCGAGGGCCAGGACCCGGGTCTCAGGCACGAAGCCGTCGTCGTGGGCGCGCACCTGGACCACCTGGGCCGCGAGGGCGGCGTGCTGCACCCGGGAGCCGACGACAACGCCTCGGGCGTCGCCTCGCTCCTGGAGATCGCCCGCGCGCTCGCTTCCTCCCCGCGCAGGCCGAAGAGGTCCGTCGTCTTCGCGTTCTGGACCGGCGAGGAGGAGGACAAGATCGGGTCGACGTTCTGGGTGTCGCGTCCGCCCTGGCCGCTCTCGAAGACGACGGCGTACCTGAACCTCGACATGGTGGGCCACCCCTGGACGCGGAAGGAGATCGAGGACCTCCTCGCGGACGCCCGCCTGCCCGACCCTGGCGCCTTCCTCGCCGGGCTCGACCCGGCGGACTTCGTCGAGCCCGGCCTGGCCCGCTACGCGCCCGAGCTCGGCGAGGTCCTCGTCCGCGCCGGGCGGGGGACGGGCCTGGCGCTCCACCTGGACTGGACCGAGGGAGTCACCGGCGGGAGCGACTACCGCCCCTTCGCCCGGAGCCGGGTCCCGTTCGTCCGGTTCTTCGGGAACTTCTTCCCCGGCTACCACGGCCCGGGGGACACCGCCGAGGCCCTCGACGCCTCCCAGGTCCTCCGGATGGCCCGGCTCGCGCTGGCCACGACCTGGCTCCTGGCCGACCGCTGACGGGACGGCTCCCCGGCGGGGCTACTTCTTCTCGGCCAGGAGCGCCTTGCGGGCCTCCTCGAGCTCGGCCTTCTTGGCGTCGTCGACCACCGGGTAGGCGAGGTCCATCTTCTCCAGGGCGTCGATGACGGCCGAGGCCACGACGAGCCGCGTGAACCACTTGTTGTCGGCCGGGACGACGTACCACGGCGCCCACGGAGCCGCCGTGGCGCGGATGGCGTCCTCGTACGCCTCCATGTACTCGTCCCAGTGCTTCCTCTCCTGGGCGTCGGCGAGCGAGAACTTCCAGTTCTTCTCGGGCCGCTCCAGGCGCTCGAGGAAGCGCTTGCGCTGCTCCTTCCTCGAGACGTGGAGGAAGAACTTCACGATCGCCACCCCGTTCCGGGCGAGGTAGCGCTCGAAGGCCGCGATGTCCTCGTACCGCTCCTTCCAGATCCTCTTCGTCACGAGGTCCGGCGGGAGCTTCTGCCGGCCGAGGATCTCCGGGTGGACCCGCACCACGAGGACCTCCTCGTAGTACGACCGGTTGAAGATCCCGATCCGCCCCCGCTCCGGGAGGCACTTCGTCGTCCGCCAGAGGAAGTCGTGGTCGAGCTCCTCGGCCGAGGGGGTCTTGAAGGCGAAGACCTGGCACCCCTGCGGGTTCACCCCCGACATGACGTGCTTGATCGTCCCGTCCTTGCCCGCCGCGTCCATCGCCTGGAAGACGAGGAGGAGGGCGCGCTTGTCCTGCGCGTAGAGCTCGTCCTGCAGCTGGGCGAGGCGCTCGACCCCCTTCTCCTCGAGGATCTCCTCGGCCCGGTCCTTGTCGAGCTTCAGCCCCGCGGTGTCGCCGGGGTCGACGTCCTTCAGGCGGAACCTCCGTCCGGCCTCGACCCGGTACGAGCGGCTGAGCTTGGCGGCCTTGCTCATCGGGGCACCTCCGGGGCGGAGTGTAGCCGCCGGCAAGGGCGCGGGCGGGCGGCACGGGGCCGGCACCCGGCGGGGGCGTGGGACGACGCGCGGAGACGGGCTCCCGTCCTATACTGCTCTCGACCGCCGGAGCTAGGGCCCGTCGTCGCGACTCGAGGGTCGGAGGTGCGAGATGGCCAACGAGCAGAAGCGGATCGCCTCGGCCGCCGTGAGGGAGGCGATCGTCGAGTACGCCCGCGAGCAGGTGGGGGCGCACTACGTGATGGGCGCCGCCGGCAACACGCCGGGGAACGCCGACGGAGCGTGGTACCGGCCGGACACGGTCAAGCTCCACGAGAACGACCCGAAGGGGAAGCCGCCCTTCCTCTTCGCCGCGACCCGCTCGGGGGAGAAGAAGCACGTCTGCGGCGGCCGGTACAGCTGCGCCGACGTGAAGAAGCTGTCGCAGGGCGACCCCGCCAACGCCGCCCACACGGTGAAGCCCTCCGGCTACCGCTGGGAGCGCCCCGCCCGGTACGAGGGGGCCAAGGACTCCGTCTTCGGCGAGTGCTGCGCCGGCATCCGCCACTTCGACTGCATCGGGTTCGTCAACTGGGTGTTCGGGCACGTCCAGCAGAACCACAGAGGGATCCCCCAGTGGATCGCCAAGACGACGGAGGTCGGCCTCACCGAGATCCAGGCCGGAGACATCCTGACGACCGGAGACCATCACATCGGCATCGCGACCAGCGCAACGCACGTGGTCCACGCCAGCGACACCCAGTGGGGCGTCATCGAGCAGAAGATCTCGACCGGGAGCTGGGACCGCTACGGCCGGGTGAAGGAGTCCTTCTGGCTGAAGTACGGCCTGACGAGCGAGGAGGTCATCGGCGACGCGATGATCGTCGACTTCGGGCTCCCGGAGTGACGGTCCGGGGGGCCGGGAACGCGGGCGCGCCCGTCCGCGCGCGGGCTCCCTAGAATCCGGCGCGTGGACCTCTCCCTCGACGCCGTTCCCGGCGAGGCCGCCCTCTTCGCGGGCCTTCCCGCTGGCTTCGCCGCCGGCTTCACGCTCCGCGGCGACCGGCTCGACCAGCTCCCGGCGGGGGTCCTCGGGCGGCGGCTCGCGGGCTTCCTCGGCGCGCCCGGGGCCGTCGTCTGCCGGGCCCGGCAGGTGCACGGCGCGACGGTCCTCCCCGTCGACGGCCGCCCCTCCGACGCCTCCGGCGTTCTCCTCGCGGGGGACGGCGACGCGCTCGTCACGCGGGAGACGGGGCGGCTCCTCGTCGTCTCCACGGCCGACTGCGTCCCGCTCCTCCTCCTCGACGGGGCTTCCGGGTGGATCGCCGCGGTCCACGCCGGGTGGCGCGGCGCCGCGGCCGGGATCGCGGGCGCCGTCCTCGACGCCCTCGAGGCGCGGGGCGGCGACCCGTCCCGCCTCCTCGCCCTCTTCGGCCCCTCGATCTCGCGCGACTCCTACGAGGTGGGGCCGGAGGTGGTCGAGGCGCTCCGCCGCGGGCAGGGAGGAGCGCTCCCCGAGGGCGCCGTCGCCCCCGGACGCGGGGACCGGAGCCTCGTCGACGTGGCGCTCCTCGTCGAGGCGACGCTCCTTTCGCGGGGCGTCCGGGCCGAGCGGATCCTCAGGCCCTCGCTCTGCACCCTCTCGGACCCGCTCCGGTTCCCGTCCTACCGCCGGGACGGGGCGCGCGCCGGGAGGATCCTGACGGGCGTCGTCCGCATCGCCTGAGGGGGCCCCTTCAGCCGGGCCGGGAGGCCAGGAGGACGACCGCGAGGGCCATCCCGTTGAAGGCCACGAAGAAGAGGAGCGTCGTCAGGATCTTCTTCGTGGCGTCCGAGCGCAGCTTGGCCTTCAGCGCGTCGCCCCCGCCGAGGAACAGGCGGTTCACCGCGGCCCCGCCCGTCCTCGCGGGGCCGAGCCCCCCCTTGGCGCTGTCGTACCGGCCGAAGACCGTGACCGTCTCGCCGGCCGGGACGGCCTTCTCGAGGAGGCGGCACTCGGCCGGGTCGAAGGGCGCGTCGGTCGTCCGCCAGTCCTTCCGGATCCAGCCGTCGTCGTCGGCGAGGAGCCCCTGGAGCGTTCCGAGTGCGTTGCCGATCCCGAGCCTCTCCACCTGCCCGGGGGCGAGGCCCTCGAGGTAGGCCCGCGCGCGGGCCACCCCCTCGTCGTCCTTCACGCGCTTCTTCGGCACCTCGTCGAGGAGCGCCCACCCGAGGAAGGCGACGTCTCCCCGGCGGGACTTCACGACCGACGGGGTGAGGGCGACGCCCGTGGCCGGCTTCGGCGCGCTCTCGCCGCCCGAGGCCGCGCGGCTCTCGACCTCGTACTCGTACGCCACGCAGGGCCGGCCCGTGAACGGGGCGGCGAGGGGCTCGCCCAGCGGGACGATCGGCCCGCTCGCCGCCTCGACGCGCCCCTCCTCCATCGCCGCCCCCGCCTCCTCCCGCGAGAGGGCCGAGAGGTCCCTCACGAGCTGCCGCGTCTCGAAGAGGCTCGACAGGAGCATCGCGGTCCCGACGGCGCCGAAGAAGGCGAGGATCGGCGGACCCGGCATCGGGACCCGCGGCCAGAGCCACCAGGCGTAGGCGGCGTAGAGCGCCGCGAACAGGGCCACGCTCAGGAGGCAGGCGCGCTTCATCGGGTCCCTCCGGTTTCGGGGCAGCTTAGCAGCGCCGCGGGCCGTCCCCGTTAACCTAGGGCATGTCCTGCTCGCCCGCCGGGCCCCGCCGGGGCCTCGCCGTCCCCCTCCTCGCCTTCGGCCTCCTCCTCCTCTCGGCGTCCGTCGCGCCGCCCCTCGCCGGGGAGACGCCGATCCCGCCCGACCACTGGACCAAGGCCGAGCTGACCGGCTTCCGCTCGACCGCCTCGTACGCCGAGACGATCGAGTTCCTGATCCGCCTGGAGAGGACGTCGCCGTTCCTCAAGCTCGACTTCTACGGGCGCTCGGGCGCCGGGCGGCGGATGCCGGTCGTGGTCGTCTCGAAGGAGAAGGCCTTCACGCCGGCCGAGGCGTGGAAGAGCGGCAAGCCGGTCGTCCTGGTCCTGAACGGGATCCACGCCGGCGAGATCGACGGGAAGGACGCCTGCCTGTCGCTGCTCCGGGACGTCGCGCTCCTGAACCGCAAGGAGGTCCTCGACGCCCTGACGCTCCTCGTCGTCCCGATTTACAACGTGGACGGGCACGAGCGCGTCTCGCCCTACAACCGCCCGAACCAGGACGGCCCCGTCGAGGGGATGGGCTTCCGGACGACGGCCCGCGGCCTCGACCTGAACCGCGACTTCCTGAAGGCCGACGCCCCCGAGACGCGGGCCCTCCTCGCCCTCGTCGACGCCTGGAAGCCGGGTCCGACATCCAGGCCACCCTCACCGTCGCCTACGGCGCCGAGCCCGCGACGCCCCCCGCGCTCGCCGCCTGGCTGGAGAAGGTCGTCCCGAAGGCGCTCCTCGACGTCGAGGAGGCCGGGTACCTGACGGCGCCGTACGTCGAGTGGGTCGACTGGCTGGACCCCCGGAAGGGGATCGACCTCGGGCCGTCCGAGCCGAGGTACGGGACCGGCTACTTCCCCCTCCGGTCGGTCCCGGCGATCCTCGTCGAGAACCACGCCATGAAGCCGTACGAGGCGCGGGTCAAGGCCAACCGCGCCTTCCTCGACGCCCTCCTCTCCCGCGTCGCCCGCGACCCGAAGGCTCTCCTCTCCGCCCGCGCGGCCGCCCGGGAGGAGGCCCGCAAGGCGCCCGCCGGCTCCCCGTTCGTCCTGGAGGGGGAGACCGACACCAGCCGGGGGAAGACGATCGACTTCCGGGCGTTCGAGTGGACGCAGGTGACCTCCTTCGCCACGGGCCGCCCGCGCCTCGTCTACGACCCGAAGAAGCCGGTCACCGTGAAGCTCCCCGTCTTCCGGCACGCCAAGGCGAAGACGACCGTCCCCCGCCCCGCCGCCTACCTCGTCCCGCCGGGGTGGCCGGCGGTCGAGGAGCGGCTGGTCGCGCACGGCATCCGGTACCGCAAGCTCGCCGCGCCGCGGAAGCTCCCGGTCGGGACGTACCGGGCCAGCGACGCCAAGCTCGCCTCCTCGACCTACCAGGGGCGCGTCCGCGTGACGGCGAAGGTCGTCCGCGCCGTCGAGACGCGCGACGTCCCGGCGGGGACGCTCTACGTCCCGCTCGACACCGAGCTGGCGCCGGTCGTGATGCACCTCCTCGAGCCCGAGGGGCCCGACTCGCTCTTCTCTTGGGGCGAGCTCTCCTCGGCCCTGGAGTCGAAGGAGTGGATCGACCCGCGGGTCCTCGACCCGCTCGCCCGGGAGATGGTCGAGAAGGACCCGAAGGTCGCCGCCGAGTGGGAGGAGCGGATGAAGGACCCGGCCTTCTCGGGCGACGCCCGCGCGCGCCACCGCTTCTTCTACTCGAGGACGCCGTACTGGGACGAGACGCAGGGGCTCCTGCCGGTCTACCGGCTGGAGGCGCCGCTCTCGGAGGAGGACCTCAGCCCCGTCGCGCCGCCGAGCGCTTCGGCCGCCTCACCAGGATGAGGCGGGACGGGCGCCCCTTCCCCTCGCACGCGGCGCACAGCCGCGCGCGGCCGAAGGGGCGGCGCCGCGTCCACTCCGAGGCGCAGCCGACGCATCGGTAGGTGTACCGGGCGTTGGCGAGCCTCACGGCCTGCAGGCGGTCCGTCTCCGGGGCGCTCCGGCGCGTGACGCCGAGGTCCCAGGCGATCCGCCAGAACCGCTGCGAGTGCCCCTCGTTGGCCCCGAACCGCTTGTAGCAGATCGCGTGGGCCGTCTCGTGGAGGAGCGTCTCGCTCATGTCCTCGAACGACATGTGGCCCGACACCCGGATGACGTGGGGCGGGCCGTACTGGATGACGCCTCCGGTCGAGCGGCGCATCGTGACGAGGACGCGAGCGGGGGGGAGGCGGTACCGCTCGGCCAGGTCGTCGTAGACGGCCTGGAGCCGCCTCTGCGCCGCCAGGACCGCCTCGCGCGGGGGGGGCTCGTCGGGGAAGAGCTCGAGCTGGGCGAGTTCGCTCATTGAGACTCCTCCATCGCCTCGCGGTGCGGGGCGAGCGGCTCCCTCAGGACGACGAGGACCGCCCAGGCGGCGCCGATCGCCGAGAGGAGCTCGAGGACGGGCACCGCGCCGCCGTGGAAAGTCACGCCGACGAGGAGCCGGAAGACCCAGACGAGGGAGAGGGCCGCGCCGCCCGGCACCGTCGAGGCCGTCCCGAGCGCCACCCACGCGAGGGCCAGGGAGAGCGCGTACTCGACGAGGAACGCGTGGACGCCGACGACCCAGGGGGAGACGCGCGGCACCGGGAAGAGGACGAGGCGGGCCGAGAGCGGCGCGGCGACGCCGACGAGGGCGACGAGGGGCGCCCCGAAACCGGCCGGCAGGACGCGACGGAACGCACCGTAGAGGAGGCCGCGGACGAGCTTCTCGTGGAGGAACGCCGCCAGGACGGCCGCCGGGACGAGGAGCAGCGCGCTCGCCGGCAGCTCGGCCCCGCCGAGCGCCGCGTAGCGCAGGAGCCGGGCGACGGGGACGAACAGGAGCGCGACGAGGGCGAAGGCGAGGGGGGCGAGGACCGCGCGGGTCCGCGGGCCCGGTCCCTTCCGCTCGCCTCCCGCGCGCTCGTCGAAGAGCACCGAAACATGTTAGCCAAACTCCGGGCGGAGGGGAACGGGGAAGACCGCGCGCGACCTCGGCTCGGCGGCGTCGACTCGCCGTTGACGCTCGCGGCTCCCGGGCGAAGACTCCGCCTCGTGAACGAGACCGCTCCCCTCCGCGCCGCCTTCGTCGGCCTCGGGACGATGGGCGCCCCGATGGCCCGAAACCTCGCCCGCAAGGGCTTCCCGCTCGCCGTGGCCTCGCGCTCGTTCGCGAAGGCCGAGGCGCTCGCGCGCGAGCTCGCGGGCTCTCCCGCCCCCGTCACCGCCGCGCGCACCGCCGCCGAGGCCGCCGCCCTGGCCGACGTCGTCGTCTCCTGCGTCCCCGACGCGCCCGAGGTCGAGGCGGTCCACCTCGGCCCCGGCGGGACGATCGAGGCGGCCCGGCCCGGCACGGTCGTCGTCGACTGCTCCACGATCGACGCCGAGGCCGCGCGCGGCGTGGCCCGGAAGCTCACCGAGAAGGGGATCCTCTTCCTCGACGCGCCGGTCTCCGGCGGGCAGAAGGGGGCGGTCGAGGGGACGCTGACCTTCTTCGTCGGCGGCGAGGCGGCGGCGCTCGAGAGGGCGCGCCCGGTCCTCGAGGCGATGGGGCGCCGGGTCACGCACCTCGGCCCCTCCGGCGCCGGGCAGCTCGGGAAGGCGACGAACCAGGTGATCGTCGCGGGGACCGTGATGGCCGTCTCCGAGGGGATCGCCTTCGCCCAGCGGGCCGGCCTCCCCCTCGAGGCGCTCCACGGCGCGCTCACCGCCGGGGCCGCCTCGTCGTGGACCCTCGAGGTGCTCGGGAAGAAGATGCTCGACCGCGACTTCGCGCCGGCCTTCGCCGTGAAGCACCAGCAGAAGGACCTGGCGATCGTCCTGGCCACCGCGCGACGCAACGGCGTGCCGCTCCCCGGGGCCGCCCTCGCCCACCAGCTCCTCTCCGCCCTCGAGGCGCTCGGCCAGTCCGAGGACGGAACGCAGGCCCTCCTGACGCTCTACGAGAGGCTCTCGCGCGGCGCCGCGTCCGGGCGCTAATCTCTCCCCCGACCGATGGAGGTGGAACGCCGATGACCCGACGCTTCGCGCTGCGCGCCTTCTCCGTGCTCGCACTCCTCGCCCTCGCCGTCGCCCCCTCGCCCGCGTCCGCCGAGAAGGGGAAGGTGATCCAGAAGAGCTTCCCCTTCGTGGGCGACCGCGACGTCAAGGTCGGCGTCAAGGTCGGCCCGGTCTCGATCGACTCGTTCCGGATCCGGAACTGGCCCGACGAGGACGACCTCGAGAAGGGGGACCGCGACCACGGCGACACGAGCACGATGGTCGTCGAGTTCGAGTACACGAACCGCGACGACGACCACGACTACAAGTGCAAGTACGTCGTCAAGGTCCCCGGCCCCGGCGGCGAGACCTGGGCCGAGAACGACCGCGAGGCCACGCTCGACAAGGGCAAGTACGGCGACACGAACAAGATGTTCGTGAGGATGAAGACCTACCGCTACCGCAAGGCCAAGAAGATCGACATCTCGTTCGAGATCTGGAAGAGGTGAGGGCCGGACGGGGGCCCGACGTCAGGGTTCGCGCGCAGGAGCGCGACCGTCGAGCGTCAGGTCGCCCCGAGCGCTGACGAGCCCGGTCACGCAGCCGGGGGCCAGGCCTCCCGCCCTGAGAACGACGTACGTGCTCTCGCTGCCCGGGCAGAGCGTGTAGTCCCCCGGCTCCACGAGGGGGACGGTGACGACGAGGCCGTCCGCGTCGAACGACTTGGTCACGCCGGGCGCAAGGTCCAATCCCGCCACCGGGAACACCGCCCCTCGATGCCGGAGGGCCGGGACCCAGTCCGAAGTCCTCGGCGGCAGCAGCCGGAGAACGCCCCCGACGCCGTCGACGGAGACCGGGACCCGCTCCTTCGGGATCTCGTGGAACTCGAAGACACGGAGGGCGAACCCGTTCGCCAGGATCAGAAGGAGCCCGCCGGGAGTCCCCTTCGGGACCAGGACGTCGAAGTCGCCGTTCTCGTCCGTCGTGACCCTCGACGGGAATGGTCGCGCCGACGCGGAGATGGGCATCGGCTGGACGGTGGCGAAAGGGACGCCCGCGCCACCAGGAGAGACGAGCTTCCCCCGGAACCTGTCGCGCCTCCTGACGACGAGGTCCACCTCCCGGCTGCTCTGCTCTTCCGTCAGCTCGACGACCTCCTCCCCTCCGGAGTCCGCGGTCTCCACCCAGAGACGGAAGCGGCCGGTCGAGAGCCCCCCGAAGTCGAACGTGCCGTTCGTGGCAGGCTGGTCCGCGATCCCCCGGTCCTTCGAGCCGAGAGGCGACAGGTGGACGAGCACCCTCTCCCGCACGGTCCCGTCCTCGTTCCGGACCGTACCGTGGAGTCGCCCTTCCTCGAGCTGGAGGTCCACGCGGGACGTCCCGTCTCCACCGGCATCCAGGCTCCTCTCCACGGTCCGCGTCACGGACGGGGACTCGGCGTGGACCTCGATCTCCCACCTCCCGAGCCGAGGAAGCAGACCCGCGAACTCGCCTTCCTCGTCGGATTCCATCCGTACCGAGGAGCCGCCGTGCCTCCCGCAGAAGAACAGCGTAGCCCGGAGCGGTGCCTCGCCGAGCCGCACACGCCCGGAGACGGGATGCTGCGCCAGCTCGAGCGAATGCCGGACGAACGGACGGTCGAGCTCGACCCGCGACTGGTCCCACTTCTCGCCCTGGGAGGTCTCGACGAGGACGAAGGGAGCGGTCCCCCTCCTGAGGCCGAACCGGCTGACGCCTCGCTCGTCGGCGTCGCCGGGGATCGAGACGACCTCGGTCCCCTCCACGGGAGTGGAGACGACCACCTTCCAGCGGCCTCCGTGGGGGTCCAGACGCGGGGAGACGACGACCTCCAGGGTCGCGAGGGGGCCGATCCGCAGGGGCGCTCTGAGAGTTGCTTCAGCGGTGGAGCGGATCGCCACCTGCCTCCGGTCAGTCGCCAGGCCGGGATGGAGGGCGGTCAGGTCGTAGAGGCCCGGGGAGAGGCCGGTGAGCTGGAAGAACCCCCGCGGCCCCGTGACGGGGGCGGTCCGCGAGGCGGGGGGCTCTCTGTGTTCCGCCCCTCGAGGGCTCACGCCTTCGAGGGTCACCCGGCACTTGCGCGGATCGAACCGTGTCTCGCCTTCGGCCTCGACGAACCCGACGAGCGAGGCCCCGGGAGGGAACGAGACCACGCCAAGCGCTCTCGACTCGGCGTGCCGGACCTCCTGCCCCCAGAAGTAGCGGGAGGCGAACCCCGGGATCCTCAACGAGTAGTCGAGCGTTCCCGCCGGCACCTCGCATCGGAACCGGGACCCGACCAGCGGGCAGACGGCCGATCCCGTCTCGGGCTCGCCCGGCCCGCGAGCGGAAGGGCTCGGCGCGTATCGGACGGTGAGCCGGGCGTCGACGGGAAGCTGAGCCGTCCCGACGGCGACCTCTCCGGAGATCCAGCCGCTGGGCTGAAGCCGCACGCGCCCCACCTCGACTCTCGCCCCCTCGCCGAAAGCGAAGGCGCGGACCTCGCGAAGGAAGCCCTCTGCCCTGAGGTCCAGCTCCCAGGTGCCGGGGCCCGGCACCGGCACCTCCACACGGATCACCGACCCAGGCGAGAGCGTTCGCGACGTGGCCTGCGGGGCGGCCCTGGCCTCCTTCTCCGTGAGCGTGATCCCCACCGCGACGTCGGCAGGTCGAGCTCGCTCGGCGACGGTCAGCTCGAAGGCGACGCTCTCCGCTCCAGAGAGAGGCAGAGCGACGAGGCTGGCAGCGAGGAGCAGCAGGGTTGCTCCGAGAAGCACCGGGGCGCGCCCATCTCTCTGTCCACGAGAAGGACCGGCGGCAACAGGATCCGGCCCGGCGATCGTCGCCCGACGGAGCTCCGAGGCGCTCGTGCCCGGATCGCCTCTTCTCATCGCGTCACGGAATGTACCCGCAGCTGGACTCCTCGGCGCGGGAGCCAAGACCCGGAACTACCGAGCGGTGAGGCCGGCCTGGGCCATGGTCGAGATGCCGATCTCGTCCAGTGCGCTCCATCCGGCGAGACTCCTGCCGGGCCTGCCCCTACTTCTGTGGATCCACCGTCAGCGTCAGCTCACCCCTGTGGCTCAGGGTGCCGCTCGCGCAAGTCGGGACGTCTCCTCCGGCGAGGAGCCGCTGGAGGGAAGCCTCGTCCCCAGGGCACATCGCGTAGTCGCCAGGCTCCGCCAGCGGAACCGTGATTCGCATGCCATCCCCATCGGCCACCTTCTCGACGCCCGGCGCGAGGTCCAAGAGGACGAGCGGGAAGACGGCGCCACGATGCCGAAGCGTGGGGTTCCCCCATCCCGTCGATCCGGACCTTGGCCGTAGCGTCAGAGCCCCGCCAACGGTATCGACCGGGATCACGAGCGGCTCGCGGCCCGAGCGCTCGAAGTCCGCCACCCGCAGGGCGAAGCCAGGCGGGAAGACGACGAGCTTCCCGGCCTGCACGCCGTCCGGGAGGGCGATCTCGAAGGCACCGGAGTGGTCGGTCGTCACGCGATGAGGGAGCTGCCGAGACCCCGGGAGAAACGGCAGGGGCTGTATCGTCGCGAACGGCACACCCGCTCCCAGAGATGAAACCACCCGTCCCCGCAGCTTGCCTCGCTTCCGGACGACCAGGGTGATCTCCTCTTCGTCGTTCGAGTCACCGAGCTCGACCCGGGTCTCGTCGGATTCGCCGTCACGCGTCTCCGCCGAGAGCGTGTACTTCCCGGGGTCGAGCCCCGGGAACTCGAACCGGCCGTCCGTCGTGAACTCCTCGGTCATGTCCAGGGGCGTGGATCCTCGGAACCTCAAGATCGCGCTCTCCGGCGGCTCGCCGTCTTCGCCGACCACGGTGCCGAAGATCCGACCCTCCCCCAGCTCGATCTCGAGGCGGCCCGAGGAGCCGCCAGCGCCAGCCTCGACCTTTCGGACCACGGTCCGACGGACGGCGGGCTCCTCCCCATTCACCTCCACCACCCAGAACCCGAGGCGGGGAAGGAAACCCGAGAACTCACCCTCCTCGTCGGAGGTCAACGAGACGCCGTGCTTTCCGCCGAAGTGCAGCTTGCCCCGCACGCCCCGGTCTCCGAGCCGGACCCGACCCGCGACGGCGTGCTGGTCGAGCTGGATCTCCCGGCGGACCAGAGGCGCGTCGAGCGCGATCTCGGTTCGAGACCATCCGTCCCCGTTGGAAGCCGTCACGCGAACCTCGGGTCGGGTCCCCCTTCGAAGCCGCACGAATCGGCCAAGCCCGGCGGCATCCGCGACGACCCGGGTCGAGGTGACCGTCGTGCCTTCCACCTGGGTGAGAAGCTCCACCGTCCATCTTCCGCCGTTCCGATCCAGCGCCGGACGGTGCAGCAGCTCGAGGGTCGTGGGCGGGTCCAGCCGCAACGGCTTCTTCAGGTTGGCTTCCGAATTCTCGAGGACCGCGATCTCCCGGCTGTCGTCCGCGAAACCGGGGGACTGCGCTCGGAGCGAGTAGGGGCCGGGCGGCACCCCGACGAAGTGGAAGAACCCGCGCGGACCCACCCCTGCCTTCCTGGGAGCCGGCGGCCAGGGCTTGCTCCCGGCGCCTGACCAGGCTCCCGGCTCCAGGATCACCCGGGTCTTCTTCGGGTCGTACGGCGCTCCTGGACTCGACTCGACGAACCCTACGACCGAGGCCCCTTCGACCGGCCGCAGTGACCCGAGGTCGACGGTCTGGCCGTGGGGACCGTCCCGATCCCAGAAGAACTCGGACGCGTATCCCCGCACGCGGACGGAGAAGTCGAGCCGCCCGGCGGGAACCGGGCATCGAAAGCCGTCCCCGCCGAGCGAGCAGACCGACATCCCGGATTCCGCCAGGGCATCGCCGCCCTGTCCCGGCGCGGGTCCGAATCGGACGAGGACTTCTGAAGGATTCCGCTCGCTGGGCGCGAGGACGATCTTGCCGGTGATCGTGGCGCTCGGCAGGAGCCTCACGACGCCCAGGTCGGTGTCGATCCCGGCGTGGACCGGGAACGTCCTCGTCTCACCGAGGTACCCGCTCGCTTCCAGGTCGAGGACCCAGTCGCCTGCCGACGGCAGCCCGACCTCGAACGAGGCGACTCCTTCGACCGGCACGACGGGACCGACTCGGACGGCCCCCGCCCGGGCATCCGCGGCACGGAGCTGGCCGGCGACGGCCGCGCGCCGCAGCTCCCCACGTCCGCCTAGCTCCACGCGGAAGCTCACCCTTTCCTGCGCGGCGAGCGGAAAGGTCGCGAAGACGACCGCGAGAGGCGCCCAACGCCACCTGGAGGCGCGGCCGGCTCTCGACCGGATGCCCGGCGACGTGGCGGCCGGCTCTCGCATGGGACCTCCGGCGACCGCCGGCAGCGTGGACGGGCTCACATGTAGACGCAATTACCGCCGTCGGAGCACGTCGCCCACGTGACGTCCCGCTTCTCCTCGAACTCCTACGGCGGCCGGCACCAGCACGTGCCCCCTTTCGACCGCCGCGGAATCGAGGCGGCAGCCCGGATGATGCGTGCGCCTACCGCGCAGACGTCGGGAGGGCATCCAACGTGAGCCCGGCGCTTCCCCCGAGGAACCCCATCACGCAGCCGGACGGCTCACCACCCGAGACGAGGGCTGCATACGCCTCCTCGCCGCCGGGGCAGAGCGTGTAGTCCCCCGCTTCCACGAGCGGCACTCTGAGTGTCAATCCCGCTGTTTCCGACCGCTTCTCGACGCCGACGGCGAGGTCGAAGAGCACGACTGGGAACACGGCGCCTCGGTGGCGGACGAGAGGTACCGGCCCCCAGGCGTGCGGGGATCGGAGCGTGAGCGCCCCCCCGAGGGTATCGACAGGCATCTCAATCCGTTCCTTCGGGACCCCGCGGAATTCCACGACGCGCACGGCAAAGCCTGGCGCGAAGACGACGAGGAGACCCCGGTCAGCACCCTTCGGCACCGGGATCTCGAATCGGCCCTCCTCGTCCGTGGTCGTCCGCCGCGGGAAGAGCCTTGCGGAGGGAGAGAACGCGAGGGGCTGAACTGTGGCGAACGGCACGCCAGCAGCCGTCGGGGACACGATTCGGCCACGGAATGTGTCCGCCTTCCTGACGACGACGTCGACCTCCTTCACTTGCTGCTCGAGAGTCACCTCGACAGTCTCCTCGCCTTCCGCGTCCGACGTCTCCGCCCTCAGCTGGTAGCGGCCGAGCGCCAGACCGCGGAAGTCGAAGGCGCCGTCCGGGGAGGGCTTGTTGGAGACGTCGGGCTTTGGGCCGAGCGGCGTGAGCGTGAGGAAGGACCTCTCGACGAAGTTCCCCTGCTCGTCCCGAACCGCGCCATGGATGCGCCCTTCCTCGAGGCTGATCTCGACACGCGACTCGCCGTCGGACTCCGCGACGAGGTCCGCATCGAGGTTGCGCAGAACAGGCGGCGATTCCGCGCGGACCTCTATGCGCCACGGTCCGAGACGCGGGAGCAGCCCTTCGAACTGGCCGGTCGGGTCGGAGGTGAGCGGAATCGAGACGGAGCCATGCGCTCCCCCGAACACCAGGGTCGCCGCGAGAGGTTCGTTCCCGAGGCGCACCGATCCCGAGACACGGAACTGAGAGAGCTCCAGGACGTGTCGAACGAACGGGCGGTCGACCTGGATCCGCGACTCCGCCCACCTCTCGCCTCGAGACGTCTCCACCATCGCGTGAGCGCTGGCTCCCCTTCGGAGGCCGAAGCGACAGATCCCGGTCTTGTCGGCCAATCCAGAGACGCTCGTGACCTCGGTCCCCTCGGCTCGAGTAGAGACCTGCACCTTCCATTCGGAGCCGTACGGATCCAGAGGCGGCGAGAGCGCAATCTCCAGCGTGCCGAGCGGCCCGAGTCGTACCGAGGACTTGAGAGTGGCCTCGAATGTGGAGTGAACCACGACCCGGCGCCGGTCGGGCGCCAGACCCGCGTGGCGGACCGTGAGGTCGTAGACGCCCGCGGCGAGGCGGGTGAACTGAAAGAAACCTCGCGGTCCCGTCAAGGGAGCGGATTGCGTCGAGGGCGGAGAGACCGCCTCAGTAGCGCCCGCCGGCACTCGCTCGAGGGTGACGCGGCACTTCTCTGCATCGAAGCGGACTCCCGGCTCGACTTGAACGAAGCCGACGAGAGACGCTCCCGGGATCAGCCTCAACGAGCCGAGGGAAGTGGTCTCGCGGTGAGCAAGGGGTCGATCCCAGAAGTAGCGGGACGCGAAGCCTGGCAGCCTCAGGGAGTAGTCCAGCCTCGCCGCCGGAACCTCGCACCGGAATCGTGTCCCAGCCATCGAGCAGAGCGCGGTCGCCGCTTCCGGCTGGCTCGCTTCGCCCGCTGCGGGACCGTACCGAACGACGAGTTTCGCGTCCGTGGGAACCGGGATCGACCCGAGGTCGAGCTGTCCGGTGACCCAGGCGCTTGGCCGAAGGACGATTCTCCCGAGATCGACGCGAGTCCCTTTCTCCGCTAGAAACGTGCGGACCTCGCGGAGGTAAGACTCCGCCCACACATCGAGCTCCCACGTGCCGGAGGAGGGCAGGGGGAGTTCGATTCGAAGCCCGGTCTTGCCGGGGACCGTTCGCTCCGCAGAGTACGGTGCCGCCCTGGCCTCCCGCTCTCGAAGCTGGAGGTGGACGGCGACGTCGTCCCCGGCTGCGAGGTCACTGACGTGTAGCTCCAACGCTACCGTTTCGTCTGCCATGACGGGAGCGGCGAGGAGTGCGAAGAGCGCACCCACGAGGCGAAAGCAGCCCATGGCGGCGGCGAGTCTCGGACTCCGATGGTGGTTCGGGCGACGGCGTACCCGCAATCGGGCCGCACGCGGACGAGGAGGGCTACCCTCCCACGGGACTCGGCTCATGGACTACGGAATGTAGAAGCAGTCCCCGGAGTCGTCGCACTCCTTCAACACGTTGCCGTCAATGTCGTACGTGGAAGTCAAGGTGCACCGGCACTTGCCGCCGTATGGGCGCTGAAGGCAGGCAAGGCCCGTGACCGGCAGGTACTCGCAGCCAGTACACTGCTGGGGCCAGACGGCGATGCAGTTCGCGCCCCCGCCTCCTCCGCGCGCCGGCCCCGGGATCGGATCCGGCTCGGCGTAGCACGGCGCAGGCCTGCCGTTTGCGTCGGAACAGACCTGCCCGAGAGCCGGCGCGGCCACCGCCAGGACTACCAGGAGAAGCCCCGCCGCGAGGATCGCCTTTCGCATGATGTGACCTCCTATCGATTCCCCGATCGCCGCGGGACCATACCCTCCCCCCCCCCCCCCGAAGTCAATCGGTATGATGCAATAGGCGCAATTCCTGTATTCCCCCCGATTCGACACGCTGGTTCTCGTCGGGTGATCGCGCGGCGGTCCGCGGTCTCAACCGTCGGGCCGCGCGCGAGGATTGCGGAGTTCCTCCGCTCCCCGCCTCACCCCCCGAACGAGATCCCCAGCTCGCGGGCGGTCAGGATGACGTCCGAGTCGAGGGGGACGACCTTCATCCGGCGCGTCGCCTCCTCGAGCGGGACGTAGTTCACCGTCGGCGGGGCCAGCGCGACCATGATCCCGTCCTGCCCCTCGGCCAGGGCGCGGATCGCCGCCGCGCCGAACCGCAGGCCGAGGAGCCGGTCGAAGGTCGTCGGCGTTCCGCCGCGCAGGAGGTGCCCCAGGACGACCGTCCGCACCTCTCTCCCCGTCAGCTCGCCGAGCTCCTCGGTGACCCGCTCGCCGACGCCGCCGAGCCGCTCGGCCCGGCCCGCCTCCTTCTGCCCCACCGTCGACACCTTGCCGCCCCTCGGCTTCGCCCCCTCGGCCACGACGACGATCGCGTGCTTCTGCCCCTCCTCCTCGACGGCGCGGATCTTCTCCGCGACGACCTCGAGGTCGTACGGGATCTCGGGGATCAGGATGACGTCGGCCGAGGCGGAGACGCCCGCGTTCAGGGCGATCCAGCCGGCGTAGCGCCCCATCACCTCGACGACCATGACCCGGCGGTGCGACTCGGCCGTGGAGTGGAGCCGGTCGATCGCCTCCGTGGCGAACGACACGGCGGTGTCGAATCCGAACGTGATCACCGTCTTGTCCAGGTCGTTGTCGATCGTCTTCGGGACGCCGATCACCCGGAGCCCCTTCTTCGCCAGGACGTTGGCGATGGCGAGCGACCCGTCCCCCCCGATCGAGATCAGGGCGTCGATCTCGTGGATCCGGAAGGCGCGGACCAGCTCGTCGGAGCGGTCGATCTCCTCGACCGTCCCGTCCGGCTTCTTGATCGGGAAGGTGAGCGGGTTGCCCCGGTTCGTCGTCCCCAGGATCGTCCCGCCGAGCGCCGTGATCCCCTTCACGGCGTCGTGGGTCAGCGGGACCAGGCCCCCGCCGACGTACTGCTCGGGCATCAGGAGGCCGTTGTAGCCGTCCCGGATCCCGTAGACCTTCCAGCCGTGGTTCAGCGCCGCCATCGTCGCGGCGCGGATCACGGCGTTCAGGCCGGGGGCGTCGCCGCCGCCCGTGCAGATCGCGACCCGCCGGATCTTCTCCATCGCTCTCTCCTCCCCCGCGGGGCCGTCGCCGCGCGGGCTCCCGGCGCCCCCGTCACCTCGGCGCGCCGGGGACGTGCTTCTCGAACCAGTCGACGTGGGCCTTCTGCGTGGCCAGGATCAGCTTCGGCTCGCGCGGGCCGTGCGGCTGCCGCGGCAGGACGAGGAGGTCCGTCGTCACCCCCGCCTTGCGCAGCGCGTTCCAGAGCTCCCACCCCTGCGTGGGCGGGACGCGGTCGTCCTTGTCGCCGTGGACGACGAGCGTCGGCGTCTTCACCTTCCCGACCGAGAGGACCGCCGAGGCCCGCGCGTGGACGGCGGGGTCCTCCCACGGCCAGGCTCCGAAGTACGACCGGGCGAACTCGGGGATGTCGGTCGTGCCGGTGAACGAGGCCATGTGCGTCACCCCGGCCCCGACGACGGCCGCCTTGAAGCGGTCCGTCTTCGTCACGACGTTCGACGTCATGAAGCCGCCGTACGACCAGCCGCAGACGGCCAGGCGCGCCGGGTCCGCGATCCCCAGCTCCACCATCGCGTCGACCCCCTTCATCAGGTCGACGTAGTCCTTCCCGGCCCAGTCGCGGACGTTGGCGGAACGGAACCTCTCGCCGTAGCCGCCGCTGCCGCGCGGGTTCGGGAGGAGGACCGCCCACCCCTTCTGCAGCAGGACCGCCCACGGGTAGATCCGCGAGGCCGGCGTGAAAGTGGCCGAGTGGGTCCCGGCCGGGCCCCCGTGGACGTTCAGGATCAGGGGCAGGCGCTGGCCCGCCTCGCGCCCGGGAGGGAGGAGGAGGAGCCCCTCGATCTCCCACCCGTCGGCCCCCTTCCACGAGACGACCTGCTTGGGAAAGGTCAGGAAGTCGCGCGCCTGCGGGTTCGTGTCGGTCAGGACCCTCGGGGCGCCGCCCGGGGCGGCCAGGACGTGCACCTCGCGAGGCTTCTCGGGCTCCTCGTGCAGGAACGCGATCGCGGTCCCTTTCGCCGCGACCGACGGGTCGCCGAAGAGCCCGGGCCCGCTCGTGACGGGCGTGACGTCGCCGTCGAGGGTCGCCCGGTAGACGTGCGCCCCGGTCTGCCACGAGGCCGAGAAGAGGACGGACCCGGAGTCCGGGGCCCAGACCACGTCGGCGCCGCCGATGCCTCCGATCCGCTCGTCGAACGACCTCGTCAGGTTCCGAGGCGTGCCGCCGCCGGCCGGGACGACGCAGGCGTAGCTGTTCGTGTACCACTCCTCGTCGCGCCCGTCCTGCGAGAGGAAGGCGACCCACTTGCCGTCCGGGGAGAAGGCGGGCCGGTTGTCGGTCCCCTTCCGCGCCACGAGGACGGCGGGCTCGCCTCCGGCGAGCGGGACGGAGTAGAGGTCCGAGCGGTAGGAGGCGGGCAGCTCGGGCGTCGGCTGGCCGGAGAAGACGGCCCGCGTCCCGTCCGGGGAGAGGGAGAAGCCCGTGACGTGGAGCTCCCCCTTCGTCAGCTGCGTGGCCTTCCGGCTCTCGACGTCGATCGCCCAGAGCCGGCCGAAGACCCACGCCGAGGAGGGGGTCCACGCGTCGTCCTTCTCCTTCTCCTTCTTCTTCCGCTCCTCGCTCTTCGGCTCCCGGGCCAGGAACGCGATCGTCTTCCCGTCCCGGGACCACTCGAGCGCGGAGACGCTCCCCGGCGCGTCGGTGAGGACGGTCGCCTCGCCCCCGTCGGGGCGGATGAGCCAGACCTGCTTCTTGGCCTCGTCCTCTTTCTCGTCCTTCTTCGACCGCGGGCGCGGGCGCTCGGAGAGGAACGCGACCCACGCCCCGTCGGGCGACCAGCGGGGCGAGTCGTCGCTGGCCAGGGCCGACGTGAGCCGGCGTGCGGAGGCGGGCCCTCCGGCGACCGAGACCAGCCAGAGGTCGCTCTGGTACTCGGAGCCGTCGGCCGAGAGCTCCGTCACGACGTAGACGACGCGGGCGCCGTCGGGCGACAGCTGCGGGTCCGAGACCGACTTCAGCGCGAGCGTGTCGTCGAAGGTCCACTCCTTCGTCCCGGCGAGGGCCGGGGCGCCGGCGAGGAGGACGAAGAGGGCCAGGAGAGCGGCCGGCACGGCGGCAGCGACCGTCGCCCGGGCACGGGGCGTGGCGGATCCGTTTCGGGTCATGGGGCCTCCGGGGGGGATTATCGGCCCGGCCCCGCTACCGCTCGATGGCGCCCCCGCACGAGCTGCCGGCCCCGGCCGTGCAGCCGAAGCAGTGGCGGCGCGTGACGACCTCGCGAGCGGCGAGGGAGGCGGCGTCGAGGTCCCGGACGTGGAACGGCCTCCCGCCGCGCCCGACCGCCGGCAGGTCGAGCATCTGGTTGAAGTCGCAGTCGTGGACCGTCCCGTCCCAGGAGACGGAGAGGGTGTTGCGGCACATCAACCCTTCGACGGTCGCCGGGTTGAAGGAGGCGACGAGGAGCTCGAGGTAGCCCTCGAGGTTCCCGCTCGCCTGAAGCCACTCCAGGAAGCGCGCGATCGGCATGTTGGCCAGCGCGATCAGCCGGTCGAAGGAGACCCCGTGCTCGCGCAGGAGGCCGGCCTTCCACTCGCGCTCCATCGCGCCCTGGTTCCCGGGGAGGAAGGCGCCGACCGGGTTCACCATCAGCGTCAGCCGCCGCCGCGGGTCCCCCTGGCCGTAGCCCGCGGAGTTCAGCCGCGCGAGCGCCTCGATCGACCGGTCGAACGCCCCCTCGCCCCGCTGCGCGTCGGTATTCCGGCGCCGCCAGTGCGGGAGCGACGCGACGACCTCCACGCCGCGCTCGGCGAGCCACCGGGGGAGGTCCGAGAGGCTCGCCAGGTTCAGGACGGTCAGGTTGCACCGGTCGATGACGTGCTTGCCCCGCGCCACCGCCTCGTCGACGAGGTACCGGAAGTGCGGGTTCAGCTCGGGCGCGCCGCCCGTCAGGTCGACGGTGCGGGCCCCCGTCCGGTCGAGGGCCGAGAGGCAGAGGTCGACCGTCTCCCGGCTCATCATCGCGTCGGTCCGGTCGGGCCCGGCGTCGACGTGGCAGTGCCGGCACGTCATGTTGCACAGCTTCCCGAGGTTGACCTGGAAGACCTCGACCGGAGCCGGCGTCAGCTCCGGAAAGCCGCACGAGGCGAGAGCCGCCTCGAAGCTCCCGCCGAAGGGGGCGGCCGAGAGGTCCACGGCCTCGACCCGCGCCAGCTGCTCGGCGGGGGAGGCGAGCGCCGAGCCCCGGGTCTTCAGCGTGAACGTGGCCCGCGGCCCTCCGCGCGCCTGGGCCGTCGGGTCGGGCTCCGGCGCGGAGGGGAGGCGGACGGGGAGGGCGTCAGGCGGCACGGGCGCTCCGGCGGGGCCTCACTGCGAGAGCTTCTTGACGTGCTCGAGCATCTGGACGCCGTGGACGAGCGAGGCGCCGCCGCGGATCGCCACGGCGACGTGGAGCGCCTCGGTCATCTGGTCCAGGTCCGCGCCGTTCTTCAGGCTCTCCTGGCTGTAGGCGTCGATGCAGTACGGGCACTGGACGACGTGGGCCACGGCCAGCGCGATCAGCGCCTTCTCGCGGGCCGACAGGGCTCCGTCGGCGAAGACGGCGCCGTAGTAGTCGAAGAACTTCTTCGCCAGCTCCGCGTTCCCCTCGGCGATCGAGGCGAAGTGGGCGAGGTGCTCGGGCTTGTAGTACGTCTCCACAGGGAGTCTCCCTCGGGCCGATTCTGGCAGAGGCGGGCGCGCCGCCCGCTGGACCTTCGATTCCGGGAGCGGCGCGCGGGTTTCGGCCCCGGCCCGCCGGTCAGGCTCCCTCGACCACCTCGGGGAAGAGGAGCTCCTGCGGCCTCAAGACCGGGAGGAGGGCGTCCAGGACGACGCGCGGCCACACCTCGCGCCCCGCGGGGTCGAGCCGGCGGAAGGGGATCCCCCACTCCGCCATGGTGCCGTCGATCAGCTCCTGGATCTCGTGCTGGAAGGCGCGGTCGGTGTCGCGGACGCCGTCGAAGCGGGGGTCGCCCACGATCGGCACCTTGAAGAGGAAGTCGTACGTCGCGGTCCAGGCGCGGACGAGCGCCTCGAGCGTCCGCTCGATCGGCTCGGCGGCCGCGGCCCGCTTCATGTAGCAAAAGTTGTCCAGGACGGCCCGGTCGCAGACGACGACCTCGGCCTTGGCCTCGGCGTGGAGCTCCCAGGCGATCTGGGTGTGCAGGATCCACTCCTGGGCCTTGAGCGTCGTCTCGCGGTTGATCGGCAGCGGGCACTCCCGCGCCACCTCGCGCACCAGCTCGACGGAGAGGTCCCGGCGCTTGAGCGCCGCGGCGAGGTCGTAGCAGAGGGTGGTCTTCCCGACGCCGTGCGTCCCGATGAACGCGATCTTCATGGCGCGGGCATCCTCCGCCCTTCGCGCGGATCGATCAACGGGGCGCAAGTCCGCTCGGCGAGCGGGTTTCTCGCTCCGTTATCACGCCGCCCCGCGCGGGGCAAGGGGCGCCGCGCCTCCCGCGGCGCCGCTCCTACCAGGCGAGCGACGGGCGTTTCACCACGACGATCGTCGTGTCGTCCGGCGGGGCCCCCTGGCCGACGTGGAGCCTCCAGTCGGCGATCAGCGCCTCGACGATCGCCTCGGCCGGACGCCGCCAGAGCCCCACGCTCGACAGGACGGCCGCCGGCCGCTCGTAGCCGTACGGGTCGTCGAAGCGGTCCGTCCCCTCGAAGAGGCCGTCGGAGGCGAGGACGAGCGAGGCCCCCTCGGCGAGCTCGACGCCGACGTCGGCGTACGTCCGGGGCGGGCCCTGCCCGAGCGGCAGGCCCGGCACGGCGATCTCTGTGCAGCGCCCCTCGGACAGGAGGATCGGGAACGGGTGCCCCGCGTTCGCGAGGACCCCCCGCCCCGTCTTCGGGTCGACCCGGAGGAGGACGAGAGAGGTGAACAGCTGCGTCCGGCCCGCGCGCCTGAGGACCCGGTCGATCTCGCCCAGGACCGCTCCGGGCGAGCGCCCGTCGCCGACGAGCGAGAGGAGCGCGGCCTTCACCATCGCCCCCTGGATGCCGCACGAGTAGCCGTGCCCGGAGACGTCCCCGGCCGCCACCCAGAGCCCGCCGCCGCCGTCCGTGACGAACTCGTAGAGGTCGCCCCCCACCTCCGTCGCCAGGACGGTCCTGGCGGCGAGGTCGAGCCCCGGGACCTGGGGCGCCCTCTCGGGCAGGAGGGCGAGCTGCATCCGGGCCAGGAGGTCCATCTCGTACCGGACCCGACGCTCGCTCTCGAGGCGCTTGACGTACTCCGGCGCGTCCACCTTCCCCTCGTCCTCGCGCTCCGACCGCCGCACGCCGGCGACGCCGACCGCCACGAGGACCAGGAGCGACGCCGCGGCGAGGAGGAACGGGATCGCGGTCTTCGGGAGGAGGTGCGCCGCGGCGAAGGCGTCGCGGAGGAGGGACGCCGAGGTCGCCGCGACGAGGAGCGAGGCGAAGCCCCAGCGCTTCAGGACGAGGAGGTACGCCCCGCCCAGGAGGAGCGAGAACAGGAGCGCCGCGAGCCACGGGGAGACCGGCGCCGCCCCGGCCGTCAGGAGGGCGAAGGCCAGGCCGCCCGCGGGGTCGGCCCACCGGCGCGGCAGGACGAGCCTCAGGAGCGCCACCGCGAGGATCAGGCTGCAGGCCTCGCCGGGCCCCTCGAGGAACGGGTTCGTGGTCAGCCCGAAGAACGGCAGCCCGAACGAGGCCCGGAGCGGACGGAGCGCGCCGTCGGCGTTGGCGGCGGCGGCCGAGAGGACGAGGAGACGCCCTCCCGCGAGCGCCGCCCCCGCCCCGAGGCCCGCCAGCAGCGCCCGCCCGCCGCGCGGGCCGAGGCGCCCCGCCAAGAGGGCGTCGAGCGACGTCGTGAAGCCGGGCGTCGTGTCGCGGAAGAGCGACTCGGCCGCCGCCCAGGAGATCGCCAGGTACGGCGCGACGAGGACGAGGCCGAGGAGCTTGTAGTAGACGACGCCGGAGGGCCCCGGCGCGGCGAGCATGACCGGGACGGTCGTCAGCGTCACGAGGACCGCCAGGCCCAGCCCGTTGCGGACGCCGAGCCTCCGCCGGTAGAGGAGGACGCCGAAGACGACGAGGACGACGAGGACCGTCGCCACGGCCGGGACGAGCCGGACGAGGACCTTCGACAGGACGCGGTCGGGCGACAGGCGGAGGGTCAGCTCGGGGTCGGCGAGGCTGCGGGAGGCCGACACGCCGTTGGCCGCCTCCGTCCGGACGACCACCTCCTTCGGGCCGCCGTCCGGAGGCGGCGGGAGCTCCTGGATCCGGACCGGGACGTTCCCGCTCGTGTACGTGACCTCCCCGGCGTCCAGGGGAAGGCCCCCCGCGACGAGCTTCGCCAGCTCGTCGCCCACCCTCTCGCGCGCCGCCTTCACCTTGTCGTCGACGGCTCCGAGCGGGATCACGCCGCCCGGGATCCACGAGACGCTCCGCGCCCCCCCGCCGGGCGCGTATCCCACCTCCAGCGAGCCGGAGCCGGCGCCGGGGACCTCCAGCACCGCGTCGACCCGGTGCCGCACCGCGTCTCCGGTCGAGGCGAGGTACTCCGTCCCGCGCGGGCCGAGGAGCCGGAACGCCTGCTCGTACCGGTCGCTCTCCGAGACCCCGCCCTCCAGGGAGAGGCGCGGCCTCACGAGGGTCCCCCCGAACGACCTCACGTGCTCCTCCAGGCGGCCTGCCCACGCCGCGTCCGCGGGCGGGAGCGGCCGCCACTCGGGCAGGAAGCGCCGCGCCGCGGCGAGGCCCAGCCCCAGGAGCGCCGCCCCCGACAGGAGGAGCGCCCAGGGGACTCGTCCCCGCCAGGAAGGGGCCGTATCGGAGCCGCTCATCGCTCAGGAGCGCCCGGCGACCGGGGAGAGCGCGAGGCCGGAGGTCATCTCGAGCATCCGGTCGATCGGCTTCTTCGCCCTCACGCGGACCTCCTCGGGCACCTCGACCCTCGGGGCGAGGTCGCGCAGGGCGAGGTAGAGCTTCTCGAGCGTGTTCCGCTTCATGTGCGGACAGGTGTTGCACGAGCAGGACTCGTCCGGCGGCGCTGCGATCAGCTCCTTGCCGGGGGCGGCCTTGCGCATCTGGTGGAGGATCCCCTCCTCGGTGGCGACGATGAACGAGCGCTTCTCCGACTCGACGACCCGCTTCAGGAGCGCCGACGTGGAGCCGACGAAGGACGCGAGCCGGAGGACCCGCTCGTCGCACTCGGGGTGGGCGATCACCTCGGCGTGGGGGTGGCGGACGGTCAGCTCGACGAGCTTCCTCTCCGAGAAGGTCTCGTGGACGACGCAGGTCCCGGGCCAGACGACGAACTTCCGGCCGAGCCGCTTCTCGACCCACGCCGCGAGGTTCCGGTCCGGGGCGAAGACGACCGGGTCGGGGATCTGCCTCAGGATCACCTCGGCCGAGGAGGAGGTGACGATGACGTCCGAGTGCGCCTTCACCGCGGCCGAGCAGTTGATGTAGCTGACGACCGTGTGGCCGGGGTACTTCTTGAGCCACTCGACGAAGAGCGGCGCCGGGCAGCCGTCGGCCAGCGAGCAGCCCGCCTCGAGGTCCGGGACGACGACGGTCTTCTCGGGGTTCAGGATCTTGGCCGTCTCGGCCATGAAGTGGACGCCGCAGAAGGCGATCACCGACTGGGTCGCCTTCGTCCCCCTCCGGGCCAGCTCCAGCGAGTCGCCGACGAAGTCGGCGATCTCCTGCAGCTCGGACTCCTGGTAGTAGTGGGCCAGGACGACGGCGTCCCGCTCCGCCTTCAGCTCCCGGATCGCCCCCTCGAGGTCGTCCGGGATCCGGGGCCCGGGCGCGGACACGACGTCGGTCATGCACTCATTCTATTTCGACCCCCGGCGGACGCCGTCCGGCGAGGCCGGAGGCCCGATTCCCTTTGCTATCCTCCGCGGCTCGAGGAGTCCGCGATGAGCTCGACCGTCCTGAGCGCCCCCACCCCCTCCCGGAGCTGGGTGCTGACGCCCCGATGGGACCTCACATGGCTCACCCTCTCGGCCGTCCTGGTGGCCGTCCCGCCCCTCGTCCACACGATCGGCCACACGACCGCCGGGGCCGTGGACCTCCTGATCACGCTCCTGATCGGCGGGCCCCACATGTACGCCACCTTCCTGAAGACGGTCTTCGAGCCGCGCTTCAGGCAGCTGCACCCCGCCGTGACCTGGGCGCCCGTCGTCGTCGTCCCGACCCTGGTCGTCCTGGGGGCCGTCTTCGCCTTCCCCTGGCTCCTGACCTTCTTCTTCACCTGGGCCTCGATCCACGTCTGCGACCAGGCCTCCTACATCGCCTACCTCTACCGCGAGAAGGGCGGGGCGGCCCGGGCGTGGCAGCGCCTGCTCGACTTCTCGGTCATCGGCTCGGCCCTCTACAGCTACGCGATGTACCGCCACGTGGCGGGGACCTTCCGGATCGGCGAGGTCGTGCTCTGGTTCCCGCCGTTCCTCAAGCACGACTGGTTCGCCCACTCCTTCGCGGTCCTGACGGCGGGGCTCCTGGCCGCCTGGATCGTCCTGACGGTGAACCAGGTCCGGCGCCGCGAGGTCGGTCTCCCGTACGTCGGCTTCATGGCGCTGACGGTCGGCGTGGCGCTCGCCGTCACGCGCCTTCCGGAGCTGTCCGTCTCCTTCCAGGGCTTCAACGCCTGGCACTCGTTCCAGTACCTCGGCCTGACGTTCCTGATCCTCCAGCAGGACAACGCCTCCGGGGGCGTCGGCTCCGGCCTCGTGCAGCGGATGGCCCGGCCCGGCCTCTTCTTCAAGTACTACGGCTGGAACCTCCTCCTGACGACGGGCGCAACGCTCCTGATCCTCCTCCTGACGGTCCTCCTGAAGCTCCCGGCCGAGCCGAGCTACTACGCCGTCGTCCTGTCGTTCCTCCTCGTCCACTACGCCCACGACCACGTCCTCTTCTTCTTCGGAAGCGGCTTCCGGCCGAAGTGACGGCCGTCTCCCGACCCCGCTTGCAGAGAGCGGCGGCCCTCGGGGCCGCCGCCCTGCTTCTCGGCGCCCTCCTGGCGCCGGACGCGGGGGCGGCGACGAAGAAGAAGAAGCGCCGCAAGGCCCCGACGCCGACGGCGGTCCCGAGGCCCCCCGACCCGTTCAAGGTCACCTTCCCGACGTCCGACGGGGTGACGCTCGCGGGGACGTTCCGGCCGTCGCCGGCCGGCCAGGGCGCCCCCGCCGTCCTCCTCCTCCACGACTTCTCGCGCGAGCGGCGCGAGTGGGCGGACCTCCTCCCGGCCTGGGCGGAGAAGGGCCTCGCCGCGCTCGCCATCGACCTCCGCGGGCACGGCGAGTCGACGCGGCGGGCCGCGGGCGGCAGCGTCAAGCTCGTCCCGCGCCTCCTCTCCGACCCGAACGGCTTCCCCCGCGACGTGGAGGCCGCCTGCGCCTGGCTCCGCGCCCGCGCCCCGCGCGTGGGCGTCGTCGGCCTGTCCGCGGGGGGGAACCTCGCGGTCCTGGCGGCGGCCCGCGGGTGGGCCGACGCGGCCGTGGCGGTCTCGGCCAACGCCGAGAAGCTCGCGGACCTCTCCGGGGGGACGCTCCCCGAGCCGAGGTCCACGCTCCTCGTGGCCGCCGTCGAGGACCCGGGGCGGGAGGCCTCGGCCCGGGCCCTGGACGCGGCGGGCCGCGAGCCGAAGCGCCTCGTCCTCGTCCCGGGCGCGGCCCACAACCTGGCGGTCTTCGAGCAGCACCCCGACACACGCGCGGCGGCGCTGGACTGGATCGCCGAGCGGCTCGGGGCCGTCCCGCCGCCCGCGGCGGAGCCCGCGCCCGGCGCCGACGCGCCCGCGGCGCCGTGAGGGGCGGGGGGGACGTGAGCACCGTCGTCTTCGACGTCGAGACGGTCGGCCTGCCGTGGCTCGACCTCGACCCGATGCTCCGCGATTGGCTGACGCGGGGCGCCGCGACGGGGGCGGAGTACCGGGCCAAGAAGGAGTGGCGCTCTCTCTCCCCTTACGCGGCGAAGGTGATCGTCGTCGCGATGCTCAACCCCGCGACGGGCCGCGGGAAGGTCTGGTACGAGGCGCCGGAGCGGGCCGAGTCGGTCTCCCCGGACGGCCTCTTCCAGCGCGTCGGAACGTCCGAGGCGGAGATGCTCCGGGAGTTCTGGGCGGACCTCGCCCGGTACGACCGCGTCGTCACGTACAACGGCCGGACCTTCGACGGCCCCTTCCTCTCCGTGAGGAGCGCCGTTCACGGCGTCGCCCCCTCGCGGAACCTCACGGGCTACCGCTACTCGCTCGCCGAGCACGTCGACCTGAAGGAGGCGTTGACGTTCTTCGGCGCCGTCGACCGGGCGCAGACGCCGACGCTCCACGCCGCGTGCGTGGCGTTCGGCATCCCGTCGCCCAAGAGCGGCGAGATGCACGGGCACGTCGTCGGAGAGGCGTACCGGCAGGGGCGGCTCCCCGAGATCCTGGAGTACTGCCGGCGGGACGTCGAGGCGACGGCGGCGCTCTACGCGCGGCTCGAGGCGACCCTCCTTCCGCTCCTGGGCGCCGGCCCCCGGCGCTGACCTCGGTCTACGCCGCGCCCGTCCCGTGGCCGCCGAACGGGGCCTCCGCGGGGGACCTGCGGAACGGCCACCGCCCCCGGACCACCAGGAGCGCGAGCGCTCCGTTGACGAGGAGGACGAGGAGGCCGCCCTCCCCCACCCAGATCCCGGGCTCGGCGGTCGAGGCGTCGAACGCCCCGTGCACGACGGCGTTCCAGGAGCCGTGGAGGAGGACCGCCGGCCAGACGCTCCCGCTCTCCAGCCTCAGACGGGCCATCACCCAGGCGATCGCCACGACCGTCCCGACGAAGGCGGCGGCCGAGAGCTGGGGCTTCGGCCCGGCGGCGTACTGTCCCGAGAGGATGAGCGGGAGGTGCCAGGCCGCCCAGAGGACGCCGGAGAGGAGGGCCGGCTGCGGCACTCCGGCTTCCACGAGGCGCGTCAGCATGTACCCCCGCCAGCCGATCTCCTCGCCCGCGGCCGAAAGGCACGACAGGAGGGTCCCGAGCGTGGCCATCGTCAGGACGAGGGCGAGGAACGGCGATCCCAGGGGGAGGCCCGCGAGCTCGGAGGGGAGCCGGAACGCCGCCAGGCCGCTCCCCCACGCGGCGCCGTAGGCCACGAGCGCCACCGGGAGAGGGTAGACCCAGGCGAGACCGAGCGCCGCGAGGCCCGTCCGCCCCCCGACCCGGAACGAGACATCGCGGATCCCCTCGCGCAGGACGAGCCGCGCGACGGCAGAGGCGACGGCCGGGCTCCACATCAGGAGGAAGACGAGGAGGGTCGACTCGCCGATCGGCCTCCCGGTCGAGAGCATCGCCCCCTCGACCGCGGCGCTGAGCGGGACGAGGACCGCGAAGTAGACGAGGAGGCCCTTCCGCGCGCGGGCCCGGCGCGCGGCGTCGACGTCGCCGTTGCGTTGCGCCACGGGCCGAGTCTGGCACACCCGGGACGGACAAGCCGACGGGCCGCGGTCGCCCGCGGCCCGTCGAGGAAGACCCGGGAAGAGGAGCGGGGCTACATGACGGCCGTCGGAGGCGCCGGCTCGTCGGCCGCCCCGGCCTTCCGGAGCGGGACGAGGACGAGGTAGAGGGCCAGGATCGCCATCACCGGGATCGCCAGCCAGGGGGCGATCGCCGAGAAGCCCGGCACCTGCGGGAAGGGGGCCTGGTCGGCGCCGATCTTCAGGTAGCCGGTCCGGTAGGCGACGACGCCCGCCACGCAGAGGCCCATGAGCGCCTCGCCCGCGATCAGGCCCGAGGCGGCGAGGACGCCGGCGTTCTCCACGCGGGCCTTCTGCGCGTCGTTGTGCCCGCGCGAGACGGTCAGCTTGTCGACGAGGCCGCGGATCAGGCCGCCGATGAAGATCGCGAACGTCGTCTCGAGCGGCAGGTACATCCCGACCGAGAAGAGCATCGGGCTCTTGACCCGGATCAGGATCAGGGAGATCCCCATCGCGATCCCGACGATGACGAGGGGCCAGGCCATCTCGCCGCCGACGATCCCCTGCGAGAGGGCGGCCATAAGGCCCGCCTGCGGCGCGGGGAGGTTCTTGCCGCCGAAGCCGCCCGTCCCCGGGTTCGCCGCGACGTCGGACGTGTGGAGGAGGTAGAGGGGGAAGAAGAGGACGAGGCCGGCCATCAGGACGCCGAGGATGTCGCCGAGCTGCATCTTCCAGGGGGTGCCGCCCAGGATGTGCCCCACCTTGAGGTCCTGCAGCATCTCGCCGGCCACGGCCGACGAGACGCAGACGACCGCGGCGACGCCGAGGACGGCCGCCACCCCCGCCGGGCCCTTCACGCCGACGATGACCATCGTCAGCGCGGCGACGATCGTGGTGGCGAGCGTCAGCCCCGAGATCGGGTTGTTCGACGAGCCGATCAGGCCGACGAGGTTCCCCGAGACGGCCGCGAAGAAGAAGCCGGTCACGAGCATGACGACCGCGGCCAGGATCGCCCCGAGGACCATCTCGGTGAAGTAGAAGTAGAGCGCCACCATGAGGAGGAAGACGACCGCGATCCCGAAGAGGACCGTCCGGAACGCGAGGTCCTTCTCGGTCCTCAGCGACGTCTCGGCCGCCGTGGCCGACTTCTTCACGTCCGCCACGCCCCGCTTGATGCCGAGGACCAGGTTCTTCCGCATCTTCCAGAGCGTGAAGCAGGCCCCGACGAGCATGCCGCCCACCGCGATCGGGCGGACGATGTACCGGTAGAGGTGGCCCGCCAGGCCCGCCCAGTCCTGCGCCCCGTCGGCGCCGGTGTAGTCGCCGATGTGGTGGGGCCCGAGGAAGAAGACGAGGAGCGGGACGAAGAGCCCCCACGCCAGGAGCCCGCCCGCGAAGTTCAGGGCGCCCAGCTCGGGGCCGATGATGTAGCCGACGCCGAGGTAGGCCGGGGTGGCCGCCGGGGCCGAGATCGTCGTCACGCCGCCCGCGCCGATCTGGTGGGCGTCCTTCGTCAGGCCGAGCCTCACGAAGCTCTCCTTGAGCTTCCCGACGGCCAGGTGGAAGTCGTTCGAGGCCCGGAAGACCCCCGCGTCGCCCAGGAGCTTGATCAGGGCCCCGACCCCCATCGCCTTGAAGAGCTGGACGGCGGCGTCGGCCCCGCGCTGGCCGGCCTTGTGGATCTCGCTCGCGGCGACCGACTCCGGGAACGGCAGCGACCGGTCCTCGACCATCACGCGCCGGAGGATCGTGACGAAGAGGATCCCGAGGATGCCGCCGAGCATCATCAGCGCCGTGGAGGTGAGGTACTCCTTCCACGTGAACGACTCGAACTTCCACATCCCGAGGATCACGAAGGCCGGGATGGTGAAGATCGCGCCGGCGGCGACGGACTCGCCGATCGAGCCGACCGTCCGGGCGAAGTTCTCCTCGAGGAGGGAGCCCTTGACGACCCGGAGGACCGCCATCCCGATGACCGCGGCCGGGTACGTGGCGGCGATCGTCATCCCGGCCCTCAGGCCGAGGTAGGCGTTGGCCGCTCCCAGGACCACGCACATCAGGAGGCCGAGGAGGAGGGCACGGACGGTGAACTCCGTCATCGTCGTCTCGTCGGGGACGACGGGCTTGTGGGGCGTCTCGCTCATCTCGCGAACATCCTCTCGTCACGGAAAGGTGGGGGATGCCAAACGGGAAGTGTGACACCCCGCGGCGCAACTGTCGAATCCGGAGCGCCTTCCGGTCCCGGGCCGGCGCCGCCGGGGCCGCCGTATACTGCTGCTGCGCTCCCGTGTGTCGATCGTCCGACGGGGCGGAATAAGCCTTTCCGGAGGAGCCTCGTGCTGCACAAGACCGTCGTGGCCCTCGTCGACGACCTCTTCTGGAGAGCCAAGATCGAGCACGCCGTCCGGTCGGCCCAGGCCGGGGTCGTCTTCGTCTCGGACCCCGCCGAGCTGGCCGGGGCGGCGCCCGCGGAGTCCGTGGGCGTCCTCCTCGCCGACCTCGCGCTGAAGAAGGACCCGTTCCCCGCCCTGGCGGCCTGGCGGAAGGGCGCCTCGACGCGCGAGATCCCCGTCTACGCCTACTTCGAGCACGTCCGCAAGGACCTCAAGGAGAAGGCGGACGCCCTGGGGCTGGCGGGCGTCCTCCCCCGCTCCTCCTTCGCCGAGCGCCTCGCCGACATCGTCCTGGAGCACGCGCTTCCCGGCGGCGTGAGGACCGCGAGCGAGGAGCCCGAGCTCCCCGAAGAGTGAGCCGGTGGCGGATCCGAGGCCGACCCGCCGCGACCTGATCGGCACGGCGGCGCTCGCGGGCGTCGGCGCGGCGCTGCCGGCCGGAGCCGACGAGCCGGCGGCCCCCGCCGCCGCGCCGGCCGCCGGATTGCGGATCGTCACCTCCCACAACGGCGTCGAGGCAGCGAAGGTCGCCCGGCAGGCGCTGATCGAAGGGAAGGACCCTCTCGACGCCGCGATCGCGGGCGTGAACGTCGTCGAGCTCGACCCCGACGACTACACGGTCGGCTACGGCGGCATCCCGAACGAGGACGGGGTCGTGGAGCTGGACGCCGCCGTCATGGACGGCCGGACGATGCGCGCCGGGGCCGTCGGCGCCCTGCGGGGCGTGAAGACCCCCTCGAAGGTGGCCCGTCTCGTCATGGACCGGACCGACCGCGTCTTCCTCGTCGGCGAGGGGGCGCGCCGGTTCGCCACGGCGCACGGCTTCCCCGACGAGGACCTCCTGACCGAGAAGACGCGGAAGATCTACCGCTACTGGAAGGACCGCCTCTCCGACTCGGACGACTGGGTCGAGTCGGGGAAGGAGGCGGACGACCCCGTCATCCGCGAGTTCATACGCCGCCACGGCGACGAGTTCTTCCGCCCGCAGGGGACGATCCACCTGTCGATCCGCTCGGCGAAGGGGGAGCTCGTCGGCGTGACGACGACCTCCGGGCTCTTCTTCAAGATCCCGGGCCGGCTCGGGGACTCGCCCGTCGTCGGCGCCGGCCTCTACGCCGAGGGGGGCGTCGGCGCGTGCGGCTCGACGGGGCGGGGCGAGGCCAACCTCGTCACGTGCGGCTCGCACACGGTGGTCGAGGAGCTCCGGAAGGGCAAGTCCCCCGAGGAAGCCTGTCTCGTCGCGCTCGCGCGGATCGCCGAGAAGACGCACCTCGTCCCCCGCCACCGGGACGCGCAGGGGCGCCCGAGGTTCGGCGTGACCTTCTACGCCGTCGACGCGCGGGGGCGGACCGCCGGCGCCTCGATCTGGAGCGGGCAGAAGTACGTCGTCGGCGACGACGAGGGCGTCAGGACGCTGGACGCCGCTTACCTCTACCGCAAGCCGGCGACGTAGCGGCAGCGCTCCGGTCAGAGCCCCCGGGCGACGAAGAGCCGCGAGAGCCGGCGGGTGAACGTGTAGGCGTACGCCTCGCCGTCCGGCGTGACCACGATCGAGTAGATCGCGTGGAAGCCGGCCGGGTCGGCCGGGACGAGCTGGCGGAACGGCTCCCTCGCCCCGTCCACGAGCCTCACGCGCGAGATGACGGGGCGCGGCTCGCCGCGCGGGGCGACGAAGAGCGAGGCCCCGTCGGAGGCGAACCGGATCGGGAGCTCCCCGGGGAGGAGCCCCGGAAGGGGCCGGGGCTCGCCTCCCGCGGCGGGGTAGAGCCAGGCGCCGCCGTCCGGCCCGACGGCGGCGACCCACGCGCCGTCGGGCGAGATCGCGACACCCCCGAAGAGGTTCGCGACGACCCCTTCCGGCGAGATCGCCGAGGGAGCGCCCCCGTCCAGGGCGAGCCGGAAGAGGCGCGTGCGCTTTCCCGGCTCGGCTCCGACGAGCAGCAGCTCCCTCCCCGACGGGAAGAAGGCCGCGCTCTCGAGGTGGATCCTCCCGGAGGCCAGCGGTCGCGGCTGTCCCGCCCCCGTCGGCAGGAGGAGGAGCGGCGAGCCGGCGGCGGCGCGGCTGGCCGCCACCCACTTGCCGTCCGGGGAGAGGGCGTAGCCGCGCCCGACCCCGAGGACGACCGGCGCCTCCTCGACCCCCCGTCTCAGGCAGATCGAGTAGCCCTCCGCGGCCGCCTCGGCGTTCTCGTTGAACAGGACGACGTTCCCGTCGGCCGAGAGGTCGGTCATGAAGGAGAGGTCCAGCCACGAGACGTCCCGCTCGGCCGTCTCGCCCCGCCGCTTCAGGACGATCCCCGCCCGCCGGTCGTCGCGGTCCAGGAGGACGCGGCCGTCGCGGGAGACGTCGTGGACGAGGAGGCTCGCGGGGACCGCGGCCACGAGCCGGACCCGTCCGTCGAGCCCGACGGCGAAGAGCGCGTCGTCGCTGGGCGGCCGCGTCCCGGTGAACCAGACCTCCCGGCCGTCGGGCGACCAGGCGAGCCCGTCGAGGCGGTCCCAGCCGTCCGAGAGGACCCGCTTCTCGCCCCGGAGGTCCACGACGGCGACCGCGCCGCGGTCGTCGGACTTCAGAGGGTGGTCGAAGAAGGCCAGGAGCTGCCCGTCTGGCGAGAAGCGCAGGCCGCTCGCTCCCCCCGTCGTCGTCTCGTACAGGACCCGTTCGGGCGGGTACTCGATCCGCGTCGCCCGCCCCACCTCCCGCATCACCGCGAGCGCCTTGCCGTCGGGCGGGAAGTCGGCGTACGTCGCGTCGCTCGCGACGTCGCGCGGGGCGGACCCAGAGAGCGGCGCGCGGGCGAGCGTCCCGGCCAGGACCCCCGATCCCGTCCGGTGCAGGCCCGTCAGGAGCGCCAGCTCGCCGGCCGACGAGACCGCGGCCAGGACCCCTTCGGGGAGGTCCAGCGCGAGCGCCTCGAGGCTCTCGGGCCGCTTGAGGAAGACCCTCGGCGCCCGCCCTTCCCAGGCCGCGGCGTAGGCGACCGTCTGCCCGTCGGGCGAGAAGCGCGCCGACACGACGACGCCCCGCGCGAAGGTCAGAGCCTCGTACGTGGGCGCGGGCCGCCGCGCGAGCCGGCCTCCCGCGAGGACCCCCGCCGCGAGGAGCCCGACGGCGCCGGCGGCGAGGAGCGCGGACCGCCTCCACCGCCGGGCGGGCCTGGCGGCGGGCGGGCCTTCCTTCGGCGCGGCGAGGGACCCGGCCGCCACGGCGGACGGCGGCAGGGCCAGCTCCTCGAGCGCGAAGGCCAGGTCCGTCGCCGACTCGAACCGGCACTCGGGCCGCTTCTCGAGGCACCGGCGGACGATCCGGGCCAGCCCGGGAGGCAGGTCGTCGCGCAGCGCCGCGAGGTCCTCCGGCTCGGAGTCGAGGATCGCGTTGAGCGTCCCGACCGGCGTCGACGCCTGGAAGGCGCGACGCCCCGAGAGCATCTCGTAGAGGATCACCCCGAGCGCGAACAGGTCGGAGCGGTGGTCGACCGGGAGCCCCTGGACCTGCTCGGGGGACATGTAGCCCACGGTCCCGACCACCATCCCGGGGGTCGTCAGCCCCTCCGGCGAGACGAGGGGCGCGCTCCCCGCCCCCGCCGGTCCGGCGGTCAGCTTCGCCAGCCCGAAGTCGAGGATCTTGGCCGTCTCGTCGCGCGTGACGATCACGTTCTCGGGCTTGAGGTCCCGGTGGACGATCCCGCGCCGGTGGGCGGCGGAGAGCCCGCGCGCGATCTGCGCGCCGATCTGCGCCGCCCTGCGCGCGGAGATCGCCGGCCCGTCCATCAGCGCGCGGAGCGTCTCGCCCTCGACCAGCTCGGAGACCAGGTAGGGCGCGCCGTCGTGCGTCCCGGCGTCGTAGACCGGGACGACGTTCGGGTGGGCGAGGGCCCCGGCCGCCCGGGCCTCCAGCTCGAAGCGCTCGAGCCGGTCGCGGTCGGCCGCCAGAGCGGGAGAGAGGACCTTCACGGCCACGTCCCGTCCGATGCGAGAGTCGCGGGCGCGGTAGACCTCGCCCATCCCGCCGGCGCCGATCCTCTCGGCGACCTCGTACCGCCCGAGCCGGGTCCCCGGCGACAGCGTCATCGCACTCCTCCCCGACGATGACCGGAACGTCGCGCCGAGGGTAGCGGCGGCGAGGGGGGCGGGGCAAGCGCCCCGGGGGGCCTACTTCTTCTTCAGCTCGAGGAGGACCTGCTTGGCCACGGCCTTCAGCGTGTCGAACACGCCGACGCCCTCCGGCGCGCAGGCCTCGAAGGTCGGCTCGCCCTTGTAGTTCAGCTGCCGGTACATCTCGTCGGCCGGCACCGCCGTGGGGAGGTCCCGCTTGTTCAGCTGGAGGACGTACGGGATCGTCTGCAGGTCGAAGCCGTGCTCGACGAGGTTCCGCTCCAGGTTCTGGAGAGACTCGACGTTGGCGTCCATCCGGGCGTCCTGCGAGTCGGCCACGAAGACGACCCCGTCGACGCCCTTCAGGATCAGCTTGCGGCTGGCGTCGTAGAAGACCTGGCCCGGGACCGTGTAGAGGTGGAAGCGGGTCTTGAAGCCGCGGACCGTCCCGAGGTCGAGCGGGAGGAAGTCGAAGAAGAGCGTCCGGTCGGTCTCGGTGGCCAGAGAGATCAGCTTCCCCTTGGCCGCGGGGTTCGTCCGGTCGTAGATGTACTGCAGGTTCGTCGTCTTCCCGCACAGCCCCGGGCCGTAGTAGACGATCTTGCAGTTGATCTCCCGGGCGGCGTAGTTGATGAACGTCATCGGCTACTCCCGGAAGAGGCTGTCGATGTCCTCGTCGGTGATCTCGGCGAAGGGGGAGTCGATGTCCGTCCGGTCCTTCTCCTGCTCCACCTTCCGCTGGATCGCCTCGAAGATCCGCTCCAGGTCCGCCGTCGCCTTCTTCACGCGCAGCCGCACGAGGCCCAGCGAGGAGCGCTCGTCGAAGATGACGACGAGGATGACGCGCTGCCCGACGATGGAGATGTAGACGTTGTCCCGCTCCCCCTCGTGGAACAGGACCGGGAACTCCTTCTCCCCGATCAGCTTGGCCAGGCCGTCCGTGGCGGCGACGTTGCCGGCGGTGAGCGAGGCCAGGGAGGTGGTGTCCAGCGACTCGAGGTCCCCCTGGGCGGCGATCTGCTGGCCGTTCTTGTCGACGATGAAGACGACCTTGGCCTGCGCGTCCGTCTTCAGCCGCGCGATCACGTCCTTGATCTGGTGGAACTCTTCGTCGAACAGCAGGAAATCGCTCATACCTCTCCCGGGGCGGCCCAAGTCTACCCGATGGTAAAGATCCGCAACGGCTCACACCTCCCGGCGGCCCGCCAGCGAGCGCGAGAGGGTGACGTCGTCGGCGAACTCGAGGGCCGCCCCCACCGGGAGCCCGAGGGCCAGGCGCGTCACCCGCGGCCCGAGGGGCTTCAGCCGGCGGGCCAGGTAGAGCGCCGTGGCCTCCCCCTCGACCGTCGGGTTGGTCGCCAGGACCACCTCCTCGACCCCCCCCGCCGCCACGCGGTCGACGAGGTCGGCGACGTGGAGCTCCTCGGGGCCGACGCCGCGGAGCGGGGCCAGCGCCCCGCCGAGGACGTGGTACCGGCCCCGGTATTCGTGGGTCCGCTCCAGGACGGCCACGTCGGCGGCCTCCTCGACGACGAGGAGGAGCCGGCCGTCCCGGGCCGGGTCCGTGCAGACGCCGCAGGGGTCCTCCTCGGTGAGCGAGTGGCAGGTGGAGCAGCGCCGCGTCCGCTCCCGCGCCTCGCGGAGCGCCTCGGCGAGCGCGGCCGCCTCGACGTCGCCCGCCGAGAGGAGGTGGTGCCCGATCCGCCGCGCGCTCTTCGGGCCGATGCCCGGGAGGCGCTGCAGCGCGGCCAGGAGCCGCTCGAAGGCGGGGAGCGCCGTCACCCGTCAGACCCGCCCGGACCTGGAGCGGCTCACGAGCCCCCCTCGTCGCGGCGCACGTCGGCGATCTCGCCGCCGAAGAGGTCGAGGATCTTCTTGACGCGCTCGTCGCCCGTCACCCGGCGCTTCAGGTGCTCCTTCTCCAGCGCCCGCGGGTCGGCCGTGGCGGCGGCCTGCGTCAGGTCGCCCCCGTCCGGCTCGCCGCTCTCCACGACGACCTCCGCCGTCTTCCCGAAGACGGCCACGGCCGCCTCGACGAGGAACTTGCGGATGGGGCCCTCGGCGAGCCGCTTCTCCAGGACGGGGTTCGGGGGGTCGAGGACGATCCGGACGGTCCTCCCCGAGACCCGCACGGAGGCGTCCTCCAGGGCGGCCGCCAGCTGGCCCTGCCGCTTCTCCACCGCCTCGCGGAAGGCCCCGGCGGGGTCCGCGACCGGCTCCGGGTCCGGCTCGACGGCGAGCGGCGTCAGCCCGACGAAACGGGGGGCTTCCGGCTCCGGGGCGGCCCGGCGCGGAGCGGGCTCCGCCTTCGCCGGGCGCGGGTGGGCGGGCTCGGCCTTGCGGGGCGAGACCGCCTCGGGCGGCGGGGGCGGCGGGACCGGCGCCGGCGCGGCAGGCAGGCCGTTTGCCGCCGGAGCGGAAGCAGCCGCCGGCGGGAGCGGAAGGCGGCCCGAGAGGATCTCCTCGATCGGGACCAGGCGGGGCAGCTCCGCCAGGCGGAGGAGGAGGACCTCGAAGGCCAGAGCCGGGACGTCCGACCGCCGGAGCGTCCCGTCCCCCTCGGCCGTCAGCGTCAGGAGGCGGAGGAGCGTCGGGTAGGGCGTCAGCCGCGCCAGCTCGGTCACGCGGGCGGCTCCCTCCTCCGAGAGCCCCGCCGGCGGGCCCGCCGCCGGGTCGGCCGCCATCCGGACCGCCCCCCTCACGAGCGCGGTCAGGTCGTGGAGGGTCGACCGCGGGTCGGCGCCGGCGCTCTCGAGGCGCGCGCACCCGGCCAGGACCGCGGCCCGGTCCCCCTCCAGGAGCGACGTCAGGAGCGCCACGAGGGCCGTCCGGTCCGGCGCGCCCAGGAGGGCGGCCACGTCGGCCGCGGTGACGGGGCCCCCCGCCCGCGCGGCCACCTGGTCGAAGAGCGAGAGGCCGTCCCGGAGGCTCCCGGTGGCGGCCGCCCCGAGCATCGAGAGCGCCGCCCGCTCGACCCGCGGCCCGCCCTCGGGCCCCGGCTCGTCGCCGACGGAGAAGCCCTCGCGCCGGGCGATGTCGGCCAGCCGCTCGGCCACCTCGCCGTCCGTCAGCCGCCGGAAGTCGAAGCGCTGGCAGCGGGACAGGATCGTGGCCGGGATCTTGTGCCGCTCGGTCGTCGCCAGGATGAAGACGGCGTGCGAAGGCGGCTCCTCGAGCGTCTTCAGGAGCGCCTGGAACGCGGCGGCCGAGATCGCGTGGACCTCGTCGATGATGAAGACCTTCCGCCGGTCCCGGACGGGGGCGAAGGCGACCACCTCGATCAGGTCGCGCGCCTGGTCCACCTTGCCGTGCGTGGCGCCGTCGATCTCCAGGGCGTCGATGGAGCGCCCCTCGAGCACCTCGGTGCAGGAGGCGCAGGTCCCGCACGGGCTGGGCGTCGGCCGGTCCGAGGCGTGGCAGTTGATCGCGGCAGCCAAGAGGCGCGCCGAGGTCGTCTTGCCGACGCCGCGCGGCCCGGAGAAGAGGTAGGCGTGCGCGAGGCGGTCCTGGGTGACCGCGTTCACGAGCGCGCGGACGATCTCCTCCTGTCCGACGACGTCCGCGAAGGTCCGCGGGCGCCACTTGCGGGCTAAGGGGACGTAGCTTCCCGTCATGAACGGTTCCGGGCCCCTCGATGAGTCCGGGCGATCCGCGGCGCCCGTTCCGATCCCCTGAGTGCTGCTTCCTTCCGGACCTGACACGGTTCGGGGGAGAACGTCGCGCGGGACCCGAACTCAGCGAGGGGCCCGGGGCGCGGATTCTACTCCGGGGCGGGGAGGACGGTCTCCCCCGGGGCGCAGGAGGCGCCTCAACGCCAGGACCGCGCCCCGACGAGGCCGCTCGAGAGGATCGCGGAGAGGTCCCGGTCGCGCGCCAGGACGACGCAGCCGTTCTCCTCGGCCAGGACGGCGATCAGGCAGTCGATCGTCGAGCGGACCGTGACGCCCCGCCGCCGCAGGGCGCGGTAGAGCTCGGCCGCCCGGACGTAGGAGGAGATCCCGGCGGCCTCGAGAAACGTCATCTGGCCGAACAGCTCTTCGATCCGCTTCCGGCTGGCGTCCTTCCGGAGGCCCTGGAGGACCTCCGCCACCACCACGCCGCACGTGCAGACGTCGTCCGCCCCATCGAGCAGGCGCGCGACCGCCTCGCGCTCCGGGGTCGCGTGGCCGTTGAAGAACTCGACCCAGGCCGAGGTGTCGACGAGGACCCTCACCGCCGGGAGCGCCTCCGCTTGCGGAGGGCGTCCAGGTCCCCCTCCCACCGGAGCTTCCCCTCGAACTCGAGGAGGCCCCTGAGCCTCCGACGCCGCGCGAACTCCCGGAGCGCCTCGTTGATCAGGGCGGTCTTCGTCCTCCCGGGCGCGGTCTTCTGCGCCTCCGAGAGGGCCCGCTCGTCGAGGTTCAGGGTCGTCCGCATGAATCTGCCTCTCGATGCAGATGATAGCAGCCGTGGATCTGCATCCGGTCCGCGACGAGGCGCCTGCGTCGGGGGGCCCGGGCAGCGCTCGGAGAGGTTCGGGCGGCGGCAACGGGCGTCAATGGCGGTGAGGGTGGGATTCGATCGGTCTTCGACCGATCGACGATTCGAGGCGGCCTCTCCCCGGGTTCCGCCTTCGCGGAACCCTCGGCGTGGGTTCTCACCCACCCTGTCCGCCTGAACCGGCGCTAAGGTCTCGCTCTAGCCTCACTGGCGGACAGGGTGGGATTCGAACCCACGGTAGCCTTTCGACTACACACGGCTTCCAACCGTGCTCCTTAAACCACTCGGACACCTGTCCGCGCCGGCGAGCGGCGAGGCGGTACCATGCGCTCACCGGAGCGTTCCGTCAAGGTCCGGAGGCCGGCTCGGGGCACCGCGGGCAGGAGGTTTGCTTCCTGCGGGGTCGGAGTAGGCTCGCGACACTTCGAACAGGGGATAGCAGCAGGATGAAGACAGCCGATCGCCTCCGCTCCACCACCCGCCCGCTGTGGGCAGCTCTCCTCGTCGCCTCCGCCGCTTTGCTGGCAGGCGGCTCGCCGGCCCTCGCCGCGGGGAAGCTCGTCGAGAAGCTCGTCGACGTGCCGCGGGAGGCCCGGGTGCCGGTCGACATCACGTACGAGAAGGGAACCCTCCTGTGGGTCGAGTCGCAGAACGACCCGAAGGCCAAGGACGTGGACGAGGCCAAGGCCGTCGACCCCGATGACAAGACGTTCGTCGTTCTCCGCTTCGTCTACAAGAACGACGACTACTACAGCCACAAGGTGAAGCTGCAGGTCTTCCTCCTCGACGACGAGGGCGGCGTCCTCGCGGAAGGGGGGCGGTCCGCGACCCTCGACAAGATGGAGGCCGAGGACACGGTCACCTTCCCGATCAAGGTGAAGACGCTCGACTGGCCGAGGGCGACGAAGCTGAGGGTCCTGGCCACCTTCAAGCGCTGATCCCGTCCAGACCCCCCGATACCGCTCCCGAACGGACCGCGTATAATCCGCCGCTCGCCGCCCGGAGGCGGCTGCTCTTTCCCCCGTCCGGCGTCGCGGTGAGGTGCTGGAGTGGTTGATCAGGCCGGTCTCGAAAACCGGTGTAGCCGAAAGGTTACCGTGGGTTCGAATCCCACCCTCACCGCCATCGACGTCCGTTGACACTGCCCATGCCTTACAGGGCGGTGAGGGTGGGTGAGAACCCACGCCTAGGGTTCCGCGAAGGCGGAACCCGGGAAGAGACAGCCTCGAATCGTCGATCGGTCGCAGACCGATCGAATCCCACCCTGTCCGCCACTCTGGTTCGAGCGCAGCCGCAGCCGTGGTCTCTCGCTGCACTCGTGCCAGCCGAGCTGTCGGCCCCGAGACGCCGAAGCCGCCGGGGGGACGCGAGGCGCCCTCCCCGGCGGCGTGCCGTGGCTTCTACTTCGGGACCGGCGCGGCGACGGCCTCGACGGCCTTGTCGTCCGCCGGGTGGTCGAGACACCACCGCGCGAGCGTCGCCATCGAGGGGTCCTTCCCGGCGGCGACCTCGCGGATCGTCTCGGTCGCGCGGGCCCGGTCGGCCTCGCCGGCGGCCCGGGCCATCACCCAGAGCGTCAGCGTCGCCTCCCCGCGGAAGCGCCGGTCGGGCGCCGTCAGCGCCGTCGTCCGGATCGTCTCGACGTACCCCTCCGGCAGGTCGAACGCCGGGCCTCCTGCGGCGCTCCTCTTCAGGTACGGCCCCACCTCGATGGCGGTGATGCGCGAGGCGGTGAGGAGCCTCTGCGGCGCGGCCTCCGAGGCGACGACGGACGCGGCGAGGGCGAGGTCGGTCTTCCCGGCCGCTCGGGCCCGGTCGTAGATCGCCTCGGCGCCGATCCGGATGCAGGCGAGCCCGACGAGGTCGTTGATCAGGACGACGTCCTCCTGCCTCAGGAGACGCCCCAGCCTCACGACGCGCCGGAAGTCGGCGAGCGCGGCGTCGAGGCTCTGTGCGTCCTGCCCGCGCGCGATCCAGGAACGGGCCATCGTCAGGGCGAGGCTCAGGTTCGTGATCCGGGTCTCGAAGCCCTCGATCGCGAAGACCTCCGGGTAGAGCTCCAGCGTGGCCTGGTCGCACCACGGCTCCGCCTCGAGGAGGAGCGGGTCGTCGGGGGGCAGGATCTTCCCGACGCCGGGCCGGTCGACGGCCCGCTTCATGGCCGCCTTCCCTTCTTCGGTTCGCGGGCCGCCCTGGAGGGCGAAGGCTCCGAAGAAGGCCCCGGCGTTGGCGGTGCCCGCCCCGAGCGGGGCGAGGAGGTCGAGGTCGGTCCGGAAGCGGAGCGGCCAGCTCTCGGCCTCCTTGCAGGCCCAGCAAGGGAAGGAGAGCGCCGCCGGGTCGAGGGCCTTCGGCGCGGAGACCTGCGCGGCGGGCGGGGGCGGCGCGGCAGCCTGGGCGGTCCCGGCGTCCCGGGAGAGGAGTCGGACGGGGAGGAAGACGGCGAGGGCGACGAGGACGCCCGCGGCGGCGAGGACGCCGGCGGCGGGGCGGGAGATCCGGTAGCGGTTCACGAGCTCTTCCCCTTCTCTGGCCCCTCGGCGGCGAGGGGCGGATGGACGGTTCCGGACGGCCGGACGGGGGCGGTCGCGACGGAGGCGGAGCCCGCGTCGGCGTAGCCGGGTCGAAGGCGAGGGAGGTCGAGGAGGGCGGCGACGTCCTGGCCGGGCGTCCCCGGCGGGTCCGTCCCGCGGACGACGTTCGCGTCCGGCGCCGGACGCTTCGGGACGAGGAAGACGTGGGCGGCGACGAGGAGGAGGACGGCCGTGCCCCACGCCAGGCGCAGCGGCCGGCTCTCCCAGGCGCGCCGCCAGGCGTCGGCAGGCGCAGGTGCCGGGTGAGCGAGCCGGGCGCGGGCCAGCGTCCGCTGGCGGAGCGAGGCGTCCGGGGCGGGCGGGGCCAGTCCCTTCAGGAGGCGCTCCAGGTCGGGGTTCATCGGGGACCTCCCATCAGGCGGCGAAGCCGGAAGAGTGCCAGCCGGTACCGGCTGGCAGCGGTGAAGGTGGGGATGCCGAGGCTCCGCCCGATCTCCGAGAAGGTCAGCTCGGCGAAGTGCCGGAGGTAGACGACCTCTCTCTGCGGCGCCGAGAGGCGTGACAGGAGGGCCGCCGCCCGGCGGGCGTCGGCGGCGGAGGCCTCGTCGCCGGAGGGGGCGAGGAGGTCCGGGTGCTCGTCCAGGCTCTCGCCCGGGCGGCGGGAGGAACGCCGGGCGGCGTCCACGGCGAGCCGGTGGGCAACCCGGAGGAGCCAGCCCCTCGGGTCGCGGATCTCCAGGAGCGCGTCCCGGCTCCGGGCGAGCCTCACGAACGTCTCCTGGACGACATCGGCTGCGTCCTCGCGGCTCCCGGTCCGCCAGAGGGCCAGGCCGTGAAGACGGGAGGCGACGAGGTCGTAGACCTCCCCGAGCGCCTCGTCCCTGCCCGCAGCAACGTCCCGGAAGAGGAGGCGGAGCGGCTCGGGCGAGGCCCAGGCCCCGTCCCCCGGGGCCGCCCGGGAGCTCGGCGTGTCGATCGGCAGGGTGGCGATCGTCCCCTCCACGCCAGGAGAGACGCGCCGGCCGCCCGGCCTTGTCACCCGGGGCCGGGAGACCGGGCTATTTCCGGAAGAGCGAGACCAGGAACCCGATCATCTCGCCGATCGTCTCGACGCCTTGCAGGGTGCGCTCGGCCTCGTTGGACGGCATGGCGATCGACTGGTTGAAGCTCTTCTGGCTCTCGAGGCTCCGGACCTCCTCGCGGAGCCGCTCGCGCTCCCGTTTCTTCACCCGGTCCCAGCCGCCCCCCTCCAGGAAGTCGACGATGGCGGTCAGCTCGCCCCGGTCGAACCAGGTGCCGTGGTCCCGGCAGGCGTCCACGATGACGCCCGAGCCGCCCGCGTAGTTGAGCCGGTTCATCAGCTTGCCGCACGAGGGGCAGGGGCGGTACTTCACGGGGGGGAGGGGCGCGCCCGCGGGGCGGATCTCCGGCGGCTTCTCCAGCCGGACCCGGGAGCGGGTGTCGGCGTCCTTCGCAACGGCGTCCACCGAGGCCGCCGAGAGGAGGAGGCCCCCGCACCTCGGGCACTCGGCGTACCCGACGGCCCCGAAGGCGCGCGGGACGAGCTCCAGCCGGCAGTCGGGGCACGGCCCGGCGGCACCGGCCGCCAGGGCCTCCTTCGGCAGGAGCGCCCCGCACCGCGTGCACCGCTCCGCCTCCCTCGGGTTGAGCTGGAAGCAGGCGACGCACCGGCGCGTGGCCAGGAGCGAGGAGCAGTGCCGGCAGGAGCGGGCGGCCGGGTCCGAGGGGGCGCCGCAGGAGGGGCAACGGAAGGTGGGGGCGGTGACGGCGTCGAAGGGGGGCCTATCGTTTCCGGCGCTCACGGAAGAACTCCACGAGGATTCTGCCGCATTCCTCCGAGAGGACGCCTCCGGTCACGTCGACCCTGTGGTTCAGCCGGCCGTCGCGGCAGATGTCCCCGAGCGAGCCGACGAAGCCCGCCTTCGGGTCGGCCGCGCCGTAGACGAGGCGCGGGAGGCGGGAGAGGACGATCGCGCCCGCGCACATCGCGCACGGCTCGAGCGTGACGTAGAGCGTGCAGCCGTCGAGCCGCCAGCTGCCGAGCTTCCTCGCCGCGCGGCGGAGGACGAGCACCTCGGCGTGGGCCGTCGGGTCGTGCTCGGCCTCCCGCCGGTTCCGAGCCCGGGCCACCACCTCGCCGTGCCGGACCACCACGGCGCCGATCGGGACGTCGCGGTGGGCCGGGGCCCGCCGGGCGGAGCGCAGGGCCTCCCTCATGAACCGCTCGTCGTCCCCGGCGTGCATCCTCACGGCGCCCGGAGGTTAGCCGACACGGCGGCCGGCGGGGCTGCTAGCCTCCCTCCCGTGCCCGCTCTGAGCCTGACCCTGAAACCGGGGCGGTTCGCGATCTGCCGCTTCCCCGGCGGGTCGCCGGTCCCCGCCTGGGCGCTTGGACGCCGGGTCTTCGCCGTCGTCGCCCGCGAGGGGGAGCTCTCGGTCCTCTGCCCGGAGGAGCACGTCCCCGCCCGGACCCGCTCGGAGGCGGGGTGGCGGCTCCTGGAGCTCGCCGGGCCGTTCCCGTTCGAGGCGACCGGGATCCTGGCCTCGGTCCTCGGCCCGCTCGCGGCGGCCGGCGTCGGCATCCTCGCCCTCTCGACGTTCGACACCGACCTCGTCCTCGTGAAGGAGGAGCGGCTCGAGGAGGCCCTCGCAGCGCTCCGGGCGGCCGGGCACGCGGTTTCCTAGGACGGCCGGCCGGGCCGGTTGTATCGTCCGGCGAACACCGCTCCGATGACCGAGACCGTCTCGCTGCCGCTCTGGCTCGCCCTGGCGCTGGCGCTCCTCGCGGGGCTCGCCCTGGTCGAGAGGCTCCTCCTGCCGGGCGCGAAGTGGGTGGTCAAGAGGCGTGTGACCCGGGTCCTCGAGGAGGTCGACGCGCGGCTGAAGATCCGGATCCAGCCGTTCAAGCTGACGAAGCGCCAGGTCCTGATCGACCGGCTCCTGTTCGACCCCGCGGTCCTCGAGGCCGTGGACGCGGCCGCCCGCGAGGAAGGCGTGCCGCGCGACCGGGCCCTCGCCCGCGCGGCGACGTACGCCGAGGAGATCGTCCCGGCCTTCAACGCCTACGTCTACTTCCGGGTCGGGTACTGGCTGGCGCGGAACGCCGCGCGCCTCCTCTACCGCGTCCGGCTCGTCGCCTCGGACGAGGAGGAGCTCTCCCGCGTCCCCCCCGGCTCGACCGTCGTCTTCGTGATGAACCACCGGTCGAACATGGACTACGTCCTGGTGTCGTACCTCGTCGCCGAGCGGACCGCGCTCAGCTACGCCGTCGGCGAGTGGGCGCGCGTCTTCCCCTTGCAGACGCTCTTCCGGGCGATGGGCGCCTATTTCATCCGGCGGGACTCGAGGAACCCCCTCTACCGGCGCGTCCTGGAGCGCTACGTCGCGATGGCCACGGCGGGCGGCGTCACGCAGGCGGTCTACCTCGAGGGGGGCCTCACGCGCGACGGGGCGCTCCGGCCGCCGCGGCTCGGGATCCTCGACTACATGGTCCGCTCCTTCGACCCGGCCGGCGAGAGGGACATCGTCTTCGTCCCCGTCGGCCTGAACTACGACCGGACGCTCGAGGACCGGACCCTCCTCCTCGACCTGGACCCCGCCTCCGAGCGGCCGGGGGCCCGGCGCGCGGCGCTCGCGACCGCGGCGTTCGTCCTGAAGAACCTCTGGCTGATGGCCCGGAGCCGCTGGCACCGCTTCGGGTACGCGGGGGTGACGATCGGGACGCCGGTCTCGCTCTCGGGCTTCCTCGCCGGGCGGGGTGCCGACCCGCGCGCGCTCGGCCGTGAGCAGCGCTTCGCCCTCGTCGGGCAGCTGGCCGCGAGCCTGATGGAGGAGATCGCTCGTGTCGTCCCCGTCCTCCCCGTCCCGCTGGTGGCGAGCGTCTTCTCTCGCGACCCCCTCCGCGCCTTCACCGAGCTGGAGCTGAAGGCGGAGGTCGTGAGGCTCGTCGACGGGCTGGAGGCCGGCGGCGCCCGCGTCCACGTCCCGAGACGCGACCGCGACTACGCGATCTCGGTCGGCCTGAGGATGCTGCTCCTCCGGCGCGTCGTCGAGGAGGCCGACGGCCTCCTCCGCCCGCGCCCCGGGGAGCTTCCCCTCCTCCGGTACTACGCCGCGAGCGTCGCGCACCTCGTCCCGGCAGGGGGAGTCGAGGAGGCGGCGGCGTGAGGGAAGGCGTCCTCCCCGGCGAGCTGGAGCTGGCGCGCAGGATCCAGAAGGGGCTGCTGCCGCGCGGGTTCCCCAGGGTCCCGACCCTCGAGTTCGACGCCTGGCAGGAGACGGCCGAGGCCACCGGCGGCGACTACTACGACGTCATGCTGGCGCCCGGGGGGTCGGTCGACCTGATCGTCGGTGACGTCTCCGGGCACGGCATCGCCTCGGCGCTCCTGATGTCGGCGCTCCGCGCCTACCTGCGAGCCCTGCGGCTCGGCGAGACGAACCCCGAGCGGCTGATGGAGAGGCTCGACCGGCTGATCACGCCGGACCTCCCGCAGGACGGCTTCATCAGCCTCGTCCTCTGCCGGATCTCCCCCGACGGCACCGCCTGCTACGTCTCGGCGGGGCACCATCCCCCGCTCGTCTACCGGCCCGCGCGCGACGCGTTCGACCGCCACCAGGCGACCGACCTCGTCCTCGGCGTCGACCCCGGCGCCAGCTACGCCGCCCACGAGATCGCCCCGCTCCACCGCGGAGACGTCGTCGTCCTCGTCACCGACGGCCTCTACGAGGCCGCCTCGCCGCAAGGCGAGCTCCTCGGCGTCGAGAGCGTCCGCGAGGCGATCCGCGCCGCGGCGTCCGAGGGGGCCTCGGGCGTCGTCGAGTCGCTCCGGGCGCTGGCGTTCGGGCACGCCGAGCGGCTCGAGCTGGAGGACGACGTCACGCTCCTGGTCGCGGCCCGGACCTGACCGCCGACAGGAGCGCCGACCCGGCGGCGAAGAGCGCGGCGGCCCCGTACGCCACGCGCAGCCCGAGGAGGAACCGGGCGGCGTCCCCGGCCGACAGCTGCGCGGCCCTCAGCGCCGCCGCCGGGACGTGCGCGTAGAGGATCGCCCCGGCGGCGGCGATCCCGAGCGACATCCCGAGCGTCCGCGAGGTCCCGAGGAGGCTCGAGACGACGCCGAGCCGCTCGCGCGGCGCGCTCCCCATCACGGCGCTGTTGTTCGGCGACTGGAAGAGGCCGGTCCCGAGCCCGAAGAGCGACAGGCGAACCGCCACGGACCCGGGGCCCGCCCCGGCGGGCAGGAACGCGAGGAGGAGCGCCGCGAGCGAGCAGAGGAGCGCCCCCGTCGCCGCCGGCGCCACCGTGCCGACCCGGTCCGAGAGGGCGCCCGCGAAGGGCGCCACGCAGAGGACGGCCAGCGGGAAGGCCGTCATCACGAGCCCGGTCGACGCGGGGCCCTCGTGGAGGACCCGGGCGAGGAAGAACGGCGTGGCGAAGACGACGGCGTACTGCGCCATGAAGTTGAGGACCGCGGCGACGGAGCCCCCCGCGAGCGTCCGGCGACGGAGGAGCGAGAGGTCGAGCATCGGCTCCGCGGTCCGGCGCTCGACGACGAGGAAGGCCGCGAGGAGGCCGAGCGAGGCGAGGAGGAGCGGGACCGTCCTCCCCGAGAGCCCCTCCTGCTGCGCCCGGTTGACGAAGAGGAGGAACGAGGAGAGCGAGAGGAGCCACGTCAGCCCGCCGGCCACGTCCAGCCGCCCCGGGGTGCCCGGGGACCTCGGGAGGACCCGGCCGGCGTAGGCGAACGCCAGGAGGCCGACCGGGACGTTGACGAGGAACGCCGCCCGCCACCCGAACGCCGCCGCGAGGAGGCCGCCGAGGCTGGGGCCGACCGCCAGGCCGATCGAGATGCTGCTGGCGAACAGGCCGATCACCTTCCCGCGCTCGGCCGGCGGGTACGTCCGCGTCAGGATCGCGAGCGGGACCGACATCAGCATCCCGGAGGTGAGCCCCTGGAGCGCCCTCGCGGCGACCAGCGCCGGGACAGACGGGGCGGCCGCGCAGAGGACCGACGTGACGACGAAGCCGAGGAGGCCGCCGAGGAAGACCTCCCGGTAGCCGAGCACGTCCCCGAGCCGGCCGAAGAGGAGGACCAGGCTGCCGCCGGTCAGGAGGTAGACCATCGGGACCCACTGCACCTGTGCCAGGCTGGCGCCGAGCGAGCCCGCGATCGTCGGGAGGATCACGTTGACGATGCTCGCGTCGATCGGGCCGAGGACCGCTCCGGCCATCACCGCGACGAGGACGGTCCGGCTCGGCCCCTCAGCCAAGTCCGAGGGCCTCGCGGAGGAGCCGAGCGAGCCGCTCGTACTGCGCGGCCTCGTTGTACAGCTGCGCCGAGGCGCGGATCACCTTGCCCGCCGGCCCCGGCCAGGGGGAGAGCCACGTCTCGACGCCCCGCGCCCGGAACCAGCCCGTCAGCGCCTCGTGGTCGAGCCCGTCGGCCGGCGACCCGGGCGCGGGGACCGGCAGCGGCACCGACGCGATCGAGCCGACCATCGACCCGGGGCACGGGGCCGGCACCGAGAGGGCCTCGCAGAGGATCGCCCGCGCACGGAGGGCGAGCGCGCGGTTCCTCGCCATGAGGGCCGGCCAGCCGCCCGGGACGAGGGACTCGAGGTACCGGAGGCTCGCCGGGACCGCCAGGTACGCCGTCGGGTCGTCCGTCCCGGTCCAGTCGAACTCCTCCCGGAAGCGGGCCCCGTCTGCGCCGGGTTCGTACGCGTGGCTGATCGAGACCGGGTGGACGCCGCGACGCCGGTCGGGGCGGACGTGGAGGAAGGCCGCCCCCTTCGGCGCGCAGAGCCACTTGTGCGCGTTGCCGGTGTAGTAGGCCGCTCCGAGGCGGTCGAGGTCGAGCGGCACCGTCCCCGGCGCGTGGGCCCCGTCGACGAGGACGTCCACGCCGCGCCGCGCCATCTCCGCGACGACCCGCTCGGCCGGGAAGACGAGCGCCGTCGGGCTCGTGACGTGGTCGAGGAGCACGAGCTTCGTCCGCGGGGTGACCGCCTCGAGGAGCGGCCCGACGACCTCGTCCTCGCCCCGGATCGGGAACGGGACCGAGGCCACGACGACCCGGGCGCCCGCGCGCGAGGCGACCCACGAGAGCGCCTTGCGGCAGGCGCCGTAGGCGTGGTCGGTCGTCAGCAGCTCGTCCCCGGGGGCCAGGTCGAGCGAGCGGAGGACGGCGTTGACGCCGGCGGTCGCGTTCGGGACGAACGCCAGCCCGTCGGGGTCGGCTCCGAGGAAGGCCCCCAGCGCCTCCCGCGCCTCCCCGAGGAGGCGCGGCAGCCGCCTCCAGAGGAAGTCGACCGGCTCCCGCTCCATCTCCTGCCGCAGCGCCGACTGGGCCTCGAGGACCGCCCGCGGGCAGGCCCCGAAGGAGCCGTGGTTCAGGTAGTCGACCGAGGGGTCCAGCGGCCAGAGTCCGGCCAGGTCGCGCGGACCGGAGGGCTCGACGGGTCCGTTCACGCAGCCGGGACGTTACACCGGCTCCGGGGCGGCGCTATGCTCACCCGAGATCCAGCGGGTGCGGTCCGGCCGGGCGTTCTCGGAGACGCCCCGGCGACCGTCCCCGGGGGCGACCACGATGCCCGACACCGCTCCAGACCCGCCCGTCGACCTCGGGTTCCTCTCGGGGACACCCGTCTTCGGGGGCTTCGAGGAGCCTGCCCTGGCGCTCGTCGCCGAGCACCTCGAGCGGCGCCGCCTGCCGGCCGGGAGCCGCGTCGTGGCCGAGGGGGACGGGGCCCGCGAGATGTTCGTCGTCGAGAGCGGGGAGGTGGAGGTCGTCGTCCACTGCCCCCCGCCGGGCGAGGGAGAGCTGGTCCTGGCACGGCTGTCGCGCGGCGACTGCTTCGGCGAGATGTCGCTCCTCGACGTCCAGCCCCGGTCGGCCACCGTCACGACGCTCTCGGACGCCTCGCTCCTCGTCCTCCCCTACCGCGAGCTCCTCGCCCTGAAGCGGCGCGACGCCGACGCCTTCCTCCTCCTCGTCCTCAACGTCGCCCGGGAGGTCTCGCGGCGCCTGCGCGTCTGCCACGGCCTCCTTCTGGAGGCCCTCGCCGCATCGGGCCGGGACCACCGGGAGGCCGAGGAGGTCCTCGGCTCCCGGCGGCCTTGAGGCTCGGGGTCCGCCCCGTTCAGGGGCAGACCTTCCACTCGTCCCCGACGGTGCAGAACCGGTTCCCGAGGGCGTTCGGGTAGGTCCGCGTGATGCTCTTCTTCGTGTCCGTGACGGTGAAGACGACCTCCACGTCCGTCAGCCCGCTGACGTACAGACCGTAGCCGCCGGTGCTCCCGCTGCAGAAGCTGACGATCTTGGCGACCAGCTCGACGTTCGTCTGGCTGAAGAACCAGAAGTAGCCGGAGTCGGCCGTCAGCGCGACCGCCTTGGCGTTGCCGGTGTTCTGCGAGTAGTCCTTGTAAGTCGCCGAGACCCGGAAGCGGCCGCCGTAGAGGCAGAGGTGCGTCGAGTCCGGCGTGCAGGTCGCGCTGCTGCCGCCGATCGTCACGGCGACCGCCGCGCTGGCGGTCCGGTACGACTCGCAGGCGCTACCGCCGTGCGGGTACGCCCAGACCTTGTAGTAGAGCGTCGCGCCGGCGTTGGCCATGCTCGCGGTCAGCGTCAGTGACGTCGTCGTCGGCGGCAGCTCGGCGACCTCGCTGTACGTCCCGGAGGCCGACGTCGAGACCCCGACCCAGAAGTGGTCCGTCTTCCCGGTCGCGTCCGCCGGCCAGGAGAGCGTGTAGGTGGTGTTCACCGCCGGGTTCGGCTTGTCGACGGCGAGGGTCGGGGCCGGCGGCGACTGGCAGCTCCCGGAGCCCGAGACGAGCGTCACGTTGACCGTGTTGCTGTCCGTGTAGAGCGCGCACGACGGGTCCTTGGACCGGACGAAGTAGGTGTACACCTGCCCCACGACCCCCGACGTGATCGTCATGTTCACGGAGGTCTGCGGGAAGGACCCGGTGAACTGGACCGCTCCTCCCGTGTACGACCAGCCGATCTGGTACGTGGGAGAGATGACGGGATCCGGCGTCCAGGAGAGCTCGAAGGTCTGGTTCAGCGCGGCGCTCGTCACCGAGGAGGTGAGCGTCGGCTTGGCCGGCTGCGTGCACATCTCGGGAGCCTGGCGCTCGGAGATCGGCGCCACCTCGACGCGGGGCTCCCCGGGAAGGGGGGGAGCGGGCTCGGGCCACGCCGCCGCGGCCGGGCGTGCGAGGAGCGGCGCGAGGACGAGCAGCGAGACCGCCAGGCGGGGGAAGGGTCGAGCGAGCGACGAGGCTCTCACGGTGTACCTCCTGGGTTTCGTGCCCGCCATTCTGCCCGAAGCGACGGGAGACGGCCCGGTGGCCGTCGTCGATTGCGGGAGGACCCGGGAGCGGCTATCGTGCGGCCCGTCTCGCAGCACCCGCTCCGGCCGGAGGAACGTGATGAGAAGTGACTCGAGGACCGTCGTCTGCCTCGTCGCGAGCAGCTTGCTCCTCGTCTCCCGGGCGGCGGGCGCCGCGACCAGCACCAGCTTCTCGCCGACGAGCGTGGTGATGGCGCAGGGGGCGTCGACCACGATCACGATCGGGACGGTGGGGCTCTCGGCGGGACCCGACCCCGCCCCCGCGGCGTTCGCGGCGTACTTCCAGATCGTCCTGCCCGCCGGCTACACGGTGAGCAACGTGGCCTGCGTCGGGCTCTTCGCAGGCGCGACGCCGAGCCCGGACCCGATCGCGGGCGGAGCCGTCTCGTGCGAGTTCCCTTGGATCGGGGTCACCGCCTCTGCGGGCGACGTGATGACGTTCACGCTGACGAGGGGCGTCGGGGCCTCGACGGGTGTCGTGTCGATGGACGACCTGCAGGGGAGCTTCTACGCGCTCACCAACGAGGACATAGAGCCGGTCGGGACGACGAACACGGTGACGATCCTCGACCCCGAGCCCGACCTGGCGATCGCGAAGAGCCACTCGGGCACCTTCACGCAGGGACAGCCGGGGAGCTACACCCTGACCGTGAGCAACGTCGGAACGGGGCCGACGACCGGCACGGTCACCGTGGCCGCACGCTCGCCCCGCTCTCCTGCTCGCGCGCCGACGCCCTCGCCCCGGCGGCGAGCTACCCGGCTCTGACGCTCTCGGTGGACGTCTCGCTCACCGCCCCCGCGAGCCTGACGAACACGGCCACCGTCTCGACGCCCGGCGACCCCAATCCCGCCAACGACACCGCAACCGACGTCACCACGATCGCCCAGCTCCCCGACCTCGCGATCACGAAGAGCCACGCCGGCACCTTCACCCAGGGTCAGCCCGGCACGTACACGGTCACGGTCAGCAACGTCGGCCCGGGGCCGACGACCGGCACGGTCACCGTCACCGACACGCTCCCCGCGGGCCTCACCGCCACCGGCTTCTCCGGGACCGGCTGGACCTGCACGCTCGCCCCGCTCTCCTGCTCGCGCGCCGACGCCCTCGCCCCGGCGGCGAGC